>NZ_JAFREL010000001.1 GCF_017377655.1 Candidatus Enterococcus ferrettii
ATATAATCGGTTTTCAAAAGGCATAAATCAAGTAAGAGTTGCAAGTTTTCGTCATTGCATGCTAAATGAATTTTTAGTTGTTCAACTGAGGAATCCGAAAACTCTAGTTTTATTCCTTTGAATTTTTCGTAAAAGAATTTGACGTGCTTGTTGTTTGTTTGATTATACTCCTCTATGGTTTCATCGAGATAGTGAAAATAACGTTGGACGCTGCGTTCACTAATTTCTAAATTCGTACTTACCGTTTGGACTTCTACCCAATCCTGCTCAACTTGAAATAGTTCAATTATCTTGTAACAAAATTTGTTTCGATTTTTTAGTAATTTGAATAATTCTACTTGCAATAGAAGAAACCTCCCTTTTTTTATTAACCTCAGCCTTGACTCAAGAGCCTGGTTCGAAATCATGTGGGTCAGTCCCTGACAATTCATACTCTATTTCCCTTACAAATCTAAGCTTGTAATTATAGAAATAGCTTTTTTCCACTACTTTCTTATTAGCATCTTCTGAGGATTCTTTCTTTGGGTCTTCGTTTGGAATGGTAGTATAAGCAGCTTCAGTTTTATATATTTCTGAGTGGTATTCGTATCCAAAATAACTTACACCTATCATTGCTATAACTATCATTATTCCAATATTTTTTAGATATCTAATCTAGTGTGTAAGCATAGCAAAAGTATGTGCCTTTATCCATTTATTTATCTAACACTTTTGTTAGACTCTGGATTTTACGTACCTGCACTCCGACGTTCATGAGCAGTATACTCTACCAACTGAGTAAGGGAATATTTAGCGACCACTCGCTTGTAGACAGAGGATTTTGTCGTAGTCTATAATAAACAAAAAAGTAACAGGAGTGATCTGGAATGAATCAATTACAATTTTTACTTATTGGATTTTGTGTGAGTGGCTTTTTTGGTAGTCTTTCACTTTTCACACCAAATCTTCCATGGAAAGATAGTACATTCTTATTTCGCAAAGAAAAGAAACAGGAGTATCTTCGATATTCCAATAAGTTTTTTGGAAAAACCTGGCTATTTATTGGTTTTTCTTCACTAATTTTATTTTTGTTAAGCCTTTTTACAAGTATCAACATTCCCCTTCGATGGATTTTTATTTTGTATATGGTCTTTCTTTTATTAATGAGATTTTTGCTCGAAATTAATTGGCGTAAGATTGCAGATAGTCATTAAATGACTATCCATTCGATGTTAGCTATCTTTTTTATAGTTACACTGAATCTCCGTTGTTTGTACAATCGGTCGTTTGTGGAAAAAGTAACTTCAAGAGGTGATGTTCTGTTTTTTCTTCAAGAGAATGCGACATAATTAGATTAAAGCCTTGTCCAATACTTGGGCAACCTTGGTAAGACTATTTAATTCGATGATCTTCTGCAAAACATGATACTGACTACTGACACTACAAAGATAAATAAAAAAGGAGTGATTCGTACATGAAATTATTTACTGCAATGGGAGATTTCCATACATTTGATCAGAGATACAAACATTTTTTTATGGATTAGCTAGAACCTGTGTAGCGTTAAAAACTGACCTTGACTATTCTTTGTGAAGTTGAGCTCATTGCCTGTACTTTCTCAGAAAAAGGAGTGTAAAAGCATGAAACAATATATTGTCGATGCCTTCGCAGAAAAACTATTTGAAGGTAATCCTGCCGCTGTTTGTATTTTAGAAGAATGGTTATCCGAAGAGTTAATGTTAAAAATCACGCAAGAAAATAATCTTTCAGAGACTGCCTTTACTGTCAAAGAAGGCAATCACTACCATTTGCGGTGGTTTACACCGGGTGGGGAGATTGACTTATGTGGTCATGCAACTCTGGCTACTGCTTTTGTTCTGATGAATTATATTGATAAAAATTTAAAGACGGTCATTTTTGATACGCTAAGTGGGGAATTAATCGTAAGACGGGAGCAGCTACTCTATCAAATGCAGTTCCCAAGTTATGCTTTGACACCAGTAGAAATCACACAAGAAATGACAGAAGTCATTGGTTTTAAACCACTAGAAGCCTATATGGGGCGTGATTTAGTTTGTGTCTTAACTGACGAAAAAACGGTAAGAATGGTTCAACCTGATTTAGAAAAAGCAAAAGAGCTCCCTGGACTTCTTTTACATGTGACTGCAGCTGGTCAAGAATTTGATTGTGTTAGCAGAAGCTTTGCACCAAAACTTGGCGTTTCTGAAGACCCTGTCTGTGGTTCTGGGCATTGTCATATTTCCCCACTTTGGGCACAAAAACTGGGTAAAAAAACATTAGTCGCAAGGCAAGCCTCTGCCCGTGGAGGAACCCTCCAATGCACAGTAACAAAGGACAAGGTTGAGTTAGCTGGACAAGCAATTTTATATGCAATTAGTGAATTAACTATTGATCAAATTTAATTAGGAGGATCAATACAATGGATATAAATCTAAAATGAACAAACTGAAACAAATTCTGTAAACAACAGAGACTAAACACAGGATCTAATTAATAAATGAAACAGCAGTAAAAATCAACTGCAATCAAATTTTAATTGTACAGAAAATGACTCGTGTCGGCTCAGATAGTAGTATGATGTGCAGTTGAATTAACATAGTAAGGGCTATCCATTTAATAGATAAATATGGTGAGGAGGAAAAATACTAGAGAGATTCTTATAAATATATTGATTGAATCATTGTTGATGAAAGTGATCGGTTGAAGTTGCAGCATTTAGGAAAGTTTCGTGCCATGTATGACGAGAATGAGTTATCTATGATTTTTGTAGGAATATCTAATATAGAGAAACACTTTTCTCGTTATCCTCCACCTTATTTACGAATAAGGTTTGCACATGAATTTGATAATTTAAGCAAAGACGAGATGCATCCTATTATTGAATATGAATGGTCAGATCTGGGGCTTGATTCAAAACTGGAAGATTTTTCTGATTAAGAAGTAGTAACTAGCATCATGAAGATCACGAAAGGAAACTTCCGGATAACAATCATTAGAAGTTTTTGTGAAAACTGAAAAATATAGAAGTGGCAATTACGATTTTATATAAGTGTCAAACTAAGAATGTTAGGAGAGCAAAAATGAAAAAATGGGTTGTATTATTAGTAATGGCAGGAATGTTGGCAGGGTGTAGTTCTGGTGGAACAGAGGAAACGACTAAGTCAGAAAGTACGACAGAGTCGACTTCTGTAACGGAACTTTCTACTTCCGAATCTGAGAAAAAGGTTGAGCTAAAGGATACGGAGTTTCAAATTGAAGGAACGACTTATACAATCAAAATCTTAGACAAGTGGGAAGTTCAACCAGAAGAAGAAAATATTCCGTTTAGTGCCAGAGAAGAATTAGGCGTGCAGGGAATCATGGTTTATGGGGTGAAAAAGTCCGATGTGAACGGGTTTGAAATCTTTAAACATGGGATGAAGGAGCAGATTGTTTCAACGGAAGATTTCCAAATTGAAGAGGGAAGTGCTGCGGAGGCAGAGTATCAAACGGCGCATTATTCAGGAAGTGAGTACAGTTTTACTGGTGTTACAGAAGGGATAAAGATTGAAATTCAGTATTACTTCCTAGAGACTGAGACCGACTATATTGTTGTTAATCTTATGGGGGTTCCGTCATTCTTTGAAAAGAATGCTGATCTTATTACTGAGATGCTGAATTCTTTTGTTACGGCATAAATAGATAAAAAATCAATTAGACAACGTACAAACAAAACTTTCCCTTAAGAGATTGCTAAACTACTCCAAACTATGTAAGCTTAAGATAAGTGAAAATATACACAATATTAAGTAAAGCAGGTGCAGTAATGAAGAGCAACCCATTTGAAGGCAAAGCGGCAGAAATAAAGTTTGACTCAGGATTACAATTTCGAATTGACTTTTTACCAGATAATCAATTACGCTGGACATCCATTCGAGAAGAAGATGCTGGAGCAACAGATGTGGAGACGATTCACTTTGAAGAGTATCCTGGCGGTATTTATTCCATTGACTGGGTGGAAGAATCTGGACTTTGTGTTTCTTACACAGTCGATGTACCCAACAATTTTGTTAAAAGCTTTATGACCTTTACCGATGAGAATTACCGCGGTGGACGAAGACCATTTACTCATGAGGGACCGTTCCACTTTATTTCTTAAAATAGTTGATTAATGACTCCAGTCAAAGCAGCAATAGCTACTAGCAAATTAGTAGGTATTGCTGCTTCTTTTTGTATTTCTCGAAATCTTGATACGGATATCCTATCAGGTATAAATAAAATTTTTATACCCTAAATAAACTGCCAGTATCACTAAACCAAATGATAATAAAAAAACTATTTTACGTTGTTCGCAACAAAGAATCAAAATTTTCTTCATTGGAGAAAATTTTGATTTATTGTTATGAGCAAAAACAACGGTGTTATCAAAAGGGTAGATAGCACCTGCTCTGCCGCGTTTTTACTGTGAAAAAGAAGGATTTATCTCTTTTTGTTTTCTTGATAACGTTATTTTAAACACAGGGCATGAATTGGCAATAGAGTAAAATTGGAAAAATAAAAAACTAATTATTTAACAAAATAAAAGGGAAATGGTAAATTTATCTCATCAAAGAGTTATTCCTATTAAATAAAAAGAAAGGTTGAAGTCAAAGTGATTAAATTGTACGTTTCTCCAAGCTGTACTTCATGTAGAAAAGCTAAAGCATGGTTAACTGAAGCTGGATTAGATTTTAAAGAACGTAATATTTTTTCTGAACCGCTGACTAAAAATGAAATCAAAGAGATACTTTCATTGACAGAAACGGGAACAGAAGAAATTATTTCCACTCGATCAAAGGTTTATGAAAAGCTGGCTATCGATTTAGATGACCTAAGCTTTAATGAACTTGTGGCACTTATTGAAAAAAATCCTGGCTTATTGAGACGGCCAATTATGACTGATGGCAAGCGACTACAAGTAGGATACAATGAAGACGATATTCATCAGTTTGTCCCTCGAAAAGTTCGTCTGTACGATGCAAAGGACAAAGCAAGACAATTAATGTATTTAGAAATGAGACAGCAGCAGCTCGTTTAAAAAATTCAGGTGAGTGAAGCCAATTCAATCCCTTCTAATAAAAAAGAGGCCAGTGAAAGAATAACTTATCCTTTCACTGGCCTTTTAAGCGAGCTTTGGATAGAAAATCTGAAGTTTAGTACATATGCACTTGAATGCTTTACGAAAAATGGGAATAGGTAAAACATTTCGAATGTCTTTGCATCAAAGAATTTATCCAAGCACTGGTCAAACCGATTTTTTTGTAAAAGTTCGCATGTTAACCGGAAGAATTTCTTTTTTGCTGTATACTAAAATATAGTTTAGTAAAATACGTTTTAGTAGTGAAAGGAGGAATTTTTATGAAGAATGTGTTAGACATTTTTTTAAAACAGAATCAGATGACCAGGTATGATCTGTCTAAGAAGGTTGGTATTTCAGAACAAACACTGTCGAAGGCTGCCAAACGTGATCCAAAAACCTATTCAGTAAAAACACTGGTTGCTATTGCCTCAGGAACCGGTTATTCCCCTGGTGAGGTGTTAGATAAATTATTGGCTATAAGAGATAGTGAGGCTGTCTATATTGCTTCAACTTTAAAAGAAATACGACAGAAAGTTAAAGAAAAAGAGGATGTCTTTATTATTCAAGGTGAATTCAGTTCCTTGGCGAAAGAGATAAAGCAGAGTTCATTGTCCGAATCGGCAGAACTAGGGTTTCAGCTAGGTATGGGTGGGGGTGGTTCATATGTAGTTTGGGCAATCAACAGAATGATTAATTCCTTTGGCGGCAAGAAAGAAGAAGAAAATTTAAAGGACGATATTATGACATTGTATACCATCAAGTTCCTGAATTCTTCTGAAGCCATGCTGCGGTTAAAGCAGCTTGACTACTAGCAGGAGCAAATGCGAGAAGAATTTTATTGCTTTTGCTGAGTGTGATCTTGTTTTTCTCACAATAGTGGACGTTAAAAGATTCCAATTTCATTCACACCTAATCTTCTATTCTCTCCTTAAATCGCACATGCTATAATTAAGTAAGGCCAGCCTCAACAAGTAGGCGGCCTTTTTTTGTTCTCGAGGTGAATAGAATAGCTAGTTGCACTATCCAGAAAAGAGGAATTGATGGTGAAAAAGCTGCGAATGAAGATTAGAGCTTTTTTCTTGAAGGAAAAGAAGAAAGACTCAGTAGTAAAGACACCCGCCAACCAACCTTATGCAAACGCTGAAGTCACGAATAAATTGAAGAAAATGGATCGGGAGCAAAAAAGGAAAAAACGCTAACTATATGAAAATACAGTCATTAAAATGAAAAAGGGGTTATCTACATGTGGTTTGTTCATGCCATGCTGACGGTGTTAGCATGGGGGAGTGCAGATTTATTCTATAAAAAGGGCAATGATCCAAAAGATCGGTATAGTGCTGTGAAGACGACAATCATTGTTGGACTGGTTATGGGGCTGCACGCAATTGTTTATTATGGGGTTATTGAAAGAATTTCTTATGATTGGATGAATTTGATCCGTTACCTGCCAGTTTCTTCAATGTACATTGGTTCGATGGCTGTGGGCTATTTTGGCTTACGGTATATTGAAGTATCTATTTCTTCACCGATCTCCAATTCTTCTGGAGCGGTCACTGCGATGCTGGGAGTCATCCTTTTAGGCAACCGGATCAATGGAGGTCAGCTGTTTGCAGTAGTGCTTATTTTGATTGGGATTTTGCTGCTGTCGGTATTGGAAAAACAGGCGGAGGATGAAGAGCTGAAGCAGGCAGGTGTTCAGCCAGAAGAAAAGTATCGGTTTGGTGCGTTAGCAATCATCTTTCCCATTATTTATATGCTTATTGATGGCATGGGAACCTTTTTAGACAGCTATTATTTGGAGTATAAGCAGCTTATGTCAGAGGATCAGGCCAATATGAGTTATGAATTGACCTTCTTATTTGTGGCGATCTTTTTAATGGGGTATCTGTACTTCCGAAAAAATGAAAAGATTCATTTTTTTCAGGAGCAGAATCGTGGATTGGCCGCTCTCTTTGAAACAGTTGGGCAATTCTTTTATGTTGGAGCGATTGCTGGCAAGCAAGCCGTGATTGCGGCACCCTTGATTTCATCTTATGCAATTATATCTGTGCTGCTGGGCCGAATTTTCTTAAAGGAAAAACTGAATTGGAAGCAATATGTAGTGATTGCGATCGTTATGATAGGGATTATTATTTTGGGCTTTTACGATGGATAAAGAGCAGGTCTGTCTGTTTGCTTTTTCCTTCTTCTGAAGCTGTCCATGTTATACTGAAAACAATCGTTAAAGGAGGAATGATTTTTGTCTGAAATTACAATCACCCCGTTTAAAAAGCAGTATGAAAGCGAAGTTGTCGACCTGATTATTTCGATCCAGAATGATTTTGGCGTTGACGTTACATTAGAAGACCAACCCGATTTGTTGCAAATCGAGGAAGAATATATCCATACCGGCGGCAATTTTTGGGTTGCATTATCTGAGAATCATGTGGTGGGGACGATTGCTTTAGTTAAGCTGGAAAATGGCAATGGAGCAATCAAAAAGATGTTTGCGGCACCGGCTTTCCGTGGCGAAAAGCAATTAGGGAAAAAACTGCTGGATACACTGATTTCTTACTGCAAAGATCAAGGGTATAAAGAGCTTTATTTAGGTACCGTGAATGTTCTAATTGCCGCACAAAAATTCTATAAAAAGAATGGGTTTGTTGAATGTTCGAAGGCTGACATGCCCAAAGACTATCACATAATGGATGTCGATAACGTCTTCTTCAAAAAAACGATCTGATTAACAAAAAAGGTAGCATCGATAAACTTTAGGAGCCGCTGACTAGCATTTACTTGCAGTAATGTATTGGATAAAATAGCTATTTTTTTAGTTATCTTATTCAAAGGTGTGGCTGATTAAAGAACCTGTTAGAAGCTGATTTAATGATCATTTTATTTTTTAACAGATAAGAGCAAGCGCACGCGTTTGTTCTTTTTTTATGGCTTGAAAAGAGACACGCCGCAGGCTTCGGTACAATGAAATTAATTTTTGAAACGTATTTTGTACTGAACGACAATCGAAAATGAATCGTTTTCATCCT
Source organism: Candidatus Enterococcus ferrettii (assembly GCF_017377655.1). Lineage (GTDB taxonomy): Bacteria > Bacillota > Bacilli > Lactobacillales > Enterococcaceae > Enterococcus_A > Enterococcus_A ferrettii. The sequence goes on from NZ_JAFREL010000001.1 coordinate 8,122, forward strand.
ATACTAAAGTCAGGAGGTGGCGGAGATGAATTACAAATTGAGTTATCTCCTATCCCAAAAACCCGATTGCTTGATTACACTGGACCAAGCGCAAACTCAGACAGGCCTGTCTGCCAAAGAAGTTCAGCAGCAATTAGGGGAATTGCAAACAAGCAAGCAAAAAACGAAAAGGACTTCTGCAGGAGCCTTTTACGTGCCGAAGATTTCGGCGAAGCAATGGGCCAGCTGGTTAACCCATGAGAATGAAGTCATTTATTCTGAGGAAGAACGGCGCGCCTTAATTTATTTGTTAAGCTACTCGCAATTTGAAGTGCTCTCCTTGTTTCATTTTCAGGATTTTCTAGAAATCTCAAAGGGTACTGCGATTGCCGATATCAAAAAACTACGTAATGAATTATCTGACTTTGATATTCGCTTGGAGTACACACGGAAAACGGGTTTTCTAATTGAAGGAGAAGAGGCAAGTGCGCGACGCTTGGCCAAAAACTTTGTCGCTGAGCTGCTGCAAAGCAATACCGGGAAATTTGGCCTGCTGCATTGGATCAATCAGCAAAATCTAGACAGGTATGCTAGCTGGCGGGATACGATCCAGGAGCAAACCAAGAAAGCTGGACTAGAAATTGTACCTAGTCGAATTGATGAGGTTGCTCTGTTCTTGGCTTTCTCGGCAGATCGAATGATCACTCGTCCACTACAAAAGCTAGAAGATGTTGACTTGATGTGTTCCTTAACAGCTTATCAAGCAGGCCAGCTGATATACCAGCAATTCTTTACTGATAACAATCAAAACGAAGCAGCTTATTTAACCATTATTTTGATGACCATAGTACAAGGAGAAATTCAGGATATCCAATTGGATCAGCTGCTGAGCTGCTCTGCTGAAATTATTCATCGGATGGAAAACCTGTCAGCAATCGAATTTTCTAATTTTCGAGAGCTGCTGATGAACCTGTTTTATCATCTAGTACCAGCCTATTTTCGGATCAAATACGGCTTTTATCTACCGAATGTTCTAATAGGCAATATCCAAATGGAATATGCGGAAATTTATCGTTTTACCAAGGATGCCTTGTTACCGTTGGAGAAATTGACTGGTGAAACAATTCCAGAAGAAGAAGTGGGCTTCTTTTCTATTCTGTTTGGTGGCGAAATAGCTCGTCAAAAGGAAGAAGCGGCACAGGAAGAAGTTCGAGCCCTGATTGTTTGTCCGAACGGTATTAGCTCCTCCCTGATTTTACAGACCGAGCTAAAGAAAATATTTCCCACCATTCACTTTGAGGAAGCGAGTTCAGTCGATCAGCTGCAAAGTATCTCAGAAGAAAGCTACGACGTTATATTTTCTACGATTCAAGTAGAAACTGCGAAACGGGCCTACCTAGTGAAACCACTCATGTCACAGCTAGAAAAGAACCAATTGATCAATCGCGTTCAACAGGAGCTATTGATTCCAGGCTTCTCATTGCCTAGTGCCGAAGAAATCGTAGATGCGCTTTTGCCTTATATTACTGTCAAAAAAGGCGTGACTAAGGAAAAGCTGTACAAAACCTTAAATAAAAAAATGAATCGATTGATTGAAAAAAAGGAGGACCGCCGCCCAATGTTAACAGAACTTATAACCCCAGAGATGATTCAACTGAGCGATCAGCCGCTAGAATGGGAAGAGGCCATTCGCTTAACTGCCCAGCCGTTAGTGACTCAAGGGAAAATTGAGGACCAATACATCGACGCGATGATCAATAAAGTAAAGCAATACGGACCATTTATTCATATCGGAAAAGGGATTGCCTTGCCTCATGCCCGCCCGGAAGATGGCGTGAATGAATTAGGAATGTCGCTTTTGAAAGTCCAAGAACCAGTGTTGCTGGTAGATGATGAGAAGCATGCCATTCGATTATTTGTTTGTTTAGCTGCTGTCGACAACGAAGCACATTTGCGGGCATTATCCAGCTTAACCAAACTATTATCCAATAAAGAAAATCTAGAGAATTTGTTAAACGCAACAACTAAAGAAGAAATCTTATCAATTTTATCTAAAGGAGAGAATGAATAATGAAATTTGCAGCAGTGTGCGGGTCCGGCTTAGGATCAAGCTTTATGGTAGAAATGAATATCAACACAGTATTGAAGGACTTGGGAGTCAACGATGTTGAGGTATCACACTATGATATGGGAAGTGCTTCTCCAGATTTGGCAGATGTCTTCTTTGTCGGCATCGACTTGGCGGACAGCGCGACACATTTGGGTGAAGTGGTTGTTCTAGACAGTATCATTGACATGGATGAATTAAAAGAAAAAGTTCAAGCCGTTTGCGTAGAAAAAGGCTTGTTATAGACTCAACGCCCTTTCCTAGGAGAGGGCAAGACGGTTAACAAATAGGAGGAAAAAACAAAATGAATGGAATTTTAGATTTACTAGTCGATATCGCTAGTACCCCGGCATTGTTGGTTGCCTTAATCGCCATTTTAGGAAATGTCCTGCAGAAAAAAGATTTAGCTTCCACAGTAAAAGGTGGAATCAAAACCTTTGTCGGCTTCTTAGTTGTAACGGCGGGGGCCGGTGTAGTTGAGAACTCCTTGGCACCCTTTGGCGAAATGTTCCAAGCTGCCTTCAACATGCAAGGAGTTGTCCCGAATAATGAGGCGATCGTTGCCTTGGCCTTAACCACCTTTGGAACGTATACCGCACTTATTATGCTGGTTGGTATGGCTTTCAACATTTTGATCGCCCGCATCACACGCTTCAAATATATCTATTTAACAGGTCATGCTACCCTATACATGGCTTGTATGATCGCTGTAATTTTAAGTGTTACTGACATGAGCCCTGTACTGTTAGTATTGTTCGGTGGTCTGGCGTTAGGGTTAGCCAATACCATTTTCCCAGCAATTGCTCAGCCATTCACTCGTCAAATTACTAAAAATGATACGGTTGCCCTCGGACATACTGGTAACTTTGGCTATGCCTTGAGCGGTTTAATCGGAAAATACGTCGGCGACAAAGAAAAATCAACAGAAGACATCAACTTTCCAAAAGGGTTGTCTTTCTTACGTGATTCTACTGTAAGTATCACGATCACAATGGCTGTCGTTTACGTAATCGTGGCTTTATTTGCTGGAAATGCCTTTGTGACTGAAAACTTAAGTAACGGCACGAACTATATTATCTATTCATTGCAGCAAGCAGGATCATTTGCGGCCGGCGTTTTCGTTATCCTAGCAGGTGTTCGTTTGATCTTAGCTGAAATTGTGCCTGCCTTCAAAGGGATCTCAGAAAAATTGGTACCAAATTCTATCCCAGCTTTGGACTGCCCAATCGTATTTCCATATGCGCCAAATGCTGTGTTGATTGGCTTTTTAACTAGCTTTGTTGGTGGAATTGTTAGTTTGGTTATCATGGTTGTCACTGGAACAACCGTAATTATCCCTGGTGTCGTACCTCATTTCTTCTGTGGTGCAACAGCCGGTGTTTACGGGAATGCGACTGGTGGCTTGCGCGGCGCAGTAGTAGGTTCCTTTGTCCACGGTGTCATCATCAGCTTCATGCCAATTTTGTTAATGCCCGTTATGGGAGATCTGGGCTTCCAAGGCTCAACCTTCTCAGATACCGACTATGGTGTAACCGGCCTGTTCCTAGGAAACCTAGCGAACTTCGGGGGACAAATTGCGGCTATTGCTGGAATTCTGGCAGTCTTAGCTGTTCTCATTGGTTTGACTGTCGCTTCAAAAGGGAAAAAATCAAAAGCAGTTTCTGAATAATGGAGGAAAAACACAAGATGGAAAAAGATACGCTTGCTAAGCTAGAAGCACTTGCAGCTGAAATTCGCATCGACAGTATTGAAGCCATCCGCAGGGTAGGAGCCGGCCACATCGGCGGCTCCCTATCGATTGCTGATTTGTTGGCTGTCTTATATGGAAAACAAATGAACTACGATCCAAAAAATCCCGAGTGGGAAGAGCGGGATCGCCTCGTCCTATCGAAGGGACATGCTGGACCAGCTTGGTACAGTGCACTTGCGGCAGTTGGTTTCTTTGATAAAGAATGGCTGGCTACCTTGAACGAAGGCGGCACTCGGCTGCCCTCTCACCCAGATCGGACGAAAACACCTGGAGTTGATGCTACTACTGGTTCGCTTGGTCAAGGGACATCAGTTGCAGCCGGAATCGCTACCGGTTTGAAGATGCAAAAAAAAGACAGCTACGTTTATTTGATCGTCGGTGATGGTGAGTTGAACGAAGGTCAATGCTGGGAAGCATTCCAGTACTTAGCTCATTTCAAGTTAAGCAATTGCATTGTTATCATCGATGAAAATAAAAAGCAACTAGATGGCACGACAGTTGATATTTTGAATCCTTTTGATATCGCAGAGAAAATGCGTGCATTCGGCTTCCATACAACTAAGGTGAAGGGTGACGACTTAGCGGCCATTGATGAAGCCATTGATCAATGCAAAGCGGTCACTGACCAAGCTGTTTGTATCGTATTAGACACGATCAAAGGGCAAGGGGTCAAGTTCTTTGAAGAGATGGATGCCAATCACTCCGTGAAATTCGACAGTGAAGCAGTCCAAATCGCTACTGACCAAGCCTTGCAGGAACTAAAAGCAAAGGAGCGTGCCTAGATGTTTACACTTGCAGAGAATAAAGAAGTTGGCAAAGAGCTGCGCGCGACCGTTGTTGATGCCTTGAAGGCGGTTATGGAAGAAAATGACAAAGTCGTTGCTTTAGATGCCGATTTAGGCGGTGCTAGCAAATGGACCGATATTGCTAAAACCAATCCGGATCGTTTCATTAACGTTGGGATTGCTGAAGCCAACATGGTCGGCGTTGCCGCTGGCTTAAATTTAACTGGTTATACCCCATTTATCCATACCTTCGGGCCTTTCGCGACCCGACGAGTGTTGGATCAAATCTTCCTGTCAGGGGCATATTCGAAAAACACCATCAATATTTTTGGTTCAGATCCTGGTTTTGCCGCAGGGCATAATGGCGGTACCCATACTACTTGGGAAGATGTTGCGTTACTGCGCGCGATTCCTGATATCGTCATCTGCGATGCAGCCGATGAAGTACAAATGGACTGGATCATCAAAAAATTTAGTAAAATGGCTGGTGTGCATTATGTCCGCGGTAACCGTAAAGGCGTACGTAATGTCTATGCACCAGGCTCTACCTTTGAAATTGGCAAAGGCAACCTACTACAAGAAGGATCAGACTACTTAATAGTAGCAACAGGACAATTAGTTTCCGAAGCGTTAGAAGTTGCTGAACAATTAGCAGCCAAAGGCGTGACCTGTGATGTAGTAGATATGTTTACTATTAAACCGTTAGATGAAGAGCTCTTGTTGGAACGTTTAATTGGTAAAAAAGGCGTCATCACCATCGAAAATCATTCTATTACTGGCGGCTTAGGCAGTGCAGTAGCAGAAGTTATTGCTGATAACGGGCTGGCAATTCCGTTGAAACGAATCGGTGTGGATAATCGCTTCGGCCAAGTAGGTACCCCAGAATTCTTGCAAGAAGAGTTTGGGTTAACGACGGGTAAAATGCTGAAGCAGTTAGCCAAATTTTTGAAGTAGCAAAGGTAAATATACGATCCGAAAATGATCAATGAGAGAAGACAGAAGCCAAAATTCCCTGCGGGATATAGGTTTCTGTCTTTTTTATTTGCGTTAGTGTCACGTATAAGCGTTCGCTAAGTTCTTTGTTTAAAAAAATCAAGTTATAGATGCATCAACAACATTGGATGCTGTGGTATATGTATGATTAATTTGAGACAATCCAGTAGTCGAATTGTACTATAATACACATAAAGAGGTGATTTGACATGTTAATTGCAAGATCAAGACTGCAAGGAAACGCTGTTGTGATAACTCTACCGCCTAAAGATGGGAAAAAGCCAGAGCCAAATAAAGAGTACCTTGTTGAATACTCCAAAGACGGCACGATTCTGCTGATCCCTAAAATTACCGATCCATTTGCTGCCGCGACAATTGGTGAATTCTATGAAGAAGACAAATGGAGTGACATGCAGCCTGAAGGAAGAGAGCTCTCCTAATGGAAGTGTTTTTCCAGTAAAAACATTCTGTTGTCAAAGAGCGAGATTCCACTACGCATATCACTTTCGCAGCAAAGAGCAAATCCACAGAAGCTCCTGTGAACGGGCCCGGTTCACAGGTATCTGCTGTATCGTCATGGATCATGATCGTCCAGCCAATGGTTCACTAATGCGATGACCAATCCGACAAAAATCGGGGCTAAGATATACTGTACAAGAGAGTGCATTTTATCACCTCCTCTCAGTACAGGATCATGATTCAGACGAGGATTGTCTACCTACGCTGGTAAATGATCAGATTAGTATCAAGAAGGGGCGTCAGGCGGATCTTTTCGCTTCTGACGCTCTTTTTCTTTGGCTTTCCTCCGCTTTCGGCGTCGTACCAATTCCTTAACGACATCGTAAGGACTGCCAGCAGGTGGAGAGAAAGTCTTTTCTTCCTCTAAAGTTGTTGTTCCTTCAATAGATGGACAAGTAGTTGTAGTATCTTCAACCACCGTACCTTTCTCAGAAACTGAACGTAGTGCGTCGTGCACCTCACTTCTGATGGGTGAAGCTAAGGATACTTCAGGAACTTTTGGTGCTTCCTGCCAAGTACAACGAAGTGCTGTCAGCTGCTTCGGTTTTTCTTCTGGAACAGGCACTCCAAATAATTCATCGCCTTCAAAAATTGGTCTTTCGATAGTTTCTACATATTTGGCCTTCACCACTTCTTGGAATAGGCCAACGCCATCTTTTTCAAATAGATTCAAGCTGCTTAACAATTCCAATGATTCTTTGATTTCTTCCGGACTCTTTGTAGTATCCGGATCTTTAAAAGTAAAATTATGCTTCTTGCCTTCGCTATTTAGGAAGGTGGAAACTAATCTGATCATTTTGTGACTCCTTTCGGTTTTTATTCGCGTAGGTGGGACAGACAATAAGTATTATTTTCAGGTGGCTTCAGAGTCGGTAACGTTTTGGAAAATCTTGGCTGCTGATTTTATAAGAGACTTGGTTTTTTCAATAAACTTGCGAACAGGATTCAGTTTCAAGCCCAATATCCGCAACTCACTGGTTTCAAAATAATCCACGAAATACCAGAAAAACTGCTTCATGGTTTTCGTCGCTTTTGTATTCATAAATAGGTAACGAACTAAGTCTTGCAATACCAGAGCGAACTCCTTCGCACCAAGCTGATAACGTACACGTAATGCAAGCAGTAGTTTGATGGTCATGGTGCCATTTTGAGTTTCCTGATAATATTCCATGAGTCTTTGCTCAATGGTTTCGAGTTTGAGGTTAAATAGTTGTTGGTGCGTAAAGGGTTGCTCTGCCATTGTATTCATCTCCTAATTTTTTTATATGCACTCAAGCCAGAAGTCCAGCTTGGCTAAATAAATAAGTAAGAGAAGTGTGGCACGTCTGCCAACACTTCTCAAATATTCAATTAACGTGTAACAGGTTCTTCTTCAAAGATTGGTGTTTCAATGGTTTCGACATACTTCGCACTAACGACTGTTTCAAATAAACGAATGCCATCCTTCTGAAACAAATTCAATTGAGCCAGTTCCCCTAATAAACCTTTGATCTGTGAGGGAGTCTTTGTTGTATCTGGATTGCTAAGGCTCCATGTCTGCGATTTTCCTGCCCCATTTCTAAAAATAGAAACTAACTTCACGACTCGATTCATGATTATTCAACCTCCTTCGTAATACGAGATTGGACAGTCATAATCACACTATCTAGCGAACTGCCTTGTTGAGATAGCTCTGCCATGATCTCTCCTAATTTCACCACATCTTCTTCGGGTGGATTATCAATTACATTTGAAAAATTCACTTTCTTCTGTTTGTCTTCCCCAGCTTGTTCGATTTGTACCTGTAATTTTGTGCCTAGCTTTTGAATCACTTTTCATTCCTCCGTTTTCTGTTTTTGTTTGTATTTGGTAGTGCTTGTTGTGTTTCCCGGCCGGTGATTAAACCATACTTGAATAACAAAAATTTGAAAACTGTACAAATAGGTACCTGACCCTACAAATACGACCATGAAAATTTGGAGGAATCTTGATTTAATAGGATTTTACTTGTTTTAGTCAAAGAAAAAGTGTCGTATTTGTGGGGTCAAAGAAAAGTATTGTTTCCAAGGAAAAAAGAGGGATGATTGTGAAAATAGGTGCTGTATAGGTTCGTACAAAAGGAATTTGAAATGTGAAATGACTAGAAATAGCAGACAAAAAAAGTTGCCTTCGTTTCCCGAAACGGGAATAAGATAACGAAGACAACCTGTATAAAGCGATACTATTAGTTAATTAATTTAGTCAATAAATCAGAAAAGGTCTCATAATTCCACTCTGCTGGATCGATTGAACGACCAAGACGCAGGAATGTTTGCAGCGCATGGTCCTGTTCATAAGCTTCCTTCAACGCATAAATCGGAAGTGGAAAGTCCTGCAACATGGCTCGTTTACTAATAGAGCGCAGAAAAGGGGTATCCGGTAACTGCAATAGGTTTAAGGGAGCAGTGGAACAAGTAAAACCAGACTGCAAATAATCACGTTTAAGCATCGATAAAATCGATAAAGCTTCCTCCGATCGGTTCCGTATCGTACGAACCGTTAAGGTCGTCTGAATGGTTAAGCCATTCAACAAGTGAATCATAGTGAATACTCCGGATTCTTTCAGTTCATAAATTTCTGCAGGATTAATCCAAGGACTATGCTGCGGATGCCCTAATGGAAAAAGAACGGCAGACAAACTAGCGATAGGACTATTTCGTTTGCTGAAGCGATTGAATCGCTTGAGTGAATGAGTAAGTGAAGAATAATCTAAAAAATTATTTTGTTTAGCGTATTTTTGTAACGTGGTCAGGGTTTGATTGGGCTGATGGTATTGTTTGTTTTCGTAAAAGAGCATACTTTCATTCCGATCCGGGACAGGAAAGACTAAAGAAAGTACGTGATTTTCTGAAACGTGGTCAGTTTTTAAAGCTAAATCGTTTTCATTTGGTAATTCAAAAGAGGAAATTAATTTATACATGTTGTTTGTCACCCCTACGAGTTTTTTCGGTTTTTAGTGGGATGCCAGTGAAATGAGTATGAAGTGGATCCATCAAGGATTCTTTTTATCGCGAATAAAAAATACCTGTTCATGAACAATTGGCTATCTAATCGGGCCCCATAAATGCCTGTTGCTGAAACGCTGCACGGTTCTATCCATTTTCAATCATTTGACGATGACATCTAAATACAATTGAGTGCTATAAGAGAATCATTACATTTCCGTTATAACACCCTAAGTATAAACTAATTTAAAAGAGAAATGTTAAAAGAACGCTGATGGGAGAGGATGTAAACTTTAGATTTAAGGTTTATTTCACAATCATCTTAATCTAGTTTAATCTATTGCGTAATTTTTACTATATAATTAGAAACCGCGATAGCAGTAATTGTGGGAGCTTTTTTAGTAAGAAGACGGAATGATTAGATGACTATCGTTATTTAAAGAGTAAAAAAGGTTTCTTGGTATTAGAAATACCAAGAAACTTCAAAGGACTGTCGATAAGATCGTTATGTTTTTTATTTTTCATTGGCTATTTACTAGTCTAATTATAGAATACGACAAAAAAATACGCAATATCTTTTAACAAAATAATTAAAGTGGATTTTTTATTTCGTTTTTGTAATTATTTAACCGGCTGTATTTGTCTGGAAATACGAAAAAACAGGGCTATCCTATTTACCGTCAAAAAAACCGTACTTTATAGAAAGGAAGTATCAGGATGCGCAGAGGAGAAAACATCTATCGGCGGAAGGACAAACGATGGGAAGGGAGGTATCCGAAGGGAAAAAAAGCGGATGGTACGACGCAATATGGTTCTGTGTACGGAAAAACCTTAACCCAGGTACGAGAAAAGCTGTATCCATTGAAGGTAAAGTATCAGCTGATTCAAAAAATCCAAGGGGATTCAACCATTTCCCTTCGCGAATGGGGCTATCTTTGGCTGCATGAAGTGCAACCAACAGTCAAACAATCGACATATGCCAACTATGAACACAAACTGATTCATTATGTTTTATCCGCTATTGGTGATTATAGCTTGAACGAACTGGATGAATCAGTAGGAGAAGAATTATTAGCAGTTTTGCAGCAACGCAAGTTAAAGCCTTCTACCATTCAAGTGATCTTTCGTATTACCAATCAATGCTTGACCATTGCGATGCGAAAGAAACGTATCAAAGTAAATCCGTTCACGCAGGTTAAGTTACCCAAAGTGGAAAAGACGAAAAATCAAGCAATAACAAGACAAGAACAAAAAAAGTTAGAAACTCTCGCTTTATCAGAAAAAAAGGGGAGAGGATTACCAGCCTTATTGGCGCTGCATGCGGGACTTAGAATTGGCGAAACCGCGGCTTTAGCTTGGCAAGATATTGATTTTGAAAATAATCTTATCCATGTACGGTCCACCTTTCAACGGATTATTGGTCTGTATTCAGGAAAGAAGACCGAGTTGATTTACACGATCTCAAAGACCGCTTCTTCCCTACGATCCATTCCAATGAGTGCTTTGTTAAAACGGGTTTTGTTGAAGCAAAAGAAACAAGCAACGGGGAAATTTGTTCTGACGAATAATAGTGAACCCTTAGAACCAAGATTGTTTACCTATCATTTTCATAAGCTTCGTCTGAAAGCAGGGCTGGAAACCACGCATTTCCATCAATTGCGCCATACTTTTGCGACACGTTGCTTGGAAAGCAAAGGCGACATTATGAGTGTCAGTGCTTTAATGGGACACAGTTCTACTCAAATGACGTTAGATACGTATGCCGGCTCATTGATGGAGCAACAAATTCAAGTGGTCGCCCAAATGGAACAGTCGATGAAGTAAGTTACTTTTTTAAAACGTTTTTAAAAAATAATACTTATTTTTCGGAGGAAAACAGTTTGCTTTAACGAAGTAAGCGATTACTAATGAAATTTTAACTAGATAAACGCTCTTTTCGTTACATAACACACGTTATTTAATTATCTATCATATTTTTGTAGTCATTGTTATTTAATAAAATTTCTTCATTGACCACTTCACAAACTTTTTTGCCGTCATTCTCCGTCAAAGGAGGGCGTTCTTCCTTGCTGTAAAAGGGGTTCAGAGGGGGTTCTTAGTATTTCTAATACCAAGTAAAAAAGCAAAACGAGCGTAGTGCTTTTAAGAAAGTATAGAGGAATAAACAATATTTATCAAAGTATAGATGAATAGATAGAGGAATAGATAGAGAAATCGCATAGAGGAGGAAAGCCATATGTTCGGTTTTGGCAAGCAAAAGAAGGATGCTTATCAGGAATCAACGCAAGATGATTACTATTACGATGAATATGACAATGAAGGATATGAAGAAGATTACGGGTATGACTCGTATCAAGAGGAAGGCTATGAACGTCCTGTTGATAACCCTAGTGGGTATGATCGCGGGGAGCATCGCTCCAGAAGACGGACAGCTGCTCCTGTAGATGAACGATACGATGCTAGATATGAAGAGGACATGGAGTCCTTTCCAGCACAAAAAGCTGAAAAAGAATCTCGGAGAGAACCAGATACTCAGCTGCAACAGGAAGTGGAGCGCTTGGAAGAAACTGTCGCTCAGTTGAAACATCAACTGGAAGTCAAACAAGCAGAAATGACTGGGATGGCTACCACTCTGACCGAAAAGGAGCAAGAATTACACGAACAACAAGCGAAATCTGAAAAACAATTAGAAGCTCTACGTGAAGAAAAAGAAGAGGAGCAGAAGAATCTGCAAGCAGAAAAAGATCGTCAGATTCAAGAACTGACAAATCAAGTGGCCCAGCTGAACACGGAGCTGCAAGACAATCGAACCAATCAAACCGAGGCTTTGGTGCAAGCGCAACGACAAATTGAGTCACTGAAACAAACACAAAAAGAAAACGAAGACATGAAGGCAGAACTAGCAACGATCCTGATCGAAACGAAAAAACAAGAACGGGCAATTTTGGAACGAGCAGAATACGAAGCCAAAGGGATTCGCAGCCAAGCTGAACAGGAAGCCCATCAAGTGATTCATGATGCGTCATTAGAGTTACGCGTGATGAAGCAGGAAATTAGAAATTACCGTAAGCGTCTGCGTTCGGTACAAGAAGAAACAACCCAATTTTTTGTACGTTTGTTAGCGACAAGCGACAACTTATTGGATGACGAATAGAAGAGGGGTGGTTTTTGGTGAAGCAAGCACAGAATCAACTCGCCTTATACCCCACTCCTGCGCCCATTATGCAAGAGGAGCTGCGTAAACAGCCGTTGTTAGAGGAAATTGAACGAGCGTGTGAGTATTTGTATGCACCGCATGGCACTTTGACGGAGGCCCAGCGGAAAAAGATTTACCAGCATTTTGAACAATTATTTCGTCTGATGAACAGCAGTTATCATGTGGAGCTGTTAGTGCCAACTGGCTACTTCGACTGGTCTAGCTTTTGGCAATCGCTGCATCAATTCTTTCCCCAATTTGCTTGGATTAAGGCGCAAACAGAAGAGCCGAAATATGGTCGACAAGTTTATCGCTTTGATTTTATTCCATTGGCTTTTCGAGAAATCGGCTTTCCTTTCGGCATTCATCTAGAAGACAGTCTGACCCAACAATTATCCTTGTCTCCCGAAGAGGCCTTGGAACGGGCAGAACAGTTATTACTGGAATTAGCTGGACAACACTTGTCAGATGTATCGCCTAAATCAAAGGAAGCATCAGAAACGAGTGCAGTCGTTCCACTTAAGCAAGCAGAGGAACAGGCGAAGGATGTTGCGCGAGTTCAACAGGAAGAAGTAAAGCAGGAAAGTCAAAGCAAGGCCCGTTTGCGAGCTGTGAATCAGAAGTTAGAAATGGTAATTGAAAAGCTGGAAGTATCCATGCTCTACAGTGGGATCCAATACTTTGAACGAGAGAATAAAGAAGAAAATGATTGGGATAAACGGATCAAGATCAGTTTGCGGGAATATACGTATTTACTTCAGAAGGCTCGTTTTTTGGAACAGATGTGGAATTTGAACGGTGAGTTGATTAATAAAACTGAAAAAATGACTGTGACCGGTAATAAATTAGTTTACGAACGAGATCAAGTCAAACACATCAAAGCCAATCTTTCGGCCAGAGACATTCACTTTGTCCTGTATGAATGCCAAGTAATTGAATCACGAGCGAAGGTACATGCTCGTCCGTGGTTCAGGAAGCCTTACGTCAAGCTGATGAAGATGGATTATGACAATTTACTGAGTAAAGCTGCTTACTTTGATCTTTTGCAAGGAGAAAGTGCCTTGTTGGAACGAATGGTACGTGAACAAAAAGATGCGCCAGTTAAAGAAGCTCAGGAGGTTGGCTGAGGTCGCAGATTCTCTCCTTTTTATCGCTGGTCTCTTCCAACAAAAATGGGAATTGTTTTTATCTGTTGTTATTTACTGTTTTTCAGTTCATTTCGCATGTACCACTGGATGTATCCAAAATATTCAGTCAGCGGGGAATCGATGAATCCAACATTTAAGGAGCAGGAGGTGATTCAAATCATATCACATCGTAAACCGAAGCGTTTCGATGTTGTGGTGTTGCATCCGCCAGAGAATCCAGAGGGTCTTTATTTGAAACGAATCGTTGGACTGCCAAATGAACGAATTACTTATCGGGATGGGCAATTATACGTGAATAAAAAAAGTGTTTCAGATGAATTTGCCAAAGAAACGGAAGACTTTAACTGGAATGAGTTCTCCAGAGACAAGATTCCAGAAGGCTATTACTTTATTTTAGGCGACAATCGCGCCATTTCTAAAGACAGCCGCCATTTCGGTTTGATTACCGAAAAACAAATTTTAGGCATCGTCAAAGAAGGAGTACGAATTGAATGAAGACACTGCAGGAAAAAATTGAATGGTACACCTTCTGGTATTGGATTTATTGGCTCTTTTCGTTAGTCGTTTTGCTGGGTGTGTTGGTACTAGGTATCTTTTTCTACTTTACAGATTTCCAAGATGTGGTGACGGTTAGCCAATTGTTTCTTCTATTACTACTGATGCTTCTGGCACTTTATTTACGAATGACGGCTCTGCATTATCACGATGTTCTTTTGAAGTTGAAACATACAACTGCTCGACCGATAAGACCTAGGGAACGCCCACAGGAAAGGCGGAAACAAGGTGAAAGGTAACGTTTTGTTAGGGTGTTTTATCTTTGGCCTCTGTCTAGTCATAAGTGATCAGGCCCAAGTACGACAAACGGTATCAGCTGAAACGCAGGAGTCCATTTCGGATCAATCAGAAGCAATACCAAAGATCGAAAGCAGCTCAACTGTTGCTAGTAAATCAAGTGAGGCACCTGCAGAGACAATAGTGGCTAAAGAAACTTTTTCTTCTAATGAAGAAAGCAAGAGTAGTGAAACTGTTGCTTCCACTTCCTCAACTACTAAGTGGAGTGGATTAGAAGAACAGGCAAAAAAGTCTGCAACAGAACCAACTGTTTCTGAATCAAAAATTCCAGAAGCCGCTACTAAGGTTCAAACAACGTTAGCAGCCGTAAAAGTGGAGGAAAATTATCAGTTTTCAGTAGTGAAGAATCAAACGACTGAAGAATTTATCCACTCTATTGGAAAAGATGCACAAATCATTGCTTGGGACGAAGGGCTCTATGCTTCAGTAATGATTGCTCAAGCTATTTTAGAAACAGGCTCAGGCAATAGCCAACTCGCCCGACCCCCACATCATAATTTGTTTGGGATCAAAGGGAGTTATCAAGGGAAAAACGTGTCATTTAAAACCAAAGAAGACAAGGGGAATGGACAGCTGTATACGATTCAATCGGCTTTTCGACAGTATCCCAGCTATAAAGAATCATTGGAGGATTATGCAGCTTTACTGAAAAAAGGAATTTCGGGAAATGTTCGATTTTATCAAGTGACTTGGAAAGAACAGGCAGAAAATTATCAAGCGGCAACCAAAGCACTCACCGGGAAATATGCGACCGATACCTCTTATAACAAAAAGTTAAATGCTTTGATTGAAACCTATCATTTAACTTCGTATGACGCAGAACCAGATGTAGAAGAAATAAGTACGACAGCAGACACGATTAGTGAGAATACGGAAGTATCTGTAACTCCAATAGAAAAAGAAGACGAACCAAACGAATCAAGTACAACGGAGGAACCGAAGATTCTAACGAGCGAGACTAAGCAATCCGTGGTAATTCTTCCACCAATTACTCAGCGACCAGCGAAAGAGGTGGCAGGCAATCGAACGGCACAATGAAAGAAGGGGAGACATGTCGAGACAACAAGGGTATCGAGAACGGGACTATGAGAATGAAGAACGACCACCTTACCGTGATGAACGTCCCCCTTCTAATCGACGCCCACCTCGGAGAGTTGACTATGAAGAAGAGTGTTCAGATCGTGGCGAATCTTATCCGAGACGATTAGCAAAACCTTATTATGGTGACTCGGATAGAAGAATAAATGGACAACGAGGAAATCCTAGAGGGAGATACACCGAAGACTATCCGCCAAGTCGGATGCCACCACGAAACCCGCGGCCAACTTATGACGCATATGATCGTGAGCGAATGTCGCCACCTAGAGGGGTGCGGCCGCAGCGGCAAATGGTTCCGCCACAATCAGCGCAGCCGTTGCAAGAGGCAAAGAAATCGACCCACCGGAAAATCTTTTTGTTTCTCTACAATTTGTTTTTCTATACGTTGACGATTGGTATTTTGCTTAGTTCACTGATGTTTGCCTTCAGTGAGAAATCAGATGCTGCCATCTTTGGTTACCGCTTCTATCAAGTCTTGACCAATTCGATGGCTCCGCAGCTAGATTCAACTTCACGGGGATTTTATGCTGGCGATATTGTGCTGGTAAAGATGGCAGATGGCAGTCAGGTTAAGGAAGGCGATATTGTCACCTTTCAAGTGGGTGAAGGAGACCGCTACTTGACCCATAGAATGGTAGAGCGTTTAGATGAATTAAACGGGGAAAAGGGCGACTACATTGTTACCAAAGGGGACGCCAACAACAGTAAGGACCCACCGATTTCCGCAGATAGAATCTACGGGAAAGTGACCTTTGTGATTCCCAAGATGGGCAGTGTCCTGAACTTTGTGCAGGAAAATCTGTGGCTATGTTTAGTGTGTGTGGTATCAACTTTCGGCTTCTTTCTGGTTCTTAAGGCCTATTTTCTACAGCCAGAACCAGTGAGACGGCCAATGAAACAAACGAAGTATCCAAGAAGGGTATAACTGCTTGTTTACACAAGTATTTATATAAAAAGTAAAAAAAGGATGTATAGGAGGAAAAGAAATGAAGAAGAATAACAAAAAGAAAAAGCTGATGGCTGCTGCAGCGGCTTTAGCGTTAATCGCAGCCATCTCAGGGACGTTTGCCTGGATCACTGCACAGGATCAACGGATTAACCGGGCAGAATCTGCAGCAGTAAGCGACAACAGCGTAACGGTAAAAGAAACATGGGAACCAAAACCGTTAGTACCAGGAACCGAAGCAACCAAAGAAGTAGCCGTATCGAATACAGGTACAGCGAGTGTGTTTGTTCGGGTGTCTTACGAAGAAGTATTGAAGCATTTGGATAAATTAGGTGCAGAAAAGTATGGAGCAACAACAGGAACTGGTGATAAAGCGGATCCTAAATACAAAGATGTTGCGAATGATTCAGGATTAGGCAAACATATGCCAATCAACACTAATGGTGATCAAGCATACAAAGATGGTTTTGTTCAAGTACCTGCTGGCCAAATTACTGGTTTAACAACTCCTGACCATGACGATGTGAAATTATTGGTCAAAGGTGGAAAAACGATTGATGCAGTTACTGGTGCTGAGAAAATCAATTATGAAGCGAAACTAATGCATGAATATTTCTCTCATCCAGATAATAGCGGATATGTTCCTGGAGATGGCACATACGATGCCAGCAAAAATAAATACCAATCGATGAAGTTCAATATCGCGGTTACCACTGAAAACAGCAAATTGGATGCCAAAGACTGGAACTTTGCTTTGACTAATATAGAATACGGCTACTACGAAGATGGTTATAAGAATTCAGTTGTTAACTGGGCAGCTTCTTCACTTACTGATGCAGATGGAACCACCGTAACAGGTCGTGCATTATTAGGAACAACTGGCGTTCGTTACAGTGTGGATTATGATTACACCCTTGCGGGATTAGGTTTGCCAGCCTCTCCTGGTTTGCCAGGAGTTACACCTGCAACAGTTGGAGACCAAATCCCAACAGCAACTGGTAAAAAAGGTGTTCAAGCAGATACAAACGGTTTAGGTAAGAGTGAGATTCGGATCGGCTATAGTGCAGATGTCACAGATGTCGCTACTTTAGGCAATGACAAGTGGGTTTACAACAAAGATGATGGCTGGTTCTATTACACTGTTCCAGTAAAATCTGGCGAAACAACCAAGAACTTATTGGAAAAACTAGTCTTTGAAAGTACAATGGGCGCAGAATATACCAATGCTTCGTACGACTTAGTTGTAAAAATGGAAGCCGTTCAAGCTAATGCTGATGCGTTAATTGATTCAGCGGGCTGGCACTTGGGTGGCGGTTCAACACCAACAGGCGATACGTTGACAATTGTAACCAAACTTAAAGCAGGCATCTAAGCCATGCGCACGCCATGAAAAGAAGGGAGAAGTGACAGAGGTTGAGAAAGCTTATCGTGTTAGCAAGCAGCATCCTGTGTTTCTGTTTCTTCTTTTGCGGCATGTCCACCGTGTACGCGGCAAAAGCACTTCCCCCCGGCATGGTGATCGGCGATTCGGATGGTATGTATGCCACCTCTGAGGGAGAATACTACATTGACTTAGTGGATATTCTCCCCGGAGATGTCTTTGAAAAAGAAATAACGATTCGCAGTTTGGATCTGGAAGAACCCTTCTCTTTAGGAATGTTAGTCGAAGAGATCGACTCTACTGGTTCGGTGGATTGGAAGAATCATATCACCATGACCTTGGTTCTAGATGGTAAAGAAATTTACCAAGGTCCTTTGTTAGGAGATGCCAGCCGTGACTGGAGTAAAACGCCTCTGGAATTGGGTGTTTGTACCTATGGAACGGATAAGATTATGCATGCGACGTTTACCATCGATTCGAGTTTGACGAATGAGGACCTGAATGCACAGAGTACGTTGAATTTTATTTGGAATTTTGTGGGTACCAAGGATCAATCACCTGCTCCTACACCACCAACCAAACCAACGAAGCCAACCGAACCTTCAACAGAGCCGACGGTACCAAGTACTCCCCCCAGCAGTTCAGGCAACCTACCAGCAACCGGTCAGGGAACACCGACCGCACGCAAGCTGTTGCCGCAAACTGGTGAAGAATTGGTCTATCTATTTCTGACCGGGTTGTTGCTGGTATTGATTGTACTATTCTTATGGAAAAAACGTCGAGAGGAGGAGTAGGAATGAACCAAAAGGAAAAACGAAAACATTTGTTTCAGACCTTTGTCCGCAGTAAGGGCCTGTTCGCCTGCTTTTCTCTGGTGTTAAGTCTGTTATTAATAGTAGGCAGTACCTATGCGTGGATTACTTCTGCCGATGAACGGGTCAATCGAACGGACGCTAATCAACGAAAGTTGTCAGCGATTGTAGAAGAAGATTTTAATCAAGTCTTCCACTGGTCCCCTGGAACAACAAAGGAAAAAAATGTTCGGGTACGAAATACCGGAGAAATGCCAACGATTGTTCGTATTTCACTAAAAGAATTCTTCGTAGGGTTTGAGACCGATGCAACAGACAATCATGGTGCTGGTGATGGCAACGGGAATTTGAAAGAATTCGGCACCCCCAGTGCAACAACTATTGATGTGAAGAAAACCAATACATGGGTAGTTGGTAATACTTATGGAGTTAGTGCGAACAAGCATTACAAAGCGTCTATCGCTTTAGTAGATCAAATGTATCCCTACAAAGGAACAAGAGCAATTCCTTTGCCAGCAATCGAGCTGAACTTCCAAGCAGGAAAAGTCTTTGATCAAGGAACACCGCCGACTGTCAGTGACACCAACTATTGGTATTACGAGAAGGGGTATTTCTATTATTCTGAGGTCCTGCAACCAACAGAAGTGACACCTAATTTGTTAGACAGTGTTTCACTGAACGCAACATATGCCAACCAACATAAAGGAGCCCTCTATAAATTGGTTCCAGAAATGGACGCGCATGATTTAACTAAGGAATTGATTAACGATTGGGGCATTCATACGACCAATGATCATGCTTATCAGCTATACAAAGATAAATTAGCCAAGTAAAGGAGGCACAAAATGAAGCAGCAAAAACGAAACAATCGACGCAAATTATACGTTGCACTTGCGCTCAGTGGCCTCCTCTTATTACTTGGTGGAAGTTATCTGGTCTATGCGGCCATGACAGCAACGGATCGCGAAGAAAATGATTTTCGAGTGGGTCAAGTGGAGACAGCAATTGAGGAAGATTTTGAAATTCGAACGGAGCTGCCTTTAGACTTCTTGGTAAAAAAAGAAGTTCTGATTAAAAATACTGGAACGATTAACCAGTTCGTTCGAGTGATGGTCTCACCTCAGGTTCAAGCAGCAATAACTGGAGATGTCCAGAATAAACAGGTATTGC
>NZ_JAFREL010000010.1 GCF_017377655.1 Candidatus Enterococcus ferrettii
TCTTTCTTGGATATATCCAAAGTTTGCCTCGATTAGCGATTCTATTCGCAAGTATTCCGATATCTTTCGTTCAAGTAGGATCGGCAACTCTTTTTTGCTATATGGCACGAAGAAGTCAGGTGTTAATGGCAGTCAAAGGGATTCTAGACTATCCCACATTTATGTTGCTATTTGCCGGTTCATTTTACTTTAGTGACCTAATTGTATATTTTCGCTTTTTTTTAAACAATGATGATCGACAGGTTAATTCATGGTTGTTATCATTAATCTATTTGATTCTATTAATTATTTTTGGACTATGGAATCTCACAATTGACCAGAAAAAGAAATGGGAAAATACCCAGCTTATGCTAATTCAACAGCAAAACTATCTGAGACAAATGGAAGAGGTTCAAAAGGAAATCAAAAGCGTTCACCATGATTATAAAAACATGCTTGCTGGTATTTATATACATGCGAGCGAAGGAAATACTAAGGAAATTCAAAAATTTTTAACAGACAAATTTTTTCAACTTGATCATCGAATAGAAGAAAAATTAAAATGTCAGAATCAGTTATTACTTATTGAGAACCCGGAGATTAAAGGATTACTAATTAGCAAACTAGCAAAAGCAGAGTCACAAGGGATTACTGTACAGCTAGAGATATCGGATATCTTTGGAAATTTACCAATGGATGTTAGCGATCTGTTAAGGATTTTGGGTATTTTTTTGGATAATGCTATCGAAGCTGTAGCTGATCTTACCCAATCCATGAAGAAGATATCGATAGTGGTTATGCAAGACGATAAATATGTTGTTATCCGTATAAAAAATCCAAATGAACTTAAGATTTTGTTGCATGAGTTGATGCAGCCGAATTTTTCAACGAAAGGAAAAAATCGTGGGTTTGGACTTGCAAATGTTAGAAAGATATTGGCGAAATACCCCCACATTTTAAATGATATAGATACACAAAATGATCATTTTATTCAAACATTAACGATCAAAAAGGAGTGATCGTCTGTGGTTCCAATTTATATTTGTGAAGATCAGTCGGAAATATTGAAACAACTAGAGAAGAATATTCGAAATGTTAGTATGATCGAAGAATTTGATTTTGCTATCGCATTGGCGACAACCTCTCCTGAGGAGTTACTTCGTTGTTTGAAAGAACAACGAACTCAAGGTATTTATTTTTTAGATATTGAATTTCCCAAAGAATCGATGAATGGCTTTGAATTAGGGAAAGAGATTCGAAAGTTAGATTCTAGAGGATTTTTGATTTATGTTACTACTCATAGTGAATTATTACCGGAAACTTTTACTTATCAATTGGAAGCACTAGATTATATTTTAAAGGATGATCCGGCCCAATTGATTCATCGTATCAGAAAGGCGCTGTTAACGATTCAAGGTTTATTAAATAATGAGTCATCTGAAGTGAAAGAACTATTTACTGTGGAGAGTGCCGCGCGTATCTTACATATACCAGTAAACACAATTGACTATTTTGAGACTACGTACAAAAAGCATAATGTCGCCTTAATAACTTCTAATCAATATATTGAGTTTCATGGGAACTTGACTCAAATTGAGAAACGTTTATCTCCCAATTTCATCCGAACTCATCAATCTTACTTAGTTAATCGATCAAAGATACAAACTATTGATAAAAGGCATCGCACGGTATTGCTAAAAAATGGCAGCACCTGTTTGGTTTCTCGCAGTAAGATAAAAGAGCTTAAACAGCTTTATTAACCGAATAGGACAGAAAAAGTACCAAATAGTTTATAATTCTCATTCTTTTCATTTTATTGGTTATAGTAATAAAAAATGTGAAAAGGAAGATGATGATGGCTAAAGAAATCAAGATTTTAGAAAATTTGAAAGAGTTAGGTTTTCAACCAGTCAGTAATACAGCGATTTTGGTGAAGTACGATGCACCTAATTTAAGTGCAAAAATTGTTGATTTTTTCAATTTTGAGTATTATGTTTTACAGATTTGTGCGACTGAATTGGTACTAATCCCATTTAGTAAGATGACTGGTTTGCTAAAAAAAGAGGTGACATTAGAGATCCCATTAGTTACCATCTCATCAGTTGAAGTTGAGACTAAAGGTTTAGATTATAAAATCACCATTCGTTCTCAGGAAGGGGATATCCGACTAACAACGCAACAAAAAGAGTTGGCGGATTTTCGTATAAGCAGCAGTTATGCAAACGATAGTTTTTTAGGTCTTGGATCAAAGAACTGGCATAAAGAAAATCTTGAAAATACGTTAAGTAAACTGAAAGAAATCTAAGTAATAAAACAATTTTTTATAGACAATCGCTCTCTCCAGCAGAATTTTATGCTGGAGAGGGCTTCTTTTTTATAAACGATCACTAGGACAGGTCTGAAAACTTGTTACTGAATCAAATGGGAGATGGCAGCCACATAAACAAACGATAAAAACGACTTTGCCAATTTATCATACCGTGTAGTGACACGACGAAAGTGTTTTATCTTGTTTAAAAAGCACTCTGCGAAATGCCACTCTTTGTACAAGAACCAATCTACTTTTCGTTATGTATGGCTAGACATGAAGGTGCAGCAAAGCCGATATTCAATTGTCAATGGACACAGGAGACAACCTGCGAATGGGCCCGATTCGCAAGCGTCAGTTTTGATTGCTTCGTCATGGATCATGATCGTCTAGCCAGTGATTAACCACAGCGACAATCACCCCAACCAGGATTGGAGCTAAAATATACTGCACAAGAGGATGCATATTCATCACCTCCTTTCAGTGCTTGATCATGACCCAGACAAAGTTTATCTACCTACGCTGGTAAATGATCAGATAATCAAGAAGGGGTGTCAGGCGGATCTTTTCGCTTCTGACGCTCTTTTTCTTTGGCCTTCCTCCGCTTTCTCCGCAGGATCATTTCCTTCACTACATCATAAGGACTTCCAGCTGGAGAGGGAGCAGTTTCTGCTTCTTTCTCTAAACTGGTCGTTAATTCAACAGAAGGACAGTTGGTAGCAGTGCCCTCCACAGCCACACGCTTTTCAGAGACAGAACGCAGAGTATCGTGTACCTCGCTTCTGATTGGTGAAGCTAAGGATACTTCTGGAACTTTGGGAGCTTCCTGCCAGGTACAGCGAAGTGCTGTCAGCTGCTCCGGTTTTACACCTCCTTCAGGTTTATCTTCTGGAGCAGGTCCACCAAACAGTTCATCGCCTTCGAAGATCGGCGTTTCAATCGTTTCGACATATTTTGCTTTTACGAGTTCTCTAAATAACCCCACACCGTCTTTTTCAAAAAGGTTCAAGCTGGTTAATAAGGCCAACGTCTCTTTGATCTCTTCAGGACTTTTCGCGGTATCAGGATCTTTAAAAGAAAAATTGTGCTTCTTGCCTTCACTAGTTAAGAAGGTGGAAACTAGTCTGATCATTTTATTCTTCCTTTCTTTAATCTATTTGCGTAGGTGAGACAGACTGTAAGTATCATTTTCAGGTGGCTTCAGTGTCAGCTTCTATATGGAACAGCTTAGCAATTTGTATCTTGATAAAAGACTTGGCAGCTTTAAGAAAATTGCGGACAGGATCGAGTTTTAAACCCAATATCCGCAATTCACTGGTTTCAAAATAATCGGCAAAATACCAAAAGAAACGCTTCATGGTTTTCGTCGCTTTGGTATTCATAAATAAGTAACGAACTAAATCCTGCAATACCAGAGCGAACTCCTTTGCCCCAAGTTGATAACGTACACGTAAAGCAAGTAGTAGTTTGATGGTCATGGTGCCATTCTGGGTCTCCTGATAGTATTCCATGAGTCTTTGCTCGATGGTTTCGAGCTTGAGGTTAAACAGTTGTTGGTGCGTAAAGGGTTGCTCTGACATTGTGATTCTCTCCTTGTAGTAGTTTTTTTACTTTAGACGGGAATAGGTTCAGTAAAGAAATTAGCCCAGATCCAGCTTAAGTATAGTAGCAAGAGAAGAGCGGCACGTCTGCCGCAGCTTCTCAGGAATTAATTAACGTGTAACAGGTTCTTCTTCAAAGATTGTTGTTTCAATCGTTTCGACATATTTTGCGCTAACAACCGTTTCAAATAAACGAATGCCATCCTTCTGGAACAAATTCAATTGAGCCAATTCCCCTAATAGCCCTTTAATCTGTGAGGGAGTCTTAGTAGTATCTGGATTGCTCAAGCTCCATGTCTGCGACTTGCCTGCGCCATTTCTAAAAATAGAAACTAATTTAACGACTCGATTCATACTTATTCAGCCTCCTTCGTAATACGCGATTGCACAGTCATGATCACACTATCTAATGAGCTGCCTTGCTGGGATAGCTCTGCCATGATCTCTCCTAAATTCACCACATCTTCCTCTGGCGGATTTTCAATCACGTTTGAAAAGTTCACTTTCTTTTGTTTGTCTTCCCCTGCTTGTTCGATTTGTACCTGTAATTTTGTACCTAATTTCTGAATCATTTTTCAAATTCCTCCGTTTTCTGTTTTTAGTTTGTGTTATTTTTTTGTTTCCCGGCCGGTGACTAAAAGATAAAGCATTTTTTTCAAAAAGAAAAATGGGCTAATTTGTAAAAACACCCGCTACTTTGCAAGTTAAAAATAGAGAAGGCTGTTAAATCAACCTTCTTAAATTTCTCCTTGCAAAGTAGCGGGGGGTTAGGAAATTTTTCTTTGCAAGAAGAAAAACCTAAAAAAAGCCCTTGTATCCGGCAGAAATGCCTAGAATACAAGGGTTCAAACAGTTTTAGTCAGCTATGTTTTTCTCATTTTATTTTAATAATTCAGAGAGGGTATCGTAGGATAAGGCGCCAGATTGTATAACTTTGCTGACGTTTATCACGTTTTTCAAGAATCGTTCATTATCATAATGGCGTTCAAAGGCTCCTAACGGCAGGGTGAACTCTTGTAAGAGCGGCTTCTGGCAGATGGAACGAATGAAAGGTGTATCGGGTAGAGACAGATAGTCTAAAGGAGTCTGTCCAGCCCCTTCTCTATGCAAGCGATCCTGACGATAAGCAGCCAAAATAGCCAGTGCATTCATCGCATGATGCTCAACGGTGCGTTTCCCGGTCTGGGTACAATAGATTATCCCACTCGTCATTTTTATCTCGGTACAGGCTTTCGTTGTCTGGATTTCTTTAATTTCGACTGGATTGATCCAAGCGGCATGCTGAGTAGAGCCGCCAAAGGGGAACAAGCAAGTCGTGGAGCTAACCATTGGAAACAATTTTTTACCAAAGCAGTTAAAGCGTTTAAGAGTTTGTGATAGGCAGGCATAATCCAAAAACTTTTCTTCTTGAACATGTTTCTTCAAAGTAGGTAAGGTTTGTTTGGCGTAATGAACGCCTTTATCACGGTAAATAATCAGTGTTTCATCATGATCTGGAATCGGCAGAACCATGGAGAGGAGCTGCTTGTCCTGTGGTGAATCGGAGGTGTCTTTCTTCCAAATCCTTTCCCATTGACTTGAAAAAATTTCGGAATCTAACATAATAACGTTTTCAATTCTTTCTGCAACTATACTACTTTCACTTTTCATTCATTTCGTTCTCCTTTTTGTGCCAATGCCACCTAGACACTGTGGAAATATTCTGAAAATGACACACTGGCTGCCTCCTTTTAAGGCCTTTAAAAGCGGCGGCTCTTCCTAACCTACAGAAAGATGATTTAGGGTACCCTCTTCAATAACTAAACACTATAAACATGTAGGGGAAGTTTACTATGTATCTTTTGCTCATTTCGAAGTATTTCTATACCAATAGCATTGACGAAATCATTCAGCCAAGCTAATAATCACTCTGATATCGAAATAATTATTATGATGGCCTAATACCAGTTTACTATATTAGGAAAGATTTTTCCTGATATAACTAAAATTTATTTTTGATCAATTTATATTATGTGTTTTCTTAATAAAAATTATGTTATCATTGTTTTTCCGAGATAGGCTATTTTTCACTTAAGATTAAGGTTTATTAATGGATTTACCAGAAAAAGGTTAAAAGAAATGGGTATTATAACAGGTGTTATTCTAAAAAGTGAATTTAAAGTAATTTTCTTGGTCTTACCTAGACTAAGTAGATTCCTTTAGGTTGAGGTTATATATTTTATTTCGTTGCATCCAATATTTATTTTCATTATAAGATAAGTAGAATAAATACGCAATATCTTTTAAAAAAATAACTAAAATGATAAATTGTATTTTCCTTCTATAATAGGACGCAATTTTTATCGGAATTAGGCATAAAAAAGTGGGGAAATTGAATGGTTCCAGAGACCGTCAAAATTTCCGTCAGACAGAAGGGACGAGAATAGATGCGCAGAGGCGAAAATATTTATTACCGGAAAGACAAACGCTGGGAGGGGAGATACCCCAGAGGCAAAAAAGCTAATGGTAAAACTAAGTATGGTTCGGTGTACGGCAAGACATTACAAGAAGTTCGTGAAAAGTTATATCCATTGAAATTGAAATATCAAATTTGTCAATCTACCCAAGGAGAATCAGCAATGTCGTTGAATGAATGGGGGTATCGTTGGCTAAAGGAGGTTCAATCAGGGATTAAACAATCGACTTATGCAAACTACAAACATAAATTAGTTCATTATGTATTGTCGACTATAGGCAAATACGGATTGAATGAATTGGATGAAGATGTCGCAGAAAAATTATTGGTTTCATTAGTAGAGCAGACTTTGAATCCATCGACGATCCAAGTAATCTTTCGCATTACAAAACAGTGTATGAATGAAGCGATCCGAAAAAAATTAATCAAAGAAAATCCTTTTGTATTGATTCAATTGCCTAAGGTTTTGAAAAACAAAAATCAGGCACTAACTAAGCAAGAGCAAAAACAGTTGGAAACAGTGGCTTTAAAAGAAGAGAATGGCAAGGGATTACCTACTCTATTGGCTCTTCGGGCAGGCATGCGAATTGGTGAGATCTCGGCTTTGAAGTGGAAAGATATTGATTTTGATACGAATATGATCCATGTTAAATCCACTTTCCAACGTGTGCTTGGCTTGTACAATGGGAAGAGAACAGAGTTAATTTATTCCAGTTCTAAAACAACCTCTTCAATGCGTTCAATTCCAATGAGCCAGACCTTAAAGCAGCTGTTACTATACCAAAAAGAACAGACTGCTGGGGAGTTTGTCCTTTGTAGGGAGAGTAAACCATTAGAACCAAGGCTTCTAACTACACATTTTCATAAAATTCGTGAAAAAGCTGGATTAATCCAAACACACTTCCATCAATTACGACATACTTTTGCGACGCGTTGCCTAGAGAGTCAAGGTGATATTGTGAGTGTCAGTGCTTTAATGGGGCACAGCTCGACTCAAATGACATTGGATACATATGCCAGTGCATTAGTTGAACAAAAGATACAAGTCGTCACACAAATGGAAAAAACAATAGTGTAAAACGTTTTCAAAAATGTCAAATACGTTTTTGGAGGGGTTTTTTTTATTTTTTTGCTCACTGAGTAACTACTCAGTGATTAAAAGGTTTTAAAAGATTTCCAAGGATTTTTAAGCTTTTTTTCTTTTAAGCACTACAGTTGTTATTTAATAAAAAAAGTTTCACATAATCATTTCTGCCAATTTTCCATCTGTTTTTGAACCTATACACCGTCTTATACCGTCGCAAGATGATTCTTTTTTGTTATTATGACGGGGTTTTTAGACGTTTTCCTAGTCTAGGTAAGACCAAGATGAAGCAAACGACACATTTGCTTGTTAAAAGTATAGAGGAATAAACAATATTTATCAAAGTATAGATGAATAGATAGAGGAAAGCATAGAGGAGGAAAGCCATATGTTCGGTTTTGGCAAGCAAAAGAGGGATGCCTATCAGGAATCAACTCAAGATGATTACTATTACGATGAATACGACAACGAAGGATATGAAGAAGACTACGGGTATGACTCGTATCAGGATGAAGGGTATGAACGTCCAATGGAGAACCATGGTGAGTATGATCGTGGGGAACGTCGCTCCAGAAGACGGGCAGATGTACCTGGGGATGAACGATACGGTGCCAGATACGAAGAGGATACGGAGGCTTTTGCAGCACAAAATGTTGAAAAAGAATCTCGGAGAGAACCAGATACTCAGCTGAAACAGGAAGTGGAACGTTTGGAAGAAACAGTTGCCCAGTTGAAGCATCAACTGGAAGTCAAACAAGCAGAAATGACTGGGATGGCCACTACCCTGACCGAAAAGGAGCAAGAATTACACGAACAACAAGCGAAATCTGAACAACAATTAGAAGCTTTACGTGAAGAAAAAGAAGATGAGCAGAAGAAACTGCAGGCAGAAAAAGATCGTCAGATTCAAGAATTGACAGATCGAGTGGCCCAGCTGAACAAGGAGCTGCAAGACGATCGAACCAATCAAACCGAAGCCTTAGTGCAGGCACAGCGACAAATTGAGGCACTGAAACAAACACAAAAAGAAAACGAAGACATGAAAGCGGAACTAGCAACGATTTTGATTGAAACGAAAAAACAGGAACGGGCGACGTTGGAACGAGCAGAATACGAAGCCAAAGGGATTCGCAGCCAGGCTGAACAGGAAGCACATCAGGTGATTCACGATGCGTCATTAGAGTTACGCGTGATGAAGCAGGAAATTAGAAATTACCGTAAGCGTCTACGTTCAGTACAAGAAGAAACGACCCAGTTTTTTGTACGTTTGTTAGCGACAAGCGACAACTTATTGGATGACGAATAGAAGAGGGGATGGTTTTTGGTGAAGCAAGCACAGAATCAACTTGCCCTATATCCCACTCCAGCTCCGCTTATGCAGGAGGAACTGCTCAAGCAGCCAGTATTGGAAGAAATCGAACGTGCTTGTGAGTATCTATATGCACCACACGGCACCCTAAACGAAGACCAGCGAACGAAAATTTATCAGCACTTTGAACAATTATTTCGTTTCATGAACAGCAGCTATCATGTAGAGCTGTTGTTGCCGACTGGCTATTTTGACTGGTCCAGTTTCTGGCAATCACTGCATCAATTCTTTCCACAGTTTGCTTGGATTAAGGCGCAAACAGAAGAACCGAAATATGGGCGACAAGTTTATCGTTTTGATTTTATTCCGTTGACCTTTCGGGAAGTAGGGTTTCCTTTCGCTATTCACTTGGAAGAAAGTTTAACCCAACAATTTCCGTTGTCGGGTGAAGAAGCTTTGGAACGAGCAGAACAGTTATTACTGGAATTAACTGGACAACACCTGTCAGATGTGCCGCCTAAATCAAAGGACGCACCAGAAAAAACCACAGCTGTTCCAAACAATCAGGCAGAGGAACAGGTCAAGGAAGCAGAAGTATCTGTTGCCCGAGTCCAACAGGAAGAAGTAAAGCAGGAAAGTCAAAGTAAAGCCCGCTTGCGAGCTGTAAATCAGAAGCTAGAAATGGTGATTGAAAAGCTAGAATTATCCATGCTATACAGCGGGATTCAATATTTTGAACGAGAAAATAAAGAAGAGAACGATTGGGATAAACGGATCAAGATCAGCTTGCGGGAATATACGTATTTGCTTCAAAAGGCAAGGTTTTTGGAACAGATGTGGAACTTGAACGGTGAGCTGGTAAATAAATCTGAAAAGATGACGGTGACCGGTAACAAGTTGGTCTATGAACGAGACCAAGTCAAACAAATCAAAGCCAATCTTTCGACGAGAGACATTCACTTTGTTTTGTATGAATGCCAAGTAATTGAATCGCGGGCGAAAGTTCACGCTCGACCATGGTTCCGTAAGCCTTTCGTGAAGCTGATGAAAATGGATTACGACAATTTACTGAGCAAAGCTGCTTACTTTGATCTTTTGCAAGGAGAAAGTGCGCTATTGGAACGAATGGTACGCGAACAAAAAGATGCGCCAGTCAAAGAAGCTCAGGAGGTTGGCTGAGGTCAAAGATTTTCGACTCGCTGGTCTCTTCCAGCAAAAATGGGAATGGTCTTTATCTGTTGTTATTTACTTTTTTTCAGTTCGTTTCGTATGTACCACTGGATGTATCCAAAATATTCAGTCAGTGGGGAATCGATGAATCCAACATTTAAGGAGCAGGAGGTGATTCAGATCATATCACATCGTAAACCAAAACGCTTCGATGTTGTGGTACTGCATCCGCCAGAAAATCCAAAGGGTCTTTATTTGAAACGAATCATAGGACTGCCAAATGAACGAATTATTTATCGGGATGGGCAATTATATGTGAATAAAAAACTTGTTTCAGATGAATTTGCCAAAGAAACCGAAGACTTTAACTGGAATGAGTTCTCCAGAGACAAGATTCCAGAAGGCTATTACTTTATTTTAGGCGACAATCGCGCTATTTCCAAAGATAGTCGTCATTTCGGCTTAATTACCGAAGAACAAATTTTAGGTGTCGTCAAAAAGAAGGGGTACAGATTAAATGAAGACATTGCAGGAAAAAATTGAATGGTACACCTTCTGGTATTGGGTTTATTGGCTCTTTTCACTAGTCGTGTTGTTGGGTGTGTTGGTATTAGGTATTTTTTTCTACTTTACAGATTTCCAAGACGTGGTAACGGTCAGTCAGTTATTTCTTTTGATGCTGCTAATGGTACTGGCTCTCTATCTAAGGATGACAGCCTTACACTACCATAGCGTTTTGATGAAGTTGAAGCAAGCGGCAGTTCGACCAAGAAGACCGAGAGAACGTCCAAAGCCACGACCGCAGGAAAGGCGGAAGCAAGATGAAGGGTAAAGTCTTGCTGGTGTGTGTGCTTATTATTGGGGGATTAACAGCCGGTTACGACTCACAAGTAAAACAAACCGTATCCGCTGAAACTAGAGAGTTGATTTCTTCTCAACAAGAAACTGCACCAAAGATAGAAAATAGTTCAACCATCACTAGCGAAGCAAGCGAGGAATTCACAGCGTCAACTGTGGCTAACGAATCTTTTTCTTCTATAGAAGAGAGTAAGACTAGCAACACTGTAGCTTCAACTTCTTCAAGCACCATATGGAGTGAATCAGAAGAACAGGTGGAAAAGCCTACAACAGAATCTACTGTTTCTGAATCGAAAATTCCAGAAGCAGTTCCCAAGGTTCAAACAACATTGCCAGCCGCAAAAGTGGAGGAAAATTATCAGTTTTCAGTAGTGAAGAATCAAACGACGGAAGAGTTTATCCACTCTATAGGAAAAGATGCTCAGGCTATTGCTTGGGATGAAGGGCTCTATGCTTCAGTGATGATCGCTCAAGCTATTTTAGAAACGGGCTCAGGAAACAGCCAACTCGCTCGACCACCTCATCATAATTTGTTTGGGGTCAAAGGGAGTTATCAAGGGAAAAACGTGTCGTTTAATACGCAAGAAGATAAAGGGAATGGACAGCTGTATACGATTCAGTCTTCTTTTCGACAGTATCCTAGCTACAAAGAATCTTTAGAAGATTATGCGGCTTTGCTGAAAAAGGGAATTTCGGGAAATGCTGGATTTTATCAAGCAACCTGGAAGGAACAGGCAGAAAGTTACCAAGTGGCAACTAAAGCACTCACTGGAAAATATGCGACAGATACTTCGTATGATAAGAAGTTAAATATATTAATTGAAACCTATGAATTAACAATATTTGATGTAAAACCCAGTGCTGAAGAAACAAGCACTGTGTCAGAAACAGTGCGAGCTTCTAGTAAAGGTACAGAAGTATTTGAAGAACAAACTGAGAATGAAGCGACTGAATCAAGTACAACTGAAGAAACAAAGATTCTGACAAGCGAGACCAAGCAGTCGGCGGTATTCCTTCCACCAGTTGCTCAACGACCAGCGAAAGAGGTGGCAGGCAATCGAAGGGCACAATGAAAGAAGGGGAGCTATGCCAAGACAACGAGAGTATCATGAGCGGGACTACAAATATGATGAACCGCCTTATCGTGGTGAACGACCTCCTTCTAATCAACGACCACCTCGACGGACTGATTATGAAGAAGAGTATTCGGATCATAGAGGAACTATTCCAAGACGATCAGCTAAGCCTTATTATGGCGAATCTAATAGAAGAATAAATGGACAACGAGGAAATCCTAGGGAGAGATATCCCGAAGACTATCCGCCAAATCGGATGCCACCACGAAACCCGCGGCCAGCTTATGACGCATATGATCGTGATCGAATGCCTCCACTTAGAGGGGCACGACCGCAACGGCCAATGGCTCCGCCACAATCCGCGCAGCCATTGCAAGAGGCAAAGAAATCGACCAATCGAAAAATCTTTTTGTTTATCTACAATTTATTTTTCTACACGTTGACGATTGGGATTTTGCTTAGTTCATTGATGTTTGCCTTCAGCGAGAAATCCGATGCTGCGATTTTTGGGTATCGTTTCTATCGGGTGCTGACCAATTCAATGGCTCCGCAGCCAGATTCGCCTTCACGAGGCTTCTATGCAGGAGATATTGTGCTGGTAAAGATGGCAGATGGCAGTCAGGTCAAGGAAGGTGAAATAGTGACTTTCCGGGTTGGCGACGGAGATCGCTACCTGACTCACCGAATGGTGGAACGCTTAACCGAATTAAATGGTGAAGAAGGGGATTACATTGTTACCAAAGGGGATGCTAACGAAAGCAAAGATCCACCCATTGAAGCATCAAGAGTCCATGGCAAGGTGGCGTTCGTCATTCCTAAAATGGGCAGTTTTCTGAACTTTGTCCAAGAAAATCTCTGGTTGTGCCTAGTATGTATCTTATCCACTTTCGGTTTCTTTCTAGTGCTGAAAGCTTATTTCCTACAGCCAGAATCAGTCAGAAAACCTACGAAACAACCGAACTATCCAAGAGGGGTATAACTACTTGTTTGTACAAGTATTTATATAAAACAAAAAAAGGAAAAAAATAGGAGGAAAAAGGAATGAAAAAGAATAACAAGAAGAAAAAGCTGATGGCTGCAGCAGCGGCTTTAGCGTTAATCGCAGCCATCTCCGGGACGTTTGCCTGGATTACCGCACAGGATCAACGAATTAACCGGGCGGAGTCAGCAGCAGTTGTTGATGACAGTGTAACAATTAATGAATTGTGGGAACCTAAACCACTAGTTGCAGGAACAACGGCGAAAAAAGAAGTTTCAGTATCTAATACAGGTACATCTAACGTATTTGTGCGACTTTCTTATGAAGAAGTATTAAAGCATTTGGACAAATTGGGTGCTGAAAAAGCTGATCCTGCATCTGTAGCTGGAGCTAAATATACTACTTACACAGCCAATGATCCTGGTTTAGGTAAACATATGCCAATCAATTTTAATGGAGCGAAAGCCTTTGACGACGGATTCAAAGTTGTTCCGGCAGCTCAGATAACCGGTTTAACTCTACCAGCTGATGACAATGTTAAATTATTAGTTAAGGGTACTAGAACAGTAGATCCGACAACTGGAAAAATCGGTAACGGGTTTGAAGCAAAATTGATGCATGAATACTTCGCTGATCCATTCAATACAGGGAAGGATCCGAATGATCCTACATCAGGTTATGATGCTAAGCTAAATAAATATCAAAAAATGACCTATAACATATCAATGTTAACTGACAATGGTGCAACGGATGCCAAAGATTGGGACTTCGAGTTAAGAGATGTTAAATACGCCTACTACGAAGATGGATACAAAAATAAAGTGGTTAACTGGGCGAAATCTAGTTTGCCAGATGCGGCAGGCCGCACTCCAGGAGCTGTTGGAAATGAACAAGCGAATGCTTTGTTAGGAACAGCAGGGAAAAGATATAACGAAGATTATGACTATACACCAGCTACTCTAGGTTTGGCTGGAGGTGTCATCCCTCCTGCGTCAATAACAACAGCTACGGCCCAAATTCCTACAGCGATTGGACCAAAAGCAGTTCAAGCTGACACAAGCGCTTTAAGTAAGAGTGCAATCAAAATTGATTACTCTGGCGCAGTTGTTGACCTAGCAGGTTTAGCCGCAGCAACAGACAATTGGATTTACAATGAAGAAGACGGCTGGTTCTACTATACGCAACCATTAACCACTGGTGCTACAACTGCTGATCTATTAAAGAATTTAATATTCGAAAGTGACATGGGTACAGAGTACACCAATGCTTCTTACGATTTAGTCGTTAAATTGGAAGCTATTCAAGCAACTAAAGAAGCCTTAACGGATGCGGCCGGCTGGAAACTGGATACAACACCAGCAACGAATCCAATCACCAAAGCGATCTGTGATAAATTGGCGCCATAATTTTCAGAAAAGCACAGCCATGAAAAAGGGAGGAGTGGAAACTAGTGCGTAAGCTCATGATAATACTTGGCATTCTGATCTGCCTTTTCATTGGATTTGGCGGGCAGGTCATAGTGGAAGCCGCCAAAGCACTTCCTCCCGGCATGGTGATTGGCGATTCTGATGGGATGTATGCCACTTCTGATGGGGAATACTACGTCGATTTAGTGGGTATTCTCCCGGGAGAGGTATACGAGAAAGAAATCACTATCCGCAGTTTGGATTTGGAGGAACCTTTTTCTTTAGGGATGCTGGTAGAAGAAATTGAGTCCAGCGGTTCGGTGGCTTGGAAGAACCACATCACTTTAACGCTGGTTCTGGATGGAAAAGAAATTTATCATGGCCCATTGTTAGGGGATTTTAATCGAGACTGGAGTAAGACGCCATTAAAATTGGGCATTTGTACCTACGGAACTGATAAAATCATGCAGGCGACTTTTACGGTGGATGGTAGTTTAACTAATGAGGATATGAAGTCGAAGAGTACCTTAGACTTTATTTGGACCTTTGTAGGAACCAAAGATCAACTAGCTGACCCTATATTACCAACTGAGCCTGTACCACCAACAAAGCCAACGTTGCCAAGTACGTCCAGCAGTTCCGGTAAGTTGCCAGTGACTGGACAGAGAAATCCAACCAATCACAAGCTGTTACCGCAAACCGGTGAAGAACTGGTGTATCTATTCTTGACAGGGCTGTTACTAGTATTGATTGTACTGTTCTTATGGAAAAAACGTCGAGAGGAGGAGCAGGAATGAATCAAAAAGAAAAACGAAAACACTTGTTTCGTACTTTTGTCCGCAGTAAAGGACTGTTCGCCTGCTTCTCTCTTTTGTTGAGTTTCTTGTTAATTCTTGGAAGTACCTATGCTTGGATTACTTCTGCAGATGAACGGGTTAATCGGGCAGAGAGAAATGACAAAAGAATATCAGCAAAGATTGATGAAGACTTTGAACAAGTCTTTCATTGGTCGCCTGGAACAACGAAAAAGAAAGAAATTCGAGTAAAAAACAATGGTGAGATACCAGCCATTGTCCGCCTTTCCTTGCATGAGTTTTTTATCAGTTTTGAAACGAATGTCGAAGATAATCATCGAGAAAATCCGGCTATTGAAGAAGGAAACGGCAATTTAGTTGTTTATCCAGCTACTAGCGTTTTGCCGAACAATACAATCAAGGTTAATGACACATCTACATGGAAAGTGAACAATTACTACAGTGTTTACGCCAATAAGTATTATAAGGCAAATCAAGCAATCTGTAATTCGTTGGATGATCATTCCTTAGCTTACGTGTACAACGATGCGGGGCGTACCATGCCGTTAAAAGCTATGGAGTTGAATTTCCAAACAACTAAACTGTTTGATCAAACCAAGAAACCGACTGCTGGGGATACAAATTATTGGTATTACGAAAAGGGATATTTCTACTATTCAGAGATTCTGCAACCAAATGAAAGTACGGAAGATCTATTGAAAAGTGTTCGACTGAACCCAGCCTATTCTAATCAATACAAAGGCGCTTTGTATAAGCTCGTTCCTTTGATGGATGCCCATGATATCACAAAAAGTCTAATCTCTGATTGGGGAATTGCATCCACAGATTTTGCTTATAACATGTATCAAAACAAGCTGCACTAATCAAGGAGGGAAGAGATGAGAAATCAAAAGAAGAAATTACGACTCATTTATGTAGGATTCACTATTGCTCTTGTCCTTCTATTGATTGGCGGCGGGTATTTTGTCTATGCGGCAATGACAGCACAGGATCAAAAAGCCAATGATTTTCAAGTTGGGCAGGTAGAGACAAAGCTATTGGAAGACTTTACTGGTGTCACTGAAATAGAGACAGGTAAAGACGTTAAGAAGGAAGTCCTGATTGAAAATACTGGAACGATCAAACAGTTCATTCGTGTGATGGTTTTGCCTGAAGTTCGAGCACCGATTGTCGGGGATACCAATAAACAAGTATTGCCCTTAGTAATAGGCAAAGACCTTCTTTTAGAGAACATGGCAACAGCTGATTGGAAAGATGGTGGTGATGGATATTACTACTACATCAAAGATGCTGTGGAACCTAAAAAAAAGACCAGTAAATTGTTCGAATCCATTAAGTTATCGAACAGTTTAGCTAAACAGTACGATGCAACAGCGTTCTCTATTTATTTAAAGGTAGAGACAGTCAATTGTGCAGAATTCGCTTATCGGGATGCTTGGTGGCAAGGAAACACACCCACCGATCAACCGTTAAAAACTATTGATGATGTATTGAAGATGAAGGTGGAAAATCAAATATAAGGACATAGAAACCTATGTCCTTTCTAACTAAATCAACACTCATGAGGTGAGTGTTTTACAACTAAAGCATTGACTTGATGAGTATTGTGGGAAGGGGGTAAAACAGTGAACAAGAAGAGAAACGTTGGTGCATTGTTTGCCAATAAGAGAGTGAAAAAAAGTATCGGAGTATTTTTGATTTTAGCAGTGATAGGTATTTGTTCAGTGTTCGGAATGAACAGTTTTAAAGATAAAAAAGAAGAAGTATCTGCACATCCGACAAATACGATTAGGTTAGATGAAGGTGGAGCGAATGAGTTTGAGATTCCTATAAATGCTTCAAATTTGGTTGAGCAATCTTTGATTGATAAGTTTTCTCCGTCCGATGGATATGTGCAAGGAAATAGTGGAACAATTCCCATTTTAACGAAAGGTAAAGTTGATGCATTTTGGAGTAATCCGGTAAATATACCTGAATTACCTGTCGGTTGGGCTATTAGAGACGTAAGAAAAACCCAAGGGGGGAATTATTTTGTTCTTTTAGGCGCAGGAGGCACCAACGTAGGAGGAGTTGTATGTGTGTGCATTATCAATTCATCGGGAGAATGTCTTTACAAGAGTGCACAAGGAGATTTGAAAGCTGTAGCAGATCGTGTAGATACTAAGTTATTTTCTATTGCTAACGGTACAGACTTTTTAGTAGGTACTAGTGGGGAAAATTATTATAGATATACACTTTCTGCTGAAACAACAAATTCAGTTACAGTTGCAAGGAAATCTGTCGCTGTTACCTCTGGAAAAACACCCAAAGAGGTTCTAGGTGTAGGATATTTAACAATTGCTG
Organism: Candidatus Enterococcus ferrettii; assembly: GCF_017377655.1. Lineage (GTDB taxonomy): Bacteria > Bacillota > Bacilli > Lactobacillales > Enterococcaceae > Enterococcus_A > Enterococcus_A ferrettii. The sequence goes on from NZ_JAFREL010000010.1 coordinate 17,384, forward strand.
ATTCTACTTTGAATGACACTACACAAACTTTTCTTGCAGGAGGAATCTATTTTGATGACAGAACTCTGTATAATGGAAAGGCATCTGTACTTTTTAGAGTTCCAATTGGTACTTTATTTATCAATGGTTGGAATTCTGCAACATCTAGTTTTCAATCAAATGCTAAACATGAATACTCTTTGGCAACTATGATTCCTCCGAATGCTGAGGATAAATCTAAAACAAAATACGGATATGTGTCTGTTGATTCCACTACGATAACCAGCGATCATGTATATGGTATTTTTCAATATGTTGCTGGTGATCCAGGTAAAGGAATGAATAAGAGAACAGTTCAAATTTTTGATAAAACTAAGTCTATTGTAGAGCATGGGAAAGAAGTAAAACCGATAAGAGCTGCATATGAGAATGATTACAGGTATGGAAAGATATATATGATAGACGAACTATGCACTGAGGATGAAATCTATTTTTTCTCCAGAGAACAAACAGAAAGTAAATTAATAAGGATGGGGCTAGGTGGGACCTACCCATTAGAGGTCATTAAAACGTATCCTGCAAATACAATACTAAATTTTGTAGAAAATCCAGATGATCCAACCCAGCTTTTCTATTTTGGGTCTGCTAGTTCGTTAACAGGAGAACTCTATCATCCCGTTCTATCAACAGTATTAACAGGTAATAATTTTTACGTACAAGGAATTGTAGAAGCTGACTTTGATCGAAAATCAATTTATGCATTTCCGATTGATACGGAGATTTTACCTGACTTTATGAAACAAGGTGATGGAAAAGCCCTTATTTTCGGGCAAACAGATTCGATTAACAAGCGATTTATCGATGAACATCATCGCGTAGAAGAGACAGGAACAATTTACAGTAATAGTATTCCAGCTACCAATAAAAAGGAAGCTTTTCTAGGAGTTGTAGAGGCTAAAGATGACTATCCACCAGCTATTAAGGTCAAGAATAATATAGATATCAATCTTGCCGATGCGGATTTGAAAAGCACCGATAAAAATGCTTTCGGGTGGACATGTTTAGATAATTGGTTGATTACTGGTAGTAAAAATGGCAATCTTGATGACACCAATTCAGTGAATGTTTTTGATCATATGGATTCTGCGAATATAGATTTAGGCCAAACATGGCTCGAAAAACGTATCAATCGAAATCCTAAAAATATAACTGCAGATATTGAATGGGAAAAATTAGGCTTTGATATTAATAAAGCCGGTCCTCAAGAAGTGACCTATTTTGTTACCGATTCTGAATGGCAAACAAGTACTGTTTCAAGATTGATTAATAAGAAAACCCCTCAAACATTTGAGGAAGATGATTATGTGTTTGATGCACAGAATTTTCATGTGCCGCTAAATGGTATTGATACAACAATACCTAATGCGAATAAATTCAAAGAATTTGCGAAGACGATGGCTTGGAATCAAGAGACTGGAGATATTGATGAGGATGGAACAGATAGCAGTAAACTATCTGGAAAAGTGGAAGTGGATGCTGCACAGCTGAAAACTTTGCGCGAAGCCACCGTCGCTAAGCCTTACCCAGTTGATGTGACCTATAAGCCAAAAGCAGGAATAGAAATAAAGAATCGGGTTTGGGTATTCGTGACCACAAAAAATACTTTGCCGAATAGCGAGACAAATCCCAAAGTAACCCCGGTGGATACCAACGGTGTGGTTTATTATGCAGATGATTATTCCTTACCGTTTCGTTTAAGAGGCGTTCATACTGATGCTGATATTTTGGACCGAGGCAATGTGCGTGTTTATGACTATTACGACTCTACTCATGAAACAGCTGCTGAATTACCTGTATTAGCAGATAAGACGACCAACTTTGCAAAACTACAAGTAGTCAAACTTAATGCGATTAATTCAGCTGCCCAACCAGGATTAATTGATTCTAGTCCACCAGATGGTGCAGCTATGATTCGTTACGAATGGGATGGACCTGTGGATGGCAATCATCAATTAGGAACGACGAAACCTACTTTGGGTGGATTAGATGTCACTCTTACTGGCGATATTCTTATAAATGTGCGCCAAGTTGTTGTAGGCGGCTCGAATCAATTGGTCGTACCAGAAGAAGGCTACTTAAGAATGGCGACGAATGATTACGACGGACTTTTGGGAGCCACAAAGGAAAATGCGGATCAACTACGACAGGTAAGAATTTCATCAGGAAAGAATACCGATAATCCTGCTTTTGAAACAATTGCTATGAATGTAGATCATATGGACGATCCGCTGGATGAATTGGATTTGAAGCTGATCATTCCTGAATATTATGAAATAGTAGGCAACTATCTGACCTTGGGAAGGGCAGATCCAAATGGCGCAAGTCATGTAGGGAAAACAGAAGCAGACAAGAATTGGGCGTCATTGATCTTCCAACGAGATGATCTTTACAATGATGAAGAATACTTTATCACCATCTATCTTAAACCGAAGCTGAATCAGGAAGGTCCTCAACCATACAGTTGGGATTACAAGAAGAATGATCTAGGGAAAATCAAAACCAAATAAACGAAAGAGTCGAGGAGTGATGCAGTGGTCTATTTATTGTTACTGGTGCTAGGCCTGATTGTATTGGTCCAAAGCTATTTACTATTCTCGTTGATGAAAGGTCAACGGGAGTTACAGGAAAAAGTAACCCGACTGCTGCGAACAAAGCAGCGTCGGGAACCTGAAAGACGAAAAACTTCGACAGAAAGAGGAAGGACACGATGAATCTTGGCTATGCACGGGGATATCAGATTACCCAACAATTGGATATGCTGGAGGATTATCCAGTGGACGAACTCTTTTCAGATGGGGCACAGGAGGTGGAGGCGTTGAATTCCCCCACCAGTGAGTTCCAAGCTTTACTAAGTTTCGCTCAGCCGGGCGATCATCTAGTACTAGCCTCATGGGAAGTAATTTCTCGGGACTATCGACAGCTGCTGGCTTGTTTGGAACAGCTGGAAACTTTGGAAGTGACTCTGGATGTATTGAATTTGCCTCAGTTGAGTATTGAAGAATGGCGCGAAATTTTTCGTTGGTCGCTGCGGAACGATCGGCTGCTTCATCCGATCCTAGTGAGGGCTGGCAAGGAACGCGATCGTAGTAAAGATGCCTATTCTTTATTCAGTAAAGAGCCTGAAGCACGCAAACTGTACCGGGAAATCATTTGGTTACTGGTGGAGAAAAATTCAGTCCGTCAAGTGGCCCAACAAAAGCGCGTCCCCATTGAAACGACATACCGTATCCAACAAGAGTTAAAGCAACTTCAGCTGGCAATCATCCTAGTTATTTGTTTCCTACTGGCAATTTTTAGTATTAAGCTGGCAGAGTCGTATTTTGATCAATTGTGGATTCAGGTCGCAATTTGTGTGATAGTGACGTTAGTTATTCTATGGAATGTATTGATTGATACTGAAGAATCTGAAGCTAAGCCGCCAACTAAAGAAAAGAAAGTTTCAAAAACATAGAAAGAAGGGGAATCCCCATGCAACATGTACTTATTTTAACGAAGAATACCATGACCGAAGAAACCATTATTAGCAAGCTGCAGCGAATGGACTGTGAAATTTTGTGTTCCACTGACATGCTTTGGCGCTTGCAGAAAGGCTCCATTACTCCCTTTATTTCTTATTTTCAGTGGGTCATCTTGAGCGAAAGTCTGTGCCATTCAGAAGTAGAGCAGCTACTAAGTCTGTTAAAAAACTATCCGCTCATGGTTCTACGCATTGTAGAGAACGATCCCAACGAAGAAGACCAAGCGTATTGGCGTGAACAGGGAATTGCGGAATGGCTGACGAAGGATACCAGCTATGAGAGTCTGCGGGAAAAAATGAACGAACTGAACAACCAACTAGAACAAAAAACAGCTTTCGGAAATCAGATCCTATCCTTCCCTAGCCAAAGCGAACATATAGAACAGAATGACTTAAAGCGGTTGTTAAAGAGTTTCTCAAAGACAGAACGGAAAGTGTTCGAATGTCTGATTGAAGCCTATCCGAAGAGTGGCGTACTGTCTCGTAAAGAATTATGCGACCATCTCTGGCGCGATGGTGATACGCCATCAAATATGAGTCAGCTGTCGTGCTTGATCAATAAATTAAAGCGCAAGTTTGAACAGCAAGGCATCACTGTTGAAACCATCACGACCTTATGGGGCAGAGGCTACCGGTTTAGTGATGAATTTTATAAGTTCTGGCAGCAAGAGTCTCACCAGTTGGAAGATTTGTTTTACGCGACAAATTGATTTTATGAATTCTCAAACAGAGGATTAAATAAGTTATCTAGCATCCGTTTAAAATTGAATTAAAAGGGAAAAGCATCTACGAAAGATTTTTTCGTAGATGCTTCTTTGTGTTAGCCAAACTAAGAGAAATCGATAGATCAAAAGTGATTTTCATCAATTTTTTTGTTGATCCTAATAAAAATTATGTTTTCATAAGCAGAGAACAATATATAATGTATTGGGGTGTTAGAATTTTATGTAAGTTGAAAAAATGATTGAGAAAAGAAAACTAATGATAAGGATATTCTTATTTCTTAGTCTAATGAAGACTAAGAGATTCTTTTGTTAAGATAGATGTATTTTTTAATTTGTTGTTTATTAACAATTCTAATTATAGATTACGAAGAATAAATACGCAATATATTTTAAAAAAATAATTAAAATGACTTCTTGTTTCGTTCTCGTAACGATCGAAGCTGGATGATGTGCTGAAAAAAGTCGGAATAAAAGGTAGTTCTATTTACCGTCAAAAATTCCGTCACTATATAGAAAGGAATTGATAGTATGCGTAGAGGTGAAAATATTTATTGGCGTAAAGACAAACGCTGGGAGGGGAGATATCCCAAAGGAAAAAAAGCGAATGGAACAACAAAGTATGGTTCGGTGTATGGCAAATCGCTGCGGGAGGTCCGAGAAAAGCTTTATCCCTTGAAAGTAAAATATCAGATGATTCAACAGGAACAGGGAGAGTCCGCTATCTCTTTACGAGAATGGGTTTATCGATGGCTTCACGCTGTCCAACCAACAATCAAGCAATCGACCTATGCAAATTATGAACATAAACTGGTTCATTATGTTTTGCCAGAAATTGGAGAGTATGGGTTAAATGAACTGAATGAGCAGGCTGCAGGAGAGCTGCTGGAATCCTTGCAGCTAAAAAAATTGAAGCCCTCCACTATTCAGGTCATCTTTCGGATTACAACTCAGTGTATAAATTTTGCCATTCGCAAAAAGATGATGAAGGAGAATCCATTTAAGCTGATACAGCTGCCGAAAGTGGTAAAGAAGAGGAATCAGGCACTTACTAGACAAGAGCAAAAACGCTTAGAGACAGCAGTGACAAGTGAAGAAACTGGGAAAGGATTGCCTGTTTTGTTGGCTCTTTATGCGGGATTACGGATTGGAGAAATAGCAGCACTTGCTTGGAAAGACATTGATTTTGAAAACAATTTGATCCATGTTCATTCGACGTTTCAACGAGTTTTTGGCGTAGTAGCAGGTAAGAAAACGGAGTTGATTTATACCAGTTCTAAAACAACCTCCTCGATTCGTTCTATCCCGATGAGCAAGAGACTCAAGCAAGTTTTGATATGTCAAAGAAAAAAGGCAACGGGCGAATTTGTTGTATCTAAGAGAGAGCAGCCTTTAGAACCACGGCTTTTGACGTATCATTTTCATCGGATCAGAGAGAAAGCAAAGTTAAAAACTACCCATTTTCATCAGCTTCGTCATACCTTTGCGACGCGCTGTTTGGAAAGTAAAGGGGATATTGTGAGTGTCAGTGCGCTAATGGGGCATGGATCGACACAGATGACCCTGGATACGTATGCGAGTTCCTTGATGGAGCAACAATTCCATGTTGTTGCGCAAATGGAGAAAGCAGTCGTGTAAAACGTTTTCAAAAAAAAACGATTCTCACGCTTTGGAGGAGTTTTTTTGTCTTTTTTATAGTAAACGCTTACTGCGAAGGGCGGTAAGTTAGTCAGCACTTTTTTCTTTATTTTGGTAGTGGATCAAGTGATCGAGAGGTTGGTTTTGCTGCTTACAAACGTTTATTCCGTCAAAGGCCGTCAAAGGACAGTCTTTTTTTATTGTCTGAATAGGCTTCTCAAAAGCTTTCTTAGTCTTCATTAGACCAAGAAAAAAGAGGAATTTTTTGTGCTTTCTAAAAGTATAGATGAAATCAATCAAATATTCAAAATTCAAACTTATGAACTAGGCAAATAGAGGAGGAGTAGGCATGTTCGGGTTCGGAAAACAAAAGAAGGATGTATATCAGGAATCAAACCAAGATGATTATTATTACGACGAATACGACAACGAAGGATATGAAGAGGATTACGGCTATGAGCCGTATCAAGAGGAAGGCTACGAACGTCCGACGGAGAATTACGGCGAGTATGATCGTGGAGATCGCCGATCCAGACGGCGAATGGCAGCGCCTATGGATGAACGAGCTAGATATGAAGAGGATGCTGAGCCATTCCAGGCACCAAAAACAGAAGAGGATTCTAGGCAGCAGCAAGAGTCCCAGTTGCAGCAAGAAGTCGACCGTTTGAAGGAAACAGTTGCCCAGCTAAAGCATCAGCTGGAAGTGAAGCAAACGGAAATGACTACGATGGCGACGACTTTAACTGAAAAGGAACAAAGCCTTCAGGAGCAGAAGACCCAATCAGAGCAACAAATACAAGCGCTGCAAACCAAAAATCAACAGAAAATACAGGAGCAGCTGGCGGATAAGGATCAACAAATCAAAGAGTTAATGGAACAAGCTTATCAACTGAAGAGTGACTTACAAAGGGATCAAACCAGTCAAAGTGAGGCCTTGGCGCAAGCACAACGGCAGATTGAGGCATTGAAACAAACGAAAAGAGAGAACGAAGAAATGAAGGCGGAACTGGCTACGATCCTGATTGATACGAAAAAACAGGAGCGAGCTATTTTGGAACGAGCAGAGTATGAAGCCAAAGGCATCCGCAGTCAAGCCGAACAGGAGGCTCATCAGGTCATTCATGATGCTTCGTTGGAGCTGCGAGTAATGAAGCAGGAAATTAAAAATTATCGTAAACGGCTGCGTTCGGTACAAGAAGAAACGACCCAATTTTTTGTGCGTTTGTTGGCAACGAGCGACAACTTATTGGATGACGAATAGAAGAGGGGTGTCTTTTGGTGAAGCAATCTCAGAATCAACTCGCCTTGTACCCTACACCAGCTCCTACCATGCAGGAGGAATTGATGACACAGCCTCTGCTAGAGGAAATCGAACGAGCTTGTGAGTATCTGTATGCGCCGCATGGAACGTTGAGCGAAGAGCAGCGGAAAAAGATTTACCAGCATTTTGAACAATTATTTCGTCTGATGAACAGCAGCTATCACATTGAATTATTAATGGTGCCGGGAACGTTGAATCTAACTGCTTTTTGGCAATCGTTGCATCAGTTTTTTCCTCAATTTGCTTGGCTGAAGGGGCAAACAGAAGAGCCCAAGTACGGAAGACAGGTCTATCGATTTGACTTTGTTCCATTAGTTTTTAGAGAATCCGGCTTCCCGTTTGCGATTCATTTAGAGGATAGTCTAATGCAACAATTTCCAGCAGCAGCTGATGGAGCATTGGAGCGAGCAGAACAGCTGTTGCTTGAGTTAGCAGAACAACATTTTTCTGAAGGTATTGTGAAGGAACCGCGAGTAACTTCGGTCGAGGAAACGAAAAAAACGGCACAAGAATCTGCGGTATCCGTAGATCGAGTGCAGAAAGAAGAAGTGAAACAAGAAAGTCAAAGCAAAGCGCGTCTTCGAGCAGTCAATCAAAAGCTGGAGCTGGTGATTGAAAAGCTGGAGCTTTCAATGCTCTATAGCGGCATTCAGTATTTTGATCAGGAGAGCAAGGAAGAAAGCGATTGGGACAGACGAATCAAAATCAGCCTGCGTGAGTATACTTACCTGCTCCAGAAAGCGCGTTTTTTGGAACAAATGTGGCACTTGAATGGTGAGTTGGTGAATAAAACTGAAAAGATGACGGTGACTGGCAATAAGTTAGTTTATGAGCGAGATCAGGTGAAACAAATTAAGGACAATTTGTCTGCTCGTGATATTCACTTTGTACTGTATGAATGTCAGGTGATTGAGTCTCGAGCGAAAGTACATGCTCGGCCTTGGTTCAGAAAGCCTTATGTGAAATTGATGAAGATGGACTATGACAACTTATTAAGCAAGTCGGCTTACTTTGATTTACTGCAGGGGGAAAGCGCCTTGTTGGAAAGAATGGTGCGGGAACAACGGGACACACCGGTCAAAGAAGCTCAGGAGGTTGGTTGAGGTCGCAGACGATTTAATCAATTACCAGTTATTTCAAAACTAATTGGTGCCTTTATCCTGACGTACTTATTGTTTTTAGGCTTATTTCGCGGCTATTACTGGCTTTATCCCAAATATTTTGTTAGCGGCGAGTCCATGAATCCGACCTTCTGGGAACAAGAAATTGTTCAAGTGAAGGCACATCACGATCCAAAACGCTTCGATGTCGTGGTCCTCCATCCACCAGATGATCCGCAAAGCTTGTACCTTAAGCGTGTGATTGGATTACCGGAAGAGCGAATCGACTATCAGAATGGTTGTTTGTTTGTAAATGGGAGACCGATTAAGGATACCTTTGCTGAGCAGACCGAAGATTTTGTTTGGACGCAGATTACTAGCAAGCCAATTCCCAAAGGTTATTACTTCGTATTAGGGGACAACCGAATGATCTCGAAGGATAGCCGCAGCTTTGGGCTGGTTTCGGAAAAACAAATTTTAGGCATCGTCAAAGAGGGGAACACAAATAAATGAAGACACTGCAAGAAAAAATCGAATGGTACACCTTTTGGTATTGGGTTTATTGGCTCTTCTCTTTGGTCGTACTACTGGGAGTACTGATACTGGGCATTTTTTTCTATTTTACTGATTTTCAAGAGGTTGTGACAGTGAGTCAATTGTTTCTTTTGATGTTGCTGATGGTATTAGCGATATATCTGAAAATGACTGCTCTGCATTATCACAATGTTCTTATGAAGTTGAAGCAAGCGGCAGCTCGATCAAAAAGGCCAAGAGGACGCCCGCAGGAAAGGCGGAAGCAAGATGTTAAGTAAATTCTTGCTGGGCTGTTTGGTTCTAGGTGGAGGTCTAATTACTAGCTATCAATTACAAGCGAAATCATCTGTTTTAGCTGAAACGAAGGAGTCAATATTTTCTCAACAGGAAATGACTTCAAGTATAGCAGCTAGTTCTACTGGTAGCAGTATGGCAAGCGAAGAGTCAACTATACCTTCAGAATCTTCTTTCCTAGAAGAAATCACGAGTAATGAAACAGGACACTCGACTTCGTCGGTGACTGAATTCGTTAAACCGATAAAAGCAACAGACGAATCAACAGAAGGTTCCGCAGAAAAAGTTATTGTTTCTGAAGCAACCGTGCCGGAAGTAGTTTCCCAGGTCCAAACCCCTGTGCCGGCTGCGAAAGTAGAGGAAAATTATCAGTTTTCGGTAGTAAAGAATCAAACCACCGAAGCATTCATACAAACAATCGGAGCCGATGCTCAGACGATTGCCTGGAGTGAAGGACTCTATGCCTCGGTAATGATTGCTCAAGCAATTCTGGAAACAGGCTCGGGCAACAGTCAGTTAGCACGACCACCGTATCATAATTTGTTTGGTATTAAAGGGAGCTATCAAGGAAAAAATGTGTCATTCAATACCCAAGAAGACAAAGGAAACGGTCAGTTGTATACGATCCAATCTGCTTTCCGACAGTATCCTGGCTATAGAGAATCCTTAGAAGATTATGCAGCTTTGTTGAAGAAAGGCATTTCAAGTAATGCTGGTTTTTATCAAGCAACTTGGAAAGAAAATGCGTCAACATATCAAGCAGCAACTAAAGCATTAACAGGAAAATATGCCACAGATACTTCCTATGACAAAAAGCTGAATGCATTGATTGAAACTTATGGCTTGGATGCTTGGGATCAAGAACCGAAGAAGGAAACTATTGAACCCTCTGTTGAAGGTCAAGCCGCTACTGTCGATTCAACTACCGATTTCGGTGAAGATAAGCAATCAATTACTTTCAATTCTGAAGCACTCGAAAAACAAGTGAAGATAAATAAAACGAAGCAAAGTGTGCAAAAAATTCCTGAAGCAGCACAACGACCTGCCAAGCAGTTAGCTGGCAATCGAACCACACAATGAAAGGAGGGGAACCATGACGAGATCGCGGGAATATCGGCAACGAAGTGATGATTTCGATCAGCAACCACCTTATCGTGGGCGTCCCCCTTCAAACCGGCGACCACCGCAGAGATATGACGATTGGGAGGAGGAACGATCTGTTCGGTACCGAGAACCTAATCGTCCACCACAACAACGAGGGTACGATCCGCACTACGATCACCCGCCACAGCGTTCGCGTGATTCAAGAGAGAGGCAGTATCAGAGGCCGTTACCCAGTAATCAAAGAATGGCAAGGCCGGAAGCACCTTATGGTGGTGAGAATCGAGAGTGGATGCCACCACCACGACAACGTCCCCCTCGGCCAGTGTCCGGTTATGGAGCACAACCCTTGCAGCAAGCGAAGCAGTCGACCAATCGAAAAATCTTTCTGTTTGTCTATAACTTGTTTTTCTACACGTTAACGATTGGGATCTTACTGAGCTCCTTGATGTTTGCTTTCAGTGAAAAATCTGATGCTGCGATAATGGGGCATCGTTTTTATCAGGTTTTAACCGATTCCATGGCACCGCAGCCGGATTCTTCTTCGGGTGGATTTTATGCGGGGGACATTGTATTGGTAAAAATGATCGATGGCTCACAGGCAAAACCTGGGGATATCGTTACTTTCCAAGTTGGTGAAGGCGATCGTTACCTTACCCATAGAATGGTGGAACGGTTGGATCAATTGAATGGACAAGCAGGGGATTATATTGTCACCAAAGGAGATGCCAATAAAAGCAATGATCCGCCGATTCTCGCTGAACGTGTGCGAGGAAAAGTGATGTTCGTTGTCCCAAAAATGGGTAGTTTCTTGAACTTCATTCAAGAGAATCTCTGGCTATGTATTGTGTGTGTGTTGTCGACCTTTGGCTTCTTTCTAGTGCTGAAAGCTTATTTTCTGCAACCAGAACCAGCTAAACGACCAATGAAAAGAAATGGGTATCCAACTGGGTATAACCGCTCGTAAGTTTGAGTGTTTATATAAAAAAGAAAAAAAGGATGTATAGGAGGAAAAAGGAATGAAGAAGAACAGCAAAAAGAAAAAGCTGATGGCTGCAGCGGCAGCTTTGGCGTTAATCGCAGCCATCTCAGGGACGTTTGCCTGGATTACTGCGCAGGATCAACGGATCAACCGGGCAGAATCAGCAGCAGTCAATGATGATAGCGTGGTATTGAAGGAACAATGGGAACCAATGCCATTAGTTGCAGGGACGGAAGCGAAGAAAGAAGTGTCTGTTTCTAATACGGGGAACGCTAGTGTATTTGTACGGATTTCTTATGAAGAAGTACTGAAGCATTTAACTGAAAAAGGGGATGTGAAGTACGATCCAGCCACTACAACTAATGCAAAATACACGTATGTAGCCAATGATACCGGTTTAGGCAAACATATGCCAGTAAATGCCAATGCAGCCTCTATGTTCAGTGATGGGTACAAAATTGTTCCAACCGCACAAGTGACTGGTTTAACTGCCCAAGACAGCAATGTGAAATTGTTAGCCAAAGGTGGAAAAGTAGTCGATCCATTGACTGGATCTATTAGCAACAACTTAGAAACTAAGATTGTTCATGAATACTACACTGATCCTGCCAATAATACTCTGAACCCTGGGGATCCAGGTTATAATGCAACGTTGAACAAATACCAAGCGATGACTTGTGATATTAACGTAACCAATGAAAACAGCAGCAACGATGGTAAAGACTGGAACTTCACGGTATCAAATGTGGAATACGGTTACTACAAAGATGGCTATAAACATACCGTAGCGAACTGGGCAAAATCTACTTTACCAGATGAAGCAGGAGCTGCTTCTGGGAATGCTTTGCTAGGAACTAACGGTGTACGTTACAGCGTAGACTACAACTACACGAATACAGCAGCTGGTTTGGGCGCTGGCTTTACGATTCCTGGACCAACTCCAGCAACCGTTGCCGACCAAAAACCAATTGCTTCAACTACTAATTACGGTTTACAAGCAGATACGACTGGTTTAGGTAAAAACCATATCCGTGTAGGCTATGGTGCAGACATCACGGATGTTGCGACTTTAGCAAACAGCAAATGGGTATACAACGAAGAAGATGGCTGGTTCTACTACACTGTTCCGTTGAAATCTGGTGAAACAACTCCAGACCTATTGAAAAAATTGGTTTTCGAAAGTGCTTTAGGTGTTGAATACACGAATGCTTCCTTCGATTTAGTTGTGAAAATGGAAGCTGTACAGGCAACCAAAGATGCCTTAACAGACAGTGCCGGCTGGAACTTAGGTAATGGTGCTGCACCAACAGGTGACACCGCAGCAATCGTGACTAAACTAGTTGCTGGTATTTAACTTGATGAGCTTTTAAGCAAGGAGGGAGTGAATGAACATGCGCAGAATACTTATTGGAATACTTAGTCTCTTCGTTCTGTTCAGCGGTTCTCCAGCTGCTGAGGCAGCCAAAACACTTCCTCCTGGCTTGGTGATTGGTGATTCTGAAGGCATGTATGCTACTTCTGAGGGAGACTATTACATTGATTTAATGGGTATTCTCCCAGGAGAGGTGTATGAAAAGGAAATTACCATCCGCGGCTTAGACCTGGAAGACCCCTTTTCTCTAGGCCTGTTAGTGGAGGAAGTGGGCTCTAACGGATCTATTTTTTGGAAAGAGCATATCACCTTAACCCTCATTTTGGATGAAAAAGAAATCTATCAAGGCCCTATTTTGGGCGATGGCAGCTTTGATTGGTCAAAAACCCCGTTGGAACTGGGCGTATGCAAGTACGGAACAGATAAACTATTGTTGGCACGCTTCACGATGGATGCACATTTAACCAATGAAGACTTGCGAGAACAAAGCAAACTGGAATTTTATTGGACCTTTGTTGGAACTAAGGATCAACCGAAAGAACCAACGAAGCCAACAGAACCCACAACACCAACGCAAACGTCTGAACCGACAATCCCAAGTTCGCCCGGCGGATCAGGTAATTTACCATCCACTGGTCAAGGAATACCTTCTAATCGGAAGCTGTTGCCGCAAACCGGTGAGCAAATAGTTTATATGTTCTTAAGTGGTTTATTACTGGTAATGATCACGTTGTTCTTATGGAAAAAACGGCAAGAGGAGGAGCAGGAATGAACCAGAAAGAAAAACGGCAACATCTTTTTCGTGTATTTCTCAAAAGCAAGCTGCTTTTTGCCTGCTTCTCGCTTGCTTTGAGCCTGCTTTTGATTGTAGGCAGTACGTATGCTTGGATTACATCCGCAGATGAACGAGTGAACCGCGCCAACGCAAATCACAAAACCTTGTCTGCAATGATTGAGGAAGACTTTAATCGAGTTTACGATTGGGCACCCGGAGTAACGAAAACAAAAAAGATAAAGGTAACCAATAATGGAGAGATTCCGACAATTGTTCGTTTATCTTTGACGGAATTCTTTGTCAGTTTTGAAGTAGATACTTCAGATAATCATCGTCTGGATGCCAATCCACAAAACAATCTGAATGGTAATGGGAATCTGAAAATTTTTGACAGCTTTACAACTCTGATTGATGTAAAAAGAACCGAAACATGGGTAGTGGGTAACACCTATGAAGTAAATTCCAATACTTACTACAAGGCAAATACGGCATTAATCGATCAATCTTATGTATATGGTGGAGCGCGTACGCTGCCTCTATCCGCATTTAAATTGAACTTTACTGCGAATAAGGTTTTTGATACACCAGCTGCAACAAGTGGGAAAGACAACTATTGGTATTACGAAGATGGGTATTTTTACTATTCAGAAATTCTGCAGCCAAAGGAATCCACTACTGATCTGATGGAAAGTGTTTCACTGAATGCAGGATATGCCAATCAATACAAAGGGGCATTGTATAAGCTGGTTCCGGAAATGGAAGCCCATGATCTTTCCAAAGATCTGATTGCTGATTGGGGAATCAATCCTGCAAGTGATCATGCCTACAATCTTTATAAAGATAAATTAGCCAAGTAAAGGAGGAGCAAGATGAAGCAGCGAAGAAAAGCTCGTCGCACGTTATACCTTGTTATTGCATTCAGCTGTCTCCTCCTACTAATTGGTGGAAGTTATCTAGTGTATGCAGCAATGACAGCAACGGATCGCGAAGAAAACGATTTTCGCGTTGGTCAGGTAGAAACAAAGATCATAGAAGATTTCGAATTCCGAACGGAAATACCTAAAGATGTTTCGATAAAAAAAGAAGTCTCAATCAAAAATACCGGAACTATTAATCAGTTCATTCGAGTAATGGTTTCTCCACAGGTACAAGCAGAAATAGCTGGTGATATCCAAAACAAGCAGATTCTACCATTGAAAATTGGAACAGATTTGATTCTAGAAGAAATGACTGCATCGGATTGGCTAGATGGTGGAGACGGTTATTACTATTACATTAAGGAAGCCGTTAAACCTGGAAAAGAAACCAGCGAGTTATTCAAGAAAGTAAAGCTTTCAGATCAATTAAGAGATCAGTACCACGGTTCCAAATTGATGATCATTTTGAAGGCCGAAACGATTAATTGTGCAGAGTTTGCTTACCGTGATTCATGGTGGCAAGGAAACACACCCACCACAGGTTCACTAAAAGATGTAGATGATGCACTAAAAACAAAGGTTGATAAATAGGGATACAGTTTTCTGTGTCCCTTCATAAAAAAAGTGCAGCACTCATGA
>NZ_JAFREL010000100.1 GCF_017377655.1 Candidatus Enterococcus ferrettii
AACTTTTTGGGGTCACTACATCGTTCTCTCACCGGTTTTTCTAGTTATGCTAGCGCCATAAAAAAGCGATTAAACTGTCTCGAAGCTTCTTACTGCGGGTAATCGCAGAATGACCCCCACTTCTTCCTTTGATCAGCAATTCCTGATAGTTTTTAGTATGCTTTTGCAATAAAAAACGCAAAGAGAACGCGCTGTGGGTAGAAACAGAACCATCACTGTCTGTCCCATCCTGCAAATCTCCAGCCACGTTTAAGATGGCTAAGTTATTTGGCAACCGATTCATAGCTTGGTCAAAATATTCATAGATCGGAGTCTGACCAACTGGTCCATCCTCCGTTAGTTCATAGGCAAAAATCTCTTCCGTATCCTCCGCAATTTCCAGATCGTTAAAGGGAGCTGCGATCGTTACTAATTTTGCTACTCTAGGTACCTTGCTGTCAGCATATTCCAGCAGGTATCTTAAGGTAGATACACCACCCATTGAATGAGCAACCAAATTTAACGTGGTCACATGTTGTTGATATAGATAATGCATGACTTTAGCAATCCACTTACTTTGTTGAATCTCGTCCGTCACGTCTTCACTGAATAAAACCATAATTGTTGGGTTGTCGTGATTATTAGTCAGCTCCCCTTCGACAGACAGCTTTCCATCGGACTTCACTACGATGGTCATCTCTCGCTTAGCAATATTCTCCGACTCCAATTGCTTCAACAAGGGCCCAAAAGAAAGTGAGCTCCCTTGATAACCATGAATAAAAACAGTTGGGATATTAGAATAGCGCACCCCTTTTTGTTTAGTTAGGGTGCCCGGGCTGAAATAACGAATCTGAGCATAATAAACCAACCCGATTACTGACAAAAATGAGAGAAGCAAAGCAACAAGCTTGGCTATTTTTTTCATTTATTACGCCTTCTTTTGAATAATGTAGGTGAAAGAGTCTTTTGATCCTAACAAACGCAGCAAAAGCTGATAAAAAGCAAAGTAGCGTTCCGTTTCATCGTATTGCTGCCACAAACTAGCAACCTCCCCCAGTTCAGTCTTCTCCTGTACCACCGGCACTTCAAGCTTCCATTCAGGACCAGCTGAAGCAACCTCAGTCATGACTAGACTTTTTAGAAAGATCGAATTTCTTTTCGGTTGTTTTCCCTTTAAAAGTGACGCCAGTAAAAGCTCCACCTGATTAAAAAAGAAACCTGGATGTACATCACCTAGAAGCTTTTCCAGAGACCCGAATGACTCAGGTCGTTTCTCCTGCTGATAATAGAAATAATTGGGCAATGTAAGTGAAGTAATCCCCTGAGCGTTCAACGTAACCAGTTCATATGAATTATTCTCTAAAAGAGTTCTACATGGCAGATCAAAGGTCACGGCCAATGGTCCCGCTAATTCTTCCGGATAAAACTGTTCTACAAAACTGATTAACTCATCCGTCCCAATTAATTGTGTTAATTGATTGTACAAAGCACTCTGGGGAAAATCTTGATAAACCGGCAAGAGCAAGCGATAACGCCGATCTTTCCGTTCCACTACACCCGTCTGAATCAACAAATCCAAACGCTTATCCAACTGCACATCCTCCGAAAATATAGAACGTATTTCCCTCAGAATCACAGGGTGCTCCAGCTGATAAAAGTAAGCAATCAATCTATTTGTTGCTGGATCGGAAAGACTCCTTTTTAATTGTTTATTAGTTGTTAAAATATCCATAATAACTCCATTTCAAAGTATAGTCCCAATTAAAAAAATATACAAAAAAAGAGGATTTTTAAATCCTCTTCTTAACTCTTAAGCTTCAAAAGCGGCTGTCAATTGAGGAACAACCTGTTTCTTACGAGAAACGACACCTGGTAAGAAGGCCCGATCATCGGCTAATTGAACGTTGAAGGCTTCAATCACTTTCTCACGCGGTTCACCAGCTACTAATAATTCAGAGTCTGAATTCAAAATGTTGGTAACCAACAACAAGAACAGATCATAACCCTTCTCAGCATTTTCAGCAATCATGGCTGCTTTTAATGCATCTTGACGCGCAAATACCTCGTCTAAGTCAACAGTATTTACTTGAGCAACTCGGACTGTTTTATCCGCCATTGGGAAGCTTTTCGCATCCAAGTCTAATAGCTCAGCTTCTGATTTATCAGCCAAGTTAGTTCCAGCTTTTAACATCGCTAGACCATAGCTGTCTAAATCAACGTTAGCCACCTCAGCAAGCTCTTTTGCTGCTGCTACATCTTCTTCAGTACAAGTAGGTGATTTGAATAGTAATGTGTCAGAAACAATCGCTGACAGCATTAGACCAGCTATTTCTTTTGGCACTGCCACATTCTTTTCTTTGTATAGTTTCAATACGATAGTTGATGTACAACCAACCGGTTCAGCGCGATAGTACAAAGGATCTGCTGTTTGAAAATTAGCAATTCGATGGTGGTCCACTACTGCTAAAATATTAGCTTTTTCAATGTCTGAAATTGACTGCTGGAATTCATTGTGATCCACCAGCATAACATCAGCAGCTTCTGCTTCAACACTTTCTACTACACGAGGGGCTGTTAAACCGAAGTGATCCAAAGCATACTGGGTTTCTTCATTAGGGGTACCCAAAGCTACTGCTTCAGCATCTATCCCCAATTCTTTTTGCAGATTTGCAAAGGAAATCGCTGCGCCAATTGCATCTGTATCAGGATTCTGGTGACCAAAAACTAAAACTTTTGTCATAATCAATTCGCTCCTTTAAATAAGTTCTTCTTAATGATATCAAAAAAAACGAAAAGAGCAACCAACAGTCGCTCTTTTCTCGAAAGTTTATCGTTTCAGATAGCCTTTATAATCCTCTGTGTGGAGAAGTTTTTTTGCATTAACCACTCGTTCATCCGCAGGCGGTTCAATGCCTTCCAATGGATATTTCAAGCCCATTTCTTCCCATTTGTATTTACCCATCGTGTGGTAAGGCAGAATTTCTACTTTATCCACGTTCTTCAAGGTTTTAATAAATGTATCTAATCGAATTAAAAATTCGTCATAGTCGCTTCTAAAGGGTACTAATACGTGGCGAATCCAAACCGGCTTATTGATGTCGGATAAATACTTCGCCATGTCCAAAATATTGGCATTGCCATGTCCAGTTAATTCCTTATGCTTTTGATCATCGATTTGTTTAATGTCAAATAAAATCAGGTCGGTATATTGCATCAATTCTTCAAATTTAGAGAAAAATGGTTCTTCAAAGGTAAAGGGTTTGCCACATGAATCTAATGTAGTGTGGATTCCTTGCGCTTTAGCCTTTTTAAATAGATCAATTAAAAAATCAATTTGCAGCAAGGGTTCACCACCACTAACAGTGATTCCACCTTTTTTACCCCAATAGCTCTTGTAATGGATTGCTTCTTGTAAGAGATCATCGGCCGTACGTTTCTTAGCCTTGGGATCGTTAATTTGCCAAGTATCAGGATTATGACAAAACTGGCAGCGCATGCGGCAGCCTTGCATAAAGACGATAAATCGAACGCCAGGTCCATCAACGGAGCCAAAGCTTTCAATTGAGTGGACATTTCCTATGATGGGTTGTTCAGTCGTTGTCGACATAAACATTTCCTCCTTATAAACATGGGTAAAGGCGAATAGACCTCCGTCCATCCGCCCTTACTTGCGTTACTTTGTTTTCAGTTCTTACATCTTTTCGTGGAATGTACGGCTGATAACATCTAATTGTTGTTCACGACTTAAATCAATAAATTTAACTGCGTAACCAGAAACACGAATGGTGAAGTTTGCGTACTCTTCTTTTTCTGGGTGTTCCATTGCATCAACTAGTTTTTCTTTGCCGAATACGTTCACGTTTAAGTGATGCGCACCTTGGTCAAAGTAGCCGTTCAATACGTTTGTTAAGTTTTCGATTTGTTCTTCTTCATCATGACCTAAAGCATCAGGGTTGATACTTTGTGTATTTGAAATGCCGTCTAAAGCATATTCATAAGGCAATTTAGTCAATGAGTTTAATGAAGCCAACAATCCGTTTTGTTCTGCACCGTAAGATGGGTTAGCACCAGGTGATAATGGCGCACCAGCAGGACGTCCATCTGGCAAACTTCCAGTTGCTTTTCCGTAAACTACGTTAGAAGTGATTGTCAGGATAGAAGTTGTTGGTTCAGAATCACGGTATGTTTTGTAATGCTCTAATTTTTCCAAGAAAGTCTTCAATAACCAAACAGCAATATCATCAGCACGGTTATCATCATTTCCGTATTTAGGAAACTCGCCTTCAGTCTTGTAGTCAATCACTAAGCCGTCTTCGTCACGAACTGGATAAACTTTTGCGTATTTGATCGCTGCTAATGAATCTACTACGTGAGAGAATCCAGCAATACCAGTTGCAAAGGTACGTTTCAAGTTTGTATCCATCAAAGCAAGCTCAGCTGCTTCATAATAATATTTATCGTGCATGTAGTGGATGCAGTTTAATGTATTTACATACATACCTGCCAACCATTCAAGCATATCGTCATATTTTTCCATTACTTCTTCAAAATCTAACGCATCATCAGAAGTAATTGCGCGGTATTTAGGTCCCACTTGTGTTTTAGATTTTTCATCTACTCCACCGTTAATTGCATAGGTCAAAGCTTTGGCAAGGTTTGCACGGGCACCAAAGAATTGCATTTCTTTACCCGTTTGAGTCGCAGACACACAGCAGCAAATTGCATAGTCATCTAACCATACTGGACGCATAACGTCGTCATTTTCGTATTGGATAGAAGAAGTTTCAATTGAAATTTTCGCTGCATAATCTTTAAAACCTTCAGGCAAACGAGAAGAGTACAATACTGTCAAGTTTGGTTCTGGAGAAGGTCCCATATTTTGCAAAGTACGTAAGAAACGGAAATCATTTTTAGTAACTAATGTACGTCCGTCCATACCCATACCAGCGATTGAAAGAGTTGCCCATACTGGGTCTCCTGAGAACAATTCGTTGTATGAAGGGATACGAGCGAATTTAACCATACGTAATTTCATAACTAAATGGTCGATTAACTCTTGTGCTTCAGCTTCATTCATCAAGCCTTTATTGATATCACGTTGGATATAGATATCTAAGAAGGTTGATACACGGCCGATTGACATTGCTGCACCATTTTGTTCTTTGATTGCAGCTAGGTAACCGAAGTATACCCATTGTACAGCTTCTTTCGCATTTTCAGCTGGACGAGAAATATCGTAGCCGTATGCTGCTGCCATTTCTTTCATTTTTTTCAATGCTTTAAATTGGTCGTTAACTTCTTCACGCAAACGAATATCTTCGTCAGTGAATTGTCCATTGCCAACGTTTGCATGATCTTTTAATTTTTCTTGCATCAAGTAGTCAATTCCGTATAGTGCTACACGACGGTAGTCGCCAACAATACGTCCACGGCCATAAGTATCAGGAAGTCCAGTAATAATCTTATTACGACGAGCTGCCCGAATTTCTGGTGTATAAACATCGAAAACACCTTGATTATGTGTCTTATGATATTCGCTGAAGATTTCAGTGAATTTAGGGTTTGGAGTGTATCCATAGCTTTCCAATGCTTCTTCAGCCATCCGAATACCGCCATAAGGCATGAATGCACGTTTTAAAGGTTTGTCAGTTTGGATACCAACAACTTTTTCTTCGTCTTTCAACTCTTCGTCAATGTAACCTGCACCGTATGCATTTACTGAGGAAACAACGTCAGTTTCCATATCCAATACGCCGCCGTTTTCACGTTCTTGCTTTTGCAGTTCTTGCAGTCTGCCCCATAATTTGTTGGTTGCATCTGTTGCTTCTGCCAAGAATTCAGCATTTCCTTCGTACGGTGTGTAGTTGGCTTGGATAAAATCACGTGTGTTTACTTCTGTCTTCCAAGTTGTACCCTTGAAGCCATTCCATGCTTCTTTTTCAATTACATTCAACTTTTCAAGCTCTTTTGTTGCAGTTCCCATTTAAGAGAGACCTCCTTAGAAAATTATGACCCTTTTAATTGCTACAGCTTTACAGACACAGTATAACACATTCTAAAGCTATTGCAATAGTTTCATGTAAAAACTTTAACAAGTCACTTTTTCTTTACCTGTTATCGGTAACATCCCTTTTATATCAAGAATATCAAGCATGTTCTATTTATTAATAATTCTTACAAACTCACCTTTATCAGGTATTATGTGAGCGAAAAAACGGCTATCTGTACTAATACAGATAGCCGTTTTTGTTCAAATTATATAATACAGTTAATACTATTGTTCATCCCACTGTTTCGTTTCGTAAACAGCAAATACCTCGCCGTCCGTCTTCTCATCTATGGCAAATGAACCATTGGCCAAACGATCGCTGACTGGGATTTTAGCAATTTCCACTGTTTGAGTCGTTCCTTTTTGGGTCAGCAACTCAAGTTCACCCTCTGTGGCATCTGTTAGATAAACTAAACGATGCGCATTTTTCTTCAGCTCTCTGAAGATCATTAGGCCGCGTTTTGCTCTGCCCAGTTGCGGTAATTCTTGAGCCAACATCCGTTTTGCTGCTCCCCGTTGACTGATTAGGGTAATTGGTGAATCCCCTTCGGATAAGATTAGTGTACCGCCAACAACATGATCGCCGTCTTTCAGATTAACAGCCTTAACACCCGCTGCTTTAGCCCCTACTACAGGTACTTCTTCTAGAGGATAGCGCAGACCAAAGCCTCGATAAGTTCCGATAAACACATCAAGATCTTTAGTATTTTTGATTAAGCGTACTGCAATTACCCGATCCGTGTCGCTTTTCAGCTTGATTGCTGCAGTCGGACGACTCTTGTACGTGCGCCATGGTGAAAACTCGGTCATGCGGGTTTGCTTAATCATACCTTCTTTAGTCATGAGGACAAATAATTGATTGGCATCAATCTCTTTATATGGAAAGACTGCCATAATTTCTTCATCAACTTTTAGGTTGGTAATCGTTTGTGAAATATGTTCACCCACGTCTTTCCATTTCAAATCCGCTACCTCATGAACTGGACGATAGATCATATTGCCGCGATTAGTTAAAATCAGTACATGATCTAACGTATTCATTTTCTGAGCAAACAAGACGCGGTCCCCGTCCTTCATTCCCAGTTCTTCTGGTTGAGATGCATTGTAGGAACGCAGGCTGCTGCGTTTCATATATCCTTCTTGGGTAACAGATACTACAACGTCCTCCTGAGCGATCAGCACCTCGGTTTCGATCTTGATTTCTGTGATTTGATCTTCAATCTTAGTTAAGCGACCATTACCGTATTGCTTTTTGATTTGGCGCAGCTCTTGCTTCATCACTTTGTTCAATTCTCGTTCACTAGACAAGATCAGTTGTAATTCTTTCACTTCAGCGGATAATTCATCTGCTTCTTTTTTCAATTGAGTAATATCTGTGTTAGTTAGACGATACAATTGCAGGTTCACTATTGCTTCCGCCTGCTCCTCAGTAAACTCAAACTTTTTAACTAAATTGTTTTTCGCATCTCGCTTGTCTTTACTTTCACGAATTGCTGCAATCACTTCATCCAGGATCGATAAAGCCTTCATCAAGCCTTCAACAATGTGTTGTCGTTTTTGAGCTTTAGTCAATTCAAATTGACTGCGTTTCGTGATGACTGATTGACGATGTTGAATGTAGCTGGCTAAAATATGCTTTAGGCCAACTTGCTGCGGTGTCATATTGTCAATGGCTACCATGTTGAAATTGTAATTGATCTGCAAATCCGTATTTTTAAACAAGTAATTCAAAATACCTTCTGCATTTGCGTCCTTCTTCAGTTCTACTACAATTTGAAGACCTGTACGGTCAGTTTCATCACGAACTTCGGCAATACCATCAATTTTTTTGTTCAAACGAATTTCGTCCATTTTTTTCACTAGGATCGCCTTATTCACTTCGTAAGGGACCTCATGGATCACAATCTGCTGTTTTCCACCTTTTAATGGTTCAATTGCCGTCTTTGAACGTAGAATTACTTTCCCTTTGCCGGTTTCATAAGCTTTTTTGATCTCATCTTTGCCTTGTAAAATGCCACCAGTCGGAAAGTCAGGTCCTGGAATAAATTCCATGATTTTTTCTAGGCTGGCGTTGGGATGATCCAACAAATAGATTGTTCCTTCAATAACTTCAGATAAATTATGCGTTGGAATTTCGGTAGCATATCCCGCTGAAATCCCAGTAGATCCATTGATTAACAGATTAGGATAAGCTGCGGGTAAAACAGTCGGTTCTTTTTCGGTATCATCAAAGTTCCAAACTAAATCAACTGTATCCTTCTCAATATCTTTCAGCATCTCTCCGCTCAGCTGGGAAAGACGTGCTTCCGTGTAACGCATTGCTGCTGGCGGATCGCCATCCATTGATCCATTGTTTCCGTGCATTTCAATCAGAACTTCTCGCAGCTTCCAGTCCTGACTCATACGTACCATTGCTTCATAAATCGAACTGTCCCCATGAGGATGATAATTCCCCATAATATTTCCGACAGATTTAGCTGATTTTCGGAAGCCTTTATCGTAAGTATTACCATCCTTGTTCATAGCATATAAAATACGACGTTGTACCGGTTTTAATCCATCTCGAACATCTGGCAATGCCCGTTCTTGGATAATATATTTTGAGTAACGACCAAAGCGGTCACCCATGACTTCCTCTAACGTTAATTCTTGAATCGATTGTTTATTTTCCATCTGTCGACCACCACCTACTCATTAAACAATTCTATGTTTTCAAAATTTTCTTCACCCAGCAGTTCGTTGGAAACCGAAGGCTGAATCTCGTCCTTGTTTTCCAGCAGGCTCCCATCTTCTTCTAAAGTGAATTGGACATGGCTTTCAATCCATTTACGACGCGGCTCAACTTTATCACCCATTAGAGTTGTTACTCGGCGTTCAGCTTGTGCTGCATCATCAATTCTTACCCGAACCAGTGTCCGGTGATCAGGATCCATTGTAGTTTCCCATAGCTGTTCAGCGTTCATTTCACCAAGCCCTTTGTAACGTTGAAGCATATAGCCCTTGCCAATTCGTTTAATAACGCCTTCCAGCTCATCATCGGTCCAAGCGTACTCCATAACTTGTTTCTTGCCAGACCCCTTAGATACCTTGTACAAAGGTGGCAAAGCAATATAAACCTTACCTGCTTCAATTAAGGGCTTCATGTAACGGTAGAAGAAGGTCAACAATAGCACCTGTATATGGGCGCCATCGGTATCCGCATCGGTCATGATGATAACTTTATCATAATTGCAATCCTCGATTGCAAACTCTGCACCAACACCAGCTCCAATTGTATAAATCATGGTGTTGATTTCTTCATTTTTCAGAATATCCTGTAGTTTCGCTTTTTCGGTATTGATAACCTTGCCGCGCAGTGGAAGAATCGCTTGAAATTTACGATCTCGGCCTTGTTTCGCTGATCCACCGGCTGAATCTCCTTCGACTAGGAATAATTCATTGCGCTGCGCATTACGAGATTGTGCTGGTGTCAATTTACCAGATAAAAGTGATTCGCCTTTTTTTCGTTTCTTGCCATTTCGGCTCTCTTCTCGCGCTTTACGAGCCGCCTCACGAGCTTCTCTAGCTTTGATCGCTTTACGTACCAGCATTTGACTTGTTTCGCTGTTTTCCTGCAAGTAGAAGCCCATTTGCTCCCCGATGACGTTATCTACTACTCCCCGAGCCGCAGGTGTACCTAATTTTTCTTTGGTTTGGCCTTCAAACTGCAGCAGATTTTCTGGCACACGGATTGACAGAACTGCGGACAAACCTTCACGGAAGTCTGAACCTTCCAAGTTTTTATCCTTTTCCTTCAGCAAACCAGTCTTACGGGCATATTCATTAAAGGCTTTCGTCATTGAGGTTTTCATCCCAGCCTCATGAGTTCCACCATCCTTTGTCCGCACATTGTTTACGAAAGATAAAACATTTTCTGAATAGCCATCATTGTATTGATAAGCGAACTCAACCTCAATACCATCCTTTTCTCCAGAAAAGTAGGTTACTGGTGTTAAAGTATCCTTGTCTTCGTTTAGGTACTCAACAAATTCTTTGATTCCTTCTTCAAAGTGGAAGACCTCTTCTTTTACTTCTTCTTCCCGTAAATCAGTGATGGTAATTTTTACACCTCTTAACAAGAAAGCTGATTCCCGCAACCGTTCAGAAAGAGTGCTGTAAGAAAAGCGGACCGTTGAAAAAATTGTATCATCCGGCATGAAATGGACACTGGTTCCATTCGGTTGTCGCGTTTTGCCGATTTTTTTCAAACTGCCCTGTGCTTTTCCTCCATCCTTAAATTTCTGCACATATTCGACACCATCGCGTACGATGGTAACCGTCAGCCATTTTGACAAGGCATTCACCACACTGGCACCGACACCGTGTAACCCGCCAGAAGTTTTATAGCCGCCTTGTCCAAATTTTCCTCCAGCATGCAAAATTGTAAAGATAACTTCGACTGTAGGGATCCCAGAAGCGTGCATTCCAACAGGCATTCCTCGTCCCTTATCACTTACCTTAATACTATTATCAGGGTACAGCGTTACATCAATTTCATTACCGAAGCCAGACAGTGCTTCATCCACTGCGTTGTCAACGATTTCATATACCAAATGGTGTAGACCACGTCCGTCGGTAGATCCAATATACATACCAGGTCTTTTTCTTACAGCTTCTAATCCCTCTAAGACCTGAATCGAAGCGTCATTGTATTCATTATTACTTTTCCTAGCCAAGCTAACAGCTCCTTATCTAAAAATACATCATTGCTATGATACGCTAAAAAAGCTCAAAAAAAAAGCCTTCTGATGACCTGAGAAGGCATTTTATCAATTTTTTAGCAGAAAATCAACTGGTTGTTAGACTCTTTTAGCCAATTCAATCTTGATGCAGCGGTCCATAACAATGTCGGTACGGCCCTTTTCCTGCAGCATTTCTGCCGCTTCTTGACTGCTTAAACCAAGTTGTGCCCAAAAAACTTTTGCGTCCGTCTGCAAAAATTCTTTTGCCACCTGCGGTAAAAACTCGCTGCGACGAAAAATATCGACAATATCTATTGCCTCTGGAACTTCTGTTAATCCAGAAAAAACTTCGATGCCAGCGATCTTCTGACCTCCTAACTTAGGATTTACTCCATAGACAGTATAATCAGCGTCTTTTAACAACTGCGCGATTTGATGGCTGGTTTTTTCTGGGTTTTCACTAAAGCCCACCACCGCTATCACTTTGGCTGTATCTAAATATTCAAAAATCTTCTCTTGACTAGGGTTTTCAAATTGCATAAAACAACCGCCTTTCTTAGTATTTAGTATATCATTGCTTTGATGTTTGTTCACCTATTTCAAATCTGTTAAAATAACTCTAATAACAATGAAATGGGGAAAAACAATGAAAATGGCTATGCTTTTGTTGCTAGCTTATCTTTTAGGCTCAATTCCATCAGGGGTTTGGATTGGAAAACTTTTCTTTAAAAAAGATATTCGTGAGTACGGCAGCGGTGGCACTGGCACGACCAATACTTTTCGAATTTTAGGAAAACCTGCGGGCTTTGTTGTCTTCGCCATTGATCTTTTAAAAGGAACCCTGGCTACCTGTTTGCCTATGATTTTCCACTTAGATATTAATCCTTTATGGTTTGGTCTAGTCGCAGTTATTGGTCATACCTTGCCAATCTTTGCCGGATTCAAAGGAGGTAAAGCCGTTGCTACAAGTGCTGGGATGCTGCTGGGTTACAGCCCTCTATTCTTCTTTTATTCCTTAGTGTTCTTTCTAATTGTTTTGTATATTACCAGCATGGTGAGTGCAACCAGTATTCTTTCGGCTATTTTTGTTACTCTTTCGACGATCATATTGCCTATCATTTGGCCGGCAATACTTCCTAGGCATAACTGGCTGCTGACCCTTATTTGTCTGGTATTAACTACATACATTATTTACCGACACCGCGAAAATATTCAACGAATTAAAAATGGAACTGAAAATCGTGTCTCTTTCGGCTTAAATAAAAAGGAGTCTCCTAATGAACATTAACGATCGATTAACCGACTGGGCGGTAGAACTGCAAGCCATAGCTCAAGCAGGTCTTACCTATACCAAAGATCCTTTTGATGCTGAACGATTTGAACGTATTCGTTCACTGTCTGTGGAAATGCTGGCGGTTCAGTCCCCCTTGCCTGAGCTCGAAATCAGAAAATTATTTGCCGAGGAACCCGGCTACCCTACACCAAAGCTGGATACCCGAGCTGCTATTTTCAAAAACGACAGAATTTTGCTTGTTCAAGAAAACAATGGAAAATGGTCGTTACCAGGTGGCTGGGTAGACATCAATCAATCGTTAGGAGACAATGTCTTAAAAGAAGTGAAAGAAGAAACTGGTTTTGAGGCAGAAACGCTTAGAGTTATTGCTCTTCAAGATCGGAACCGTCACAATCCTCCTCGTTACGCTTACGGTGTGTGCAAAGTATTTATCTTATGCCAAAAATTAAGCGGTCAGTTTGAACAAAATATTGAGACTCTGCAAATCGACTGGTTTTCTTTGTCAGATCTACCAGAATTAGCCGAGGAGAAAACTACCAAAGAACAGATTACTTTGTGTTTTGAAGCAAATGCCGATCCTAATTGGCAGGTTGTATTTGATTAATTTTTCATACAAACAAAAAAACGCCGGAGAATTTTCCGGCGTTCTCTTTATCTTACAGTAATAGAAAATTGTGTCTTAAATTCCTCTGCGGGTGCTAAACGATTCATACCGGGTTTATCTTCCAGCTTACCAGTACTGTCGATTGGATCAGCAAATCCCCACCAAGGCTCAATACAAACAAATGGGGCTTCTTTTGGATAGGGTGACCAAAAACCCACATATGGAATATGATTGTAGGCTAGTGTCACGCTGTGAGGCGAATCTTCCGCTCTGATGGTAAAGGTATTCAATCCTTTTGTTTCATAGATCAACGCGTCGTTTTGGAACAAATCACGACTAATGCGAATATTAGTATTGGTCTGACCAATCGTTTTTTGATCTAAATTAGCAAATGGTCCGTCCAACGGGATTTTCACTCTTGATTTTTGCGGTGAGAATGAGAAGAAATAGTCCTCGAAGCTCAAACTTTCTTCTAATGGCACATTAAAGGCTGGATGTCCTCCTAAGGCAAACAGCATTTCCTCGTTGCCAGTATTCTCCACCTTAAAACGCACACGAAGGCCTTCTCCCCAAACTTCATAACTAACAGATAAAAGAAAATCAAAAGGATAAATTTCCTTAGTCTTATCGTTGCTTTTTAACGTCAAAACAACCTTCTCATCCGTTTGCTCCGCTACCTCAAACATTTCATCTCGTGCAAAACCGTGCTGTGACATTGGATAGCTTTTTCCTTTATAACTATATTGATCATCTTTCAAGCGACCGACAAAGGGAAAAAGAATCGGTGCATGACGCCCCCAGTAGGTTGGATCAGCCTGCCACATATATTCGATGTCATTAGCCTTAAGGCTGGTTAATTCGGCCCCTTTTTCACTGATCGCTGCCTGTAAATAGTCATTTTGAATCCTTACTGTCATAAGCTTCCGCCTCTCTATTGATGTTTAACCAATTCTTTTTTGAACAAAGGATTCAATACTTTTAAATAAGTTCCCTTCATTCCTAGCGAGCGTGACTCTATAATACCTGCTGATTCCAATTTACGCAAAGCATTTACAATAACAGATCGAGTAATACCAATTTTATCAGCGATGTTAGAAGCTGTTAAACGGCCTTCATCGCCTTCTAGAGCTTCAAAAATAGCTTTAACAGCCTTGAGCTCACTGTAGGAAAGTGTGCTGACGGCCATTTGAACAGCCGTTTGACTGCGAACTTTTTCTTCCACATGGAGGAACTGCTGATATAAGATCTCCATACCAATAACAGTTGCCCCATACTCCGCTAACACTAAATCATCCTCAGTGAAGGACTCTTCAGTTCGAGCAAGTACAATCGTACCTAAACGTTCACCGGAACCAAAGATCGGAACAATAGTGGTTACCCCATTAGGATAGTACTGAGAGCGTTCTGTAGGAAAGGCCGTTCCTGAACTGCCACTTGGAATATTAGCCTCAGTCTTGATAACTTGCTTCAGCTCGCCTACATAGCTATCAGGAAATTGCCGATCAACAAGGAATGACTTGACACGATCATTGTTAATATCAATCTTTTCATTGAATCCTAAAAGCTTCCCTTTTGAATCAATGATGTATGACAATGAATTCAGCACATCGCCAAGAATACGAGCCATATTATTGTAAGGTAGCTCCGCAGCTGGTTCAAAGGCATTTTTTTGTTGCATTAACTTGTTAATCTGGCGTGTTTTTTCTAATAAGGTTTCCATCATTTCCCCTCCAAATTATAGAATATAGCGGCTTAGATCTTTATTATGTGCAATCGAAGCCAGTTTTTCATCAACATAAGCCTCAGTAATTGTAATTTCACCCATTTGCATGTCTGGTGCTTCGAAAAGTAGATCCTCCAGCAATTTTTCCAAAATAGTGTGCAATCGACGGGCACCGATATTATCGGTTTCTCGGTTTACATCAAAAGCAATTTTCGCTAATTTCTCAATTGCTTCCTGAGTGAAGATTACTTTTACATTTTCAGTCCCGATTAAATCTATATATTGCTGGATCAAAGCATTGTTTGGTTCTGTTAATATCCGAACGAAATCTTCAGCAGTTAGATCATCTAACTCTACCCGAATTGGGAAACGACCTTGTAATTCAGGAATCAGATCACTAGGTTTAGAGAAGCTGAAGGCACCACTGGCAATAAATAAAACATGATCGGTTTGGATCGCCCCATACTTGGTATTTACCTGTGATCCTTCGACAATTGGTAAAATATCCCGTTGAACCCCCTCGCGAGATACTTCACCAGAATTTTGTTGTGATTTAGAAGTAATCTTATCGATCTCATCAATAAAAATAATTCCTGAGCTTTCGGCTAGTTTAATCGCAGCTGTATGGATATCTGCTTCATTGACTAATTTAGCTTGTTCTTCTTTAACCAGCAGCTCTAGAGCTTCCTTTACGGTTAGAGTCCGCTGAATCTTCTTAGTGGGCGTTAAGGCACCTAACGTATCGTTTAAATCGATACCCATCTGCTCTAGACCATTGTTCATCATTGGCATTGACTTCTTAGGCTCTTCAATTTCAATCGTAACTTCACGACTGTCCAACATGCCTTTTTCCAGCTGCTCCAAAATTGTCTTACGATTGACTTTGATTTCTTCTGTCAATTCTTCTTGCGGCTCAGCTTGTTGCGTTTGGTTAAAGATATTCATCATTTGATCATACGGATTACCTGATTTCTTTTGTTCACGCTTGATTCCAGGTACTAAAACCTTCACTAACCGCTTATTAGCCCGCTTCAAGGCTTTACTATACACTTGAGAGTATTGCTGCTTCTCAACAATCGTAATTGCATTTTCCACCAAATCTCTCACCATGGATTCTACATCACGACCAACATAACCAACTTCCGTAAACTTAGTTGCCTCCACCTTAACAAAAGGTGCCTTGACAATTCTAGCCAAACGACGGGCAATTTCAGTTTTACCTACCCCTGTTGGTCCAATCATTAATATATTTTTAGGGGTCACTTCCTGCTGCATGCTTTCTTCTAACTGCATACGACGATAACGATTGCGTAAAGCTACCGCAACAGAGCGCTTCGCGTCATTTTGCCCAATAATATATTGATCCAATTCGCTGACAATCTCTCTGGGCGTTTTATTAATTTCAGACATTCAACATTCTCCTTTACATCTCTTCAACGATAATATTATGGTTGGTAAAGACACAAATATCTGCGGCGATATTTAGCGCACTTTCGGCAATTTCTTTTGCAGACATTTCTGGGTTGTGCTGCTTCAAGGCTCTGGCAGCGGCCAAAGCATAGTTACCACCTGAACCGATCGCCAAAATACCATCGTCAGGAGCGATTACTTCACCATTACCAGAAACCAGCAGCATGTCATCTTTATTCATGACAATCAGTAAAGCTTCCAAATTTTTCATCGCTTGCTGCGTACGCCACTCCTGTGCTAGCTCAACCGCAGCGCGCTGTAGATTACCGTTGTATTCGTTTAGTTTTCCTTCAAATTTTTCTTCCAAGGTAAAAGCGTCTGCCACACTTCCAGCAAACCCTACAACAACTTGATTATTATAGATGCGACGCACTTTACGTGCACTGCCTTTCATAACAACCTGTTGTCCCATTGTCACTTGACCGTCGCCGGCCATCGCTAATTTTCCGTCCTTCTCTACAGCACAAATGGTTGTAGAATGAAATTGTGATTCAGCCATTGCTATTCCTCCTAAATTCAAGCTCGTGGATGAAACGAGCGATAACTTTTTTGTAAACTTTCTTTTGTCACATGAGTATAAATTTGTGTAGTAGATAAATTTGCATGACCTAACAGCTCTTGAACTGTTCTTAGGTCGGCCCCATTATTTAACAGATGTGTGGCAAAGGTATGCCTCAGCATATGAGGATGAATACTTGAAGATAGACTGCTCTTTTTAATTAGCTGATTCAACACGTATTCAATCCCAGTGGGAGTAATCTGATCTCCACGATGATTGATAAAAACATAGTCGTGATCTTTTTGAAACCTTTCCATGATCCGTTTACGACCGTCTAAACGATATTCCTGCAAAGCGTCTGCCGCAAATGAACCTAATGGGACATAACGGTCCTTATTGCCCTTTCCATGAATCAACATAACACTGTTATCAAGATCAATCACAGAGAACGTCAAATTGGCACATTCACTGACCCGCAGCCCTGCACCGTATAAAACTTCTAATAATGCGCGATTGCGCTGATCCAAGGGCCGATCACCCTCTACGCTTTGAAAAAGAATATCGATTTCTTTCTCATAAAAAAAGCGAGGCAGGCGATTTTTCTTTTTCTTTAAATGAACGTAGGAAAAAGGATTTTCCTCCATTTTCTCTTGCTTCAGTATATATTGATAAAAGGAACGTAAACTCGCAATATTACGACTAATCGTGTTCCGACTATACCCTCGGTCATTTAAAAATGCCAAGTAAACGCGTACATCTAAATGATCAATTGCCAGCAGATCTGCACTTCCAGAATCTTCTAGAAACTCGCAAAAGGCTGTTAAGTCTCTTAGATAAGCTTCTTTTGTTTTGACAGAATACCCGCGTTCAGTAATCAAATAACGCATAAAAGCCTGAATCCATTCCTCGTTTGTCATAAGCTCACCTCGCAAACATAATCCAAATTTAGCACAACCGGTTTTTAAATACAATTAAATTGTCAGAATTTATTGATTTTTCACGAATTTGTTTACAATTCCTTAGAATACTAAAAGAAAAACCCCCCGCAAATTTCTGCGACGGGTAATCCCATTATAGTTCCATTTGAGCTAAAGCGTCTAAAGCTCGCTGAGCTAAGGTTTCATAGCGCAGCTTTTTATCTCTTATTCGTTCAGGTAAGCTTGGGAACAAGCCAAAATTGGCGTTCATTGGTTGGAAATGTTTCCCCTCAGCATGAGTAATATAATACGACATGGCCCCTAAAGCCGTTTCCCGCGGAAACTCTACCAGCGGCTCATCTTTAGCTAAACGAGCTGCGTTTATTCCGGCAATCAGTCCGCTTCCGGCACTTTCTACGTATCCTTCTACCCCAGTCATTTGGCCTGCAAAGAATAAATCATCGCGATTACGACTTTGGTAGGTCGGACGAAGCAACTCTGGTGAATTCATGAAGCTATTTCGATGCATTACACCGTATCTTAAAAATTCAGCATTTTCTAACCCTGGAATCATCCGAAATACACGTTTTTGTTCGCCCCACTTCAGATGAGTCTGGAAGCCAACCATGTTGTACATAGAAGCAGCTGCGTTATCTTGACGCAACTGAATAACAGCATAAGGACGCTTGCCTGTTTTAGGGTCTTCCAAGCCAACTGGCTTCATAGGACCGAAGAGCATTGTTTTAATCCCTCGTTTTGCCAATACTTCAATCGGCATACAACCTTCGAAGAATTTTTCTTTTTCAAAGGTTTTCAACTCTGCTACTTCAGCTGATATTAAAGCTTCGTAAAAAGTCATGAATTCCTCTTCATTCATTGCACAGTTCAGGTAGGCTGCTTCTCCTTTGTCATAACGAGACTTTAGATAAACTTTTTCACGATCAATTGTAGTTCCATCAATAATAGGTGCTGCTGCATCATAGAAATAGAAGCCATGAGAACCATTAAATGATGCAATTTCTTCTGCTAACGCTTTAGAGGTAAGCGGGCCTGTCGCAACGATCGTAATTCCTTCAGGCAGTTTAGTAATCTCTTCATTGTGCACAGTTATTAAAGGATGATTTTTCACCTTCTCAGTGATTAGCGCCGAAAATCCTTCGCGATCCACCGCTAATGCTCCACCTGCCGGAACAGCTGTTTCATCTGCCGAGTGAATGATCACCGAATTTAAGCGGCGCATTTCTTCTTTTAATACTCCAACCGCATTAGTTAAGTTATTCCCTCGCAGAGAATTGCTGCAGACCAGCTCAGCAAATTTTTCCGTTTGGTGAGCTGGTGTTGATTGAACCGGACGCATTTCGTATAATTCTACCGGTACGTTTGCTTGAGCTAACTGCCAAGCAGCTTCACTTCCTGCAAGTCCCGCACCAATAACATTGACCGTTTTTACCATTTCATTCCTCGCTTACACTATTTTTGAACAGCTTCTTCATAATCTCCATTCATGCAGACTACCTGCTTGCCGCCTTTAACCTTTTTCTCAACCAAATAATTGTCACACTTAGGACAATTGCGGCCGACTGGTTTGTCCCAAGACGTGAAATCACAACCTGGGTAACGAGAACAGCCATAGAATAATCTATTTTTCTTGGATTTTCTTTCGACTACCTGTCCTTTATGACAAACCGGACACTCGACTCCAATCTCTTTAATGATTGGTTTAGTATTGCGACAGTCTGGGAAGTTGCTGCAGGCATAGAATTTACCGTAACGGCCAAGCTTAATTACCATTGGATGTCCGCATACATCACAATCAAAGCCCGCAGGTTCATCCTTGATTTGGATTTTCTCGATACCTTCTTCCGCTTTTTCCAGCTCGACAGCAAAGGGTTTGTAGAAACGATCAACAACTTTGACCCATTCTTCCTTGCCTTCCTCGATTTTATCCAACCCATTTTCCATCTCTGCTGTGAAGTTTACATCCACGATTTGTGGGAAAAAGTCAACAATCAGAGAATTAACAATTTCTCCTAGCTCCGTAGGTTCGAAGCGACGCTGAGTCAGTTTTACATAGTAACGACGCTGAATAGTTTCCAATGTTGGAGCATAAGTAGACGGACGACCCACACCGTTTTCCTCTAGCGTTTTAATCAATGTTGCTTCGCTAAAACGAGCTGGCGGCTGAGTAAAGTGTTGTTTAGGTTCGATATTAACTGACTGAACAACGTCTCCTTCAGCAAGTTCTGGCAAAATATTCTCTTTATCTTCTTTGCCATCATCACGCCCCTCAACATAAACCTGCATGAACCCTTTAAATTTAATTTTAGAACCATTAGCGATAAAAATTACACCATTTTGTTCTAAAGTTACCTTCATAGTATCTAAAACCGCAGCAGTCATTTGGCTAGCGACGAATCGTGACCAAATTAAGGTATATAATTTTAGCTGGTCTTTATCAAGGTATTGCTTCATTTCATCCGGTGTACGGTTTACGCTGGTTGGACGAATCGCCTCATGGGCATCTTGTGATCCTTGAGGATTTTTTGTTTTACGGGCGGTATGCTGAGAGTACTCTTTGCCGTATTTGTTTTCGATGAATTCTGCTGCTTCAGCTTTCGCTGTGTCTGAAATACGAGTTGAGTCTGTACGCATATAAGTAATTAATCCGACGGTTCCTTGTTTGCCTAAAGAAATTCCTTCATACAGTTGTTGAGCAACCATCATGGTCTTACGCGTCCGAAAATTCAGCTTACGAGCCGCTTCTTGTTGCATATTACTGGTAGTAAAAGATTGCGCAGGATTACGTCTTCGTTCCTTTTTCTCTACCTTAGTTACCTGATAGTCCTTACCATCAATTCGTTGGGTAATTTCTTTTACAGATTCCGCATTTGGTAATTTCCGCTTCTTACCGTCCACGCCCCAGAAATTGGCCTTAAATTTCTTCTTTTCTTTTTTAAAGTTTCCGTCAATGCTCCAGTATTCCTCCGGAATAAATTCACGAATTTCTTTTTCACGGTCAATAATGATTTTCAAAGCGATTGATTGTACTCGTCCAGCGCTTAAACCTTTTTTCACTTTGCGCCACAAAATAGGCGAAATTGAATATCCTACTAAACGGTCTAATGCCCGACGCGCTTGTTGAGCATCCACCAATGAAACATCAATTGAGCGGGGTTCTTTAAAGGCAGCTTTTACAGCATCCTTTGTAATTTCGTTGAATACAACGCGGTTCTTATCTTCTAAATCCAAACCTAAAAGGTAAGCTAAATGCCAGGCGATTGCTTCCCCTTCTCTATCCGGGTCACTTGCGAGATAGACTTTTTGAGCTTTTTTAGCGGCTTGTTTTAAGCTTTTGATGACGTCGCCTTTTCCGCGAATCGAAATGTAATGAGGTTCGTAATTATTCTCAATATCAATTCCCATCTTGCTTTTTGGCAGATCTCTGACATGTCCAACACTCGCTACTACTTTGTAATTTCTTCCAAGGTACTTTTCAATTGTTTTTGCTTTTGCAGGTGATTCCACAATCACTAAATATTTATAGGCCAAACGTTTTTGCCTCCCTAAATTTTTTTCTACTATTATATACAGGTAAATTACTGGCAAATCGTAGCCTATCATAGCGATTCGATTTTTATTTGTCAAGTGCCGACTAATAAATTTTTTTCAATAATTGTAAGGAATCAAGAATGTCTTGGACTTTTTCAACACAAACTGCGCCATCTTGAATCAATTGGTGACACCCGGCAGAACGTCCATCCAATACACTTCCTGGTACTGCAAATACTTCTTTCCCATAATCCAAAGCCTGCTGAGAGGTAATCAAGGACCCACTCTTCTGCTTGGCTTCAATTACCAACACACCCTGACCCAGTCCCGCAATAATTCGGTTACGCATGGGGAAGTGGAATTTGGCCGGTCGAGTTCCATCCGGATATTCGCTCAGCACTAAATGATTTCTAGCCATCTCAATTTGTAAATTACCACTTTCTTTAGGATAGCAGATATCCAATCCGGTGCCAATCACTCCTATGGTTTTTCCTTGATTTGAAATAGCAAATTGATGAGCAAAGGAATCAATTCCCTTAGCCAAACCACTGACGATAACAAATTGACGCTTCACCAACTCTGGCATAAAACGGCGAAGAACCCCATAGCCATAATCCGACGCGGTTCGCGCACCTACAACCGACAGCCCCTCTCTTTCCAGCAACTTTAAATTACCTTTGTAAAATAAAACTAATGGCGGCACCGGTATTAGTCTTAGCTGCGATGGGTACCTCTCATCCTCTATAGTGATCAAACTATGACGTTCCTTCAGTTCGATCAAACGTTCTTTAGTCCAATTCTCCCAGTCGCCTAATCCTTTTCCCCTAGTAAATGAAAAAAGTTCAGCTGATGAGAACTGCCAACAATCCAACTTTTTAGCATACTGATAAATTTTTTGTTTAGTGACTGGACCAATGCCCCTAGTGACACTTAAATGTAACAAAAAAATAGTTTTCTCCAAAAAAATCCCTCTTTTCTTACTGCCTACTACTAAGATAAGCAAAAAAGAGAGATTTACATTTTATTTTTTACGAATTGGAGCAAAAGTTTTTCGATGGAGTGATAAAACACCAAATTTATCAATCGCCATTAAATGCTGTTTGGTACCATATCCAGCATTTTGTTCAAAACCGTAGGCTGGATGTTCGCTGCCGTAATCAGCCATAAGCTTGTCACGGTAGACCTTTGCAATAATACTAGCAGCTGCGATGGATACAGAACGAGCATCCCCTTTAATTATTTTTTCTTGAGGAAGGCCGTTATCTAATACCATCGCATCAATTAGTAAACAATCTGGTTTAAGCGGCAACTGATCTAATGCTCGCTGCATCGCGACTTTTGTAGCCTGATAAATGTTCAATTGATCAATTTCTTCAGCACTTGCTTCGCCAATTCCAATTGCTTTAGCATGTTTTTTTATTTCTTTTACCAATTCTTCACGTTTACTTGCCGAAAGCTGTTTAGAATCGTTTAAGCCAATGATTTGATGATCGTCATTTAGAATAACTGCTGCTGCCACCACTGGACCAGCTAAAGGACCACGACCCACTTCATCAATTCCAGCGATCGCTTGAAAACCCATTGCTTTCTTTTCATTCTCAAAAACAGACATTTCATGATAGCGAGCGACTAGTGCCGCTGCTTTTTCCTGTTGCTTTTGCCATTGTTTAAGCGCTAGTTCTACACCTTTACGTTCATCTGATTTTAAAGGAAGCAAACGTACATCTTGGTCATCGGTAATTTCCTTTAGCAGTTCTTTGACTGTCTGAATTGACATTTTTTCCATTATTCTGTGTACTCCTCAAACCGATCTAGCGTGTAGCGACCTAACCGGCCTTGCCGCAACTCAATAATCATCATTTCACTAGTCCGTTCATAATCATCCTTGAATCCCCTCTTATGAGCAATCAGCATTAACAGCTCAGGCAAATCCTCAAATATCTCCTCATCAGAGAGCTTGTAACGTTCTTTCAATTGTTCTGGATAGAAGCGCCGCAAAAAGCCCAACTCATCAATTGCCAAGTCGTCTAAATGCAATAGATCATCCTTTATCGCACCTGTGAGAGCTAGGCGTTTACCCACCTCGGGGTCTTCAAACTTTGGCCATAAAATCCCAGGCGTATCCAACAGTTCCAATTGTGATCCAAAACGCAGCCACTGCTGACCTTTGGTTACTCCTGGTTTATTGCCAGTACTAGCAATTTTCTTCCCTGCTAAGTGATTCAACAGCGTTGATTTCCCTACATTGGGAATCCCTAATACCATAGCACGAATTGCTCGCGGCTTGATTCCCCGCTCTTTATCACGAGACAATTTATCAGCTAAAACTTTTTTAGCAGCAGGCACAATTTGCTTAACGCTTTTATCATCTTTGGCATTTAGGGACAGCACTTCATATCCTTGTCCTTTAAACCATTCCATCCAGCGAGCTGTTTGATTGGGATCAGCTAAATCAGCTTTATTTAGTAAAATTAGTCGCGGTTTTTGCTGCACTATTTGATCCAGCATTGGATTGCGGGAAGAGTGCGGCAAACGAGCATCAACCAACTCAAAAACAATATCGACAAATTTCAGCTTCTCAGATACTTCTCTTCTGGCCTTTGCCATATGGCCAGGAAACCATTGAATTGTCATAGAACCTTCTTCCTCCTTTTAATATTAATTAGTCAATCGGCAGATTCTTCCTCAGATATTCTACCATATCACTGAAAGATTTAAGTGATAATCTTTTGATAAATGCATCTTTTTTTAGTTCACTACCGTGTTTTCGCCATTACAAAGGAAAAAGAAGGTCTCATGAAGAGAACCTTCTTCTTACAAATAAAGTTATTAAGCTGCATTAAACAAGTGGGTAACAATTTCCGGAGACCGACGAATTGCTGCA
Organism: Candidatus Enterococcus ferrettii; assembly: GCF_017377655.1. Lineage (GTDB taxonomy): Bacteria > Bacillota > Bacilli > Lactobacillales > Enterococcaceae > Enterococcus_A > Enterococcus_A ferrettii. Next base: position 23,690 of record NZ_JAFREL010000100.1, read on the forward strand.
ACTTGATCAGAAAACTCATTAGAAAGAGTGTATCCGTCTCCCCATTGTGTTTTAACGATTGAACCTGGAAAACCATTCTTGTTAAATTTTTGTTCGATCCTTTTAGATAGGCTAGACAAGGTACTCAAATGTGAGTTTGTTGTTTTATCACCCCATAGGCGTTCGCACAATTCTTCTCTTGTAACAGGTTGGGACATAGCAGAAAAGATAATTTTGAAAAACTCTGTTTCTTGTTTCGACAAATGCTTAATGACATTCGCCAGTTTAATTTCAACTTTCTGACGATTGAAAGGTACACCGTTGTCAGACTCATTATTCCCTTGGGTTGTTGGATAAGTATCAGAAAGCAAAGCTTGTTGCATTTTTTCTCTCAATAACTCTGAAGGACTGTCTTCAATTATCCAATGTTTAATCCCTGCATCTTCAAGGAAAGCTTTTCCTTTTTCAGTTGGTTCTGCTTCGAAGACTCTAATAATTGTTAGTTTGTGACGTTTCAGTGTTGGTAAAATCTCATATATTTCCTCGTTAGAAACTGTTTTACTTAAAATGACAAATTGGAAGTACTCTAAAAACTGTTCATTAATTTGGCTGTATCTATTTAATTCTAAAAAGCTAGAGGTGCCAAAAACCTCATAATTTAACACCTGTAAGTTTCTTTGTAGTCTTTCCTCGGATAATACGTTTTTGGTTAACAATAAAATTTGTTGCATTATTTTCACTACTTTCTATATTAATTTGCGTCGTTGTATCAGGACTTTTGCATCTACACGATAACCCTTCCCCACCTGAACATTTCTGATTATCGTGTTTGAAACTAACAATTGAATCTAGTAACTGACAAAATTTGTTAATAAAATATCTATTCAATATTTTTACTAAAAAAAATGTTTTTTGTCCATTAATTCAACCATTAAATTTTTGCAAAGAAGATATATTTTAATAAATAAAAAAAGACCTTTTCCTAAAAGGTCTTTGAAATAACAATAAACTATTACCGATAGCGCTTTGTATCAGTCTTGAAAGAGAAAAGAAAAAACTACAATTTTTTCCACTGAACCATAAAATTTGATTTTTTTGAGACGAAAGATAATTAAAGAACGATCATTATTTTATCATCGTTTTATTCTTTAAAAAAATTCCTAAACGATTTTCTTCCGCGAAAGCAACTAATGGATTAGTTTCAAATCACTTATGGGGTAATAAACCAATCTAGCCTTCCCCATAATTTCGCGGCTATCAACCGTACCGAAGGAGCGACTATCTTTTGAGATGCGTCGATTATCTCCTAATACGAAATACTCATTTTGCGGAAGCTGGTCTAAACCAATCAAATCATATAAATTGAAATTGGTTGTGTAAGGAGTATTTTCGTGATCATGAGTTTGATTATTCGTTAAAAAAGTTTCAGAAACCTGTTCATCATTCACATAAAGCTGATCCTGTTCATAGCGAATGGCATCGCCTGGCAGACCAATTACTCGCTTAATATAAGTAGTTCCATCTTGTTTCTTAAATACGATAACATCAAATCTCTGGACCTTTGTAAATTTTTCCATCACAATCATATCCCCTTGTTTCAAGGTTTGATTCATTGAATTCCCAGTTACGGGAACCGGAATAAGTAGGAATCCACGAATAATTACGCCAAGAAAGAGCGCAATCAAAAAATACTTTATTGCTAACCAAAGCTGGTCTTGCCTTTTTTTCATCCTGCTCTTCCCCCTCTTGTTCCATTATAGGGATTACCCCCTCACTTTACCAATAAAAAACAACAGAGAAAACTCTGCTGTTAAGATAAAACTTCTATTGCTCGTTTATACGCAGTATCGTTGGCTTTAACTAGTTCAAACAACTTTTCTTGAATGACCTGAGAAGTTTGAACATCCACCGCACCAGTTGCGGGTAAGTTATTGTCAGTTTGAATTTGAATGACGGCTTGACGGGTATTCTCATCAAATTGATCGCCTTCTGTCTCAAAATCCAAAGCGTTTAGCATCGCATTCAAATTAGTAATAACTTCTCCCTGATCGCCTATACGCCAATTTGATTGGCGAGACAATGGTGGCAAGCTAGCATAGCCAGGCTTTCCAACCTCAATCGTTGGTTCAATTCCTTTTTCATTAATCCAATCTCCCTCTGGTGTTAACCATTTTAAAATAGTCAGCTGAACATAGCTCTCCTCACCAATAGGCTGTACATTTTGAACGGTTCCTTTACCAAAAGTTCGAGTACCAATAACCGGAATATCTTTACTTTTAATAGCAGCAGTCAATAATTCTCCCCCAGCAGCCGTTTCCTGATCCACAAGAAAAACCACAGGTTCTTTGATTTTAAAACCGGAATCAATTTTCTTATCGGCCTTTTCTACACCGACAGTTTCCTTTTCGTCCGCAAATTGAACAATCGTGTCGCCATCTGCCAAAAAATAACTAGCAACACGTTCAGCTTCCGTTAACAGACTGCCAGAGTTTTGCCGTATATCGATTACAAAAGAAGTTGCTCCGGCCTTGCGTAATTCTTCAATAGTATCTCGAAATTCGAGTGCGGTTGTTTCACGAAAGTTCGTTAATTGAACAACTCCAATTTCAGAATTATCTTGGTCTATTTGCCCTTGAACGGTCTCGTTGGGAATAACGCCTCGTTTGATACTGACACTGAACTTCTCACTTCCTCGCTGAATCATTAAATGAACCTCAGTCCCTTTTTTGCCGCGAATTGAACTTGCAGTCTCATCTAGCGATTGTCCTTGGGTAGATACCCCATCAATTTCTAAAATGATATCTCCTGATTTAAGTCCAGCCTTTTCTGCTGGTGAATCTTTGATTGGTACCTGATCAATTGTTGGCAAGCGATCTTTCAACTGCAAATTAGCACCAATTCCCTCAAAGCTTCCCGAAACTGCTTCATCCAACTTCTTAGTTTCTTTAGCAGATAGAAATTCCGAATACGGATCATTTAAGGATTCCGTCATACCCGACAAGGCTCCTTTAATCAGGTTTTCTTTATCTACTTTTCCCACATAATTTGTACTGATTAAATCATAAAGATCTTGAACCTCATCTAATTCACTACGCGTAACTTTGATGACCGATTCCTGATGGGTAAACTGTGTTTTTTCTAAGAAAAAAACAACTACCGCTGTGAGTACAATGGTACAAAATAAGGAAACTAGATAGAAGGATAAAGAAACTGTTTTTTTCTGCAAAACACAACACCCTTTCACTTATTTTCATCATAGCACGAGTAAAAAAAAAGGAAAAGCCCTCTCAGACTTTTCACGTTAATTTATTGATTATTTTCGAGATAATACTCCCAAAGCTGATCAAACAAATCCATTGAATCAATGTAGTTGGTGTTCAATTCCAAGTAATCGGCAACTTCATGATAATCTTCCGATTGTTTGGGAAACATAATGTCCTTACTGACAGCCGCTGCAAAGGCTTGCTTAGGGTCCTTCAGATTGTTCCCACGCTCTGTCAGGATATAATGATAAAAACTTCTTCTCATGGGTCACTCCATCATTCTTAATAAATACTGAGTCAACAAAGTTAGTGCGTTACTTTTCTTTTGGTAAATATAAGCTAAATTGAATGTCGTCGCCTACCAAATCGATATGATCGGCTTTAATGAACATCCCATTTTTCATTTTGAATTGATCTAATTTTAATTCAATAGTTTGATCCTTCGCTGACACTTCCACCCAATCCGGGAACTTGTAACTGCGAGTAATCATCGACATCACTTCACTTATCGGCAAATTCAAGGTCCCGATAGAAAGATCTCTTGCCTTCAACTGTACATTTCCATTGTCCATAACATAGGGATCGAAATAAAGATAAAAGTTTATTTTTGCACCTAGAAAATTGAATTGCCCATTAAGCATGGCTTGGTTTTCTAAATAGAATTCATACTTAACATCTGAATCCTTTTGAAAATCAGTTAAAAAATAATCCATTACAGTGTTTAATTTCTTTTTGTCCATGTTCATGGTTAATACTGGTGAGCCTTCTGGAACCGTTGTAGCGCTGCTTGGCGGCAAGTTGGTCTCACGAGTAGAAAAGATTCGGGTAGTCAAGAAAATTCCGCTACCTATTAAAATACCGACTAATACTAAAAAGGCAATCTTCCATCCGTTTATTTTTTTCCTCATCTACTTACGCTCCTTCAACAGCCATAATTCATTGGTTTTAATCATTTCTTCTTTTACAGCATTTGCCATTATTTGATAACCAAGATTGTTAGGATGGAAATTGTCTCCATCGTATAATACATTGTTCTTAACAGTTGCTCCTTCGGTAGTCTGCTCAGTTGAGGATTCATTTGAAAAATCAGCTGTCGAATTCATAGTTGCACTGTTCTTCGTGCTGCCTTCAGGTAACCCTTTGTAAAGCAGATCATTTACCGGCACAAAAAAGCTATTTCTGGTTTCTTCCGTTAAGTCTTTAGTTGCTTCATTCCAGTTATCTACAACAGTTTGCATTTCTTTGATATCAGAAAAGTTTAAATAGTAAGGATTGTATATTCCTAGAATATAGATTGGTGCGTTTTTATTCAACTTTCGAGTTTCAATCAGAATTTTTTCAACATTTTTTTGATACTTTTTAATCGACTGATTGAATTTTTTAGCCGAGGTTGCGGTAATATTTTTTTGGAATGCCTGTAATAGGTCATTACCGCCAACCGTCAATGTTATCATATCAGCACTTTCCAGACTACGTCGCAGCTCTTCATCTTTATTAAGTCGTTTAAGAATCTGATCGCTTCGCTCGCCGGAAATCCCAAAATTTTCAGTCTGAACCGTTGAAAGATTGTATTGATTCTTTAAGCTGTCTGCAACTAACGGAACGAAACCACCACGATTGGTTTCATCGCCTACGCCTTGTGTCAGTGAATCCCCTAAAGCCACAAAATGAACCGTTTGTTTATAGTTATCATTGTCACTGCGTGTTTCTGCTTTTATCAGTGATCCAGCCTTAGGTAATAAAAAAGACAAGCAGACGAAGGTTAGTACAGCAGTCACGATTGGAATCAGTGGTGTGACATATTTTTTCAATGTTTCGCCTCCTCATTGAATTAAGAAAGGCTTCGCAAACTCAATCAGTTTGGAAACCTTATAGCATTAACCTTATCAAAGCAGGCTAATCAAGTGACCAACTACTATTTTCTTTATCGATAAAAAAGGCCTCTATGGATAGAGGCTTTTTTACTATTCGGTATAGTACATAATCGCAAATGCATCTTTGCCAGTATGAGTGGCTACGATTGGATTTGTATGCAAAACCGGAATTTCCATTTCAGGAAACATTTCTTGTAAAGTATTTTTTGCTTCTTCAATAAAATCGGTTCTACCTGTATGAGAGATCCCGATACGTTTAACATGAGCAAACTTGCTCAATTCTTCTTTGAAGGTATCAAGCCATTTACTAAAGGTTTTCTTACCACGCCCCTTAACCACTGGAATTAAAGCCCCGTCCTCCAGCTCCATGACAACTCGAATATTTAGCATGTTAGATAAAACACCTGTGGCACGACTTACTCGTCCACCCTTAACTAAGTTGTCCAAAGAAGAAATGCCGATAAACAATCGACTCTTTTCCTTCACTTGTTCGACAGCTGCCAGCACCTCTTCTAAGCTGGCTCCAGTTTGAGCCAGTTCAGCAGCGCGAATAACCTGAAAGGCAAGTGATTGGTCAATAAACCCACTATCAATCACCGTTACATCACTATTGGTCAAAAAAGTCGCCTGACGCGCAGCCTCAACAGTACCACTTAAGCTTTGGGTCATGTGGATTGAAACAATTTGACTGCCGTCTTTTCCCAGCTCATCATATAATTCCGCAAAGTAACCAATTGGCGGTTGACTGGTTTTAGGCAACGCATTGGCTGCTGCCATCATATCCATAAATTTCTCGCCCGTCAATTTATCATCATCGGGATACACCACATCGTCAATCATCACTGACAATGGGATGACTGTAATATCTAATTCTTCTTGGTATTTTTTTTCAAATGTACAAGAAGAGTCTGTAACAATTTTAACTCTAGACATTCCTATCCTTCTTTCCAGATCGTTTTGAAATTAATCTCAGTATAGCAGAGAGCTTAAAATAAATCATGGTAAAGCACACATTTTAAAGAATCTTGAAAAAAACCGAACCCCTTTTAGGTCCGGTCTTTGTTATTCTTATAAACTTCAAACACATGAGGGTAAGGATTTTTTTCATCAACCGTACCTTGGGTTTGTTTGATTAACTGCCAGTTATTCCAATCAATTGAAGGGAAGTAAGCATCCCCTTCAAAAGCGTGGTCAATGGTTGTCCGGTATAAGAAATCACATTGAGGTAAAAAATCTTGATACACTGCTGACCCACCAGCAATATAAGTAATCATTTCAGTTTGTTGACTGTAGTGTAGAACTTCTTCTAACGAATGCATTACCAATACTTGATTATTCTCATATGCGGTATTATGGGTTAAAACAATCGTTTGACGGTTAGGAAGCGGCCGACTACCCATTCCTTCAAAGGTCTTGCGCCCCATAACAATCGTATTGTTTACAGTTTTTTCCTTAAAGAAACGCAAGTCATTTGGCAAACGCCATGGTAAGTGATCATTTTTACCAATTAACCCATTCTTGTCTTGTGCCCAAATTGCGATTAACATAGCTTTCTCCTAAACCGCAACCGGCGCTTTAATTGCCGGTGCTGGTTCGTAACCTTCAATTTGGATATCTTCCATCTCAAAATCAAAAACCGATTGCTTCTCTTGATTCAAGCGTAAGGTTGGAAAAGCCTTTGGTGTACGGCTTAGCTGTTCCTGCATTTGTTTTTCATGGTTGGAGTACAAATGAGCATCGCCTAAGGTGTGAACAAAATCGCCTACTTCTAAATTCGTCTCATGGGCAATTAAATGAGTCAACAACGCATAGCTGGCAATATTAAATGGAACACCTAAAAAGACATCCGCACTGCGCTGATACAGCTGACAACTCAATTTACCATCATTTACATAAAACTGAAACATCGTGTGGCAAGGAGGCAAGGCCATTGACGGAACATCTTCAGGATTCCATGCTGAAATAATCAACCGACGTGAATTGGGATTCGTTTTGATCATTTGAATGACATCTCCCAGCTGATCAATAAAACCACCGTCTCTAGTCTCCCAATGACGCCATTGTGAACCGTAAATATTTCCTAATTCTCCATATTTTTCCGCAAAAGCTTTATCTGCTAGAATTTTCTCACAAAATGCTTTCATTTCTGCTTGATACTGCTGATTGAATTCTTCATCCTGCAAAGCACGATGACCAAAGTCAGTCATATCTGGTCCTCGGTAGTCTTCAGACTGGGTGTAACGTTCAAAGGCCCATTCGTCCCAAATATGATTGTTGTGCTGTAAAAGATAGCGAATGTTGGTATCCCCTTTAATGAACCACAGCAATTCACTTTTAATTAAACCAAAAGGTACCCGTTTCGTAGTTAACAACGGAAACCCTTCACTTAAATCAAAGCGCATTTGATAGCCGAAAAGACTCTTAGTTCCAGTTCCAGTGCGATCGCCTTTTTGATGACCCTCTGTTAACAATTTTTCTCCAAGATCCAAGTATGCTTGTTCCATCTTATTGTCCCTCCATAAGTTCACTTAAATATTCCCAACGGGTCATTTTGTCTTCCAGCTCTTGTTCAGTCTCTGTGATTGCCTGCTGCAGCTCCTGCAGTTTGGTAAAATCATCGCCTTGATGATTCATATCCTCGGTTAGATTATCAATACGCTGTTCAAGCTCGGCAATCGTATCTTCTATGGTTTCCCATTCTTTTTTTTCATGATAGGACAATTTCTTTTTCTGGGGTTTCTCTTTTACTGAGGCAGGTGCTTTAGCGGTCTTTTCCGCTTTTTCCCGCCGAGTTTGCTTGTCTAAATAATCAATGATGGAACCAAAATAACTTTCAATACTGGCATTGCCGTTGAAGATCAGCAGCTTTTCGGCTACCTTGTCTAAAAAGTAGCGGTCATGAGAAACGGTAATGACTGCTCCAGGGAAATCCAATAGATAATCTTCCAGCACAGTTAAAGTAGCAATATCTAAATCATTGGTTGGTTCATCCAGCAGTAGAACATTGGGTTGCTGAATCAATAATTTCAGCAAGTACAATCGGCGTTTTTCACCACCGGAAAGTTTGCCGATTACAGTACCATGCATGAACCGTGGGAATAAGAACCGTTCCAGTAATTCGGCTACACCAATTTGACTGCCATCCCGCTGCTTCACCTCTTCGGCAGCTTCCTGCAAGTAAGCAATCATCCGCTGCTCAGGATTCATTTCTTCATTTCGCTGCGTGTAATAAGCTAAACGAACCGTCTCGCCTACTTCTAAAATTCCTCTGTCAATTTCAATTCGGCCGGCTAGAATATTTAACAAAGTAGACTTACCAGCTCCATTTTTCCCAGTGATTCCTAGACGTTCTCGGGCTTGAATTAACAGGTCAAAATGCTCCAGCAGCTGTTTGCTTTCAATTTGATAAGAAGCATCCTTCAACTCCAGAACTTTTTTTCCTAGTCGAGTAGTGGCGATATTCATTTCCACCTGACCGTCGGTTTTAACTTGGTGCAAGTTTTCCTCTAAATCTTCAAAGCGATGAATCCGTGCCTGCTGCTTGGTGGTTCGAGCTTTGGCACCGGCACGCATCCAGGCTAATTCCTGCTTGTACAGTTGCGCTCGTTTACCTTCCTGCTCTTGTGCAACCCGATCTCTTTCTGCCTTCTCCATCACATAAGCTTCGTAATTTCCCTGGTACTCATAAAGTTTGCCAAAAGAAAGTTCAAAAATTCGATTGACCACGCGATCCAAAAAGTAACGGTCATGGGTCACCATTAAGAGGGAACCTTGATAGTTCTTCAAATAATTTTCCAGCCACAGAATCGCTTCGTAATCCAAATGGTTGGTTGGTTCATCCAGCAGCAGTAAATCGGGAGCATCAATCAATACCTGAGCTAAGCCTACTCGCTTAACTTGTCCACCAGACAATTCTTTAATCTGCTTGTCCAAGGTCGCAATGCCCAGTTTATTCAAAATAGACTTGGCTTCACTGTCGGCGTTCCAGGCATTCTGTTCATTCATGGCTTCTTCAGCTTTTGCAAAACGCTCCTGCAATCCAGCGTCCAATGTATCCTCATTCAGATTCATCAGCGCCTGCTCATAGGCTCGAACGGTTTTCATCAAGGGATTGTCGCCTTGGAAAACCGCATCCAAAACGGTCATCTCAGGAGGAAAATCCTGTTCCTGAGCTAAATAACTGATCCGGTAATCGCTGCTTTTCTCAATAGCTGATACATCGCCATCTCCGCTATCTAAACCAGCTAAAATCGTTAACAAACTGCTTTTTCCGGTTCCATTGACCCCAATCAATCCAATTCGATCCTTTTCATGGATTAAAAATGAGATGCGATCAAATAGAGTTTTATCACCAAAAGTTTTGTACAAATCGGTTACGCGTAATTCTTTCATTCGAATCATCCTCAATTTTTCTCTTTGGCTATTGTAACAAAAAAAGAGCTGCAAAGGAATGCTTCTGATCCCTTTACAGCCGTTCATTTTTTTATTGCCAGAAACCAGTAAAATGTTCTGGGTGGAAATGATGATGACCTGGGCCTCTTCCTGGGCCGTGTCCATGGCCTGGACCGTATCCGCAATTCGGACCATGATGGTGATGTCCTTCTCCTTCGAAACCGTGACCGCCGCCAAAGGTTTCTGGATCTTCTTCCATTTTGGTATTTAACTCTTCCAATAATTTATCGATTAATCGGGCAAATTCTGCTTTTTCTTCTTCACTAAACTGAGCAAATAATTCCTCGTCTAAAGCAGGATTTTCATCTAGCTTATCAGCCGCTTCCCGACCAGCTTCCGTTAGACGGACAATCATCACTCTGCGATCGACCTCAGATGCTTCCCGGGTAATCCATTCTTTGTCTTCCAGCTTTTGCAAAAGCTCGCCAACAGATTGAGGTCGCATGCCCAAAACAAAGGTTAAGTCCTTTTGAGAAATTTCCGGCGTCATCTTCAAAAGAGCCAATACTCTGCCTTGACCTCGATGCGGACCTAACGTTTGATTCTTAGCCATTTGTCTGTGGTGATAGCGCCTTAATTCATGTTGCATCTTCATTAATTGTTCACTTAAGTTTTCCATAGTAATTCTCTCCTTTTTAGTAAGGTACCTTTCTTTATAATCTTATTATACAGGTACCTGATTAATATCGCAAGTCTTCAGGTACCTTTCTTTTTTAAAACTTTTCTAATATCAGGGATTATTCTCAAAAAAAATGAGTTGGATCGTTGTTTGGCTATCATTCTGGTAAATTGCTTGGTTTTATATATTGTGGATTTTTTAGTTTGGAGTTTATTATTTTGTGTGCTGGGAGAAGTAGAACTAACAAAAAACTAAAAGGGAG
>NZ_JAFREL010000101.1 GCF_017377655.1 Candidatus Enterococcus ferrettii
CTTGGTATTAGAAATACTAAGAAGTTTTCAGAAGACTATTAATAGGTAGTTATGTTTTTAATTTATCAATGGCTAATTACTAGTCTAATTATAGAATACTCTGAAAAAATACGCAATATATTTTGAAAAAATAATTAAAGTGAATTTTTTCGGTCGTTTTTGTAATTATTGATAGACGTGTTTGCAAAAAAACATGAAGAAATAGAGTGATCCTATTAGCCGTCAAAAAACCGTACTATTATAGAAGGGAAGAAACAGAATGCGCAGAGGAGAAAATATCTATCGGCGAAAAGACAAACGATGGGAAGGGAGGTATAAAAAAGGAAGAAAAGCGAATGGTAAACTTTTGTACGGCTCAGTCTACGGAAAGACCTTAACCCAGGTGCGGGAAAAGCTGTACCCGTTGAAGGCGAAATATCAGCTGATTCAAAACACCCAAGGAGATGCTACTATCTCTCTTCGGGAATGGGGCTATCTTTGGCTGCATGATGTTCAACCAACCGTTAAGCCAGCCACCTATGCCAACTACGAGCATAAACTGGTTCGTTATGTCTTATCTGCGATAGGCGAATATAGCTTGAATGAATTGGATGAAGCTGTGGGGGAAGAATTATTAGCCTCCTTACTGCAGCGCAAGCTGAAGCCTTCCACCATTCAAGTAATCTTTCGGATTACGAATCAGTGTTTGGCCAATGCGCTACGGAAACAACGAATCAACGTAAATCCATTCCTATCTGTGAAGTTGCCCAAAGTGGAAAAAAGGAAAAATCAAGCCATCACCAGACAAGAACAAAAAAAGCTAGAAACGGCGGCTTTATCAGAAAAAAAGGACAGAGGCTTGCCAACCTTGCTGGCACTGCATGCCGGTCTTCGTATTGGCGAAACAGCGGCTTTGGCTTGGCAGGATATTGATTTTGACAACAACCTTATCCATGTACGATCCACCTTTCAACGAATTATTGGATTATATTCTGGGAAAAAGACAGGCTTGCTCTACTCGAGCTCCAAGACAGCTGCTTCAACCCGTTCGATTCCTATGAGCAAGCTGTTGCGGCAGGTGTTGTTGGAAAGAAAGAAGAAGGCAAAAGGAGAATTTGTTCTCTCCAATAAGAGCGAACCGATCGAGCCAAGACTGATTACTTACCATTTCCATAAGCTGCGTCGAAAAGTAGGACTGGCAATCATCCATTTCCATCAATTGCGCCACACGTTTGCGACCCGTTGCTTGGAAAGCAAAGGCGACATTATGAGTGTGAGTGCTCTAATGGGGCACAGCTCTACCCAAATGACGTTAGATACCTATGCTGGCTCATTGATGGAGCAACAAATCCAAGTAGTCGTACAAATGGAACAGGCGATTAGTTAGGTTATTAAATTAAAACGTTTTTAAAAAAAGAATTTTTCTTTTTCGGAGGGAAACAGTTTGCCTATCTCAAGTAAGCGCTTTCCAAAACGTGAAATCGCAAAATAACGCGATATTTTAAAATAACAATCGTTATTTAAACTGAAAATACCTGTTTAGTCTCCTTGTTATTTAATAAAAATTATTTACTGACCAGTACCCATACTTTTATACCGTCATGCTTCGTCAGAGGCTGGCTTTTTTTGTTGCTGTAAAAGGGTTTCTGAGGGGATTCTTAGTATTTCTAATACTAAGTAAAAAAAAGACTTTTCCATCACCCCAAAGTATAGCACGGAGAAATGAAAAAACTGGGAAAATTTAAAAGTCTTTCAATTTAAAAAATAGTCACAACAAGAAGACCACGGAGTTGAGGAGGAGACGGCATGTTTGGTTTCGGAAACCGCCAAAAGAAAGAACCCTATCAGGAATCCGCTCATCAGGAGGATTATTTCTATGATGAGTATGGCACGGATGAGTACGAAGAGATGGATTACGATCCTTCTTATGAAGAAAGGTATGACCACGCACCAGAAGAGTGGAACGATGGGATGGAAGAACGTTCCCCACGAAGGAAACGAGGAGAAAACACCCCTTATACAGAACGAGAACCGGCGGAGAAAAACGACCACCTGTATCAAGAAATTGCACGTCTAGAAGAAACGGTGGATCAGCTCAAGCAGCAGCTGGAAGTGAAACAGGCGGAGCTAAGCAATATGGCGACGAAAGTGACCGAGAATGAACAAACCTTTCATCAACACCAAAAGGAGAATACCTCTCGTGTTCAAGAACTGGAACAAAACGTATTAACCTTGGAACAACAGCTAACGAAAGCAACAGAAGAGAAAACACGAGCCGTAGAAGAAGCTATTCGAAAGACCAAGGACATGGAAGAAGAACTGGCAACCATTCTAGTAGAAACTCGCAAACAGGAACGGGCGACGCTGGAGCGGGCAGAATATGAAGCCAAAACGATTCGCGATCAGGCAGAGCGGGATGCCCAAGTGCTTATTCACGATGCTTCGTTGGAGCTGCGGGTCTTAAAACAGGAAATCAAAAACTACCGCAAGCGACTGCGAGCGGTTCAAGAAGAGAACAGCCAATTTTTCGGTCGCTTACTCGCCAACAGCGAAGCACTGGTGGATGAGGACTAGAAAGGAAGGTCTGCGGTGAAGCAATCGACGATTCAATTGGCCATTTATCCGACGCCCGCACCTCAGACAGCAGAGTGTTTAATCGAAGCCTCCATGTATGAAGCTATTGAACAAGCCTGCGGGTATTTGTATGCGGCTAAGGGCAGCTTATCTAGTGAACAAAAGAAACACATCCACACACACTTTCAACAATTATTCGGCTTAATGGACAGCAGCTACCACCTGGAATTGTGGATGGATGCTAAGGCGTTTCAATGGGAGGACTACTGGAAGAGCTTGAAGCAGTTCTTTCCACAGTTTGCCTGGCTGCGGGTTCAACGAGAAGTCAAGCCTTATGACCGCAGTGTCTATCGGTTTGATTTTATCCCTTTAGTCTCACAAGAAAAGAGTTTTCCTTTTGCGATCAATCTGGAAGCCAGTCTTTCCCAGCAATTTGGCATAGAAGCGAAGAAAGCGTTGGAACAAGCTGATCGATTGCTTCTGGAATTGGCGGAAAAACAGGTAAGAACCAAAAAGAAAAAAGCATTCGCCGATACTCAGACAGTTCCGCTTGCTCCTCAGGTAAAGGAAGAGGCGCAAAAGTTAAGCACGACTTTGCCAGCAGCGACAGAGGAACATCAGGACAACCAAAGCAAAGCTCGACTCAAGGCGTTGAACCAGCAATTAGAGCTGATGATTGAAAAGCTGGAGCTGTCGATGCTGTACAGCGGGATTCGTTACTTCGATCACGACCTGCAAGAGGAAGAAGGCTGGGATCGCAGGATGACGATCAGCTTGCGGGAGTATACCTATTTATTACAGAAGGCCAAATTCCTGGAACAGGTCTGGCAGTTAAACAGCGAAGTAGTCAATAAAACAGAAAAAATGACCTTGAACGGCAGTTCGTTGGTGTATGAACGTAATCAGGTCAAGAAGATCAAAGAGAATTTAAGCTCCAAGGATATTCATTTCATCCTTTATGAATGTCAGGTGATTGAGTCACGAGTCAAGATTCATCCGAATCCCTGGTTTAGAAAGCCTTATGTTCGATTGATGAAGATGGATTACGACAATTTGTTAAACAAAGCGGCCTATTTTGATTTGCTTCAAGGAGAAACCGCCCTTTTAGAGAAACGTGTCAGAGGCGGTCGGGAATCTTCTCAGGCAGTCAAAGACGCTGAGGAGTCCGATTGAGACAGACAACGCCCGCTTATCCCCAAGCTTTTAGCAGCAGGGATCGTTTTATACCTTTTCTTTTTCGGCGCCCTTTGCATGTATTACTGGTGTTACCCGACTTACTTTGTTCATGGGGAATCAATGTTTCCAACCTTTCAAGAGAATCAAGTGGTGAAGGTCAGTGCCCATCATGCCCCGAAGCGCTTTGAAGTGATTGTCTTCCAGCCAAAAAAGGAAGACGAACCGATGTATTTAAAGCGAGTGATTGGTTTGCCGGGAGAAAGAATTGTTTATCGCAAGCATCAGTTGTATATCAATGGGAAGAAAATCAAGGATCCGTTTGCGAATGAAACCGAGGATTTCGACTGGTCTTCCGACCAGCTGGAGATTCCCCAAGGACACTATTTTGTCTTAGGCGACAATCGCGAGATTTCAAAGGACAGCCGCAGCTTTGGGCTGATCTCAAAAAAACAAATCAAAGGAATTATCAAGGAGAGGAACTAGCAGGCATGAAAACAATTCAAGAAAAAATTGACTGGTACATCTTTCTCTTTTGGGTGTATTGGATCTTCTCTTTGTTGGCAGCGATCGGCGTAGTCGTCTGCGGCATCATTGCTTATCTGACCAAGTTTCAGGAAGTAGTGACCGTCAGTCAATTGTTTCTGCTGGTGTTGACCTTGTTAATGGCGCTGTACCTGCGAATCAATGCGTTGCATTACCACAAGATTGTGCTGCAGCTGCAAAACACGCCGCGACGCAAAGCACCGCGAGCAGAAGAATTCAGTCAACGACCTAGAAGCCAGCCGCAAAGGAGACCGGGTTATGAAAAATAACCTTCTTCTAGCCGGATTGTGCGGACTCTTAGTAATCAGTTTGTTTAGCCAACCGATCAGCCAAGGCTTGTCTGCGAAAACAGTCGATTCCACCGTAAGGCAGGAAGCAATAAAAGGACCTGTTTCTTCTACTGTATCAACAGAAGCCCCTGCAAGCAGTCCGTTGCCGGAAAGCAGCAGCGCCTCTGTAGAAAGCAGTCAGTCAACGGAGAGTTCTAGCTCCACAACATCTTCAGAGGAACCGATCATAGAAGAACCAGTTATAGAGGAAGCACCCCTACAGGAAAGTGCTGCTCAACTGGAGGTACCTTCGATTCAACAGGAACAATCGCTGATTCAACCACAAAATACACTAGAACAGGTGGAAGAAAATTACCAGTTTTCAGTGGTGAAGAATCAAACGACCAAAGAATTTATCGCAAGCATTGGAAACGATGCGCAGGAGATTGCTTGGAAAGAAGGTCTCTATGCCTCGGTAATGATTGCACAAGCCATCTTGGAGACGGGATCTGGCAACAGCAAGTTGGCAAGGTCACCGCACCACAACCTATTTGGGATTAAGGGCAGCTACAAAGGCAAGCAAGTCAACTTTGCGACACAGGAAGACAACGGCAGCGGCCAGTTGTATACGATTAACTCTGGTTTTCGCCAGTATCCCAGCTACAAGGAATCGTTGGAAGACTATGCGGCCTTGTTAAAGAAGGGGCTGTCGGGAAATCCGTATTTTTACAAAGGAACGTGGAAGGAATCGGCAGCTACCTATCAGGAAGCCACGGCTTTTTTAACGGGTAAGTATGCGACAGATACCTCTTATAATAAGAAGCTGAATGCCTTGATTGAGACCTATGAACTGACGACGTTTGATCAGGAGCTAAAGCAAGAAAAGGAAAACGAGAAAGCCAGATCGCCAAAAACATATTCAGTTTCTTTGGAAAAACAAATGGATGAATCAGAGAAAGTACTGCCTAGAAAATCTATTTCTAGTACAAAAAGTGAAAATGAGAATAAAAATATTGCTCAGATGCCTGCAAAACAAATTGACGCCGGACAGCGGTTTAAATAAGTGAGGAGATATTCATGAGGGAAGAGAGATCTAGCTACACTTCGCAAAATAGACGAATACCTAATTCACCACAAAATCGACTTGTTCGGAACCCAAGGAAAGCGAATGAGCAAGATAGGAGACGAGAGCAGAAAAGACAAAGACCAGATAGGGTGTATGCAAATAATGAAACAGTACGACAAAGACGTGTACAAGCTCACTCTAATGAAATAACTCGTCCTTTTTATAGTAAAGAACGCGTACCAAATTAAAGAAGTAGAGAACCACGGCGTCCTTACAGTGCGATGCCAGAGCATAGATATCGAGGTTATCAACCAGAAGTTATGCACTTTTCTAGTGAAAAAAAATCAAATAGAGGAAGAGTGTTCTTATTCGTTTACAATTTGTTCTTTTATACGCTCACAATTGGTGTTCTTGTGATGGCAGTGATGTTTGCATTTAGTTCAAAATCGGAAGCTTCTATTCTAGGTTACCGATTTTATACAGTGTTGACTTCTTCTATGAAGCCAACTAAAGATAGTCAGCCAGGTGGGTTTGATGCGGGAGACGTTACGATTGTCAAAATGATTAAAGGTTCGGATGCAAAAGAAGGAGATATCGTGACTTATGCGGTAGGAGATGAGGGCTCTTTTCTAACCCATCGACTAATAGAGAAGATTGGTGAAATGGAAGGAAGAGAAGGAAATTTCGTGATTACCAAAGGAGATGCGAACAATTCAAAGGACCCTCCGATTAACGAGGATCGAATTATGGGAAAGGTTATTTATGCCATTCCCAAATTAGGAAATGCAATTGAATTTGTTCGTGGACAATTTTGGGCTTGTCTAGTTTGCTTGTTGTCGATCTTTGGTTTTTTCATTGTGCTGAAGGCTTATCTTTTTAGTGATGAGGAGACAGCAAAAAGCAAGCATTATCCAAATTATTCTTAATGGGGATAGTATCACACGAGTTTGTGTGTGACTATATATTTCAAAAAAATAGGAGGAAAAGAAATGAAGTCTCAAAAAAGTAGAAAGAAAAAGTTGTTAGTGGCATCAACAGCATTGGCTCTGATGGCGGCTCTATCGGGAACATTCGCCTGGTACACAGAACAAGATCAAAGAATTAACAGAATTGCTTCCAGTGCTGCAATTTCGGATGGTACTGTCGTGGTGGAAGAAAAATGGGAACCAAAGCCGATTAATCCCGGAGCTGAATCAACCAAGGAGGTAAAAGTAACGAACAATAATCAATTCCCAGTTTATGTTCGGGTATCTTATGAAGAAGTGTTAAAACACTTAGTAAGTAAAGGGGTCATCACCTCTAAAAATGCTCGCTTTGAAAAACCAAACAATCCAGTACTGACTGACGATGTGCCTGTTGGTTTTGATGGTGGAAAATACTCTGTTGCCAACGGTTACACAGATATCACCACAAAAGTCAAAATTGGGGGGGCAGCTTTGCCAGCAACTGTAAAAGTAATGGCAAAAGGTTCAGTTACACACAATGTTTCTACAGGTACTGACACTCGTACCTTTGAATACGTCATGTTCAATGAATACGAGACTGGAAAATATCAAAAAGTAAACTCCAAAGTGGAAGTAATAGGTACTCCAGCTGCAGGTTCTGCAGTTAATACTTGGGATTTTGAAGCATCAAATATTACTTATGACGTATATGCAGGTGGTTTTGCTTACGCAAAAGCAAATTGGGCTGAATCCGCTTTACCGAGTTCTGTAAGTGCCCCAGCTGATTATGCCATTTTAGGTGCGTCTGGGCAAAAGCATGGTGAGAATTTCGATTATAGAGAGGCAACTATAGGTACATTACCAAGCGTAACTAAAGGTAGTGGAGCTCAGGTCCCTACTGCTGCAAATGATCAGAAAGAAATACAAACAGATAAAGCAGCATTAGGTAAAAGTGGAATTCAAATCAAATACGGGTCAGATATTGTAACAGATGCCGGATTGTCTGGAGCAACAGCAGAAAATAAATGGATCTATAACACAGAAGATGGTTGGTTCTATTATACAAGCCCTGTGAAAAAACAGACATCCACTAAAGATCTATTGAAATCATTGAAAATTGCTAATGATATTGGTGATGCATTCAAAATGACTGAATATGATCTAATTGTAAAAATGGAAGCTATCGAAGCAAATAAGGATGCAATGAAAGAAGCATGGAAAATGGATACAGATACCGCTGGAACAAAAACTAAGACAATCGCAGACTTCATCTTAGCACAACCACTAAACTAGCATAGTAAATCTGATCAAAGGAGGGGAGAAGCTGATGAGACTTTGCAGTAGTAAAGGAAAAATTGTTGTATATGTTCTATTTTTATTCATTAGTGTTTTGTTGCTCTACACAATAGTTCCAATCAAGGCATATGCAACCATCACTTCTCTTCCCTCTGGTGTGGTCATTGGTGATGATAAAGGTTTATTCGCAACATCAGAAGGAGAGTACTATATTGATATTCCAAAAGTAACTTCGGGACAGACTTATGAAAAAGAAATTACAATTCGTAGTTTAGATGTGAAAGAACCTTTTGATTTAGGATTGTTGGTAAAAAAAATAACGTCAAAAGGATCACTTGATTTTAATCAGCATATGACAATGATCTTAACATTAGATGGAAAAGAAATTTATAAAGGACCCGTTTTAGGGGATGGTTCGAAAAATTGGGCACTAGAACCATTGTCGCTAGGAATCTGTAAATATGGAACCGACCAAATATTAATTGCAAGATTCGAAATGGACGGTAAGGTATCTAACGAAGATTTTAAAGAAGAAAGTGAGATGCTATTTCAGTGGACATTTGTTGCAACTAAGAATCAATCACATACAACTGGTTCTACGGGGCGTTCAGAAAGTACAGAATCTTCTCAAAAAGAAACCGCTATTTCATCTGCATCGAAAAGTTCAATTCCACCTCTTATTGATAGGTTTTTACCTAAAACAGGGGAAGATATTGAGAAAGCTTTATTAAAGACTGTAGCTGGTATTTGGATAGTGATTATTACAATTATTATTTGGAAAAGAAGAAAAGAATCTAGAGAGGAAAGCTGAGGGGAAATAAATGCATAAAGGAAAAAAATTGCTATTTATACTTCATAGAAGTAAATTCTCTCTTGCTTTTTTTAGTCTTTTTCTGAGTTTTATTCTAATTATAGGAACTACCTATGCATGGTATACAGAGAGTGACGAGAGAATTAATCGAATTGAGAGTCACAATCAACATCTTTCTGCAAAAATTGAAGAAAATTTTCAAACAGTCGATCAATGGTCACCTGGCACAACAAAACGAAAAGAAATTCGAGTAAAAAATGATGGTGAGGTAGCTGCAATTGTACGATTATCGCTGAAAGAATACTTTCTTTACTTTGAAGTAGACACTACAGATAATCATCGAGAGGAAATTTCCAGATATAACGGAAATGGTAATTTGACTGTTTATGGTCAACCTACAAATGCTATTGATGTTTCTAAAGTAGCAACATGGAAAAAAGGAAATACTTATGAATTAAGTGCGTCTATTTATTATAAGGCAAAGGAAGACGTTTTAGAACGAGATTATGTACATGGACAAAACCGAACATTGCCATTAAAAGCGATAGAATTGAATTTTCATCCAAATAAAATATTCGAAGATCATTCAAAAATACCACCCAATGAATCTAGATACTGGTACTACGAAAAAGGATTTTTCTACTATTCTGAGGCATTAAAGCCTGGAGAAATTACTACTAACTTATTGGATAGTGTTTCATTAAGTACAGTATATGGAAATCCGTACAAAGGTGCCTTGTATAAGCTAGTTCCTAAAATGGACGCACATCATGTAACACACTCACTAATTTCAGACTGGGAGTTAAAACCAACCGATTATGTTTACAACTTGTATCAAGGATTGTTGTAGAAAGGAAAACGCGGATGAAAAAGAAAAGAAATACAAGACGCAAGCTTCTTTTTGTAATTATCCTTAGCCTATTTGTCTTAATTTGTGGAGGCTTGTTAGTCTATGCAGCAGCTAATATCAATGACGAAAAAGAAAATGATTTTCGTATAGGTAACTTGGAGACAAAAGTAGAAGAAGTATTCACAAAACCGGTGACTCCTCTTATCCCTAAAAATAATACTTGGGTAGAAAAGAAGGTTGGAGTAAAAAATACTGGAACAATGAATCAATTTGTTCGGGTAATGGTTTTCCCTGAAATTCGTGTAGAAGAAAAAGAAAATTACGTTTTGCTGTCTTCTAATATTGGTCATGATGTGAAAGTTGCAAACGGAAGTAAAGTAGAACAAATACCTAGTACATGGAGAAAAGGTGAAGATGGCTACTACTATTATCTGAAAGCTTTAGAACCAGGAACGAGTACTAAGGATAATCTCTTTGAATTTGTCCGGTTAGAAAGTGGTCAAGATTCAAGGTTCAACAATGCAAAATTTATTATTACCATAAAAGTAGAAGCAATAAATTGCGTAGCCGAAGCTTATCGACAGGCTTGGTGGAATGGTCAATCTCCAGCAAATGGTGAATTGAAAACAATTGATGAAGAATTATTTAAGCAGATAGAAAAAAAATAATGAAAGGCAAACATGGAATAATATATTATTCCATGTTTGCCAAAGATAAAAAATAACACTCGTGAAATGAGTGTCTTATGTTAATAAACATTGATTTGAGGAGTGTTGAAAAAGATGGAGGGAAAGATAATGAAAAGGAAAAAAAACGTGGTCTTATTTATTTGCCTCATGATTGTTCTAATTCCACTCATTTGTTTTTTTTCACAGAAGAAACTAGCAGATAAGGAAAAAATCGAGGCGAAGCCCAATGAGACAACTACTATAGATATAGGATCAGTGTATCAGCAATTAATTCCTGCAGATGCACCAAACCTAATCGAACCAGAATTAATTAGTAAGGGAACCTTTCACAATTATGTACAAGATGCTACGAAAGTAAAAAGCTTTCGTAAAAATAGAATTTTTGCTGAGAGTTCAATGGTAAATGACAATATAAGCAGTGCAGTTAGAACTTCTGATGGAGGGGTCATTTCATTACGCATCTACAATGGGTACAATCAAAATAAATTGAATAAACTTGATATGAGAACAGCAGCATTGATAAAAACAGATGCTCAAGGCAATGAAATAACAAGAGTTTGGTTGAATACAACAGAACCACCTTATATATATGGAGCTCCACTTAATCCAAGTGTAACCTTTCAAGCGGCGGCACCTAGTCTAATTTTTAAAACTAACAGCGTTCATGGAGATTATGTTGTTTATTGGATGCAAGGGAGAAAAAGATTTCAAACTATATTTAAGGAAAATCTTGCACTCTATACGGCAGAAATGAATAATAATAACTACACTTTTTATGGTACGTATAATCGGAGTGCTTATGATCCCATAAGGGGAACAAAATATATCATGCCCTACGTAACGGATGCAGTTGCAGATACACAACCGGGAGATGATCGCCTCAATTATCTCAAATATTACCGAATTAATGAAGAAGGGCAATTTATTGGGGAAATAAAAGCACAAACGATTGAAAATTATCTATGGATTCATCATAACACCAATTATCAAGGGCTTTTAGGGGGGAATCGACCTGGAAGAAACTATGTATACAATGGCATAGCGGGAAATAGTGTAGCGACTGATTATCGAGAAAGAACAATTATGATTCAAGAGATGGGAGATATCAATGCCAGTGAAAATAGATTTCAAGGATTAGTAGTCTACAATAAAAATAACGAAGGAATCGAATACATGTATCTTCCTGTTGAGAATCAAACTCAAATGGAATTGACCTATCAACCAGATATTTCAACTGATAAAAAATATTATTTTACGCGAAAAAAAGTAATAGATGGATCATTTGATTTAATGGTGTACGATTCTGTTGAAGGTCGGGTACAGGAGACTCCTGTACTGAGCTTTCCAAAGGGATCAAATGTGAAATTTAGTAAAGCACCAGAAGGCGGGAACACATTCTATGGAAGAGTTCCAGCATTTACTGGCAGTTTGAGTGGGCTAGGACCTGAACAGACTGAAGCTGGTGGCTATTTGGTTCTAGGGAATACAGATACTAATTTTTCCAAAATAGCTTCGGCTAATCATTTTAATGTAGATGTAAAAAATTTAAACATTGAGGGATTGATCTATCTAAATGATGCTCAAAAAGAAGACTATTTTATTTATGGTAGATTTACCGGGGTAGGTAATGCAGGTTTGCCAGATCACTTTGTTGATAAAATTGTAGCTGTAACTGTAGATCAATATACGGATAAAACAGGTTTGGATAATCCAGATGCGGGAACAAATGCTTTTTATGGTTCCCTAAAATTGAAAGATGATTTTGCACCAGTGATAAAAGCCCCGTCAATGACTTTAGATAGAGAGTTTTTTTCTAAAGAAAAGGATGGAAGATGGAATGATCCTGCCTATGGATATAATCAAATTGACGGATACAATTATTTGGATCGATATTTAATAACAGGTAATCCTCACTTAGTTAATAATCCGGCACTTAATCTTCCTAATAGAATAGAAGTATATGATAATCATGATTTTAATTATAGTCTAAATCCAGGGTTAAACAATCAAGATTGGTTAAATAAGCGCATTAATCGAAATCCTAAAGTTAATTTGACAAACATGAACAGTCATCCTATTGATTGGAACGCGTTGGGTTTTCAGCAAAATAAAATTGGACCACAAAGAGTGACTTATTTTGTTTCAGATTCCCAAAAGCAGATTACTGCTACTTCAAGAATTGTAAATACTAAGGCTCGTCAAACAACAGAGGCTGGAAATTATTTTATAGATGCTAATAATTTTCATATTCCACTAAATGGAATAGCAAATGCCATACCTGATGCAAACACGTTTAAAAGACTGGCTAAAACATTAGTTTGGAACGGGACAGACGGAAAAATTTACGAAAATTCTGAGATTAATATCCAAAGCGAATATGTAGTTGTCAATAATACTCAATTACAAGCACTAAGAAATGCAGCCAATACCAAAGAAAATGCAAAACCTTTTCCAGTTGATATTACATTTCAATATGAATTAGGAAAATATTTAACAAATCGTGTTTGGGTATTTACTACAACAAAAAATACAGTACCTAATAATGAACCCGGATATACTGCGGTAACGCCAGAAGAAACCAACGGCTACGTTTATTATGCGGATGATTATTCACTCCCGTTGGTGAGTGCAAAATATCACACAGGACAAGATATTTTAAATAATGCAAATGTTAGAGTTTATGACTATTATTCGATAGAGGAAAACAGTCCAGAACTACCAACTATAATAGACAAAGCTAATAATCAAAGTTTATTAAATTTGCTCAATTTACCTAATATACAAGGAGCAGTAGAAACAGGCGTTGTCAAACCAGATTTTGAGTTTGTTTATGGCGGAGAAACTACAAGATATCATACTCAAAATAGGAAAACTAAAGGAACTCTAGATATAACTTTGACTGGAGAAATAAAACTAAACATAAGACAAGTCGTTCTAGACTCTCAAAAGGATTTAGTAGTTCCAAAAGAGGGGTATGTAAAATTGTTAAACATGAATCCAGATACTAGCAAATCTCAACGAGCACTATTTAATGCTGTTACAAATTCAGGTAAATATACAGGAGTTTTTTCTAGCGAGCCTCTTTTTAAAACATATAAGTTAGTCTTAGATACTGCGAACAATAAAAAAGTAGTTATTAAACCAATAATTCCAGAATTTTATGAGTATGCAGGGTATATAAGCACACAGGCGTATTATCAGCACGAACGTAAAAATATTGCTAATCATGAGTATACGTATGATTTATTAGGACAAGCAGAAAGATACGAAATGTGGGTAACTCTTTATATAAAACCAATAGTCACTGATGAGAATTTACCATCGCCTTATAGCTGGGATTATAAATTAAATGATTTTGGCACTATAAAAATAGAGTAAAGAACGAAAGAAGGGAATCAAATGTACGTGTATCTATTTCTGGCAATCCTAGGCCTATTGGTCTTTGTCCACAGCTTATTGATTCTCTCCTTGCAGAAAAAAGTCAATGAATACAGTGAACGATTGGATCACTTGCATCGAAAAAAAGTGAAGCAACCATTGCCAAATCAA
The DNA here is from genome assembly GCF_017377655.1 of Candidatus Enterococcus ferrettii. Lineage (GTDB taxonomy): Bacteria > Bacillota > Bacilli > Lactobacillales > Enterococcaceae > Enterococcus_A > Enterococcus_A ferrettii. The sequence goes on from NZ_JAFREL010000101.1 coordinate 13,747, forward strand.
ATGCAGGTAAATAAACCGGTCTATCCAACAGAACAAAGGAGACAACGCACATGATTGTTGGGTATGCTTGCGGTTATCAATTGGATCAACAGATCGAGCAGTTGGAAGACTATGCCGTAGAAGAATTGTTTGTAAATGGTGATTTTCGTGGACTGTTGAATTTTGTTAAAGCGGCGGATGAAGTGGTGATTTTGTCTTGGGAAGTTTTCTCCCGAGACTATCGTCAGCTGTTGATTTGCTTGAATCAGCTGGAGGATCGAGCGGTTTATCTAACTGTTTTAGATTTTCCTGAATTGTCAATGGAGGAATGGCGTCGGATCTTTCAGTGGTCGTTGCGTAATGAGCGCTTGCTGCATCCTCGACTGATCGCAGTAGGCAGTGAAGCGAAAAGGGATCAACGTTATTCGTTGTTCAGTCGAGAGTTAGAAGCGCGGATAATTTATCGGGAGGTGCTTCGTTCGTTACTGGCGAAGCAGCCGGTTCGTCAGATTGCGAATTATCAACGTCTACCGATTGAGACCGTGTATCGAATCAAGCAGGAAGTGGGCAAGGTACAACTGGCTGGGATTTTGCTGGTGTGTTTTCTGTTGGCAATTTTCTGTTTGAAGGTCGTAGAGAATTATTTTGATCAGATTTGGCTGCAGATAATCATTTGTTTAGTGATGGTTGTGATTATTCTATGGAATGTGCTTGCGGACAGTGAAGAGGAACCGTTGGTCAAGAAAAAAACAGATAAGTGAAGGAGAAGAGGCACTGAGTTGATAGGAAACCTAACAAAAAATGTAGTGTCAGAAGAAAATGTGCAACAAAAACTACGATTGCTGAACTATGAGGACGGTTGGTTTGCTTGTGTAAGCAACTGGCTATCGAACGCTAAGAGGATTGCCTTCTTTCGTTGGCAAAATCCACCCGTAAAAGAGAAGAAAGTATCAAAAATTTGAAGAGAAGGTGAATCCCCATGCAACATGTACTTATTTTAACGAAAAATTCTTTGACCGAAGAGCCGTTAGTCCAGAAACTCCAACGAATGAATTGTGAAATTCTTTGTTCAACAGATCTATTCAAACGATTGAAAGTCGGCACGATTAGCCCGTTTCTTTCGTACTTTCAATGGATTATCTTAAGCGAAAGCTTGTGTAACTCAGAAGTGGAACAAATTCTACAAATGCTGAGAAAACATCCGTTGTTAGTTTTACGAGTAGTAGAGAATATCCCGAACGAGGAAGAACAAGCTTATTGGCAGGAACGAGGACTGGTCGACTGGGTAACGAAAGAAACCAGCTATGAACTCTTGCGCGAAAAAATAAATGAGCTGCAACAACAAGTGAAAAAGGATGTAATAACTGGGAATCAGATTCTGACTTTCCCTACTACGCAAGGAGAAAAAACCACGCCGAATAATTTAGAGATACTTATCAAGAGTCTTTCCAAAACAGAAAAACGAGTCTTTGAATGCTTGATCCAATCGTATTCCACCAGTGGTGTCTTATCCCGCCAGGAGTTATGCGATTCTTTATGGCACGATGGCGGCACCTCTTCAAACATGAGCCAGCTGTCTTGTTTGATCAACAAACTGAAGCATAAGTTTGAAATCCACGGTATTACTGGTGAAACGATTACTACCTTGTGGGGCAGAGGGTATAAACTAAGCAGTTCATTTTATGAATATTGGTTAGAAGGATCACAACAGCTAGAGGAATTGAAGTATTATACTGTTACAAATTAGTAAATAAAACACTCAATCCAGAATGCTATGCTACCCCTAAC
>NZ_JAFREL010000102.1 GCF_017377655.1 Candidatus Enterococcus ferrettii
AAAGAAAAGCTGGAAAAAGAACTCAATTCGAAACAATCTAGTCAACAGCGTTTAACCAGTCAACAAGAAACCGAAAAGAACAATTTACTACAGAAGCTGCAACAATTAGAAGCCGAACTTCGTCAGCTAAAAACACAAAAAGCCGAATGGGACCAATTCAAGCAGCTGCATCTGGAGTATCAGGACATTTCCAAGATGAAGCGGATTGCCCAACAGACCTTGGAAGCCGCTGAAAAAGCTGCCAATAAACTATTGGAAGAAGCCGAACGGAAAAAACAAGAAGTACTGACTACTGCTGAGAATCAAAAGAACACGTTGTTAATTGAGGCTGAACAACAAACGCAAGCTATGAGAAACCAAGCCGAAGAAGAACGACTCCAAAATCTATTTACCAGTAAGCTGGAAATCAGTACCCTGCAAAAGGAACAAGAAGAGCGGTCTGCCGCGTTGGATACCCAGCAACAGCTGTTGGATCACAAGCATCGGGAACTAGTCCAGCTGAAAGCAGAAATTCACGCCGAGATTCAGACCTTCACCGGTATGATGACCGCAACCAGACAGGAAATCAGCCAAGAATATACCGACAGTATTGAAACCTTAACCAAGCAAAACGAAGCCGTACGAAAGGAAACCAAAATCAGCCACCAGCCAGCTATTCATGTGCTGGAACAGGAAAAAGAGGTTATGTAAGTGAAGAATGAAGAGCCGCGGCTAACTTCCATCTATGATCCTTTCGTGCTGCGCTATCTCACACTGGTGAACAAATTCAATCATAAGGTCGTGTTTCTTTATGAATTTAAAGAGTACAAGACCCTCAAGGAAATTTTACTGTTAGCTGATCGCGTAAAGGAGCTGAGACGATAATGGAACAACTCATTCAAACAGCGTGGCTTTCTTCGCTGGAACTTGCCGCTGGGGCTAGTGGATTCAATTTTAAACGAATTCTCATTTCCCTCACGTTTACGATGATGGCTGTACGCTATCTGCAAAATCGGTGGAAGCATCGCCAGATCACAGCAGCAGAAGAAAATCAGAGGATTGAAGCAATCTACGAAAAGGATGAGAACGGCCTGTATCCTTGGGAAGTCGATACCAATGACAGTCCCGAGCGAGTGACCCCAGAGACTCGGCCGATGGTGAACAGTTGGGGACCCAAGCGCGGCCGTTGGCGATAAACAACGGCAAGAAGATTGTTGGAGAAGGGAACGTATTTGAGTGGAGCAACAAGTAACGAAGCTGGAACGATTACTAAAACAAGTGCCGATTGAAACGGTAGAACGGGTATTATTTTTATCTGTATCCAAAGGAAATGAACGAGCCAAAGTAAAAAATATCCGAACAACAAGTTTAGAGGGCTGCATGGAATGGCTCAAGAAAGAACTAGCAAAAGCCGATAGTAAGAAGCAGTACATTCGGGTAGATGTAGTCAAAACAATGGAAGAGTGTACCTATTTGGAACTGATGCGAAAATTTTCTGTCGTTACGCGGAATAATTATTTTCGTAGAGGCATTGCTTTTGATAAGAAATTTAACACAGCCTTTCTAGCCGAAGAACTGATGGGCAATGCACTGATCAAACCATCAGCGAATCACAAGGTAGGGTTTAACTCACCAGAGTTGTCCTTTGATCAGAAGAATATCGACAGTTATATGAAGAAAAAGTACGGACAAACACTAAAGAATAAAATTTCCCAACGCAAATTCTATGTGTTTGAAACCCAAGGATACTACTTAGAAAAAGAAAATTGGTTACCTTTGTCTACTCAATCGGATCAAGCAGGGATGCGTACCGTGGACTACAAGACATTACCACCATCCATTGATTATGCGATCGAACAAGGCGCAGCATTTCTTCAACAACAAATACAGGATTCTGGCCAGTTCATCTACGGCTACTATCCAACTTATGATTATCAATTGACTGGTTATAATTCTGTCCGTCACTTTTCTAGTCTGTATGCCTTATTGGAAGCTCAGGAGTATCTGAAACAAACGAAAGAATTGAAGGCAACGGAACAAGGCTTGGAGTGGGGATTGGAAAATTTAACAATCCAAACCGATGATGCATTGTACATCAAAGAAAAAGCCGCATCAGGTATTTCTGTAAAGTTAGGTGCACAAGCCTTAGCTGTTTTAGCTTTAGCGAAGTTTCAACTCATTACTGGAAACACTAAATATGAAGCTGCTATCAACCAATTGATTCTAGGCATGGAACGCCATTTTGTCGATGAGAAGGGTGAAACCACTCATATCTTAGATGAGAACTTAGAGACTAAAAAGAAATTCAACATCATCTACTACGATGGCGAAGCCGTGTTCAGTATTTTACGTGGCTATGCGATCACGAAAAATCCGCAGCACTTGGCATTGGCAAAAAAATTATTCGATCGCTTTGTAGCTAAAAATTACGAACGCTACCACGATCATTGGTTGAGCTATGCCACGAACGAAATATTGTTGTATCTAAAGGAACAAAAGTATTACGAGTTTGGTTTAAAAAACGCTTTTGAAAATTTAAGTTTCATTGAGCATCGGGATACGGCTTATCCAACCTTATTGGAACTATTAATGGCAGCCATCAAAACGACGGATCAGTTAAAAGCATCCGATGACTATAAAAAAGGGAAATTCACTGAATTTGTCTCGAAGACTGACTTTTGGCACTTACAACAAGTCGCCATCAAACGAGCTGTAATCGAAATCGAAAAAGGCATCATGCATCCCGAAATGGCGATGTTCATGAAACGACCAGATAAGATCGTGAACGGTTTTTATACCAGACACGACAAATTCCGGATGCGAATTGATGATCAGGAACATTTCCTAAGCGGACTGATCAATTTCTATACCTATTTCTACAACTAGTAATCAGATACAAAGGGAGAAAATAGCAAAAAAGGGGAGTTGCAAAACGTATGAGTAAGAGAAGGAAAATGATGTACCGGCATGAGCCAATCAAGAAATACCGGATGCATAAGGTGAAGAAGAATTGGGTAGTCAAAGGCGGCGTTGCTGGGGCAATGCTGGTTAGTACGGTTGCAGTTCCAGCTAGTGGAATAGTTGCTCATGCGACAGAAAATGAGGTGGCAGATTCAACTGGTGAAGATTTAGGGACTCTAGCCAGCAGTGATCCAGTGGAGGAAGTGGCACAAGTAGATTCAGGTGTTGTAGCTGCTAATGAAAATACACCACAACAAATTCAGCCAATGTCGACTGAGAATCCGGATGGGACAACTACTTGGGTTGCGAATGACGATGCGGAAGTGTCCCTGAGCAATTTGAAAAGAATAAAAATTAATGGCAGTGAAGCAACAGATACTTATACCACTTCATCAGCAGAACAAGGACTTTCTTTCACGCTAAACATAAATAACTCTGCGGGTAATATAAAAAATGGTGATAAGATTACAATCCCGATAACTTCAAATAAGAGCGGTGGGAGTCTTTTTGCTGGAATGCAAGCTAACGTTCCAGGAGTGGGATCAATTTCATTTATATCGGATAGTGTAGGGTTCCAATTGACTTTGACTAACCAAATAGAAGGAGAAAAATTAGTCAACGTATCATTACCAGGGTCTGGAAATAGTCCAGCCTTTACATTTGAATACAACTCATCTAGAAATCGAATGGAAGCAGTCCCCATTGAAATTTATGTTAACAACGTGCTATTTAAAACAGTCTCCACATCAATGACTATGAGTGAAAGCTCAGCCCAGCGATCTTTAACAGCAGGTGGTTTTGGTGATGCTAGATCAATTACTTTAACACCTGCCTATACAAATACAACAGTCATTTCAGGGCCTCTAGGTGGAGAGAGCGAAAGTCTCTTTAGTGTAGATAATGCTGATGTAGTACAAATAATGAGTTATACAACGGAATCTGAAGTAGCCAATGTCACACCTTTACTTAGTCTTTGGAGTAATATTTACGTTCCAAGTCCTTCTGGTAACGGGAGAATAATTAATGTAGCTCTGGGTTTAGGTACTCCGTTATACACTCCTGTTACGATAGCTCCAGGAACATCTAATGATGAAATCATAAGCATTTTGCAAAGTAGGGGGCCAAACACTTATGCTTTTATTGAGAATGGTCAAGGAAACTATACTTTTGCAAGAAATATAGGAAATGAAAAAAATGGCTATAAACTGAGAGATTTACCGCAATACAATGCGAGAAACTCTGAATCAGCAGTTGATTTTTTTGAGAAGCAACTAGGAATAAGATATGAAGATCCAAATATGATTGAAACGATCAATAGAATTTATTGGGATAATACCATATCTAGTGGCTGTGCCACACGTATCAACTTTGATGATGATTCTGCAGAGCACATTGTAAATTATACTTATGAAGACAGCACAGGCCAGCGTTCTGAGAATAGCGTAACTACTTTACCCAATATTGTTGATGTTATTAGTCAAAGCTCACTAACAGCAAACTATGAAACCGAGGATGGCGACCTAGCTGATGTTTCTGAAGCGATCTCGAACGGATTCCCAGATGAAACTAAGTCAATTACGCCAAAAGAAATCCCAGGTTATGAGTTTGTAGAAGTACAGAGTGCACCTACTAATTTTGTCACTAAAGAAGATGGAACTTATGAATATAGCTTCACAGAGAATACAAACGAACAAGTTACCTTCATATATCGTGCCTTGGAACGAAAGATATTTGTAGATGAGTATTTAGTTGATGCAAATAATCAGAAAACACGGTTAGGTGAGCAAAGAGAACTGACAGGAACTACTGGTAGTAACATGATTATTCTCCCAACTAATTATCGAGCGCAAGGGTATCTTTTAACCAATCCACTTACGCTGAATCGTTATACAGTACTTGCTGACGAAGAACAAACGGTTGAATATCTCTACAAACTGGTTGGAATGTGGGATTATGACACAACAGCTTATAAGGGTTCAGAAGAATTAACTGCTTTAGCCGATGCACGATACACACTTACTAGCAATACAGCCGTAGCAAATCTTACTGTTAGCGGTGTACCCGCTGGTTATCATTTAGTAGATGAAGACGGAACCGTTTATCAAAATGGAGCAACTATAACTCCGTCAGATCCTCTAGAAGATACAGCATTAACCTTAATACCGAACAGTGCAACCATTACCTATACTTTTGTGGACAGCGAGGGCGAAGAGTTACGGGAATCTATCGTTATTGAGGACGCTTTAGTTGGAGACGAAATCCCTGATCGGATATCAGCGATTTCAGGATACCATATGGTTAACATAAACTTCTCAGGTACTGAAAGGATTCCGGAATTATCACTTGGAAGAGTAGATTCCAGTGGGGAAACAATTATTGAATGTGTCTTTGAAGAGATGGGGAGCTATAAGCTTGTTGATAAGGACGGCAATCAAATAGGAGAATCCATTAAATATGAAAACAATCCAAATGGGGACCCAATGAGCAGCAATCCAGATCAGATTATTCCTTATAGTGATGAATATACACCCGTAGATGCGAATGGTGACCCTTTACCATGGTTTGATCCAACAGATGAAAGAAACGGATACAGAGCACCATTTGTAACTGACTTGAGTGAAGACACGGAAATAAGAGTAGACCTAAACGATGATGATAGTGATTCAGACTCAG
>NZ_JAFREL010000103.1 GCF_017377655.1 Candidatus Enterococcus ferrettii
CAAAGAAAATCAAAGAACGATATATTTTAGCTTGAAATAAAAAGGGATCAAGCTTTTTTATATTACAACTAAATCGAACTCTTTTCACCTTTTTATTATATTTTTCATTCACATTTGCTCTTTAGGTCATCTATCAGCAAATGATTGCTAATTTTTAAACATAATTACGATCCTGTTTTTTAAAACCTCATATTCCTAAAAATTATTTTGACTTCACCTCTGCATGGAGAATAACCATCTGCTTTACTATACCTATCTGGTTACTACTAGTTACTATTCCAAAATTTGTTTCCTAAATACTTTACTGCACTTTTGACCATACTAAATAAAGAGCATAATAATTATTTCTACACTCTCAAAAAAAGATTTAAATCTCTTGATTCTCCTAACGATCTGATTAAATTATTTCTATGTATTTCATTAAGTAGAGTGACTTGTTCGTCTCGCCTTAACTCAAATTGCACTTACAAAACCATTAAGTTTTTTCTAACTTCTGGTAATTTCTTCGTAAACGTATGGTACCTCCTAAATCTTACGTTTTCGAATTAACGAATTGAATGGGTACGATACCATTTTTTTCCACGAAAAAAACTCCTCGTTGTTTATTCATCAATTCTAACAACAGTAGATTTGATCTTCCAGCCACTGCACTGTCCTTCGCTTACCGACTTTTTGAATGTGTCATAGCTAATCCAAGCAATCCAAAAACACCAAATAGCTTGAGTCCATTACAGATCTCAGGCTATTTGGTGTAAACTTTCCAGATGATTGAACATCTGCTCTTAAGTTCAAAAAAACAACAGAACATCTAGTTACTTCCGGTTTAATAGAAGTAACTAGTCGTTTTAAGGATGCCTTGGTATCAACGCATTACCGTATTACTCAATTTAGACAAGGCTACTCTCAAACTGCTCAGCTGTCAATTTTAACTATTTTCTTTTGATTTCCTCCTAATCCAGTAGCACGCTACGGATAAAAGCAATCCTAACCCAGCTAAGTTGAGAATATGCGAATAGCTGTCCCCAGTTTTCAAAAGCACTTTTTCATTAGTTTCTTTTCTGCTCACTGTTGGAGTAATTGCCTTCGAGGATTGTCCGCCTCCAAATTTGGTTAGTACTTGTTCATTCTCTGTTTCAGCATTCGTTCCAATCGTTTTCTTGATGCTTAAGCTTGCAAATTGTTCTTTGACATTACTTGCTACATAACGAATTTCGTAGCTCGCTGCAGGTAAATTTTTGATTAGTCCTTCTGCTGTTCCTGCAAGCCAATTCTTTGTATTCTCTGCTCGATATTCCATATCCAGATTAACACCTTTTAGCTGTCCATCTTGTTTCTTATTCCCACTCTCATTGAATGGTTGGATGCTGCTTTCCTCTAAGATAGGACGTGCTTTGATCGTTAATAGCTGTGGATCGCTATCTACTGTTTTTCCTGCTTCACCGGTACGAACGATTGAACATTCTTTACCAAACATTTTTTTATCAATCGAGTGTATATCTTTTCCTTGAATTTCATACTTTTCATCCTTTGTTGCTATACGATAACGAGCTGCAGCATCTAAGTTCTCTAATGCTTCATTTTCGTAGTTAATGGTCACTTTTGGAGTGGGTTCCTTTGCTACTTCTTCCTTAATTTCTTTTGTTATGATCCTGCTGGCAAATTTCTGTTCCGTGTTGCTGCCTGTGTAACGGATCTCATAATTACCTGCTGTTAGATTTGTGATAGTTCCGTCTGATGTTCCTTGATTCCAAGTCTTGTCATCGACTTTGCGATATTCCATCGACACAAATACATTAAACAGCTTTCCGTCAGCGGCACCAATATGGCTAGTGTTTTCAGCAAGAATAGCTTCTTCGTTAATCGTTTGACGCGCAGAGAGTTTAATTCGTTGTTCTTTGCTAGCAACAGACACACCCTTAACTTCTTCAATAGTAATGTAAGTCCAAACATCTAACATTTCTTCCTTAATTGGTATTTCTTTTGCAATCGGTTGATCTGTATAAACCCATTTACCTCCTGTATAGGTAGCAATTTTATAGGGTTCATTTTCTAAAAAGTTGTACAATACTTCACGTTCATAATCAATTTTGATTTCTGGAGTCACTTTTTGAATCAACCCAGCAGCAAGATTAATCTCAACAATTTTACTCGCAAAAATTCGTTGTGCTGCATTTGCTTTATAACGGATTTCATAAAGTGTTTCTTCTAACTGTTCAATCTCACCACCGGCAGTTCCGTCTTGCCAAGTAATATCTCCTTTTTTACGGTATTGGGCATTTTCAAAAATGTTTTGCAGCTTGCCATCCTTTGCTCCTGGCTGGGTTTCCTTAATAGCTGTGAAATTCTCCAGCTTAATTTCCGAACGTTTATCTAAATAAATTGTTTGTTCCTGACTGTCCATATAGTCTGTTGAACGTGCTTTTCTAAGAACGCTCCATTTTTTCCCTAACATCGAATCTGTAATCGAAAACGAAGTATTTCCCGGCAGAATGGTGATTAAATTGGTTAATTTCGTTGTCGATAGTTCTTTCAGTTCATAGGTAGCGGTAGGGTCAAGCTGCAAAAGTTGCTCGCTCCCATAATCAATGGTTAATTCAGGTAATTCTTCTCTAATCAATCCGGCAGCGATTGTTTTCGCTACAATGTTGCTGGCGAATTTTTCTCTTGCGTTACTGGCTGCATATCGGATCTCATACTTTCCTGGTTCCAAATCTTTGATTTGTCCGTTGGCACTTCCTTGCGTCCAACTAGTTGATCCTTCTTTGCGGTATTCGTGTTCCAAGCTTACGCCCTTTAGTTGTCCATCTTTTTTATCTTTTTCACTTTCATCTACGACAATAATCGACAATTCGACAAGTTGTTGACGACCTTTGATTGTTAGTTTTTGTGCTTGGCTTTCCTGGGTGTTGATGTTATCTCCTAAACGTACAATGTTCCATACTTTACTATGCATATCTGCTGTAATTTGGAAGTTATCTACTCCTGATACTGAAATAGGAGAAAGGCCAAAACGTAATTCATAGGATGCAGTCGTTTCGAAGCCAGTCAAGCAACCTTGTTCGTAATCTATGCTAATTTTCGGCGTTTCTTCTCTCGCTAGCCCAGCAGCGATCGTTTTCGTTACGATATTGCTGGCAAATTTCTCTTTTGCATTGCTGGCCGCATACCGGATCTCATACTTCCCTGGTTCCAAATCTTTGATTTGCCCATTGGCACTTCCTTGCGTCCAGTTGGTCACTCCTTCTTTACGGTATTCGTGTTCCAAGCTTACGCCCTTTAGTTGGCCATCTTTTTTATCTTTTTCACTTTCATCTACGACAATAATCGACGATTCGACAAGTTGCTGGCGACCTTTGATTGTTAGTTGCTGCGCTTGACTTTCCTGAGTATTGGTATTATCTCCTAAACGTACAATGTTCCATACTTTACTATGCATATCTGCTGTAATTTGGAAGTTATCTACTCCTGATACTGAAATAGTTGAGGAACCAAACCGTAATTCATAGGATGCAGTCGTTTCGAAGCCAGTCAAGCGACCTTGTTCGTAATCTATGCTAATTTTCGGCGTTTCTTCTCTCGCTAGCCCAGCAGCGATCGTTTTCGTCACGATATTGCTGGCAAATTTCTCTTTTGCATTGCTAGCGGCATATCGGATCTCATACTTCCCTGGTTCCATTTCTTTGATTTGCCCATTGGTACTTCCTTGAATCCAGCTGGTCGCTCCTTCTTTGCAGTATTCGTGTTCCAAGCTTACGCCTTTTAGTTGACCATCTTTTTTGCCTTTTTCACTTTCATCTATCACAGTAATTGACGATTCGACAAGTTGCTGGCGGCCTTTGATCGTTAGTTCTTGGGCCTTGCTTTCTTGAGTGGTACTATTATTTCCTAAGCGCACGATGTTCCATACTTTACTATACATGTCACCTACGATCTGGTAAGTTTTCACACCAGAAACTGGAATTTTTTTATTCCCAAACCTTAACTCATAGGATGCAGTCGTTTCGAAACCAGTCAAATGACCTCGTTCGTAATCTATACCAACATTTGGCGTTTCTTCTCTTGGTAGTCCGGCATTGATCGTTTTCGTCACGATGTTGCTGGCGAATTTTTCTTTTGCGTTGCTGGCCGCATATCGGATTTCATACTTGCCTGATTCCAAATCTTTGATTTGTCCATTGGTATTTCCTTGCGTCCAGCTAGTTGATCCTTCTTTCCGATATTCGTGTTCCAAGGTCACACCCTTTAGTTGTCCATCTTTTTTGTTTTTTTCGCTTTCATCTACGACAATAATCGACGATTCGACAAGTTGCTGGCGACCTTTGATTGTTAGTTGCTGCGCTTGACTTTCTTGGGTACTGGTATTATCTCCTAAACGTACAATGTTCCATACTTTACTATGCATGTCTGCTGCAATTTGGAAGCTCTCTACTCCTGATACTGAAATGGGTGGGGTGCCAAAACGCAATTCATAGGATGCGGCTGTCTCAAAACCGGTCAAACGTCCTTGTTCGTAATCTATACCAACATTTGGCGTTTCTTCTCTCGGTAGTCCGGCAGCGATCGTTTTCGTCACGATATTGCTGGCAAATTTCTCTTTTGCATTGCTGGCCGCATATCGGATCTCATACTTGCCTGATTCCAAATCTTTGATTTGGCCATTGATACTTCCTTGCGTCCAGCTGGTCGCTCCTTCTTTCCGGTATTCGTGTTCCAAAGTCACACCCTTTAGTTGTCCATCTTTTTTGTCTTTTTCGCTTTCATCTACGACAATAATCGACGATTCGATAAGTTTTTGACGACCTTTGATTGTTAGTTGTTGTGCTTGACTTTCCTGGGTTGTACTACTATTGCCTAAACGGACAATATTCCAACCTTTACTATACATATCTTCTGGAATCGAGCAGTTCTCTACTCCTGATACTGGAATGATGGTTTGTCCAAACCGCAATTCATAAGATGCGGTTACTTCGAAACCAGTCAAACGACCTTGTTCGTAATCTATACCCACATTTGGCGTTTCTTCTCTCGCTAGTCCGGCATTGATTATTTTCGTCACGATGTTGCTGGCAAATTTTTCTTTTGCGTTGCTAGCGGCATAACGGATCTCATATTTTCCTGGTCCCAAATCGGTGATCTGCCCATTGATACTTCCTTGCGTCCAGCTGGTCGCTCCTTCTTTCCGGTATTCGTGTTCTAAAGTCACACCCTTTAGTTGTCCATCTTTTTTGTCTTTTTCGCTTTCATCTACGACAGCAATCTGCATGTCGTAAAGTTTTTGACGACCTTTGATCGTTAGTTGTTGTGCTTGACTTTCCTGGGTTGTACTACTATTGCCTAAACGGACAATATTCCAACCTTTACTATACATATCTTCTGTAATCGAGTAGTTCTCTACTCCTGATACTGAAATGGGTGGGGTCCCAAAACGTAATTCATAAGATGCGGTTACTTCGAAACCAGTCAAACGACCTTGTTCATAATCTATACCCACATTTGGTGTTTCTTCTCTCGCTAGTCCGGCATTGATTGTTTTCGTCACAATGTTGCTGGCAAATTTTTCTTTTGCGTTGCTGGCCGCATATCGGATTTCATATTTCCCTGATTCCAAATCTTTGATTTGCCCATTGGTACTTCCTGGATTCCAGCTGGTCGCTCCTTCTTTCCGGTATTCGTGTTCTAAAGTCACACCCTTTAGTTGTCCATCTTTTTTGTCTTTTTCGCTTTCATCTATAGCGGTAATCTGATTTTCGTAAAGTTTTTGACGATTTTTGATTGTTAGTTGCTGGGCCTTGCTTTCTTGGGTATTGATATTATCTCCTAAACGTACGATGCTCCAAACTTTGTTATACATGTCATCTGTAATCAGATAGCTATCTGCTCCTGATACTGAAATGGGTGGGGTGCCAAAACGCAATTCATAGGATGCGGTTGCTTCGAAACCAGTCAAGCGACCTTGTTCATAATCTATACCAATATTTGGTGTTTCTTCTCTCGCTATCCCGGCAGCGATTGTTTTCGTCACGATGTTGCTGGCGAATTTTTCTGTTGCATTACTGGCCGCATAACGGATCTCATACTTACCTGATTCCAAATCTTTGATTTGCCCATTGATACTTCCTTTTGTCCAGCTGGTCTCTCCTTCTTTCCGGTATTCGTGTCCCAAAGTCACACCCTTTAGTTGTCCATCTTTTTTGTCTTTTTCGCTCTCATCTACGACAGTAATCTGCATGTCATAAAGTTGTTGTCGACCTTTGATTGTTAGTTGCTGGGCCTTGCTTTCTTGGGTATTGATATTATCTCCTAAACGTACGATGCTCCAAACTTTGTTATACATGTCATCTGTAATCAGATAGCTATCTACTCCTGATACTGAAATGGGTGGGGTGCCAAAACGCAATTCATAAGATGCGGCTGTCTCAAAACCGGTCAAACGTCCCTGTTCGTAATCAATCTTGATATCTGGTGTAGGTTCACTGGTCAACCCCATAGGAACAAATGTACCTTTTAGATGGCTTCTAATTTCCGAAGTTGTTCCTGTCTGATCACCAGATGCTTCTGGAGTTATGTTTGCTTGATCACTAGCTGAATTCACAGAATCAGCGATACCAGCTTGACTGGACTTGCTCGGAACTGCTTCATCTATAGAATCATTATCGCTTTCAGTACTAGATTCTAAAATTTCTTCCTTGGTATTTTCTGATTCAATGACTTCCTCTTGACTCGGCAACTGATCTTCATCCAATGTCTCAGCAGATACAATATTCATCGCCGGAATAATTTGCTGAAACAACAGCATTGCAACAAGAAATTTAACTATTCTCTTTTTCATTAAACTACTCTCCTTTAAACTTTAATAATTAACCAACAAAACAATTCGTAATGCTACTAAATTGCTATAGTCTATCACCACCATTGCACAACCCCCAACTGCACAAATGATAGTTTTATACCTATCCTTTCAAAAAAATTCTTATTTCAAATCAAGGGATTACCTATATAAAAACAATGAAAAAAGCTACAACATAGATACGTATTAGTCAAAGACAGTTTTTTTCATAACTTAAAAAGATTATCTAAAAAAAATCAGAAACAACGTAAACCAATGTGAAGGCTCGTGACTCTCACATTAATTACGATTTTTTTGATGATAGTTGTGCAGCAGCAATCAAAAAAACATGAATTTGTTATCTTTTTTCCTTCCAAAACTCCTTACTTTTCATAGATAATAGTCCATATCACTGGATTTCTTTCACAAATAAATTATTTGATAACAAAATGAATCCTGATGCAATCATTCCTACAACAAAACGCTACTTAATTCTTAATCGCCACTAGCTCAATTAGACTTCAGTAATATAAATAAGTCAGTTAACTAGTTGCTTTTTTTATCGGCAGTTTCATCAATTTCTCCTAGTTAAAAAGTTCATGAATCTTTTTCAACAATAAAGAATATTTTATTCATCATCTGCCATTAAGCAAGTTATCAGTCCCCCATACCTCTACCTTAATTATAACTACCTGCAGTTCGTAAAAATATCAAAAATTCCAACATAATCGATACATGTAGTAAACTGTTGTTTTAATGTATAAATCTGTAAAAACTTTTTTTACTCTTTTTATTGACATTTCATCCTTAACATGATGCGCAAAAAAACACCCAACTTTCGTCAGGTGTTACGGGATACATAATAATAGCGATGCCCGGAAAATACCCTCTTCCAGCTGATACTCAAAGCTTCCTTGGTATCGTTCCACAACAGCTTCAATTGAGGATAGACCCACACCAGGATGAATTGCCTCTTTTCTATCCGTAGAATTGTCCATCGCTAACAAAATCTGTTTACCTTCTGTTCGGCAACGAATACGAATAAATTTATCGCCTGTTGCTTGCTCTTGGCACGCATGCAACGCATTTTCTACTAAGTTACCAAAAACAATACATAATTGCGTATCAGGAATCCCTACTCTTGCCGGTAGATCAATTTTCACATCCAGCTTAGTTCCAACTTGTCGTGCGAGAGCTAAATAATTACTTATCAATACATCCACAGCGAAATTCCGACAGATTGGTGCTTCGTTTTCTTTAGGTACATCAGTCAGATAGTCCTCTAAGTATTGCTTTAGTCCTAAGTAATTCTCTTCATTTATATAATTACGCATCACTGTTAAATGGTGGCGCAAATCATGCCGGGCCTGTCTTGCCTGAGAGATGGAACTGTTCAATTGCTCAAAGTGATCACTTTGCCGCATCAACTGCTGCTCCATCGATACCATTGCTAATTCCAACTTACCTTTTTTCACAATACTCATGGTTGTAATCACATTTACTGCATAGGCCGAAATACCAATTGCTGTAAAAAACAAGCTAAACAGTATACGATGGCCTTCAGTTAGGCTGCTCTGTTGAAAAGCAACTGTGTAATAGTTGATCATAAGAAAGAAAATTAACGGTGTCACACACAACGTCTTCACTTGTTTCTCTGTCAAAATGACCATTGCCTGTCGAATCGGTCCCTTCAAAAAAAACCAACTAAGAGGAAAGACCACTAGTAAAATCAAATAACTGCTGAATAACTGCCACAAATTGTTTGTCACAGAAGGATTTTTTTCCAGCACCTCCGTAGTCAAAAAATAAGAGAGTAGATTCACCTCTGTCGCAATGGATTGTTCAAACAAGAACACGTAAAAAATCTTGCTCCAGCCAGCACGAAAGGTGCGATGGAAAATCAGCAGCATGGGAGGATAAGTCATCATATGTATAACATTCAATAGTAAAATGTTGTCCCCCGCTAAAACCAAAGTACCAACATATATAATTAGAAAAGATAAACTGCTAACAAGCAGTATACGCACTGCAATTGCAGAACGCTCAAACTTTCGCAACGGCACAAAGGGCATACAGCAAAGGATAAACCATGGCAAATCCTTAAAGGTAACCGATATCGCAGCTTTTAACGCCATATCCATGAGCTAAACTTCCTTTCGCACAGCATTCAGACGATACTGCACGTAAGCTTCCCGCAAAGCTTTTACATTATCACGCTTCATGGGCACCTTTTCTCCACTGAACAAGACGAAATCCTGCGTCTCCAGTGCCATCACATTGTCCATATTTACTATAAAGCTGCGATGACAGCGCAAGAAGCTCGGGTCTTCCAGCTGCTTTTCAATCCGGTTCAAATTTTCATACACGGCTTTTTCTCCAGAGGTTGTGTGAAGTACACAGCAGCGGCTCTGAGATTCAACGTACTTAATATCGCGAAAAAATATTAACTCCTTGCGCCGATGGACCACTACCTCCAAACAACGTTCATACTCTTTGACTTTCAGTAAAGCTCGGTCTAGTGCTTCTTTGACATCCGCGATGCTGAAGGGCTTAACCAAATAATGCAGCACCCCCAAGGTATAACCTTCTGCCATATATTCCTGACTACTGGTGGTGAAAATAATTGCCGAATTACGATTGTTCTTTCGCATTTCCTTTGCCAGAGCCACTCCATCCACTTCATCTAAATAAATATCAATAAACGAAATATCGAAGCTCTCTGTCTCTAATGCTGCCAGCATCTGTTTCCCTGAAGTGAAGCTGATCATTGAATAGGAAAGGTTTTGTTCATTTAGCAATAGTTCCAGCGTCTGACGTAAAAACTGTTCATCCGCTAGTTCATCTTCGCAAATCGCAATTTTCATTTTTCCCACTACTTTCTATCTGGTCTCACTTCTATTTAACCACATTCTCTTTTCATTTGTCTAAATACTTTTAATAACAAATACCATTTAAAATGAAAGCGTTTATATAACATTTCGACATATTTCTTGAAAAATCATATTTTTCTTCGTAAGCATACTATCATGCTTGCAACGAGCAACATTTGAAGAGTTAAATATGAATACAATTATAGAAGAAAGAAGAGGATCCAGTGTCAGTGACTAAAATTAATCGCTCAGCAAGAAATATTGTTAATCTACCCCTATTGTTTCTTCACTAAATGATACTGGTGCAATAGTAATAGTTTATAGCATCTAAACCAAACAGAAATGATTCCATGCAGACATCAATGATGAGTATGATTGGAAGCTCTGCTCAGTTTGAAAGAGAACTGATTGTGTCCCTGATACAGGTAGAAAAACAAACATCCTGAACTCCGAAGAGCACAGGATGTTTGATCATTATATTATACATATCGATGACTGACTAGATTGCTTCTTGACTCAACAAGGCTTCCAAACGAGCAAACTGCTCATCGGTAAGATAGGGCGAATAGGCACTTAGTAGTGCTTGACGCTGTGTCTCATCTAATTCTCCCATATTTATTTTAAACTGCTGGTAAACCACCTCAAATTGTTCGTCCGACAGCTCTTCTATCTCGTCCTCTCCTTGAGCAAACTCACCAGTTACACCGCTCATCGCTTGCGGTTCATAGAGATCATCCAGTTCTTCAGCTGGAACAATGTCTTGCTCTTTTGGCATTGAAATAGTTGTCTTCTTTTTACTTGGAGTGAGTACTACTTTCATCGTCATCTTCTGTTCCGAATCCCGCATCTTTACAGTACAATCAGTCTTTGAAGTCTTTTTATTTATTTTCATCGTTAACGTCATATTGTGTAGACTTTCTTCAGTATCTGCACCCAAATCAAAGCTTTTAGCTATTTTTTCCAAATCCTTGCTGCTAAAGGTATGAGAAACGGTCTCGCCCTCACTCTTAAAGCTGTCTTCCTTGGCTCTCCCCAGCAATTTATTCATTTTACTTCTAACTTCCTTAGGCTCAAGGGTATCCTTGTCGTCATCAGCTGCTC
>NZ_JAFREL010000104.1 GCF_017377655.1 Candidatus Enterococcus ferrettii
TCCTGAAGCACCCGCTGAATCAGAACAGCTGCCTGAAAAAAATGAGCAGCTTGTTCCTCACTATGTGGTGCAGCAGCAATCGTATCCTAAAACCGGTGATACCAATCAACTATTTCTTTTCTCTTTCTTGGGCCTGCTGCTGGTTATACTAGCCGTTTGGCTTAAGAAAAAGCTGAGTTGCTAATTTTACCTTTTTACCTAGTAAAGCGAAGTGACATAAATAAAGCTAATAATGTAATACTAGTTGAAATTTTAACCAATATCTATATCACTCTTTGAACAGCATTACAGAGTACCTAAGAATAAAGAGTATTGACTGCTAATAAAAAGGAATCAGGAATCCTCTGGTTCCTTTTTATATTTTAAAGGACAAGGGGCTTCAGAATGATTTAAGGGATTTAAAAATCAGATGTTTTTAAAGCTTTTCAGAAATGATCAATCGTTCTCTGCAATTAATATTTGTCGAATTTATTTTTAGATTTAATTAACATACTGCTCCTAGATTAATTTTTTGGTAAATGACTTAACAAGATCAATTCCATGATAATAAATACACTAAAGTATGGTATTTATATTCTTTGCGCTGCGTACCAAACAGCAAGAAATGCTTATGATACCTCGGGAGTTTTCAGCTTTATAGCTCTAATTGAAAGTCACTATTTGGATCCATAGCTAGTTTTTTTTAGTTTCAATTTTAGCCAATCCAATCTCTTTATTACTTCGAAAAGCGTCAGAGCATCTTCATTTTATCTTCTTAGTTAGATATTTTTTTGCTTATACTCTAGCTTCAAATTGTATTCTTTGTGGTTCTAAAGTGGATTATTTATGTAGATAGTTTATAGTGGATCAAGAAATAAGAGACTTTTAATTTACTGGGAAGATGTGTTCTTTCAACTGCGATTATTCGTTTGGAGGTTAAAAAATGCGATGGAACAGCAAGAATCTTAGCTTAACAATCCGTTTTATGCTATTAATTATTTTATTTTTTGAAGTTTCAAATTTGTCATACACTCTTAGTGGTCTATTAGGACTATTTTTTATAATCTGCTTGGTAGCCGCTAATGATTTTTATCGGACAATAGTGTTTGATAGAAATAGTAAAGAAGTATGGATAAACTTATCAATACTTCTGTCTATTTCACTGATAGGATTTATAGGACAAATGGTTGATACAGATTTCATCAAACTATTTGTTTACCTAACGATTCCAGAAATTGTGCAGATACAATTAAAGAAAAAAAACAAATGGTTGAGTTTAGTCGTTTTTTTCTTATTCTGTTTTCTTTATATCAAGACGATATTATTTGATTCAGATTCTCTAGGAGGGGTCTTAAAATCACTAATGTACACGAATTTTATTCCTTTCTGGAGTGTTTTTCTGATAACTTATCTTTATTTGAACCTTTTGTACAATAAACAGAAAATTGAAGACTTGAACTCGGAGTTGGTTGAAAAAGTCGATCGTTTGGAAAAGTACTCTGAAGAAATAAAAGAGGTTTCCATATTGCAAGAGAGGCAGAGAATTTCACAACAGTTGCATGATATGCTGGGTCATTCATTGATTGCTTTGAAACTGCACTTAGAAGCAGTTTCAGATATCATAGATGAAGATGTTGTGCGAGCAAAGGATGTTCTAGAAAAATCTGAAGGAATCATAGATCAAAGTTTTTTAGAGCTAAAAGCGACCGTCAATGAGTTGAATCAGACATTCGACACAGAATATTTATCAGAGAATTTAGAAAACATGGCGCTTCGTTTCTCTTTAATCGATAATTTGGAGGTAAATTATTCAATTGAAACAGACATAGATGATTTAACACGACCTTGCAAAGAAATGCTCTTAAACATCAGTAGAGAAGCGATTACCAATAGTATAAAACACGGACAAAGCACAATTGTAACATTAAGAATATTTGAAGAAAAAAATGTATTGACTTTTATTATCGTAAACAACGGGTGTTTACCCAAGGATTTAGTTGCTTCTAATGGTATGAAAGGGATGAAGAAGCGGGTTACGGATTTAGACGGGAAAATTCAGTTTATTCCAGGAAATACAAAAGGTCTGACAATTAAAATAGAAGTACCCTTAAAGGAGAATTGATATGATCAAAATTATCATAGCTGATGATCAACAGCTTATAAGAGAAGGATTGAGCCTAGTTCTAGGGTTAAAAAGAGACTTTGACATTGTCTTTGAAGCAAAAAATGGGCAAGAAGTATTGGATTACCTTGAAACAAATGACGGGGATATTGTTTTAATGGATATAAAGATGCCTGTATTAAACGGGGTCGAAACGACTCGAAAAATAAAAGAGAAGTCGGAGAGTGTGAAAATTCTGATCTTAACAACTTTTGACGATTACGACTTTATTTTTCAAGCCCTTAAACATGGAGCAGATGGGTATTTACTGAAAAATACGAGCAGTCAAGAATTGATAGAAGCAATAAAAAAAATTATCAACAATGAACAGGTTCTAGACAAAGAAGTGACTAGACAAGTGCTGCAGCTGACAAAATGTGATGTCGCAAAGTTGGACAGTCTAACTAAAAGAGAGGTAGGAATAGCGCGCAAGATTTCTGAAGGCAATAGTAATAAAGAGATAGCTCAAGAACTATTTTTAAGCGAAGGAACAGTCAAAAATTACGTTTCAAATATTTTGAGTAAACTGAGATTGCATAACCGTACAGAAATTGCTTTGTTCATGAAAAAATATGACTAAAGTAATAGTCAAGATGTGACTTTTCTCAATAGGAGGATAATACAATGTAGCATATACTTCATAGTTATGAGGTGTGCATGAAAAGATTCATGTTGTTCTTTTTATCCAGAATAAGAGTATTCGTGTTTTATTATCAATTGAGAGCATCAACAGTGATCAAACAGGAATGAACCTGTTTGAATTATCTTAGTCATGGGATTTGGATTATTCCTCAACTAAATACGCAAAATTTAGAAGAAACAATCTACATTTCACAGAAAGGTAACAATTATATACTAGCGCTTTTGATATCAACGACTGCTGTAAACAGTCAAATTTGATTAAGAAAAAGATGAAATCAATACGATACTCAGTCAATCTTTTTATCAAGGCATTTCCAATAGTTCTATTTTATCCGTTGAGCTAGATGTTGAGCCTCGTTCTGATAAGATAACCTTGCTATATTCTGCGATACAGGTAAAGGCAGTCATGAGAAGTTCATGCACTAAGTCTGAATTCGCCAAGACATTAGCTGTACTGTAGACACATGTTACATCCTATACAAACGATACTCGAAATAGCTACATAATTATTCTGGAAATAGTTTTGACAGCAACAGCACTTGGATTTGGAATATGTAAAATGTAGTAACTAGTTAGATAGTTCACCTGTTGAGACGACTGAACATCGATCATATGAAAGCATGTTGGTCCAAACTTAAGTGTCATGAAAATACCGTTGTCATTTTACCATATTTCATCCGTTATTGTTGCTAACATGAAACAAACAGTTGAATAAAAAAATCGGCTAGACAACTCTGGTGTTTAGCTAATTTTTTGATTGTGTATCTTTATCTTTTTATACCTTGTATCTTAACTAATTTGTTATCAGAATATTTTAGTCAATCGTTTTTTTTCTTGATGAAATGAGAAGGAAAAAAGATAAGTATTATTGAAATAATTGTTTGTTGCAAAATGAATACTGCCAAAGAGAAAGGAGAAATTCAAATAATATCGAATTATTCGACACTATTTTGAGAAATTGTGAATTGACAATGGGCTAAACTAGAAGTAATCAATTTACGAAAAGAGGAAGAACATGCGAAAATATTGGTACATAGTAATAATAATTGTGGGCTTGGGAGGGGTTTTCCAAATAGCTAACGCAGAAACGAGTGTTTTGCCTCCAGCATCAATAAAAAATGTTCGTACAGATATTAACTTGGTGAACAACAATGAAGTTAAGTTAAACAATTTAAATTTGCTATGGCATGGACTAAGTACGATTGTAGATAATGATAAAAATTTATATTTCTGTTTAGATGAAGGTAAGTATTATCCTTCTGGGAATGAATACCAGGTGGACCTTAACCAAAAAATACCAGGTTCAGTTTTATGGTTGATGGAAACTTTCTACCAAAATCAAGGTAAAAATCAAGAAATACCTAATGTTCCAAATTATCGTGACGCCAACGAGTTGACTCGATATTCAGCTATTCAACTTGCTATATGGAAACTTTCTGGAGGGACTTTCGATGATAAGATAGTTAACTCAAATCCTTTGATAAGTGATCTATGTAAAGAAGCAGCAAAACAACCTTCTGAGGACTTATCTTATCAAGATTTAATTAACAAGATTAATAATGTTAAGATTAACGCAAAAGGGTTTAACCCTGATGGTGAAGATGGAGAGTATAACATTTATAAATTGGAATTTGAGGATAATCTGGATCAGGAAACCGAAAAATTATTTCAAATTAGAAATGAAGATACAAGCATGGATATTGAATTATCCAAAAATGGGAAAAAAGAAAATATCACAGACAATGTGACTATTGAAAAAGATTTAAACAATCGGGTAATTTTCATTGGTGTGCCTAAAAATCTGATTGATGAGGAAAACTCAATTAATACTACAATTTATTGCAGTATAGCTTCCAAACTAGTTACCAGACAGCCTTATTATCTAGTTTGTGTTACTGGTGGGTTTTATCAGTCACTGGGGGCATATCAAACAATTGAAAGAGATTTAACGACCGAAATAAGTGTTGATCTTGATAGTTCGGAAACAACCTTTTCAGTTTTAAAGCATTGGGACGATTTGAATAATCAGGATGGAGTTCGACCTGTGGAATTACCCGTACAACTCTATCAAAGCAATAAACCTTACCAATATACTGAAAATGAGAGTGTAACAGATGGGAATGAAATATCTTTTGGAGACAAACAACTATTAAGTGAAAAGAATGGTTGGGAATATAAATGGAAGAACTTACCAATGAATGATTCTCAGGGGAACCGACTTTATTATACTGCCCGAGAAGAGCTTGATTCTGAATATACCTTGTCGATCCAAAGCACTAACGACGGAACAGTATTATCGATGACCAATAAGTATATTCCAGAAACGACTGAATTGTGTGGATCTAAGATCTGGGACGATCAAAACAATCAAGATGGACTGCGTCCAGATTCGATAGAAGTTCAACTACTAGCCAATGGAGAAACCGTTCAAACGAAGACTGTTACTGAACAAGATGACTGGGCTTACCAATTTTTAGATTTACCTAAAAACAAGGATGGCAGACCAATTAACTATACCATTTTAGAAACACCAGTTTCTGAATACACTGTGTCTATTGATGGTAACAACCTTATTAACAAACATATTCCTGAGGAAACAGAGATTAAAGGAGCAAAGCAATGGGAGGATAACAATAATCAAGATGGCAAACGCCCAGAATCCATTACTGTAAACTTATTGGCTGATGGAGAGGTAATCTCTTCAAAAGAAGTTTCTTCGAAAGATGAATGGATTTACCAATTTACCAATTTACCAAAATATAAAGACGGTAGTGAGATACACTATACTGTAACCGAAAATACTATTCCAAATTACGTGACAAGTATTGATGGATTTAATCTAAAGAATAGTTATACTCCGGAAGAAACAGAGATCAAGGGAACGAAGCAATGGGAGGATAACAATAATCAAGATGGCAAACGCCCAGAATCCATTACCGTAAACTTATTGGCTGATGGAGAGGTAGTCTCTTCAAAAGAAGTTTCTTCGAAAGATGAATGGACCTACCAGTTTACTAATTTACCAAAATATAGAGACGGTAGTGAAATACACTATACTGTAACCGAAAATACTGTTCCAAATTACGTGACAAGCATTGATGGATTTAATCTAAAAAACAGTTATACTCCAGAAGAAACAGAGATCAAGGGAATGAAGCAATGGGACGACAACAATAATCAAGATGGCAAACGTCCGGAGTCTATTACTGTAAACTTATTAGCGAATGGACAAGTGGTTTCTACGAAAGAGATTTCTTCAAAAGATGGGTGGGTTTACCAATTTACTAATTTACCAAAATATAAAAATGGGAATGAAATATGCTATACCGTAACGGAAAATGCCGTCGCTAATTACACAACTA
The DNA here is from genome assembly GCF_017377655.1 of Candidatus Enterococcus ferrettii. Taxonomy (GTDB): domain Bacteria; phylum Bacillota; class Bacilli; order Lactobacillales; family Enterococcaceae; genus Enterococcus_A; species Enterococcus_A ferrettii. Next base: position 6,145 of record NZ_JAFREL010000104.1, read on the forward strand.
GTATAGAAGGGTTTGATCTAAAAAATAGCTATACTCCAGGCAAGACTAGTGTGACGACAACTAAAGCATGGGTGGATGGAGATGATCAAGAAGGATTACGTCCGCAAAACATTAAGGTCCAATTGTATGCCAATGGAAAAGCGTATGGGAAAGCAGTTGAATTAAGTGAGGATAATAAATGGACCACAACTTGGATGAACTTAGACGAAAAAGATGCTGGTAAAATGATTACTTACACCGTCAAGGAATTAAACGTACCAGATGAATATGAAGTGACATACGATGATGCAGAAAAGGGAAATATTATCATTACAAACACCCATGACCCTAAAAATAATTCTGTAGTGGGAGATAATAATTCTTCGGATCAGCCCACGAATGGAATAAAAACGCAGCAAAACTATCCATCAACAGGTGAAGCAAAACAACCATTTCTTTATATAGCAGGCTGCCTAGTTGTCCTAGGTACAATCTATCTGTGGCACAAAAAATATTAATTTAAATTAGGTAAGTGATTATAGATTGCTTTGATTTTTTCAAAGACAGGATTTGTTGTCCTACTCTAAAATGACAGTTCACTGACGATATACTTAAAGTAGAGAATAAAAGAGGGAGTATCCGACAACGAAAAGATTTTAAAACATTTTTTGTTTTTGTAAAGCATTTTCCATCTTATGATAGTTTAAAAAATTGCTGCAGTTTTCTTTGAAATTTAAAATTGCAGTTGCATTCAGCACAAAAGCACTTCCCAAATTCAAATAGTGGGAGTGTTTTTGTGCTGTGTTCTTTCGCATAAACAATAAGATACTTAGCTATCTTATGTGACCCTATAGAACATAGGGGAGATGAATCAACCACTATCTCAAAACTAAATTAACAATTATCAATTCCCACTATTGGGAATATTCAATCTAGGATGTCGTGGAGAAAAAGGATAACAGTTTGTCTTCATGGCCGTACAATGTGTATTGTTCTAGCAACTCTCCTTTTTCAATATGGATAACATGAGTGCAACACTGGAGTATGAATTCTGGATCGTGTGTAATTAAAAAAAGAGTTTTCTCGTGTCTAAGTGATGTGATTAAATCTGCAATCTTTTTCATATTATTATAGTCCAAACCACTAGTGGGTTCATCTAGAATCAAAAAGTCTTTATCAGCTAATATTGCTGATGCTAGGGCAACTCGCTGCTTCTGTCCACCGGACAAGGATAATGGATGTCTTGCAGAAAGTCCTTGGATCCCCAAGCTGTCAAGAACCAACTCTAATTGATTAAATTTTTGAGTAGACATGCCTAATTGAACCTCTTCAGTTACTGATTCGCAAAATAGTTGATGATTGACATCTTGCATAACCAGGTAGCCTTTTTTTAGTAGCTGCTTGCGATAACGATCTTCTCCATCAATCTGCATGGAACCTTTAAAATTTTTATTTAAACCACATAAACATTTTGAAAATGTCGATTTTCCTGCACCATTACGTCCAATCACAGCTATTATCGATCCCACTGGTAAAGTTAATTCTGGTAAGCTAATAACCGATGTATCCTCATAACGATAATTAAAATCCCTCAATGAGAATATTTCATTGCCATTGTAATGAGTAGATTTGGTGCCAATTTCTTTCAAAGATCGAGGTCTTAAACCAAGTTCAGTAATTTCTTCTAACGGCATCTCGAAATAATCATTCATTGACTTATCAAAATGTATTCTTCCATTTCTCATGTAAACCATTCGATCACAAATATCTTTAAGCCAATAAAGTCGATGTTCTGCTATGATGATCGTCTTGCCCTGATTTTTCCAAAACATAATTGTTTTCTTTAGATTTTGGATAGAAGGGATATCGAGATTAGCTGTGGGCTCGTCGAGAACAATCACGTCAGGTTCTAACGCAGATACTGAAGCACAGGCTACCTTTTGTTTTTCTCCACCTGATAGGTGAAAAATGTTACGATCTAATAATTCTCCTATTTCAAGTTTAGCTACAGTTTCTTGGATACGTTTCTCGATTTCTGAGATAGGCAAACCAACATTTTCACAACCAAAAGCAATTTCACTAGTTGTGTCAGTACAAAAAAATTGATTTCTTGGATTTTGGAATACACTACCAACAAAATGAGAAACTTGAGCGAGTTCAGACTTTAAAATATTTTGTTGATTTATTTGAACACTTCCAGTAATTTCCCCCTCATAATAGTGAGGAATCAAACCATTGATCAAGCGAGTTGCCGTGGTCTTACCGCAACCAGACTCTCCAGTCAACACAAGGCATTCACCTGGATTTATAGTGAGTGAAAAATCCTTAAGTGCATAGTCGGAATCACTATTGTATCGGAAATTTACATTTTCAATTTTAATCATACCATTACAGCACTCCAAACTTGTTAAGAAAAAGACAAGAAAAAGCGAATAAACAAAAAAGAATAGCAACACAATCTTGAATGCGAAAGCCGATTTTGCAGATATTAGTTCGTTTAACCAAGGGAGAAAGACCTCGAGTCAGAGCTGATACAGAGAGGTCTTCACCAATTTTAGCGGAACATGTCATTAAGGGAACCATGCGATATTCTAAAAAAGAAAGTTTACCTGTTCCTTTGAAGGAGATACCGCGCATCCTCATTGCTTGGTTGATTGACTTAAACTCTTCAATGACAGTTGGAAAAAATCGTAACATGACGGATAGCGGAATTACTAAATAATTAGAAACGTGCAAATGCTCAAAACCAGCTATAAATTCACTAACGGTTGTAGTAGAGACCACATATATTCCCATTAGAATACTTGGTAAAAAGCGAGTTAATAAACCAGTTGCAGCTAAAAGTAAAAAATTTGGTAAACCAGTCAAGCGTTGGCTAAAAAAATAAGAGGTAAATGTCATTCCAACATAAAGAAAAAAATAAGTCAAAGTAGTTTTATACTTTTTTGCAGATACGAGTAGTAAAAAGGGCATTAGACTTAAACAAGGAGTTATCGTGGTAAGAATTCTTCCTGATAAACCTTGTTTAATACTAACATTTCCTAAAACAAAAATTGTAACAGTAAAAAGCAATAGTAATTTTGTTCGCGGATCTAAGTAAAGCTGTTTCTTATTACTCAAAATTTGTTTATTAGCTGTTAATAGCATCAGACAAGACCTGCCTTAATAAAATGTTTTTTCAGGACAGAGCGACCCAATACTCCTCCAATTAGACCACAAAGGAAGGTGATTATTAGTAATACAGGACACATCCAGCTCGGTAAGAGTGAAATTAGGGTTTGAGCATATTCAAGTCCAAGATCTTGTCTGGTAGAAAAATAGACAGTTGGATTAAAAAAGATCGGTAAAAAATTTCCCCACATCCACACTGAAAAAACTGCATAGGCGAGTATTGCTTTTGCAGAACTTTGATAATTACCACTCCGATAGATTATTTCTGAAATTAATCCTGAAATAAGTCCTACAATAATGGAATAATATCCCATGCCTGTGATTAACATAAGAATACCCATGAGTAAGCTCAAAATAAGAATCATACCAAATTTCTTTACTTTAGTAAAAAAAAGCATAAGCGGTATTCCACCTAGTATTGGTGCCAGTACACAAATCAATGGCATGAAGATTGGAATAAAGCCAAACATAGCAATTACCATTACAATAAAGAAATATATAGCTGCATAAATTCCAATTTGTATTAAATCTTTTCCATTCAATTTCTTTGCTTTCATTTTCCACAATGCCCCCTTGATTATCATCATATGTTTTACTAATAAAAATAATCTACTAAGTTTATTTTTGTGATTACAGCCACTGTTGCCGTAATTCTTCCCAGTATATAAATCGATGTAATTAAATTCCTTCCAATAGTTTGTATGCTAAAAAAGCTATGATAGCTCACTAGTTCTTCGTATTTTGACAATTTTTTGCACTACTGTGTCTATTTGGACAAAAATCAATTGAGAACGATTATCATTTTCAGTTAGATTAGCACTTTCAAATATCAAAGTCAATATAGACTTTTTCTCAGGAATCAGAGACAATATATTTAAAAATACTCTAATAATAGACTTATTTATTTTTTTGTCTTTTTAAATCAAATAACCATTAATATTACGCGATAAATTGCTATATCTTGTTAGCGTCGAAGATTATATAGT
>NZ_JAFREL010000105.1 GCF_017377655.1 Candidatus Enterococcus ferrettii
TCTTTAGTCACACCATCAAATGCCTGCTTTACATTAATAGTTATTCCTCCAATTGCATCAATAAAGTTAATGAAAGATAAGAAATTAAACACACAATAATGATCTATTGGAATGTTAAATAGTTTCTCTACTGTATTAACAGATGCAGCGGGACCGTTAAAGGTGTAGGCAGCTTCAATCCGTTGATTTCCATGATAGTTTTTAGCAATTATTGGAACAAAACTATCCCTAGGCAAGCTGCAAAAGGTGATTTTTTTATCCTTTTTATTTAACGTAATGATCATCATAGCATCAGTTCTTGTCGTACCCAATTTTCTTTCATTAGTGTTGTCTAAGCCCATAATTAGAAATGACTCGCTGTCATTTTCACTTGAGGACTTAAAGTTATTTTTTATTGGATGATAACCGTCAGCCATCGTTTTTTCTAAATGGTGGTCAGTTAATAAGAAATAAGCTGAGATGGCAATAGTACACATCAAAATTACTGTGATGAGTAATAGGATTTTCTTTTGTGTTGTTTTCATTGGAATACTTCCTTTCTTTTTGACCATAAATTGTAGCCGTGAGATTAACAAATCATTAGCAATTTTGTATAAAAAGCGGGTTTAATTTAAGGACCGTTCAGATAATGTGAGGAAACAGTCTTATCATATTCGGAATAAATGCTAATTGAGACTTGTATATTACGAATGGCTATCTTCTGGTGTATTCACACAATGGGTATTAAATGACCTGTATAGAAAAGAAAATATCAGCAGATATCTGAGTATATAATAACGATAATCGGTAAACGTTGGTAGATGATATTTCAATCTTAATAATATATTTAAAAAGAGAAAAAACAGGATAGATATTGCTTAATAAGCGAAAAAGCTTTACGGAAAAATCAAAAAGCAGATAAGTTATCATTAGGGGATATCGATTTAAAATAACGATTATCCGATATGATCGCTCGATCAATCATATCTTCCGGTATGTTTTGAATAATATACTTGGCTATTTGGTGACATTATCAGGTTGTTTAGAATTTGAGAGTACGCATAAAGTATCCTAATTGAGTGATCTTTCTGAAAAGACTCAAATTTTTTATAAAGAGATTATGTTGGGGGGAGTGAGAGTTTTTTCGAAATATGTACGAGGGTGTTTCATAATAATGGGAACTGTATCAGTGAAACTTTGCTCTTTTTAATTCTCAAGAAAAAGGTCGGAAAAAAACTCAGGGCCTCGTTACAAAGTTTAAAAAAACGATCAAGAATTTTAGAAAAATTGGCTCTTTTCTAAAGGTAGACAGGAGGCAAAATCTACGGGGATTTTTTTAGAGTTATTCGAACGGCAGTAGAAACTGGCTTAGATCTTCGAAAATATCGGATTCATTTATTTGAAAAAAGCACCTAACTTACCTAATCAATCTCCCACTGTATTAGCAGTCTACTTGTCATGAACTGCAGATATTCAGGATAAATGCGCACTATCTCTCACGCTTACATCCAACCTTTTAGAGAAGTTCTATTGATTAAAAAACACGATAAGTATGCTGGATAGTATCCTAAACAAAAATAAAAGTCATTATTCTGACCTGTATAAAAATATTGTCTATAACAAGAGCTTGCAGTTCTATCACTAGAGCATCTCATGTTTCTGGAGGCGTTTGTTCACTATGAAACTTTGAGGAGGATATCGTCCTATGCAAAATATTAATAAGCTGCCTTCATGAATTTAGAAACATTCTATGCTTAACGACATCAAGGCAAGACAAGTAAAGACTTCAATAGAAAAAAACTTTATTCATAATCTTTAAAAAATCTCCTAAAGTTATTTATCCAGACGAAAATCCGTTCGACAAGCTACGCACTGGTAAGATGACCCGCGAAGTAGCTCCTTGAGTAACTGCATGATCATCTTATTCAAAATATCAATAATTTGGGTGATGGTTGTTCCTCGATAGCCTGATTCAGTATAAATCCTAAGTAAACTGGTGTTTTTGGGTAACATATTTATCAGATGCAACACTTCCAATAGTGGTGTCATACCAATTTGCAGGATATATCTTAATATAAAGGAGATTCATGAAAGAAATTGTTATAAAATACCCTTTTCTGACAGTTTCATTTGATAAGTAGAGATTTCTACTAAAATGGATGTCAGAACATGAAATGGATTTGCCTGTATGATGCAATTCCTTTAGGCGATATAGGATTACCTAAGGTTTGCTCTTCTAAAAGAAGGCGATGCATGGATGCTGATTTTTCAATATACTACTCATTTCTTTCTTGTAACACGATTGAAATAATTTAAAAAAATACTAAACTTACTCAAAATGATTGAGAGTAACCCGCAATCAATTCTATACTTCTGGGGTTAGATAAAATAACCTTGTTAGGTGAGGCTCCTATCCAAACATAGGCTATTGCGCAGAAATGTCGAAAGACACCAATGTGTAAAACAGGAATGGTCGAATTAAGGCTCTTCTAAAAATAGCTAAGAGAAATCTTTACGTTGGATAGTGCTAAAGCTCAGACGATGAGAACCGATTGGTTTGCTGCGTTTTTTTAGAAAGCAGCAAGCACTTATTTACGATCGATGCTGGCTTAGTCTACTCTTTCAAGGGAAAAAGAAAGGGATTCTCATGCAAACATCGAATAAAAAATTTCCGCTTTATGCCATAACAACCATTTGTTTTGCCTTCCTCACTCTGTTAGTGGCTGCCAGTCCAAATTGGTTTCAACAAATAGACGAAGCAATTTATCACATCAAATGGCAATTAAATGCCCCGATGTTAACGGCTGTCAGTCTGTTGGCAAAAACAGCGACGATTGGCCCTATGTTCCTGATCTTCTTATTATTTATGATTTATCTTCTGCATAAAAAAGAAAAAATCCTTGCCTTTTGGTCAGTTAGTAACCTGTTAGCTGTCGGTTTCTTAGGGAGTGTTTTTAAACACGTTGTCGGCCGAGCTCGACCAACTCTGGGCGCTTTAGCCGATCGTAGTTCTGCGAGTTTTCCTAGTGGGCATTCGCTGTTAGCGATGTGTCTTGTCTGTACAATTTTTATCACTTTAAACTATCTCAATGTTAGAAAAACTAAAGGCATCAAACTTTTTTTAATTGGCTATCTCGTACTGATTGTATTAGGACGGCTCATCTTACGTGTGCACTATCCTAGTGACATAATTGCTGGTATGCTCCTAAGCTATAGCTGGGTAAATTTTTCGTTCAGTATTGTACAACGTTATTTGCAAGCACCTGTAGAAGAAGCCTCAGCCCAACGAAGTCGGCGACATTCTCGTAAAAGAAAAAGTTTATTCCTAGTGTTCAGTTTGACCCTTTTATTTTTAGGAACTCTTTCAGTCTCGGCTTATGGTATCAGCATGTATCATAATTTGAAAAAAACGGCGAATACAATGTATAAACCACGAAAATCTTCAACTAAAAGTCCAGATTTAGCTAAAGGAGAACCCGTTAGTTTCTTAATTATGGGAATTGCAAATGATTCAAAAAGAAAAACGGATTACCGCTCCAATGCTTTAATGGTGGTTACTGTTAACAATCAATTAAAAAAAACAACCATTACCAGCATTCCACGAGACTATTATGTGGAAATGGCTGGCACTAATGGTGAATGGAATAAAATCAATGCGGCCCATGTTTTCGGTGGTGCCGATATGCAAATCAAAACGGTAGAAAACGTCTTGCACATTCCTATCAGCCATTACTTTTCTGTGGATATGGATGCCATGAAGGACCTTGGCGATGCTGTCGGTGGCGTCACCGTGAATAACGCTTTTGAATTTGACGCTGAAGGTATTCATTATCCGAAAGGCAAGCAACATTTAGGCGGATGGGAAGCTTTGCAATACGCACGTATGCGTTACGAAGACCCCGAAGGCGACTATGGTCGTCAACGCCGCCAACGAGAAGTTTTAGTTGAGATAACAAATAAGTTACTTTCTTTTAACAGCTTATTAAAGTATCAAGAAATTCTAGACGTTATTGGAGAACATGGCGAAACCGACTTATCCTTTGACCAAATGATGGCCATGTTAAAACAATACACGCCTGCACTAAAAAATATCGAAACCGATCAATTGAAAGGTTATGATTTTACAGGGGATGGTGTGACAGGTATTGAAGGAATCTCTTATCAGCTTGTAGAAGAAAGCGAACGACAACGCGTCGAAAATGCCATTAAAGAACAAATGGGTATTAATACAAAAGAGGATGAACAAAATCAATAATTGTATCCCGCATAAGAGGTTGTAACAAAGCGTTCACCTTTGAGAATTAAAAAAATATCCGAAAATAGCTTTTTCTATGAACTACATGACTGAAAAAGTGTACACATGAATAAAACTATACAGAATGCAGCTGCAACGTTGAGTCTATTGACGATTGTAGCTGCTATTTTTATAGTCACAGATGAACGATACGACGTTGAATAACGACTGAGTGAAAAATCGCTTTTGTACGTTCTTCTAAGCTAGAGCCACCATCTATTGAAATAAGAAAGACATCTTTTACATCAAGTGATTTCAATTCTTCAAACACTTGCAACTATCGATTTTTAGATTCTATTTGATTGAGCCATAATCCCTAAATTTTTTTATTTCCTTTGAAATCATAACCAAGAATCGTGTATTCGGGATATCCTTTGGCTTCGTAGTTTTCAGGTAAGGTTACATACATGCAATCAACGAATAAGAGAAAACATAGTATTTAGCTATTGGAAGTGCTTGACATCCTTCTAATTCCGGAAGTATAGCGTCTTTGATAACTAAAATCATTTCACGAAAGATATCAAAAACTTAGATATTAATTCGGGATCGAAATGGGAATTAAAAGTACACAAAAATGGCATTCAAAATCTTGAATGTCATTTTTTGTATCTATTAATTAAGAAGATACGATAATTGATTTTAGATTGTCTAGAAAAACACTAGCTGCTTTTGAAGGCAAAAAGTCTTTTTTCCAAATAATATTTAAGTTTGAAATTAGGTCTGGTTCTAAAGGAATGAAAACCAAAGTACTAGCAGAAGTATTAATAATGCCATCAATACATAAGGCAGAGGCTAGTCCTTCTTTGACCATTAGTGAAGCATTATATAACAAATTATACGTCCCGACTACTTGGAAATTTTGTAGACTAACTCCAGCCCATTCGGCAATTCGATTGTCTACTAAGGTCTGATCCGCGATTAATAGTGGGATATCTCTTAGGTCATCGACAGCGAGCGATTGTTTCTTTGCTAGAGGATTATCTTCACGAACCAGTAGTCCCCATTGGTTGACTTCATTAAGTTTAAAATAATTGTAGCGTTGTTTTTCAACCGGATCAATCACTAAACCAAAATCTAAAAGCCCATTATCTAACATCTCGCTGATATAATCACCGTTTCCGCTATATAGTTGGATTTTGATATCAGGATGCTTTCTTTTCATTTTCTTAATTGCTTTAGCAACAACTTGCATGGCTTCAGTTTCACCCCCGCCAATTGCGACAGAACCAGTAACAACTTCTTCAGAAGAGATATTCAATGTTGTTTTTTCAACAAGGTCCAATATTTCTTTGGCTCTGTTAGCAAGAAATCGACCTTCATCAGTCAACTCAATTTCTCGATTTCCTCGTTGAAATAAGATTACACCGAGTTCATCTTCTAACTGCTTAAGCTGTTTTGATAATGCCGGTTGGGTGATATGCAGAAAATTTGCAGCATTAGTTATGTTTTTTTCTCTTACAACGGCTAAAAAATAGTTGAGTACTCGAAGTTCCATTGTAATTGCTCCTTCATATATTACTTTTTGTTATGGTTAATCATTCCGTATAAGAATTGGACATTGTTAGTTTACCCGATTAAGATAAAGCTATCAAGTTGAGCAAGAATTTTTAGGGAAAGAAATGCTTCTCTAATGCATCAATTTAAATTACTTAAAAGTCAAAAGGAGGAGATAAGATATGAAAATTAATATGTACATTGACGATTTGGCATACCCAATTTTGTTGAACGAAGCTCAAGCAGCAAAAGATTTTTATACTCAGCTACCTTTGGATGTCACGTTGGAAGACTACAATTTGACTGAGAAGATAGGCCATCTAACTAAGCGGTTGAGTCTTCGTGATTCTCCAAGTGGAATGGCTGCCGAGAGTGGACAGTTGAATTATTATGTTCCAATGGGAAATTTGTGTTTTTTTTACAAGAACTTTCCTTACAGTAAAGGACTTGTAAATCTGGGACAATTTGAAGGACCTGTTCCATTAGACAATTATATGGATACTATTTTTGCATCTTTCCGAAGCGAGTAGGTGAAGATAAACGATGAAGACATTGATATTAATTTTTTATCCATTGCTATCTCAAACGCAAATTAATAACCGATTTGCAGACAGCGTTGAATTACATCCTAAAACGACTGTAAGAAGGCTTTATGATATTTATAATCACGGAACGATTGATGTTTTAAAAGAACGAACGCTATTAGAACAGGCTGATCGAATCATTTTTCAGTTCCCATTGCAATGGTATAGTTCACCTTCCTTATTAGTCGAATGGCAAGAAGAAGTATTTACTTTTAATTGGGTATTTGGTTCAAAAGATAAACGATTGAATGGCAAAGAGTTACTTTTAATAGTAACAAATGATCAAGATAAAAATCATTGCGAATGCAAAATCGAAGAGCTTTTATTACCTTTTCAAGCATTAGCAAAAGATTTGGGGCTAACCTATTTGGAACCAATTGTCTTTAAGGAACAATTAATGAATAATCGACAAGATCTTGACGAACTTGTAACTAGTTATATTGATAAAGCATTAGATAAACAGAACATGAAGGAGCGCATAAATGGATAAACAGAACAGACTATTAATTTTATTGTTAACAGTTGGTGTTTTTGGAATTCTCAATACAGAAATGGGAATTGTAGGCATATTGCCACAAATTGCTGAGCAATTTCATGTAAGTGTTCCTACAGCAGGGTGGTTAGTAAGTGGTTTTGCCTTAGTGGTAGCTTTTGCTGGTCCTACAATGCCATTACTGTTTTCTAAAGTCAATCGTAAAACGGTTATGCTCTTAGCTTTAGGTATTTTTACAGTGAGCAACGTTATATCAATGTTTGCGACTAATTTTACGATTTTATTATTAGCACGGATTATTCCAGCGGCGTTCCATCCGATTTACGTATCAATGGCGATGACAGTTGCAGGTACATCCGTCCCACCAGAACAATCTGCTAAAGCTGTATCAAAAGTATTTATTGGGGTTTCAGCTGGAATGGTCTTAGGAGTTCCGGTAACGAGTTTTATTGCAACAGAAACCTCCTTTATGATGGCGATGCTATTTTTCGCAGCAGTAAATGCGGTAGTGTTCATTGCCACGATTTTCGTAATTCCATCGATGCCTGTTAAAGAAACTTTATCCTATGGCAAACAATTGGGTGTGCTAAAAAAACCGATAATGATTTTTTCTATCCTTATTGTTGTCTTTCTTAATGGAGCAATCTTCGGTTTCTACAGTTATTTATCAGATTTTTTAGGGAATGTTACTGACATTTCTGTACGCACAATTAGCTTAGTACTACTTTTTTATGGTTTGGCTAATATTGTCGGAAATGTGATTGCAGGAAGAATCTTAACTATCGACCCTCGTCGTTCAACTTTTGTATTGCCATTTACACTTTTTGCGACATACTTATTACTTTTTGTTTTTGGTCATTTAAGTTTGATGACAACGTTGATTGTTGCGTTGATTGGTGTTTTGGCGGGAGTCAATTCAAATGTTAATCAATATTTGATTAGTGAAGCGGGATCTGAAGCACCTGACTTCTCAAATGGATTGTATTTGACTGCTGCTAACTTAGGAACTACTTTTGGGACATTTTTCTGCGGATTCTTTATCACTGAAATGGGCACTCAATATTCGTTATTCGGCACGCTAATATTTGTTGTTTTAGGTTTAGTATCAATCATTTTGCGGATGTATCTACAAAAGGGGACTGTGTCAAATGTGGATTTAAAGGGCTAAGAAATCAAAGGAGAGGTAAGCATGAATATTTCAGAAGCTGCCAAGAAAGTTCAACTCACACCAGTGGCTTTACGCTACTACGAAAAAATAGGACTTATTCCCCCAATAAAAAGAAAGAATGGTGGGGTCCGGGAATATCAAGAGAAAGATTTACACTGGATTGAGCATATTAAATGCATGCGTGAGTCAGGTCTATGTATTGAATCACTGATTGAATATACGCATTTATATCAACAGGGGCCAGAAACAAAAAAAGAACGGGAGCAACTATTAAGAAGCGAACGGGAAGGCTTGTTAACTCGTTATAATGAGCTAGGAGAAACAATCGAACGTTTAAATAAAAAAATTGATCATTATTCTAACGATAATGAAAGATGTACAAGAGATATTGCTATCTAAATTCTAAGAGACTTAATTGATAATAAATATCTTTATGGATTAGTGTTTTTTTATGCTCGTTTATCAATTGAAAAAAGTATGAAAAGAAAGAAAAATAATTTGCCTCGAATTAACTCGTTTTTTTTTTTTAATTGGATGAATTGACACATGGTGAGTATAAATCAACTTTTTTCTTTTGGGAAAAATTGCCGTAAGAACTTGGACATTAAGCTCAATTATCACTATTTTCGAAGAAATAAGCTGCAGTTCGGAAATTTAATAAGTCTCAGGCAACTTTGTCATGGTAAATCAAGCAGTTAGAAGAGAAATTCAACTTTGTCCTCTTTAGTCGTGGATCAAAATCTATTGTGCTGACTTATGAGGGAGAGTATTTCTAAAAGAGACTAAGCTATTTCGAGTTGTTGTTACAGTAATAATTTTTTGGAGGTATGTGCAATGAAAAGAAAAGCGATGATATCTCTAATCTCAGGAATGATGGTTTTACTAACTGTTAGTGGATGTAATCCTAGATTCCAGGAAGAAAATTCGAAGACTGAAAAAAGGATGAGCGATTCGGCCAATCAAGAAATAACTCTGTTTGATCTAACTAAGGGAAAAAATGGCAGGGCTCCATTAATTACATTGAATAGCGGTGATGAAATGCCAGTATTGGGACTAGGAACATACAGTTTAAAGAATGAGGTATGTGTAAATTCAGTTGAGGCGGCGATACAATCAGGATTCAGAAAAATTGACACTGCCTTTATTTATGATAATGAAGCAAGTGTAGGAGAAGGTATCCGAAAATCAGGTGTTCCACGAGAAGAAATATTTGTTACTACGAAACTATATATGAATCAATATGAAAATGCTGAAGCAGCAATCAATGAAGCTCTTGAATGTATGGAGTTGGATTATATTGATCTCATGCTCTTACACCATCCCGGCAGTCATGATATTGAAGCTTACAAAGTAATGGAGAAAGCTGTCGAAGAAGGGAAACTGCACACCATCGGATTATCAAATTACTATATTGAGGAGATGGAAGAATTTTTGCCTCAAATATCTATTAAACCAGCACTCGTACAAAACGAAATACACCCTTATTATCAAGAGAATGAGGTGATCGAGTACTTGCACAAAGAGGGAATTGTAGTCGAAGCTTGGTATCCTCTTGGAGGCAGAGGGCATACTCGGGAGTTGATTCAGGATGATGTGATTTCCGCCATCGCTGAAAAACACAAAAAGTCTTCAGTACAAGTAATCTTACGTTGGCATCTACAAAAGAATGTTGTGGCTATTCCAGGTTCCAGCAATCCCGATCATATAAAAGAAAATATAGCCATCTTTGATTTTGAACTAAGTGAAGATGAAATGAAACAAATTAATGCGCTTGATAGAAATGAAAAACATGATTGGTATTGAGGAATAAAGCAGCACAACTATTCTAGTACGGCAGAAAACATATTCAAAAATTTTTAACTATTGAATTGTGTATTTCAAATGAAAGAAGGAGTGGGAATGACTGAAAAAGAACGCTCATTTGAAGAAAGAATCAACGCATTAGAAGCTATTGAAGAAATTAAGCGAGTAAAAGCCAACTATGCACAATATCTTGATAATGGTTACGATCCAGAAGGTATTGCAAGCTTGTTTTCTTCAGAAGGTAAATGGGTAATTGAAGGTGTAGCTATTCAGGGAACAGGAGCAATAAAAGAACAATGTAAAAAATTAATCAGAGTTCAACCTTGGTCTTGTCATAATATCACACCGTCTATTATTGATATTTCAGATGACGGTCTGCATGCAGAAGGTTCTTTTTATATGTTGACATTTCTAACAATGAGAAACAATGAGGGAATGGATGAGGCGTATTTTTTATCTGGAATTTTTAAAGACAAATTTATTAAGGAAAATGGAAAATGGTATTTTGAGAAAGTTGAAGCTTTTGTTCAACAAGCGGCTCCATGGACAAAAGGATGGATTGAAGGAGGTTTTGCAAAAGGTTTCTTTGACATAGAATAATTTTTAGGTGGATGAAGAAATGAAATTAGCCCTATATTAATAGTGAGGAGAATAATTATGGAATATAAAAATCTAGGTAGAACAGGTTTAAAAGTAAGTAGATTAATACTAGGCACAATGAACTTTGGAGAATTAACCGATGAGCAAACTGCATTTAAAATCATGGACCGTGCGGTAGAAGCTGGGATTAATACGTTTGATACAGCTGATGTATATGGAGGACCACAAAGTCCAGATATGGAGAAAGGCTTTGGTTTTTCGGAGGAAATAATTGGTCGCTGGTTAAGTCAAGGAGATCGCAGAGATAAAATTGTTTTAGCCACAAAACTTTACCAGCCTATGGGAACTGGACCAAATGACAGGAGACTTTCCGCCTATCATATTAAAAGAGCTGTAGAAGCAAGTCTAAAACGGTTGCAAACAGACCATATTGATTTGTACCAGATGCACCATGTCGATAGAAGCACTTCATGGGAAGAAATATGGCAAGGGATGGAGCAGTTAGTAAGAGAAGGAAAAATTACGTATGTTGGCAGTAGCAATTTTGCTGGTTGGGATATTGCAACAGCACAAAGTATTGCTGATTCTCGCCATTTCTTAGGGCTGGCTTCAGAACAAAGCTTATACAATTTAAGTAATCGTGCGATTGAATTAGAAGTGATTCCTGCTTTAAGATATTACAATATTGGTTTAATTCCGTGGAGTCCTATTGGTATGGGGTTATTGGGTGGGAATTTTGATATTTCTGAGGAAGGACGTCGTCATACAAAAGATTTGCAAAACAGATTGTCGCAACATCAAAAGCAATTAGAAGAGTATAGGAAATTATGTGAAGAAATTGGGGAGGAGCCTTCAGTGGTTGCACTAGCCTGGTTATTACAAAACCCTGTTGTAACTGCACCAATTATTGGACCAAGAACTGTTGAACAGTTAGAAAAAAGCTTGCACGCTTTGGAGCTTACGCTTTCAAAAGATGTTCTATCAAAACTTGATGAGATTTGGCCAGGACCAGGTGGTGAAGCACCTCAAGCATATGCTTGGTAAGATTTAAATAAACCAAGCTAGATATATTTGGAATCGAGAAAAAGCAAACTACAAAAGAACATGAGTAAATATCTTATAATTGTTATTTATTACTTATCAATGTTCTTCGGAGGAAGCTATTTCTCGATTTCTAATGCATTTACTGACTAATTAAATTGAAAGGAAGGGAACTGCAAATGAAGAAAGTGAAAATAGCTAATGATGAAGTTTTTCCAATTGGTTTTGGTACTTGGACTTTGGGGGATAGTCGTAAAACGAGGAATAAAGAGATAGAAGCATTGAGAACAGGAATTGAACATGGCGTTCAAGTAATTGACACAGCGGAAATGTACGGTCATGGAGCATCAGAAAAAGCAGTTGCTGATGCAATTAGCCCATATAAGAGAGAAGATTTATTCCTAATTTCGAAGGTTTTGCCAGAAAATGCATCGAAAAAGAAATTGGCAAGTAGTTTAGACGGAAGTTTACGGAGGCTTAATACAGACTATCTAGATCACTATCTATTACATTGGAAAGGCAGCATCCCATTAGATGAAACAATAGAGGCTTTAGAGACAGAACGTCAAAAGGGGAAGATTAGATCGTGGGGAGTTTCTAATATAGATACAGATGAAATGAGAAGTGTAATTACTCACAAATACGGGAAAAATTGCACCTCTAATCAAGTGCGATATAACTGAGGAGATCGTGGCATTGAATTTGATCTATTACCTTTGATGAGCAAACATAATATACCATTAATTGCATATGCTCCTGTTGCAAAAGGGGATAAACTTGGGTCAAGGTTTACTGAGGATAAGGTATTAATTGAGATAGCCGATAAACATCAATGTGATGTATTTCAAATTCTGCTTGCTTGGTGTATCAGAGATAATAAAACAATTGCGATACCACAGTCAGGAAACTCAGAACATGTTATTTCTAATGTAAAAGCTGCCCAAATAGAACTTTCTAAAGAAGAGCTTGAAGCAATTGATCAGATTTATCCAGAACCTTCAAGAAAACAGCCTTTAGCATTATGGTAGAAAATAAAAGGTCGGTAAATCTAGTCTTCATAACAACGTATTTTAGAATCAGCGAAACATTAAAACCAGTGTGCCAAGTCTTTTATCACCTTAAATTCATTAATCAAAAGATGTTCTGACAAACATTCTGGGTTTCTGTGTGCTTCTTTGAAAAATGTTTCTAAAACGCGTTTAACACTTTTCGGGAAATAAAATAACGTACAGCAATATCTCCGTAGAGTTTTTAACACCAAAATAAGTTTTAGCTGAGTACGTATAAAAATAATTCTTATAGCAGAGATGTTGTTTACATAAAATGAGATAAGGAAGACCTTACTGATAAGGGAGAATCTAACTCAGGATGTCTTCCCTATCATGATAGATTATGTTATTGGTTCCACAAAGTTTACAGTGAGATGGTTCGTTCAAAGGATAGATTCCTTGTGAATAAGTTCGCCAAATTATTGCGAATCTATTTTTTATCATATCTTTAGAGAAACAGATAAGGGAATCTTTGATATTTAGCAACAAGTTGATAGCTTTGTATATTTTTATTCTTAAACTTAATAGTCTTGGTCACAGACATTTGGTTCTCCTCTTATAATTAGGTGCAGCGATTTAATTATGGGAGAGTCAAATGTCTTTTTGTATAAAAAAAAGGGTTCCTATTTAACGACGTTTAACCTTATCAACTTGATTTTTCGTCAATAAACGAGAAATTTACAACTGTTGAGCAGGATTGATAAGCCTTTCTACAGGATTATATTGAAGTGATAGTGATAAAAAGAACTTTAAATAAGTTACGATTGATCTAGCTTCGGATTCTATTTTATTATATGTTTAGAAAACTTCAGGAATTATCTTGAAACTAGATGTGATGTCCAAATACAGGAATAAATGTTAAATTACAGATACAGGGAAGCGCTTCCCTGAAAGGAGCGGGAATTATGCTTGAAATAAGCAAGCGTCAGCATAAACTATTGAGATTGCTATTGGAGCAAAAAGATTTTTTACCGGTAAATCATTACTCCAAGATTTTATCTATCTCCGATCGTACGTTGTATAAAGACATCGATAAGCTGAATAAAGCATTAAAGAAAAGGAAAATTGAAATTATAAAACGGCAAGGAAAAGGAATTTGTATAAGTAAGTCGAATTTGTCAAATGATGAAATAATAAAAAGCTTCGCTGAAGCTTCGATTCAAATAGACTTCAATCAGTTTCCACTCGAACGACAAATAAAAATAGCTGACTACTTATTATTAAGGAACGAAAAAGTATCCTACCAGCTTTTGTCTGAAAAATTTTTAGTCAGTAGAACCTCTATATCAAATGATTTAGATCAAATACAGACAATTATTGAAGGAAGCTCAGCAGCGATTCGTTCTGATAATAATGGAACAAAAGTAGTTGGAAAGGAATCTGAAATACAAAAGGCAATCAAACAATATGCTTACTTTATCATTGATAAATCAGACTTAACTAGTAGTTTTAAAGTCCAATTTTCTGACTTATTATTTAGGTTTTTACCTAAAGACATTATCGAAAAAGTTTCTATGCTTCTGCACACAAATGATCACTTTGATATCGATAAATTACCAGATAACTATTTTCAATCATTGGTACTGTCAATTAGTATACTCATTTCTCGGTTGCAAGAAGGGTTTCATATTGAACATCAAGATAATTTCTTGTTTGAAAATGTGGAGTCGCTTAAAACATTCTTTTTAGCCAATGAATTAGTAGAGCATCTCGAATTAAATAATAGTATCAAGTTTGATTCAAACGATTTTGAATACCTAAATCGGCAATTAGTTGCTCACGGATTTGAACCGCAATTAAAAGATACAACGACTCAGAAGCAATACGATGCCGTGGTAAAAAAAATGATCAAGGAAATGAGTGATTCAATTCAGGTTGACTTAACTAGTGATGACAAGTTATATATGAATATTCTTTATCACTTAGTGTCCATGATCTATCGATCCAAATTAAATGTTCCAGTTAGCAATCCGCTTTTGGAGGAAATAAAACGAGAATACTCTGTTTTATACAGTACAACATGGCTAATATTGGCTGGAATTGAGAAAGAATTAGGTATTCGATTAACCGATGATGAAGTTGCGTTTATGATGATACATTTTCAGGGCGCAATTGATCGGATTTCAGAGAATCGAAAGATATTAATTGTTTGTCCCACAGGAATTGGAACGTCAGAGCTGATTGCTAATCGCTTAAAAAGAGTGTTTTCTCCGCAAGATATCGTGGAGGTAACCTCGCTGCGAAAACTTTATAAAAGAGATTTGAACAAGGTCGATTTAGTGATCTCCTCAGTACAACTAGAAAAAATTGAAGTTCCCGTAACGTATGTTTCTCCTTTAATGAGCAAACAAGATTTAAAAAAGGTTTCTGCAACTTATTTGGATTTATTCTATGATGAAGAAGAATCAAAGGATCACTCTTTTGAGCATTTAGGCAAAATAATCGATCCGACTATGGTTTTTCTAAATGAAACAATAGCTACTAAAGAAAAATGCATAAAAAAAATCACCCAAAAACTCTTGCAAGATAATTTAGTTACAGATTCTTTTGAGCAAGCTATTTGGGATAGAGAGAAGTTAGGCGTGACAGATCTTCCAACCGGAGTAGCGATTCCACATCCGTCACCGTCAACAGTTAAGGAAAGTAAGTTAGTAATTATGACATTGATAAAACCAATACGTTGGAATCTTCGAATGGTTAATACCGTTTTAATGATCTGCGTAGCAGAAAAGGACTTAAAGGATATAAAAGGCATACTGTCAGAAATTTACCGGATCGTTGAGTCAAAAAAAAATGTCGATCGCTTTATCTTTGGTAAAACAAAAGAAGAAATAATGAAAGTATTAGGAGGAGATAAAATTGATTGATGAAGGATTAATCGTGTTGGATTCAGCGTTAACAAATAAGGCGTCCATCATTTATCACTTATCAGAAAAGGCAAAAGAGCTAGGTTATTTAAATAATAGCGCTCGTTACATTGATGCTGTGAATGAAAGAGAAGAAGAGTTTTCTACAGCGATTGGCTATGACGTAAGCATTCCTCATGGTAAATCGAAAGAAGTGATCAATCCTTTTATCTGTTTTCTTAGAACGAAACAACCAATTCAATGGGACAATACTGGTAAACCCGTTGAGCTAGTGTTTATGTTAGGAATACCAGAGGAGAACAAAACAACCTTTCATTTGAAAGTACTTGCTGAAATTAGCAAAAAACTTTTAGATGACGGTTTTAGAAATGATTTGTTAACCGGCAATAAAGAGTTGATTTTAGATTCATTATATCAAGTAGAAAAAAAAATAGGAGGAAACTAATATGAAAATCGTTGGAGTATCGGCATGTCCTACTGGGGTAGCCCACACATACATGGCACAAGAAGCATTGGAAAAAGAAGGAAAGAGAAGAGGATACGATATTAAGATCGAGACTCAGGGGAGCATTGGTATTGAAAATGAGGTTAGTGAAGAAGAAGTAGAGGAAGCAGATATAGTCATTTTGGCTGTATCCGTTTTTATAGAAAATGAAGAACGTTTTGAAGATAAGTTGACTATTCATGCTGATGTTAACGATGCGATCTCATATCCTGCGAAAGTGTTGGATGAAGTTGAAAAATTGGTGAACAGTTAGGAAGCAGAGGAGGAAAAAATGACTATTAAGACGATTTTAAAGGAAGTTCAAAAAGCATTTCTGAGTGGAGTCTCCTTTATGATGCCGGCAGTAGTCGCTGGAGGTATTATGTTGGCTATATCCCTAGCTACTGGGGAAAAAAGCGATACAGGAGTGGTTGTTACCAACGAATTAATGCAAAATATTAATTTATTAGGTAAAGCAGCTTTTGCTATGATGATTCCAATTTTAGGGGGCTATATCGCTTATTCGATTGCGGGTAAGCCCGGGTTAGCACCTGGCATGATTCTTGGTTTCCTTGCAAATAATGCTGTGACTGTAAACGGGGTAGAAGTGAAGTCAGGATTTCTAGGTGCGATGCTTTTAGGGGTTGCAGCAGGATATTTAGTAAAGTGGATGAAGAAATGGAAGGTCAGTAAAACAATTAAAACTATTTTACCGATCCTGATTATACCGACTATTTCGGTTTTCGTTCTTGGTCTGATTTATATCTATGTTATTGCTACACCATTAGCCTTTCTGATGAACGGATTAACTAGCATCATGAGTAGTTTAAACGGTAGCAGTGCGATTCTGCTGGCAGTATTTATTGGGTTATTTGGAGAGGTTGACATGGGAGGACCTATCACCAAATCTGTTTCGATGTTTACCCTAGCACTTATGAATGAAGGTATTTATGAACCAAATGGGATGTTTAGAATTGCTGTAGCGATTCCACCAATTGGTATCTTCTTAGCAACATTATTCTTTAGAAAGAAATTTACTGAAGGTGATCGGGATGCGGCAGTTGCGGCTGGCATTATGGGGTGTATTGGAATTACTGAAGGAGCTATCCCCTTCGTCGTCAGTGACATGAAAAGAATATTACCCTCAACAATGATTGGAACCGCAGTAGGATGTGTAATTGGAGCGATTGGAAATGTGAAGTGTTATGTTCCTCATGGTGGATTTGTTGTATTGCCTGTGGTTGATAATAAGCTATGGTTTATTGCCGCAATTGTTGTCGGCTCGTTGGTGACAGCAACGATACTCGGTTGTCTAAAGCCAGTTTTAGAAGAGACACCCGCAAAAAAGAAAGATAAGGCACAGGTAGCGGATTTGACAAAGGAGAAGGCTTAATGAAATCAGAAGTAAACGATTTTATCGAAGAAAATAAGGTTATTGCAATTTGTCGTGGGATTTATGGAGAGAAATTGATCAATCTAGTAACAGCTTTGAACAGTGGGGGAGTGAAATTGGTTGAAGTAACTTTTGATCAGGGGGATCCAGAATGTTTGATTAAGACTTCGAATGCCATTGCTTCGTTAGTTAAGGAATTTGGTGATGAAGTAAAAATTGGAGCCGGCACTGTTTTAACCAAGGAGCAAGTTGAGTCAGCTCATCAATCAGGAGCAGAATACATTATCTCACCTAATACGAACACAACTGTTATCAAACGAACAAAAGAATTAGATATGATCTCAATGCCTGGAGCACTTTCACCAAGTGAGATAATTATGGCGAATGAAGCTGGGGCTGATTTTGTCAAGGTGTTTCCTGTTAGAGCATTAGGAACAGGCTACATCAAGGACATTCTTGGACCAATCAATCATATTAAGCTGATTGCTACTGCAGGTGTGACACCAGAGAACTTGCAAGACTATCTTGATTTAGGATTCAGCGGTGCTGGGATTAGCGGATATTTGACGGATAAACGTTTGGTAGATTCAGGTGATTTTGCGACGATAGAAAATCATGCTCAAGAAATGATGAGTATTGTCAGAGATAACAAAGTCTTAAGTTAATCCCATTGTTGAAACGAATGGTCTCATCTGAGTAAAATTTGGATGATCTAGGAGAATAGCAAAAAGAAGCTATGATGAAATTTTTCCTAGATATATTCAGTATAGAAGAAGTCAAACGAATTAATGAGTTAGGATTTATTGATGGAATGACGACGAATCCTACGATTATTGCTGAAGAAGGGAGCGGCTTTCAAGAAGCAATTAAAGAAATTTATTCTATTGTCGGAGGAACTGTGAGTGCAGAAGCCACAGAAGCATAAATCGAAGAGATGATCTCGAAAGCCGAGGTTTAAAAAAAATGTACAAGCAATATTGTTGTTAAGATCCCAATGACAGAGCAAGGATTGAGAGCAGTTTAAAGAAGAATGGAGAATAAGTAATTTTTAATTTCTGTAAGCTAAATAGTCATTCTTACAGAAGTAATATATAAGCAGCTAAGGAGATGATTGCGATGGAAAAACAAAAGAAACCAATCGTTATCATGAATTGGTCTATGAGACAAAATCATATCAAAGAAGCAAAAGAGTTTGCCAAGCAGATTAGCGCCCAAAAAAATACTGACATTGATGTTGTGATTTTACCTTCCATGGGAACTATATATCCAGTGCATGAAGTTCTAAAAAACACTTCAGTTCAACTAGGTGCACAAAATATTGCGCCTGTTGAAAATGGTGAGTTGACTGGAGAGTTTTCGATTGAGTCTCTAATTGATATGAAAGGAACCTTTATCGAATTAGGGCATTGGGAACGCCGGTATCTCTTCAATGAAACTGACAATATCATCAATAAAAAAATTAAATTGGCTCTAAAAAACGGAGTGAATGTAATTCTATGTATTGGTGAACAGAATAAAAAAGATGCCGATAATGTAATTGATGATTTGAAGGATCCAAATTATGAGGTTGACCTAGAACATGAGTTGTTTTTATACATTTACAATGGATTATACTGCGTTAAAGAAAAAGATTTAGATAAGATTGTTATCGCCTATACTCCAGCTTGGGCAGTTGGAAAGAGTAAAGCTGCTGGAGCACCTCATATTAAGATGGCGACATCAATCATTCGAAAAGCGATCGCAACAATATTTGGCGAAGCAGCAAATGAAAAAGTTCGCATTGTTTATGGTGGATCAGTCAGTCCTGAGAATAGTATAACAATGATAAAACTAGCAAAATTAGATGGTGTTTTATTAGGTAGATTTGGCAGCGATTCAAATCGATTGCAACAAATTGTCGAAGTAACCAAGAATTTGAGGGGAAAATAGTCTAAAAAAATTGGATATAGTTAGCTGTAAAATGAGGATAGATCAAGTATGTACTAACTAGTGTACTAGAATATACGCACAGCTCCAAAAAATATTATATTTTTTGGAGCTTCTATCATCAGTACAAGTTATATGAACGTTACCGTTGCTAAGCCTATGATTGTCTAAATTATGAAATATTAAAATTTTGGCTATACTAAAATACTTATGTTTAGCAAGCTATTTCTTACCTCATCATTTTCTATTATCAATTAAATTACGTCTAAGCCAATCCGCTATTGAAATAAATTAGCAGATTGGCTTTTTTCTTAATGAGAGTGTAATGGAAAAAGATTTGCGACGAACTTTAAGCGCTTTGTGAAAAAATAGATGTATTAGTAAAATGTATGATTATGGGAAAATAAATACTACTAGAGGATCAATACAAATTTCGAATAATGTCTGATTATTAGACACTATTTTGAGAATTTATGAATTGATGGTGATTTAAACTAGAAGTAATCAATTAATGAAAAGAGGATAAACATGTGAAAATACTGTTACATAGTAGTAACAACTGTAGTTCCTAAGAAGTATCTTACAAATAACTCATGTAGAAGTGAATATTCTGCCTTCAAATGTATTATAAAATGATTAGTTCCTTAAAATATAGGGGGGATCGAGTGAAAAGAAAGCTTACATTCTTAGCTACGTTTTTTTTGTTTATGAATGCTGCTCAGATGTCCGCTTGGGCGGAAGAAACATCCACCATAGATAACTCTTCCACCGAACAAAAAAAACAAATGACGAGTATAGAACAAGAGAGTACAACGCACCTCTCGTCAACAGAACACGAAACAGAGTCTTCAAACAATAGTACAGAAGATATGACAACTACCGAAGACTTCATGGATAGTTCAACTGAGAGCTCTAATGAAGTTGAACAAGAAGTACAGGAGGAACCCACAGTTAGAGTGGCCGCGCTGGCCGCAGCTGGAGATGGTACTGAAGCGAATCCGTACCAAGTAAAAACCTTTCAGGAGTTGAAAGATACCCTAGCCACTTTAGTAGCGTCTGGACAAACGCAATATATTCAGCTGCAAAATGACATTGTTTATAACACTACTGACATTTCCATTAAACAAAATACAGTAATTGATGGTAACGGCCATGCTCTTTTATATGATGGAACAGCTTATAAAACTACTCACTTTGGTACAGGTGCAAATAATATAAGTGTTACATACAAAAACTTAACTTTTGGTAACAGCACTTATCCCAACAGCACGTGGTACGGAATTCTTCGGACGGGAAATACTGGTATTAAATTTACGGTAGAAAATATCAAATACAATATTCAAAACGGCAGCCAGGCTTTTTGGGGGAACAACGGCTCTGGAAATATACTTACTCTTAAAGGGAATAATGAATTTTATTCCTCTGGCAATTCCAGTGGTGGCGAATTCGTTGAAGGTTATCCTGATGTAATTTTTGCTGAAGGTAGTGATTCTAGCATTTACAACGATTCACCAAATGCAACAGGTGTCTTTTATAGCAATAAGCAAGCAGTTACCGTTGAAAACGGTGCTTCAGTAACCATTGAATCCAGCAAAAAGTATCTTTTCCATGGCAGTGCGGTCTTAAATGTTCAAGATGCAGCAAACTTCTCTTATAAGTCTATTTATGGAGCTAACTCTACATCAAACACAGCAACTCTGTCTTCAGGAACGCTGACCGCAAATTTTGCTAAGGACTCAATTGGGCATTTTACAACGGATGTTAACGGCTTTTCCGGTTCCAATCCGATTATCAATCTGAACTCACCAGATTACGTTGTTTTTGATTCAACAAGCCTCTCTGGACAAGTTCTGGGTTCAATGAATCCAATTTTCAAACGAGTTGATTCAGATACTTCTTTGTATAGGATCGCCTATTTAACTGCAAGTGGACAAAATGTTTATGTTCCCAAAGTAACTACAGGTTCAAGTTATACTATTTCTTCCAGTAATATTGGGAAGGGATATTCAGTTGTATATGCTGAAATACCTACCATTGAAGAGGTGTCGGCGACTCCAATTACTGGACAAGACATTAGTACTATTGATGCACAAATAAACATTACAACACCAGCGACTGCTGTTCAATATAAGTTAGCAACCAAGCAGCTCTATAGTGGGAATATTACTGCTGATGCTGCTCAAACCAGTATCGAACAGGCTGGAACAGCAGAAGGAGTCGCTCAGACAGCTGACACTGCGCTGCCAGTAAATACGACACCAGCTGGAGCTGATTCGAAGCACGCATTTACCCAGCTGCCTGCTCAAAATTACTATTTATATGCCAAGGCCAACGATCAACGCATAACAGGTTATACCTTCGATACTTTGTGGAAGGAAACTTCAGCGGAGGTACCGCCCTACGTACAGATCTTATTTTCAACTAACGCGATGGCATTCGACAGTCCAATCCCTGGGCAGTTTGGTAAGCAGCAAAATCTAGATAGCTATACCGTGCGCAATGCTGGCAATGTCCCAACACAAACGCGTTTAACCAAGATTACTCGAAACAGCGACAGTTCTGAAAAGCTTTCCTTAGTTGATCAATTTGAGACTCATGATCAGGAGCTGATTTTATTACTGATTGCTGAAAAAGCAGACAGTGGTGAAAAAATAACCTTGGGTCCTTTAAGCGAACAGAATCCCTTGAGCCTAAATGCTGTTGCATTGAATCCTTTTTGGGATACCGATGCTCAGGCTGATCTGTATTTGGCTGGAGATTATTCCGGACCAATGATTGGTCCACAAAAATTCAGCTATCGTTTTTCTTTTGCTATTTCAGAAATTACGACAAATTAGAAGGAGGCAATCATGGAAGAAAAAAAGAAACGTAAAAAATGGTTGCTGCTTTTAGCCCTTTTGCTACTGCTTATTGGCGGCTACGGCATTTACCACTTCTTTTTCGCACCGAAGCCGCAGGCAATGTCGGTGATCAGCGGCGACTTTTTACCCGAAGGAAAAGATGCGAAGAAAATGTCGGATAAAGAGCTGGCTGATCTTGCCCAGCAGAAAGCAGACGAAAGCAACTTTAATATGATGATTGCTTCAGAAGCAACCATCAATGGCGAAACACAGCAGGGGCAATTACCGATCAAGAATCCTGAAAGCAATGCCTATCCGGTCAATGTCGAAATCAAAGACGATCAAACCGGTGACATTATTTACACCTCTGGGGCAATTCTTCCCGGGGA
>NZ_JAFREL010000106.1 GCF_017377655.1 Candidatus Enterococcus ferrettii
ATTAAAGTTGTCATGCGATTATTGAGCAGTATGCTAAATCAAGCATTTAAACAAGGATTAATCACTAAGAATCCTTGTTTGACTATTCAATTGCCAAAGGAAGGAAGGAACAAAGTAGGTGCCTTATCACAGAAGCAACAGGCTCTCCTAGAAAAAAATGTTGAGTTGGATTCAAATAACAACAGTAGAGCGGTTATTTTGGCATTGCACACAGGATTGAGAATTGGAGAGATTGCTGCTCTAAAATGGGCGGACATTGATTTTGAGGATTCTCTAATTCATGTGAAATCTACTTTTCAACGAATTATGGTGCCTAATACGAACCATACGAAGCTGCACTATGGGACCGTGAAAAGTATTGCTTCCCAACGGATTATTCCGTTATCCAATAAGGTTAAGAAATTGTTGCTGAGACTAAAAAAACAAACAACTAGTGACTATGTATTCTCAGTAAATAATAAGCCTTGTGAACCAAGAGTACTTACCTATCATTTTCAACGGATGAAAGAAAAGTCTAATCTGTTAGACATTCATTTTCATCAACTGAGACATACCTTTGCGACACGTTGCTTAGAAGCAAAAGCAGATATCGCTTCTTTAAGCTCCTTATTAGGTCATTCGTCTACACAAATGACTTTAGATATTTATGCAGATTCGATGTTGGAGCAACGTGTCTGGATTATCTCATCGATGGAAAACTTAATAAAAGCCTAGTGCATCGCTGAAGAGATTAAAAAAAAAAAGTAAATATTTTTATAGGGTGGCTTTTTTTCTTTTTTTTAAAGAAAGCGCTATCTTTTTTAGCTGCTTAAAGAGACTTTTTTTGAGGACAAGGATAATAGATTAAGGGAGTAATAGGACTAATAGCTGTTATTTATTTATCTATTAAATCAAGAGCATTACCCGTCAGTATTTCTGGTCACAATGAAAAATGTTGATATGACAAGGATTTTGATCGGATTCTTGTTTTTCGCAGAAACAAGTAGAGGATGTCTCTGATAGATGTAATCGATTAGCTGCTTATCAAGCTTAATACTGCATCTTATCGAAATGCCTTTTTTAATAAACCGTTAGAAAAAAAGGTTGCGCCGCCTAAAAAAAATTTTTAGGGAAAGAGGCACCCTCCTAGATAGACACACCGTTAGTCAACAGAAAAAGAAAAACAAGATGACCATCGATATGGAGGTGAAAGGAAAAGCTCCAGAAAGTACACCTACAGTTTCATAACAGAATATTTCGATTCTTTATAAACAATTGAATCTTTTGAAGGAGGGTGATAGATATATATCAGATTTTAGTCTTAACTGAAAATATTCTGGCAACTAAGAGTTTACAGAACAAGTTGCAATCATTAAACAATGAAGTCTGGTGTTCCTCGCAATTATTAGGTCAGCTGCAAAGAGAAAATATAGTCAGTTTGATTTGCCAACAATTTCAGGTAGTCATATTTAGCAACACAATTGGTGATAAGCAAACGCAACTATTACTAGAGATCTTCTCCGATCATTCGCTCGTTTTATTACGAGAAACAGACACTGAATTGGAAGAAGAAGAAAAGCTTTACTGGCTAGAACAAGGAATACATGACTGGATAGACCCTGAAGCATTAGCTTCGGAAATTCGAGAAAAAATGTTTCGAGCATACACAAATATTGAAAATGAAGATAGCTTGAAGAGTACGAAATTCTTTTCTTTTGAGTTTTTTGAGGATGAATTGGAAACCTACCACATCCGTTTGTCTAAGAAAGAAAAAGAAGTACTACATACATTAGTTCAAGCGAAAGGGAATATTGTCAGTCGTCAAGAATTATGCGAACAACTTTGGACAGACGGAGAGACATTTTCAAATATGAGTCAACTTTCCTGTATTATCAAACGAATTAAACAAAAATTCAAGGCTAAAGGTATTGAAAACTTATTAATTTCTACTTGTTGGGGTAAAGGATACCAATTAGAAATGATTGGACGAGAGTTGAGGGGAAAGCAGCAAGCTTTAGGAAATAACACAGCCTTCATGCATTGAAGGTTTGTGAGATTGTTGGCTGAAGTTCATGTTTAAAAAGTGTTGCCATTTCCAAAGAGGCATTCTTATGGATAAACGGGTTATACCAGACATTACAAAGAATTAGCTGCTGGTCCAAAAGCTATTTAAAGGTTTATATAAAATCGGTATTTATAAACAACGTACATCAAGAAATAACAGTAGGTTGTATTATCAATATAAAAAACAAAAGGGGTATGAAGATGAATAGAAAGATTCGTTTCACAAAGAAATTAGTAGTGACAACAGCTGCACTGGTGATGTTAGGTGGTGGATTACCTATAGGATTGGGTGCAAGTGCTTATGCAGAACAAACCATTAGTAGTAATGCCAGTTCAGATACGACAACAGATCGGACAGTTACCGTTTGGAAGTATGAAATCAAAAGTACTTCTGAATTAGGTGGGCGAGGAGATGGAGAAACCTTAGATCCTAGTTCAGCGCCTGATTTGGCTGGAAAGAAAGTCATGAAGGATGTCAACTTTGAATTGATTCGTGTGATACCTAAAGATGGCGTGTCATTAACAGATCCGTTAAAACAAAAAGAGGGAACCGATTATACAGTTGATTCAAGTTTCACGAAAATGACAGGTAAGACAGGTGCCGATGGTAGTTTAACTTTTAATGTAAGCAAAGACTTAACTAATAAAAAAGAGGCAGATGGCATTTATCTGGTACGAGAAGTGAAAGATTCTAGCGGTAAATATAGCTACACAGATACAGAAGGCAAAACTGGTGAAGTAGCGAAACCGATGGATCCATTTTTCGTGTGGTTACCACAAACAAAACGAGATGATACAAGCAAACTTATCTACGACGTGAATGTCTATCCAAAAAATATTGTGACAGACGCTGAATTAGATAAGACCATTGAAGAAGGGCAAGGGTACTCGATTAAAGCTGGAAACAACTTTCAATGGGAAGCAACAACTAAGCTTCCAGACGGTTTATATTTTAAAGCAGATAAAGAAATGATTATTACGGATGTGTATGATCCAACTTCAGGAACGACTGCAGATAAACCAGTAGCTGCAGGAGATGAAGTATATGCCAACTACGTTACCGTAACCGATGATTTAAACACTGCCTTATTACTAGATGATATCGAAGTACAATCTTCTACCGATGGTTCTTCATGGACCACGTTAACAAATGATAAACAGTATACAGTCACTCTAAATGGTACAAAAGTGGCAGCTGGAAATCCTGTGACCAACACAACGGCAGGAGACGCTAAAAAGGTAGTTGTAGATTTAACACAAGCAGGAATGAAAGAATTAACAGAGAAGAAAATGCCTTATTTACGAGTAGTTTATAAGACCCACGTAAATAAAGACTTTAACGGAACAATTTCAAATAAATACAATTTGAATTATTTAATACCTGGACAAAAACCAGTGGAAAAAGAAAGTAATGAACCAGAATCTTATAATGGTGGATTCAAGATTAATAAAACAGCAGAATCGAAAGATACAAAATTAGAAGGCGCTGAATTTTATATTGCAGATAGTGAAGCGAATGCGAATGCGAAGAAGTATTTAGCTTCCGATGGTAAATCTTACACATTAAAAGATGATGGATCTTCAGATCCTGTTTTGCCTAGTGGTGTTACTTATCTTACTTCAACTTCTAATGCCAGTGGTGTAGCACAATTTGACGGATTAGCTCTTAATTGGTTTACAGATTCCAATGGTGACGGCAAACAAGATCCGAGTATCACTAGTGAAGCCACTTGGACAAAAGACAAAATTCAAAAAGATTACTGGATCGTGGAAACAAAAGCACCATCTGGATATGAATTATTGAAAAAACCAGTACAAGTCACAGTTAAATTAGATACAGATACGAATCTTGTCGTAGATGTAGAAAATAAAAAGAAAAGTGATTTACCATTTACTGGGGGTGCGGGAATGACTTTACTAATTGTGATCGCCCTGGGAGCAATTACAATAGGTACTGCAGCAGTAGTGATTGAGAAAAAACGCCGCGCTGCATAATTGAAAAACTGAAAGGAAAAGTAAAAAGAATATTTTTCTTATTCCTAAATCATACCTTTTAGGGATAGTGAGTAAGTATATTCACTATCCCTAAAAGTTTGTGTCACTAAAACTATGAAAGATACTATACAAAGTTAAACAGTACTATAAACAGCTCAATCAACTATATTATCCTTCTTAAACAAATAGTTCGTGAGTAATATTTTCGCCAGCAAGTAACAAAAAAAATTGTATTGATTCAGTCACGATATCTATTAAGTTAGTCAACAAACGATCGTAAATAATTAATGAAAATATTCGTCTTTTCATTTTGGATCATCTAACACTAGAGAACCAATGAATGACGAGGCGTCACTATAAAAAAGGGTATGTAATTAGTGGCTTATTTATTGAAATCTCTCAAACCTCTATAGAAAGAATGGTTGTCATAGTGGTTAAGGAAATAATGTTACCTAAAGTTTCTCTTTAGGAAGGAAGAAAGGTAGGAAAATGATGCGGAAGAAATTAAATCTTAAAAGAGTAGGAGTAATTGTCTTCCCCCTCCTGTTGATTATAGGGATACTGGTAGTAATGATTCCTCGAGGGGACCGACTAAAAGCCTCTAATGAAAATCCTTTTGTATCCATTACTACAGGAGAAGAAGCTGCTCCTGCGACAGGGTTTGAAACACAAGAAGAGTCAGCAGAGTTGACTTTAAAATCTACTACAACAACAGTAGTAAAGATTCCAATGAATAGTCAATTTGAAGTCCTTCCTATTGGTGAGTCAGGAAACGAGGTTTCTCTTCCTGAAATGAGTCAAGAGGAGTTTACGCAAAAAGAAACTCTTAAAAGTTGGCAGTCTCAATTAACTGAAACAAGCGCTGAAGTAATCGAAGAGACAGAACAAACAGAGGAAACAACGACTTCTTCTGAAATCCCTAAAGTGGAATTGGTCCCTTATTTACAAGTAGACATTGGGAATGGCAACAAAGATCTTTATCTAAAGTTAGAGGCCAATCAAGGACAAAAGATTCGAGTGACAAAACATACTGAGGAAGGAATAGAACTATTTGTTCAGGAAGCTTTTGCGCCTGAGAATCAACAAACCTTAATGAAGTTTGTTAAAAATGAACCAATAGATGCTAATCCTGTAGTCCCTGAAGCAACTCCTGAAAATCCTTCAGAAGAAACAGAGGGAGAGAACCAAGAAGCTGTTATTCCTGAAGAAACAGAAGGAACTGCCCTACCTGAGGAAGAAATGGATGAAGGGGTATCTGGCGACTCAATATTGGAATCACGGGCAGTTAGTAAAGACACCCCTTTTAAAGTGACTGTAGATGTAGGAAAAGAAACAGGTGTTGCCCCCTTTGATACAAAAAGTGGGGATGGATATGACAGTGGGAAAGACAATGATTTGGTTCGTACTTTCGATGCAGTCCAATATACGATTGGTTATGGAATTGAGGTTCCCGCTAATTTAGATTATGAATCGTTAGAGGTTCGTTTAGATACGGTCTTACCGAATGCATGGAGAAAAGATTCCTCTGGTAAGTTAAGGCAAACAGCAGAAATTACTAATGGGACCGTCACAACAGAAGCAAATGGTTCAAAAACTTCCAAACACAGTGTGACGACAACTTTAGCAGGGACAGGACAAGGATGGTTTACAGAAAATGTCGATAC
The DNA here is from genome assembly GCF_017377655.1 of Candidatus Enterococcus ferrettii. Classification (GTDB taxonomy): domain Bacteria; phylum Bacillota; class Bacilli; order Lactobacillales; family Enterococcaceae; genus Enterococcus_A; species Enterococcus_A ferrettii. Next base: position 5,703 of record NZ_JAFREL010000106.1, read on the forward strand.
CTATGGGGGAGTTAATGGTGACTTAATCCAACCTCAGTTTACTTTAACCATCGTTAGCGCAAAGAAAACGGATGGGTCAACGGTAGCCGTCAACCAAGTAGTAGACAGTAGTGTGATACCAGAGATGGCTACAGGCGCAGAAGCAAAGCTTACTGCGAAGCCTTATGTAGATGTAAAGTTAACTTCAACTCCAACGGTTATAGCTTCTTTCGAGGGTGCTACCGGAAGTAAAGATAAACCTAATACTATGATAAAAAATGTGGCAGCTTACACACAATTAAAGCCTTTACCAGGAAGGACTGGTTCAGCAGCTAAAAGCATAAAAGGAAGCACCTATCCAGTGGGAGGGGTAGAGTACTCTCTTGACCAAAAAATAGTATACAACGGAAATGGATCAAGTAAAAATTTATCTATCGGAACGGATACAGATCCTATGGAAGTGATCATGTATGATGGTTTAAACAACTGGTTATCTAATAATCCCAAATATACTTCTGAATACAGTTCCTATGCTTCTGTTTATAAACCAATGTCTCGTCAAGGCCTAAAAGCACCTGTGGGTTATACTCGAAAAACATACCCTCCCACTCAACAATCTAGTACTTTAATAGGTATTTATGACACTGGTCTTCCAAAAGCAGAAAATGTTGCCTCAAGTAATACCATAAAAATTACAAATACAGACTACACACCAGCTAGTGTAGGGAAAAACAAGTGGTTTTTAGATGGAAATCAAATGGATCCTAATGATGAACCTTTTTCGGTTGTAGCTATGCAGGTATTATTTCCTTATGAATATTTAGAAAAACAAACAGGAACCGGAGCAACTTCAGTTAGTATGGACTATACCTTAAGTGTATCAAAGGTCAAGTATGAGGGAGTTGAACAAGATACCAGTTCCAGTCTTTTAGTATCATGGAATAAAGAATGGCCTGGAGGAATGAAGACTTATAGTGATTTCTTAAATATATACAAGGCTGGTTTAAGCACCGCTCCTGCAAATACTGTGAATTATGCTTCTTATGGTGATGGTTCGATTACTCAAGGGAGTAACATGTGGGGAAGCATTTATACGAGTTCAACAAATTATCGTTCAAAGAAAATGATTCAATATGGTAGATGGAATAGTAACAGTTTTCAATATGACTCTAGCAGATTAGTTACTTTCGATGATGGTACTACAGGAAGTAAAATTTCGGAACAATATTATGGAGTGGGAAGTAATTCTCCTAATACTACGTATCGTACACAGAATCAAATTGACAACGAGTATACATGGTATCCCAATGTAACTACTGCACAGGCTAATGGAGAAATTTCTGCAATAAAAACAGTTTATACGATTGACTCACCTAATGGAGCTGTTCTTCCAAGACGGTTGGTTCCATTAATTGCTAGTGGAAAAGTAGGCATTCAAGATGCTTCTGGTAATCCCAATGGATTATTTACCAATGCATTTGTTTATGATTCAGAGGATAAACAAATTCAGTATTATCCAACTACCTCCAATGATTTGAATTATCAAGCGCCTACTTATACAGATGACGGGGCTATAGATATCGCGATGACACCTAAACTAGGATGGACAGATTCCTTGTACATTCGATCGATGACTATTCGTCCTACCATCAGTGCCAATAAAACCGCTTATATCCCATCAGAGCCGATTCAATGGACGGTTGAGGGCAATATAGATAGTGGCGCAGATTCCAATCATAAGGTTCAGTTTAAAGTGACGATTCCAAAAGAAGTCCAATATACCAATGGCACGGCAGTAGACTATCAAGGAAATCCCTTACCAGACCCCAGTGGGATGGAAAAAAATTCCGACGGCAGTTGGACACTGACTTGGGTATTAGATTATGCAGCAGGGAGTACCTATAATCCTAAGATAACCTTTGATACATCGATCATCCCTTCTCAGTTGAATTTTGTATTAAATTCTGCCACGTTAAAAGCTTCTGTGGTCAGTGATATTTGGCTAGAAAAGGATGATACCATTCGAGATTCTTCTGCAGAAAGTCAACGAACGACAGGAACGAGTGTGATTGTCACCAA
>NZ_JAFREL010000107.1 GCF_017377655.1 Candidatus Enterococcus ferrettii
GACTTTGTCTACAGTCTGAGAGACGAATCTCAGAATTCGTCTCATATCTTCAACGTGTTTCATCCGGTAAATGTGGGGATTCATCATTTGAAACTTGCCCTTTAGAATGATAGAGCCAGATGCCCAACAGCAGTGTAATAATTGTTCCTACAACATAAGTACCGATTACAAAGCTGGATTCGGCGGTAACAAACATTAAAACCATACTGAGAATCAAACAAGCTTCACCTAAAACGGAGCAAATGACTAAACCAGTCATGCCACCGGGTACTTGATAGATACGCTGCATTGTGGCATCCTTTTTTCGTAAAATAATGGCTGCTGGAAACATGAACAGGTATGGAATCATCAAAATAATCACACTAAAAGAGAAGATCGTCCAAAAGATGGCATTGGCATCACCAGTCGTTGCGTAATTGACAATAATCAAGAAAGTAGCCACAATACCCATGAAATAATACAAGCCGTCAGGCGTTCCATATTTTTTATTGCGATGCTTCAAGAAACGATTTCGCTGATCTAATTTTGCAGCAATAAAAACTTCGTTGGCGCCTAAGGTCCAAGAGACCATGTTGGAAATGAGAGTGCTCATCGATACCAAAATGATCACGTAAAAAACAGGCATTTGAAAACTGCCAAATACTTTGCATAGTTCCAGCAAAGCATAGTAAAAACCATCTACTGTATCAATTTGATTTGCTGGAATGGCAACTAATACTCCGTAGGTCCCGAAGATATAAAGGGCTGAAATAATTACCCCAGCAACTACTGTCATTTTAGGGATCGTTTTTCCAGGATTCGCAATTTGATTGCCAATTGAGCCAATCAATTCGAAACCCAGCAGATTATAAATTATGACTGAAATATAGCGCACGGTATTTCCAGGAGTAGGAATAAACGAAGCTGCGGAAAAATCATTTGCAGTTCCGTGTTGAAGGGCATAAACAATGCCCATAAAGCCGAAAATCAGCAGGACAGCTACTTTGAAAATTGCGGCGATATTTGTTACGGTGACAGACAGATCCACTCCACGGATACCAATATAAACAATTAGCCAGCACATGACTAAAGCCAAACCGGCTAAAAAGAACGGACTGGCCTTTGGCATGAATGCATAAGAAAACCAACTGGAGAAGGCGACAAATACGGCGGGCATCCAGAAGGCGACATTCACCCAGTAAAACCAACCATTTAGCACCCCGATCTTATCACCAAAGGATCGTTTGATCCATAAATAAATTCCGCCATCCCCTGGATAATTACTTCCTAACTCAGCAGTTACTAAGCCATAGGGCAAAAAGAAAAGTACGGTAGTAATCAGCCAAATTGTAATCGAAGAAACGCCAATTGCTGAGGAGGCGACGAAGGAATCTAATACTAAAACACTGCAAATCGTAAATAAGATACTTTTTACCAAGCTTACTTTTTTTTCTTCCATGGTTCTACGCATTCCTTTCATATACTAGGGCACTGCAAATGGCTCAAGCAAAACCTTCGCATTTTTTGTGATTTTCAAAAGAACTAGCCAACATGGCACCTACGGAGTGTTATAATCAAGAAAAACGATCGGAGGCAAAGGAATGATACCGCTTACTGATGGTGTGTGGCAGAAAATCAATACCTTTATCTATTCCATTTACCAGACAGACACAATGGAAGCTTTACGTGTGACCACACTAGAAAAGCTTCCTGAATTAGTCATATCAGACTGTTCTTTTTTTGATATGGCTCGGATTGAAAAAAGCCAGACACGTTACTTCAACCCGCTATCTTTAACGATCAGTCAAGAAAAACTGAATGAATACTTTGAATCGTTTATTTATGGTGATTATGTTTCCTGGATGTTTTCCCTTCATAAAAATTCCGTCGTTTATTGTGATTCAAAAATTGTTACGGAAGAAGTACGGGAACAAACTCCTTTGTATAATCAATGGCTGAAGCCAATGAATTTGTATTATAGCTGCGGAATAAATTTTGTACGAGAAAATACTCCTTATGGCTCGCTTAATCTATTCAATTCTCGTAAACGTGGCGATTTTACTCAGCAAGATTTAGTCATTTTAACGATTTTAGAGCCGCATTTTACCCTGAAGCTGACGCAGCTGTATCCCCATGGTCTGCCAATTTTATCTGACAAAACCGCTGAGCAGCCATTGGATAAATTTCATTTAACGGAGCGGGAACAAGAAGTGGTTCGTTGGTTGTGTTCTGAAGCCAGCATGGAAGAAATCAGCCAGCAAATGTACATTAGTGTCCATACCGTTCGCAAACATGCGGCCAATATTTACCGCAAAACCAGCTGTAAAAATCGCAATCAGTTGATTGCCTTCATGAACAAAGCTTTGAACACATAAGAAGGTCGCTGAGAATCAGGCAGCACTCTCAGCAACCTCAGGGTATTAAGGTTTAGGTTTTTGCAGGGTCATGCAATGGATGTTACCGCCACACAAGGACCATTCACGACTCCAGATACGGACGATTTCACGATCAGGCATTAATTCCTTGAACATGCTGCAGGCTACCTCATCCATTGGATCGTCAAATTGTGGTACTACTAAAGCTCCATTGATCATGTAGCTGTTAATATAAGTAACAGCCAGCGGCAGACCGCTTTCGCGGGTTGCTGCAGTATCACTAATATCAATGCCGGCATTTTCTTCTTCGCTAATGTAAAGAATTTCAGGGATCGGTACTTTGTGGATTTCTAATTTGCGCCCTTTTGCATCGGTTGCTTGATTCAAAATATCATAAGCTTCTTTCAATGGTTTGTATTGCGGATTTTCTTCATCGTCTGTCCAAGAAAGAGCAATTACCCCAGGTTTAATAAAGAAGCAGACATCATCAATGTGTCCGTCGGTTTCGTCAAAAGCCATCCCATCTTTAAGCCAGATTACTTTTTCTAAATTCATGTATTCCTTCAATAAGTCCTCGATCTCATCACGAGTCATTCCCGGATTACGGTTGTCATTGAAGACACTGTTCTCGGAGATGATTAAGGTTCCTTCGCCGTCTACCTGAGTAGCCCCGCCTTCAAGAATTAATTTAGCGGTTGCATCATAACGATCAATATTTTCTAATTCCAATAATTTTTGTGCAAATTGAGCATCTAGCTTCCAAGGGAAATACAGGCCTTCATCTAAGCCGCCATAAGCATTAAAGCCCCAATCAACACCGCGAATATCACCTTTGTCATTGATTACGTAAAAAGGTCCTTTATCCTGTGCCCAGGAATCGTCAGTGGCCATTTCGATGACACGAACCGCCTCAGGTAAGCGAGCTCGAGCATTTTCATATTGTGCTGCCGAACAAATCACACGAACCTCTTCATAAGGAATCATCTTCTTAACCACATCTACAAAAACCTTTTGCGCTGGTTTTCCGCCGTCACGCCAAGTATCGGTACGCTCTGGCCAAATAATCCAAGAACATTCATGCTCTTCAAATTCTCCCGGCATCCAGAAGCCGTCTTTTTTTGGTGTGCTGTTTTTGATTGATCGTGCCATTTTTTTCCACTCCTTTATCTTTGTTGTGTTTAGTGTAGTCCTAATCAGCTAATTGAATAAATTAGTAAAGAAAAGTATTCGTTAGGATTATTTAAATGAAGTAGAGATGGGGTAGGCTACTGAGTCGAAATTAAATAATTAGGTAAAAGTATCTTTACATTATTTGCAGATGAGTTATAATTGTGTAAAGATATCTTTACCAAGGAGAAGCAAATGAAAGTGATTAATCATATTAAAGAGATTCGGGAAGCCAGAGGAATTCCGCAATATACGATGGCTGATGCTGTGGGAGTGTCGCGCCAGACCATGACGGCAATTGAAAAGGGCAAGTATAATCCTAGCTTAGAGCTGTCTTTGAAGATTGCGGAATATTTTGAACTGCCGTTTGAGGAAATATTTTATTTGGAAGGGAAGAAGAAGTGATGGAAAGATCTGGGTATGCTTTTTTTCGGGGAACTTTTGAGGTTAATGTTTTTTGGGTTATTTTTTTCATAGTCTTACTATTTTTGGAGATCTATGCATTGGGAGCAAGTTTTCTTTTTATTCTTCGAGCGCAAGACAAAACCAATTATGAGTTGGAAAACAGGGGATTTATTAACGCCTTAGCCAAGAGCTTTGTGATTATTCTATTGCTGCATTTCGTCCAAATGGTTGTTCGTGTGGTTCATTATGAGAAGACGGGGACGGATATCAATTTGCTGGTTAAACCTGGGTTGTTGATTTATGGTTTAGACGGCTCGCCTAGAAACCATTTTGAATCTTTCGGAGTAGACTTAGTTATTTTGGGTATTTGTCTTGTAACAAGCCGATTGCGCTATCGGACTTGGAGTTTGAAGGAACTTTTTGCGGCGCGGGTTGCTGTTCTTAAAGAAAGTCGGCAGTTGAAGAAGAAATAGCAGGTATTAGGTGGAGCACTTTTAGTTGCCGTTTAAGAAAATAGTTTATTTAGAAGGGAAGAAAAAGTGATGGAATTAGGGACAGTTAGTTTTTTTAACATAGTTGGTATAGGGCTGGGTGCAAGAATTGTGATATGGATATTCAGTTTTCTGTCGGTCTATGGTTTCTTTTCTTCACTTGTTTACCTCATCAAAGAAGTAAGTAGAAAGAATGATGAGCTGGTGAGAAAAATTGTAGTTCATGCGATGGCGATGAGCTTTGTGATTGTTTTATTGCTGCACTTTGTTCAGATGCTTACTCGATTGCTGGTTTTTATCAAAACCGGTAATGATTACAATTTTTTAATCTCGTCGGGGTTATACATAAGTAACTTGGATGTAGAAAAAGCTCACTTGGAATCTTTTGGAGTTGATCTTGGCGTATTTGCAATTTGTCTGCTAATAAGCCGTTGGCGCTACCGTACATGGACGTTAAAGGAAAGTCTTACAACTTGGATAACCGTTAACGGTGAAGAGAGACATTCAAAGAAATAATCATTTTCCGACTAAAGTAGGAGGTCGGCATGATGGAGTTGTGTCATACTTTTATTAGAAGGAGTGACACTATGACTGGATCAATTGACGGTTTCAAATTAAAATTAATTGCAATTATTGCGATGGCACTAAACCATATTGGGAGCGGCTTTAGCCTGGGGGATTATTCTCCACCAATATATTTCTTCACTGAATTTATTGGAAAGCTGACTTTCCCGATTATGGCGTACCTGCTGGTTGAAGGGTTCTATTATACGAAGAATCGAACGAAGTATGCGGGAAGATTAGCGATTTTTTGCCTGGTTTCTGCCTACCCTTTTCATTTATTGTTTCATCCGAATCATCCATTTAGTGCGATTGAACTGGTTAACAACATTTTCTTCACACTCTTGATGGGACTACTTTTGCTGATGACTTGTGAAAAGGTTAAAAGTACGAGTGTTCAGGTCGCTTTAGCTTTTCTTTTCTCATTTACGACTATCCTGTCAGACTGGACTTTAATCGGTGTACTGATGATATTTGGTTTTTACAAATTACGGGGTCGTAAAATAGGCATCATTCTTCCCGTTATTTATGGGGCAGTATTTTTATTCGTAATTATGGCATTAATGCATGTCAGTGCCCCAGCGGTAGTTCCACTTTATGAAGTGTTTACTGGATTGGGAATTTTATTGGTTATTCCGATTTTATTGGCCTATAATGGCGAGCGCGGGTACTCGCCTACCTGGGTAAAATGGGGATTTTATGGTTTTTATCCGTTGCATCTGCTACTTCTTGTTGGTATTCGCTTTTTAATTCAATAAGTCTAAAGTCGTTAACAGAAATTCACTGCAATTTTTGTTAACGGCTTTTTTTGCTTTTCAAACAAGCAAACTTTTATTGACAGAAAAGGCTCATGTGATAAAATGCAAGTAATTACTTGCATTTTAAGATTGGAGGTTGATTATATGATTTCGGGAGCTGAATTAGTAGTTAAGGCACTCATCCAAGAGGCGGTCGAGATTTGTTTTGCTTATCCAGGAGGCCAAGCGATTGATTTGTTTGATGCACTATATCAACGAGAAGAATTTCGGGTAGTGCTGCCTAGGCATGAGCAGGGGTTAGTTCACGCGGCAGATGGGTATGCGCGCTCAACTGGCAAAGTAGGAGTTTGTATAGTAACTAGTGGGCCGGGAGCGACTAACCTAATCACTGGTATTGCAACAGCGGGGTACGATTCGGCACCGTTAGTTTGTATTACTGGACAGGTAGCGACTCATTTAATTGGAAAGGACGCTTTTCAAGAGATCGATATGGTCGGATTATGCCGGCCAATTGCTAAATATGCGGTTACAGTTAAACGACGTGAAGACTTAGGCGCGATTCTCAAGAAGGCTTTTGTCATTGCACAAACTGGGAAACAAGGAGTGGTTGTGGTAGATATACCTAAGGATATTCAACAAGCCCTGGGGAGTGACAATTATCCAGAAGAGGTAACGATTCGCGGATATCAGCCGCAATTAGAAGCATCAGCTGAAAAGGTTCAAGCTGCCGCAAATTTATTGAATACAGCAAAACATCCTGTTGTTTTAGTGGGTGGAGGTGTTCATCGTGGTAAAGCACATAAAGTATTGCTGGCGCTGCTTGAAAAGAGCCGCATACCGGTTGTAACAACAATTATGGGAAAAGGTGCATTATCCAGCAATCATGAACTTTATATAGGTAATATTGGGATTCATGGTAGCTTTGCTGCGAATTATGCCATTATGAACAGCGATGTCCTTTTAGCGATTGGTACCCGCTTAAGTGACCGAGTAACAGGGAAAAGTGAGACCTTCTGTCCAACTACGAAGCTGATTCATCTAGATATTGATCCAGCGGTTATCAGAAAAAATGTGAACGCTGAGCTGGCTATTGTGGGTGATGTTCAACGGATTTTGCCACAATTGACTAAGCAGGTTGCGTCTAGAACTTACGAAAACTGGCTGAAGGAATTGCAAGAGAAGAAAGCAGCTCAACCAATTGAAATGGCAGAAGCAGGTATAACACCCGAAAAAATTATTCGAAAAATAAATGACTGTTTTTCTAATGCAATTGTCGTGACAGATGTTGGACAAAATCAATTGTGGACAACACAGTTTTTACAAGTAAGCAAAAATATTCAATTGCTTACTTCTGGTGGGTTAGGTACGATGGGGTTTGGTTTTCCAGCTGCTTTAGGAGCAAAGTTGGGAAATCCTGAGAAAAAGGTAGTTGTTATAACCGGAGACGGTGGATTTCAGATGAATTTGCAGGAGCTTGCTACCGCTGTAATGGAAAATATCCCAGTGATCATTTGTATCTTCAATAATGGTTGTTTAGGAAATGTTCGTCAGTGGCAGGAAATGTTTTACGATAAACGGTATTCTTATACCAATTTACTGCCTCAGGATAGTCCTTACGTACCTGATTTTATTGCGCTGGCACAAAGCTATGGTATTGAAGGAATCCGGGTTACGGAAGAATATGAGATTGAAGAAGCTTTGAATCAAGGTTTAGTAAAGGATAAACCGTTGATAATCGAATTTATGTTAGCTAGAGAACATAATGTGCTGCCAATTGTTCCCCCAGGTCAAAGCTTAAAGGAAATGATTAGTTATGGAGAATAAAACAGAAAAAAGATGGCTGAGTGTATATGTTGAAAATGAAGTAGGGGTACTTGCAAGAGTTGCTGGATTGTTCTCAGGAAAATTGTATAATTTAAATAGCTTAACGGTAGGTGAGACTGAACAGTCAGATACTTCTCGCATGACGATTAGTCTATTCAGTGATGACCGTACGTTTGAACAGGTGAAGCATCAGCTGAGTAATATGGTAGAAGTCATTCAGGTGGTTGATTATACTCAACAGCCATTTCATGCCAAAGAAGTCATGTATGTGAAAATTACTAATTATTCGGAAATGGAACCGTTGCTGTCAGTGGAGAATGAATTTACTTTTTCGATTGTTGATAGCAGCCCACAGGCATTAATAATCGAGAGTCTAGCCAATGAGCAAACAAATAATCGACTGATGCAAAAGTTGCAGCAGCTTTTTCCGGAGGGAATGGAGGTTGTCCGAGGCGGCAGTGTCGCCTTAACCCGTCTGCATAGTCGGTAACAAAGGAGAGTACAGTGAAAAATACGCGAAGCAATATCATGGAAGCCACGAAAAAGATGATTATCGAAAAAGGTTATCATTCGATGACCACTAAAGATATCGCGAAAGCAGCGCAGGTCAATGAAACTACGTTGTTCAGACAATTCGGGTCAAAAAAAGAACTGCTGCTGGCAACCTTAAAAGAAGCTGAGTGGATTCCAGATACAGATGAGAACTTGGTTGATCAGTTTCAATGGGACTTGAAAAACGATCTGCGCTTGATTATGGAGAATTATTTTCAACAGGTACCACCGGATATTGTTCGTTTTTCATTAGGACTACGAGCTCAAGATATTTATCAGGAAACATTGCCCTATGTTCAAAAGATACCAGCCGCTTTTACCCAGTTAATTGAAGAGTATTTGGTAGAGATGGTGAGGCAAAAGAAAATTAAGGTGGCTGATCCCAAAAAAACAGCAGAGGTTCTTTTCTCAAGTCTAATTGGTTTTGCTTTTCTGCATGCTTATTCCGATAATCAGCAATTTGAGAAGGAAAACAAAGCGTTTATTTTCCAAGCCGTGGAAATGTTTAGTGAAGGCGTGAGTAGTTAGTTTTTAAATAAATCATGCTTGGGGCGGAATACAAAGGATTGTCAATTTGGTAAGCTTTTCTTGCAGGAATTTAATAAACCTTGGAGGTATGGTATGGCTGACTACCAAATAATCAAATTTTCAGAATTAACCAATGGACAAAAGCAGCAGGCAGTTGACGTTTTTCTTGAGGGCTTTGGGCACATGATGACTTTTACTAAAGAGATTGAAAAATTGGAGGCGTTGTTTCTGGACTCCTTTAACCCCAGTTACATTTTACTTTATAGGGAAGCAGATCAAGTTCTGGGAATTGTCGGAATTGCGACGAACAAAGTACGACCGATTAAATTTGAGAAAAGTCAGTGTCAAAAGCTATTTGGGAATGTGAAGGGTAGTATGATCTGTAGGCAAATGAACGCTATTTTTCAAAGCAAAGCGGTAGAAGAAGAAACTGATCTGTACATTGATGTACTTGCTACAGCTAAGGCAGCTCGGGGCAAAGGCGTGGCGAGTAAGCTTATTCATTACTGTTTAGAATTACCAGACTTTCAAATTTGCCACCTTGAGGTTCTATCAAAGAACACAAATGCCAAACGACTTTATGAACAGATTGGCTTTGTTGATTACAAGCATCAGCGCCTTTCACCAGCAATTTTACAGGGATGGGGTTACCCGATCAAAATGAAAAAAGCAATGAATAATTGCTAGCAGAAAACTTTTTTGGTCCTTGATCAAAAAAGTTTTTTATTTTGTGTTGACTCCCACGTTACGTGTGACTCTATACTATAAGTAAGCTAGCGAGGACGAAGTAAAACATATTTATAAGGAGAGAACAAACATGTTTAAAATTGGAGAATTCTCAAAACTATCTAATACCACTGTTCGAACATTGGATCACTATGCAGCATTAGGCTTATTAATTCCAGAAAAAATAGATACACAATCTAACTATCGGTATTATTCAGCGGGTCAGCTAGGGTTGCTAAACCAAATCAAAATGCTGCAGCAAACAGGTCTGCCGTTGAAGACGATTAAAGAAATCATTGAAACGAACGATTTAGAATTCTTAGAACGACATTACACCATGCAAGAACAAAAACTGCAAGAAGATCTGGATGAAGTTATGAAGAAGCAGCGGATGATCTCCTTGCTCCAACAAAACGTGAAAGAAGGAATAGAAATGACTAAATATAATGTAGTAGTAAAAGAAGTAGCTGAAAGAAATGTATTAAGTGTACGGGAACGAATTGCTGATTATACTATGGAGGGCGAACTTTGGATGAAACTGCAACAAGGCATGCAGGAAACGAAAGCCAAAATGACTCAACCGCCAATGAATATGACCATCTTTCATGACAAGGAATTCGTTGAAAAAAATCCAGATGTTGAGGTTCAAACAACTGTAATTGGCGAATACCCAGACATAAAATCAGTCAAATTTGAAAAAGCGCCAAGTTTCATTATGGCTTCTGTAACCTTTGATGGTCCTTTTGAGCAAATGCCGCAGGTTACTCAAGCATTAGGGGAATGGATTGAAGCCAATGAATACAAGGTGGTAGGACCGATGATTAATATTGGTCATGTTTCACCAGCCGAAGATCCTAATCCCGAAAATTGGGTAACAGAATCGGGGTTCGTTGTCAGTAAATAAGCGAAAGGGGCGTCCTCTAAGTATTGGGGACGCTCTTTGACAACAGGAGGAATGATCATGACTTGTCCCGAGTGTTACAGCGAGCATTTTCGTATAACACCATTATTGAACCCTAGAGACTGTCTAGAAAATCATCAACAATATATTTGCGGTACCTGTGGACGTTGCATTTGTATTCAAGCAGACGAAAAATGTGGATTACGGCGTTGGAACTTTCCCTTCAAAACGGCAGAAATTGCACGATTGTATTTACGTACAGCTGATGTGACGGCTGAGACCAATTGTGGTATTTATGAAATAATTAGCATCAGCGGTCGCAAATCTTACAAAATTTTCCCTCAGCAGTCAGATTTTGAACGTTACTTAAACAAACACAATAAGTTAACGATCCAAATGATGCCTGTTTACCAGGCGGATCATTTTGAAGAGTTTGCTCTAGCTGAAATTCGCCATCTGACAGCTGAGGAGATCACTGTCTATTTCCAAGAGCGAGAATAAACTGTTTCATTCCTAAATACAATTTGCCTCATTTTTTAGGTGAAATGACCCATTCCCATAAAATCTAAGCGAAGATAGAGCGTTTGTCTTGGATTTTAAGATCTTTTCTGTGTAAGGCTAAATACACTCGCAATTTTTGGCAAGATTTAAGAGTCTTCTTTGTTGGCTTTATGCTAAGCTGAAATAAAAGGAGGTAGATCATGAAGTTCAAAGGACCTATGCTGGTAGTGAAGGATATGGAAAAATCAAAAGCATTTTATACTAAGGTAATCGGTGTTCGAGTGATTGCAGATTTAGGTGAAAATGTAACTCTGACAGGAGGTTTGTCGCTGCAAACCGAAAGTTCATGGGTAGAGTTCACCCATTGTACGCCTGACTTTTTCAAGTATCAAGGCAATGATGCCGAAATGTATTTTGAAGAAGATGATTTTGACAGCTTTCGTGAAAAGCTAGCTAAGCTGGGGGTTGAGCAGCTTGGTGAAGAGATCGAAATGCCATGGGGACAAAAGGTAATTCGCTTGTATGATCCAGACAAGCATATTGTGGAAGTCGGTGAGGATTTGTCAGTAATGATGAAACGCCTTCAAGCAACTGGCCTGACTATTGAAGAGCTTGCTGAAAAAACAGGTTTAACACCTAAAATGATTGAACGGCTGTTGAAGTAAATTTAAATAAGGTAAGCAGTGGATAGAAAACTATTCGCTGTTTTTTTTCGTAGAATCAAAGGGTAACCCTAGTGAAGGCCTTAAAAAATAAGGTGAAACGATGGAAATCCCTTCGTTTTTAAGGTTGCTTGTTTGTGAGATAGAAATTTTACTAGTCTTTACTTAGGGGTTGATGGTACGCTTAATTCAAAAAGGGGGATGACTTATGTGTGGATGAACGGCTGATTATTCAAATTAATAATCAGGAGGATTTGTAATAATGGAAGTAATCATTCGAACAATGCAGCCGACGGAATATCCGTTGCTGGAAGAGTTTTTGTATCAAGCAATTTTCCAACGCGACTTGGAGAATTTGATTCCGCGAACGGAAATATATAAGCCGGAAGTACATGTTTACATTGAAGATTTTGGCCAACAAATTGAAGATTATTGTTTATGTGCTGAAACAGCAGGGAAAATTGTTGGCGCAGTTTGGGTAAGAAATATTGAAGGCTTTGGTTCAATTGATGATCAGACACCGGAATTTTCAATTTCTCTTTTACCAGAATATCGAGGACAGGGGATTGGAACAGCACTGATGAAGCAGATGTTGGCATATCTCAAGAAAGTGGAGTACTCGAAAACGTCTTTAGCAGTACAAAAGGATAACTATGCGCTTCAAATGTATCAAAATGTCGGCTTTACGATTGTTGACGAGAATGAACAAGAATATATTATGGTCTGTTTTCTAGAAGAGCTTTCCGACTAAAACATCCGTCCAAAGTCTCTTTTTTGCAAAAGAAAGTTTGCGTATAATAGATGAAAAGATGAAAAAGTAGGGAATTAAGATGAAAAAAGAAACTGAGGATGCAAAACAAAAGCGAAATTTTGACAAGGTGAACAAGCGAGCGCAGGAAACTTTTCAAAGGTTGAACAGAAAGAATAGAATCCAGCAGCTTTGTTTGTTGCTGGTGATGATGTTTTTTTTAGGATTATTTGCGATAAGACTTTTACCAGGCAACTATCAAAGTTACGCTGAAAAAAATCAAAAATATACCACTCAGATTGAGCAATTGGAGTTGGAAAAAGCAGCGATTCTCTCTGGGGAGAAGGAAGCAGCAACCGGAAACTTTAAAGAAACCTTAGATAAGAATTTGGCCAATTTAAAGGACTATCCAGAGAAAAATGATCTTTATACAGTGGAGATAAGAAATACTAACGCTTCAATTCGATTAAATCGTAATAACCTTTTTGTCTCAGATAACGCCAATATGCTGAATAAAGAAACTAAAAAGAAAATATATGATCTGAACAAACAATTGGCAGCCAGTACAAATGGTGCACAGCTGCAGGTCGTTACCGTTCCAGCATTGCCTTCGGGTGAGAGTATTGAATCTTATGCTGAAAAGATTTTCAATCAGTTGGGAATTGGTAACAAGGATGAGGATAACGGTGTTTTGTATTTAATCGCCTTGGGAGATCAGGAATTTCGTCTAGAAGTTGGTTATGGATTGGAAGGTTTGATTACAGATTCCACTGCTGATGACATTATTAGTGACGATGATGTAGTGGAAGCTTTTGAAGATAAAAAATATGATGCGGCAGTTAGCCAAGTAGTGGACGACGTGTTTAATATCATGAATTCAAAGACGGCTTTAGTAGATTCGCAAATTGCTGCTATCACTCGGACAAAGCGCAATAACCAATTGCTTTACTGGCTGCAGATAATCATTTTATCGATTGGAATCCTCTTATTAGCAGGTTTTTTAATTAGCAGTCTTCGAGGTAGGAAGTTGATGAAGCAGTACTATCAGGAATTTCAAACCGACTTGGAGACTTTCCAACGAGGAAGAAGTACGCAGGAGAAAGCTGCTCGAATAATTAAAATAAAGAAAACATCCTTTTACTATTTGATGATGGCTGGGATAGGAACTATTTGGTCAGCTGGACAAGTTAAAAATGCAGTAAAGCGTGGAAGAATCCTAGCAAAATATCCAAAGGCTAAGAAACAGTCTTTGGGTCGTATTCTAGTAGGGGATACTCTGTATGGCTATAATGGCGATGTGATCACTACTGCTTACTTAGCTTCCCACTACAATCCGTCCAATCATTCAGATAGCGGTTCAAGCGGCAGCAGTGGCGGCGGCTCTTGGGGTTCCTTTGGTGGAGGATCTTCCGGTGGCGGTGGTGCTTCTGGCGGCTGGTAAATACAAATAAAAAATGAGCCCCGCTTTATAGCGGTGGCTCATTTTTAGTCTCGTTGCTAGAAGAAACGGCAGGTTCTTTTTTTAACTCTTCAATGATTTCTTCCACTGGTTTTTCTGAAGTTTCTTGAGGAAGAATTTCTGTTGAAGTTTGTACAGTTGGCAGTTCTTTTTCTCTAAAGAAGAAGCGTAAAAAGCTGCTGTTGCTGCGGACAGTTATCTCATCTGTTGGCATTAAGGTGAACACAAACAATTCAATGGAGATAATTAGATTAAGAAACAGACACAGCATAGATGCTACATAATACCCTGGTGACCACGTACTAGCTACTTGAAAAGTAAATTGGAACATGCCTAATAAAAATAGTGCAATGTAGTGAACCAGTAGGCCCCGTCCTCGAAGTCCCGCATCTCGCATCCTACGAGTCATTAATGACAAGTTTGGCAGTAAGATGGCCAACGAATAAACAAAATAGAAAATTAAAATTGGCAAAATACGAAATAATGCACTGAATACTTCCCAAGCAATCTCGTCATCAGACATATAATAGTCATAGTATCCATACATCATACCGGTATTAATAATTGCTGAGAATAGCGTTGTAAATAAAATGAGTCCAAATAAAAGGCGAATAGACATCAAAATAAGTTGAACCCACCAATACCCTGCACGGGTTGTCCGCCCTTTAAACTCTACATATCCGACAAAAAAATCCTTAATGGCTTGTTTAAAGCCTACTTCTCCTGGAACCTGATTAATAACCTTCATTCATTTTAACTCCTTTATTGTCACTCCAAAATAGTCAATAACTCATTATTAAGAAACAATGGTTATCGTTCCTCCTATTGTATACACAACTCAAACAAAATAGCTATGTAATTTTAAAAATAAAAAAGAGAATTTGGCTGATTCATTTTACAGAAAAAAATAGGTAACGAAAACGAACATATTTGGTTAACTATGGTTGGTGTTCATTTCTTTAGTGGTTGCCTATGATAATTACAAGAGGTGTGAAAAATATGAAGCGGGTAAAAAGTAATATTTCTGCTAATCTGAATTGTTTAAGAAGGCAAAGTCGCATGTCGCAAGAAGAAATTGCTGAAAGAATTGGGGTAACTCGTCAGGCGGTTGCCAAATGGGAAAAGGGTAACGCTCTTCCTTGTATTGTTAATTGTATTTTGTTGGCAGAATTGTTTGATGTTTCATTGAATGATTTTGTCAATTACGATTCAAAACAAACGGGGATACCAATTCCATCAAAGAGTAGGCATTATTTGGGAACTGTGACGATGAATGACCATGGTCAAATTGTTCTGCCAAAGAAAGCTAAGGAAACCATGGAATACAAGACAGGAGATGTTTTAGTTGTGTTGGGGGATTGTAATCCGTTAACCGCTGGAATTGTTTTGTTAAGCAGTGAAGTATTTTTCCATCTGGCTGGTCAATCGAAAGTTCGCTTGTCTGAGGATAAACAGCTATCAAATAATTAAGAAAAGGAAGAAGAGGAAGAACTATGGACTTATTAAAAATTGAAGGATTAACTAAGCATTATTCTAGCTTTACATTAGAAGATATTTCCTTCGCATTGCCCAAAGGACAAATCATGGGCCTTATTGGAAAAAATGGGGCAGGGAAAAGTACGACATTAAAATCATTGCTGAACCTAGTGCATCCAGATTCTGGCAAAATCGAAATGTTTGGGAAGGATTTCTTAGACAATGAAGAAGCCTGCAAGCAGCAAATGGGAATTGTATTAGGCGGAATTGATTTTTATGAGCAAAAAAGGGTGTCCTTAATTACTAAAGTGACAAAACGATTTTACCCATCTTGGGATGAATCAGCCTATGAAAAATACTTGTCAGTATTTTCTTTGGATCCTCAGAAAAAGGTGAAGGATTTATCGGCTGGAATGAAGGTGAAATATATGATTGCTTTGGCTTTGTCC
The DNA here is from genome assembly GCF_017377655.1 of Candidatus Enterococcus ferrettii. GTDB lineage: Bacteria > Bacillota > Bacilli > Lactobacillales > Enterococcaceae > Enterococcus_A > Enterococcus_A ferrettii. The sequence goes on from NZ_JAFREL010000107.1 coordinate 15,563, forward strand.
CATGATGCCAAATTGTTGATTTTAGATGAGCCTACCAGTGGTTTAGATCCAGTCTCTAGAGATGATTTGCTGGAATTGTTCCAGCATTTGGTTCAAGGAGGCGAACGCAGCATTCTCTTTTCCACCCATATCACATCAGATTTAGAGAAATGTGCAGATTCAATTACGTACATCAAAGAAGGAAAAATGGTTGCCAATGCACCAAAAGAGGATTTTTTACACTCCTTTGACTATTTGAAGAAGCCAGACGAACACGCACTCTCGCTTGAGGAAATTATGATTCGTACGGAAAGGAAGAGTTACGATGTTTAATTTATTGTACAAGGAAATTCGTTTAGCAGCTCACCCTAATTTATTCATTTTTACCTGCATGGGGGTACTAGTTTTAGTCCCGGCTTATCCATATGGGATCATTTTCTTATTTAGCGGGCTGGGCATATATATCAGTTTTATGTACGGACGTGAAACGAATGACATATACTATACAGCTTTATTACCGGTTCGGAAACGTGACACGGTAAAAGCCAAATGTTTACTGGTAGTGCTGGCAGAGTTGATTCAGATGCTGATATCTTTACCTTTTACTTTTTTACGATTGGCTATTTTGTCTAACGGAAACCCGGTCGGAATTGAAGCAAATGTAGCTTTTTATGGCATGGGGTTTTTCATTTATGCTGTTTTCAATGTGATTTTTTTAACTGTCTTTTTCAAGACAGCTTACAAGGCAGGAAAAGCTTTTGTATTAGCGATGATTCCTGCAATAATCATAATGACTTCAATGGAAGTTATTGTTCATTTTCCTAATTTCTATTGGTTGGATAGCGTCAAGCAGCCGGAGCTGCTTCGACAGTTGCCTATTCTAATTATTGGATTTTTGGTTTATGTTGCAGCAACAATTATTGCTTACCACGTATCGGTTAATCGATTTGAAAAAGTAGATTTGTAAAGTAGATTTATAAAATACATCTGTGAATCCTGATGACAAAGGATTTGCAGATTTTTTGCGATCAAACAAATTTTGCTCCAAAAATGAGAGGTTCCAGCTAAGAAGCCATGCTATTCTAGATAGTAAGAAGGCTATCACTTTTCTTGCTTAGAAAAGGATACATAGAGTTAGTTTAGCTTTTGGTATAGTGGAAAAAAGAGGAGGAATGAAAAATGGAACACAGAATTGTAGAATTAGACGCGTTTAAGATAGTTGGCTACAAAAAGGAGTCAACTAATGAAAATCAACAGGGGATGCAAGATTGCCCCGCTCATTGGGGTGAGATTTTATCTACTGGGAAACAGGAGGCACTGCTGCCGTTGATTAATCGGGAGCCATTCGGTTTGATTGGTGCTAGCTTCTATAATATTGATTCTAATGATGCGAAACGATTCGACTACTATATCAGTGTGGCTACTACCGAGGAAACACCGGATGGGTTGGAAGAAATAGAAGTGCCAGCCAATACTTGGGCAGTTTTTCCAACGACCAAGGAAGCCTCTGGACAGACACAAGTTGAAATTGTCTCAAAATGGGGTCCCCAGTCAGAAGAGTATGAATTATTGAATACTGGCTATATGACAGGAGAGATGGCTTCAGGAGGGCCAGATATGGAGGTTTACGGAAGCGGCAACGACATTGAAATCTGGGTACCAGTGAAGAAAAAATAGCTGAAGAAATCTCTGTTTTAGTGTGCTATGCTTAATAGAAGACTAAAACAGGAGCTAAACAATATGACCACAGACATCCAACGATTTACAGCGACTCTAGCTTATATAGAGGATCACTTATTTGGAGAAATTTCGTTGAAGACGCTGGCAAAACAAGCTTTGCTGTCAGAATATACATTTCATCGTTTTTTTACTTATTTAACGGGCTACTCCTTTTCTAATTACGTTCGCAATCGTCGCTTGTCTGAAGCGGTTGGTTGCCTGCGTCAAGGGGAGCTGGTTGATACGATTGCAGAGCAGTGCGGCTATGCAAACCGTTCTGCTTTTCATCGTGCCTTTGTGAAATTCCATGGCTTAACACCTGCTCAAGCCAAAGAAGAATTTGCTGCGGTTAATTATTTTCCACCGATGCGTTTAACCATTCAAATCGATGGTGGAAAAACGTTAAATTATCGGATTGAACAGCTGCCAGCCTTTCAAATTGTTGGTAAAATGACTAGCTATTTGCTGGACGAGCAATTGTTTCAGCAAACAGGTCAACAGTGGGAGCAGTTTTTCACGGATCAAAGCTTACGAACTTTTGCGGAGACTGAGGCCACCAATAAACGTTTCTTTGGAATAAATCGAGCACCTTATTTTGCAGTAGCGAATCCGCAAATTGCGGACAGCGGGATGCTAAACTACTTCACAGGATTTGTCCTGACTGAGGGACAAACTAGCAAGTATCCCACGTTCTCAATACCTAAGCAAAGTTATGTGGTTTTTACCAGTGAGCGTTATGATTATCGCATAACTGAGAATGTGTCTAGCACCTATAATCAATTGCAGCAGCAGATATTCAATACGTGGCTGCCGCAAACCCATTATCAAAAAATTGAGGGGCCTGAGCTGGAGACGTACATCACGTTAGGTGAGCAAGCGTGTTTAGAAATTTGGTTGCCTGTCCATAAATAAAGGAGTGTCTAGCATGACTGTTAGTAAATGGTATCAGAAAAGAGAAGGCCAAGCCGAGCATTTGGTTTATTTGAATAAAGAAGGCAAGGAATTAGAGAAGCTGTTGACGCATGAGAAAACTATGATCATTCGTGGAGCTGCCGGCAAAAAGCTGCCTTTAGGTGGACGAGCAAAGGTTGGGGATGTCGCCTATTTTGTTGAAACAGGCGGGAACTTGCTAATTACTCATCGCGGTGTAATTACTCAGGTAATCGAAAGTGAAAAAATGACTAAAGAAGAATCTGCTGCTTTTATCCAACAGTTTGAAAAGGAATTGAATTTGTCGAAGAAGCAGCATGATCGCTGGGCTGGTAAGAAATATCTTGCTGTTTTTGAAATAGATCTTATTGAAGAGCTTGAGCCGTTTGCTTATAATCGCGGCAAAAATATGGATGATTGGGTCATTACGGATTCAATTGAAGAAATTAAAGCATAGCAATCGTCGGAAATCTGCCAATTCAGCTGGGGGGATTTTCGACTTTTTGTATGACGAAGACAATACCTCTTGACCTTCCTCTATACAGGAAGGTTTATAGTTGGGGTAGGAGGAGAATACATGTATACAATCGGTGAATTTTCTAAAATTTCTAAACTGACAGCTAAAGCGCTGCGCTATTATGATCAAGAAGGATTGTTGAAGCCCTCTGCTCGCGGCACCAACGGATACCGATATTATTCTGTTGCTGATTTGGACAAGGCTGAACTGATTCTTTTGTTAAAGCAGTTCGACTTCACTATTGCCGAAATGCAGGAAGTGTTGGCTTATGATTTGGAAGAAGCGGATTTAGCCGGCTATTTATTCGAAAAACGGCAAATGCTGGAGCAAAGAGTAACCCAACAAAAAGAATTAATTCGCCAACTGGATAACCTCCTGACAACAACTAAAATGAGGGAGCGAAGACAAATGAACTATGAAATGATGGTGGAACAATTACCAGCTGAACAAGTTGCTTTATGGTATTTCGAAGGGACCTTTCGAGAGATCGGCAGCTACACTGGCAAACTGTTTCAGGAGGTCAAAGGCCGAGCAAACGGAGCCCCATTTTGTTTATACTTTGACGAAGAAGTGAATGAGATTGGAAAAATGGCGCTAGGTGTTCCGATTAAAAAGGCTTTTGCTTCTGATAAAGTAACAATTACTACTTTCCCAGCCAGTAAGGTGCTGTGTACGATGCATATTGGTGAATACGACCGTCTGCATGAAGCGTATAAAGCGTTGATCGACTATGCGAAAGAGCATCAGTTGACACTGGACACTACTTGGCGAGAGCTGTATCTAAAGGGACCAGGCAAGCTGTTTAAGGGAAATCCTGAAAGCTATCAGACCAAGATCCTTGTGCCGATAAAAGAATAGAAGTTGATTTAAGTTAATGAAAAGTAAAGCCAGGCTGAGTAGTATCTTCAGCTTAGCTTTACTTTATTTATGTCGTCTAATAAAACAATATTCGTCATAGGGAACATTGGGGCTGTGATGAGTTTCCACCAGTTCAAAGCCGAAATGCTGATAAATGGGGATATTGCTTTCAGTCATAGTCTCTAAAACGATATCTTGCCCCTTGGTTTGGCATTCTGTAAGAATAGGTGTCAGCATTTTCCGCAAGGCACCGGTTCCTTTGGCTTCTTTAGCAACAGCGACTTGGCAGAGGTAGTAAGCATTTTTAGTATATTTTTTATGCCAACGAGTGTGAATTTCAGTAATCAATTTATTTTTTTCCAGAAGAAGCTTCTGTTCCAGCTTGGGCATTTTTCTAAATGGGTTTGGGGTAGCTAAGCTATAAAATAGTTGGTGGGGCAGTGAAAATTTTTTCAAAGGAATGCCGGCCATTGCTCCAAGTAAAGGATCTTGATAAAGATAAATATCGCCATACTTTAAAAATATAGCGGTTTGGGCAGTCACTAAAGCAGTCAATGTTTCTTTGGGGGCAGCTAAATCTTGTGACAAAAAATTAAAGTGTTCCAGCCCCCAAAAACGATCAACTATAAAATCAGTAATGACTGGCAAATCTTCCATTTGTGCTCTTCTCATAAGTGATCTCCTCATTTCTCAGCTTGTTCTTTAATCTTATCTGACCTAAACTAGAGGAGAAGGATAATTCTACTATAGTGGAATTTTTAAATAGAAAAGGGTGATTAAATGGAGGGAAAGCTTTTTCGGCAGCTGCGTAAAGAGCGCGGCTTAAGTATGCAGGAGCTTGCCAATGAGTGGAACAGTGTGGCTTTTATCAGCAAATTTGAAAAAGGAAATACAAATATCAGCTTTAAGCGTTTTGAACAGCTGCTCAATGGCATTAATGTGACGATGGAAGAATTTTTGTATTTGCGTTCTCAAGCGGAAGAACAGTCGGTGTACAATTATCTGTCTGACCATCCCTTTTATTTATCCGGAAAGTTTGTTGCTTATCTGGATCAGATTTTTCACTGCAACCATCTAGCGAATAAATCTGGGGATTTTGCCAAAGGCCAAGAAGAGATGAGACAGCTGGAGAAGGCAATTGCCCAGGAGACCAATTGGGGCAAATTTTTAGGAATTCTCTGTCAACTGCTGGTATTGAACTATCAAGTGAATGAAGAGGGAAAAGCGGGGAAAACAGTTGATTTGGATCATTTGTTTAAGCAATCCCACACGCTCTCAGCGCCGATTGTCAGCTATTTGTACAAGATAGATAATTGGGGTGTTTTTGAAGTGATGCTGTTTCGTTTTTTTCAATTTAGCTTTCCAGTAGAAACTACTAGGCAGTTGCTGCGAACGGCAGTTGCCCGAACGAAAAAGCAAGAGGGATTGCAGGCGATGCAAGGTATGCGTTTTGAACTACTTTTCGGTACCTGTACCACTTTTATTAATTTCCAAAAGCTTTCTTGGGCACAAGAGGTGCTGAAGGAAGCCGAGGAATTGTTGTATGATCAGGGGGATTTGCTGAATAGCAGCAAGCTGCTGTTTTATCAAGGCTGGCTGAAAATTGCTTCTGGCTCCGTTGAGATGGGCAAGCAAAAATGTGACCAGGCACTTTCCATTTTTCGAATTTTGCAGCAGCCAGAAATGCAGCAGGAATACAGTGACCTCTTTTCGACGATTTTGAAAAATCGTGAGGAGCCCAATAATTGTCTGGTATTTGCTTAAAAAAGCTGTTATTAAGAAGACTCTTAACAACAGCTCGAAGACTATTTAGTCAATGCATTTTCGCAAGCCTTGAGAATTGCTTGGCTGCTCATGGTTGCTCCGCTGATGGCATCTACCTGCAAGGATTGCTTGTCAACGATTTCCGAAGCAATTGTCTCGGCTTTTTTGCCTAAGCCAGTTTGATGTTCCGTAATTTGAACCGCAGAAATCTTTCCTTCAGCGATGGTTACGTTGACTTTAGCAATCACTGGTTTGAGGCTCGCTTCACCAGAATAGGTGCCATCAGGCAATTCTCGAGGGTCAACTTTAGCGATTGCTACATTCTTCAGCATACTTTTTGAATAAATAGTTGCTCCAAAGAAAATGAGGCATCCGGCAGCAAGTACAATAATCAGCCCGGTTACTAATTTAGACATAGGCCTCAAGCTCCTTTTTTACGTAATCAATAAGTGGAGCAATCGTTTCTTCAGCAGTAAAGTCAATTTGCTGATTATAAGTAGCCAAAAATTCTCGATCTTCCTCATTTGGCTGCACACTTATTTTTTTCTCAGCATCTTTTTTCTTGAATGCCATCATTAGTCGGTGCATTTTTGATAATCGACCATAGTCAATTCCACCACGTAAATGAAAAATTTTAGTATTCTGTAATTGCTCTTTACTTAAGTTGTTGTTCAATATTGGACTATAATCCGTGACTTTAGGATCGGCTAACCCCACAGTGAACAAAATTAACTTTTCTCCTGAATGTTCCTTCAACAGCTTAAATCCTTTAATTCCACTAGCATACAACCCACCACCGAAAATCAGCCATTCATAATTTTGCAGCTGTTCTTTAGTAGTTTTAGCTGCATCCAATAAAGGAGCCTGCAAGCTTTCGGCAATCCATTGAGCATATTGCTGTGTGGTTCCATAATGTGAACCATAAATTACTGCGACTTTTTCCATTTAACTTCCACCTCTCCTTATTCAAATGCCAATTGTTCTAGTTCTTCTACTCCTTCATACAGCTTCATAAAAATAATAAAAAATTGTTCGACTTCTTCGTCGGAATAGCCTTCAAATAGTCGTCCAAGAGCTGTGCTGTGCAGGGCAGCTACCTTGGCAAAATAGTCTACCCCTTCAGGCGTAATAGTCAGAAGTGACTTCCGTTTATCATGGGTACTCTGTTTGATCTTTACTAGCTGTTTCTTCTCTAAAGACAAGGCTAGTTTTTTTGCGGTTTGGCGAGAACTGCCTAATAGCTCCCCGATTTGAGTCAAGGTCAAGCCCTCTTCGGGTGAATTTTTCACCATGGTCAGCAGCATAAATTGCTTTAAGGTAACAGCTGGATCAAGTTTGTCAAAGGAAGTCTGCAGACGATTGCCTAAGATAAACAGGCTGGAAAAGATTGCTCGTTGTTGGGAATCTCGATTTTTACTAAAGGTTTCAATCAAATGATGGATATCCATAATAGCCTCCTCTTGAGTAACTAGTTACCTTTTTAGTATAACATGGACAAAAGCAGAGAAAAATACGTCGCAGGTCCTAATTAGATAAGTAGGTGCTGTTTTTTAATAAATCAAAAAGAAACACATGTCCCAATAATTATACGAACAAACTTTCGCTTTGTTATGGTAAAATAGATAGGATCGGAGGCGAAAGCAATGAAATTTTTACACGCAGCAGATTTGCACCTGGACCGTTCTTTTGAGGGACTGATCGATGTAGCAGATAGCTTTCAACCTTATTTATTGCAGGCAAATCAGCAAATGCTGACAAATTTAGTCGATACAGCAATTAAAGAGACGGTTGATTTTGTCTTATTGGCTGGTGATACATTTCATCAGAATCGGCCAACATTAAAAACACAGCGCTATTTCTTTTCTGAGATGGAACGTCTGCAGCAAGCAGAGATTCCAGTTTTTATGAATTTTGGCAATCATGATTATTATCAAGCAGAGCGTTACTGGTTTACCTTTCCAGACAATATCGTTTTATTTACAAAAGAAACAGTGGAAACCAAACGCTTTACTACTAAAGCGGGAGAGGATGTAGCTGTCAGCAGCTTCAGCTTTCAACATCCGACGATTGAACAGGAGATGCTCCCACAGTTTCCAGTGAAAAATAGCGGCACCTTTCATATAGGAATGTATCATGGTGGACAAATGCCCTATGCCCCTTTTACTGTAGCCAAGCTCATTGAAAAGGGGTATGACTACTGGGCTTTGGGGCATATTCATGTACCACAGATCCTATCGGAGCATCCATGGATTGTTTATCCAGGAACACCACAGGGGCATACCCAGAAAGAAACGCAGTTGTCTGGTATTCAATTAGTGGAGAAAAGCGATGGGTTCGTAAAAGTACGTTCTATCCCCATTGCAGAGGTTCAATGGAAAAAACAACGGGTCTCTTTGGCTCATGTCCGCAATAATCCTCAACTTTTTCAAGCGGTGAAGGAACAGGTGCAGTTTTCTCAGCCGACTTTATTGCAAATCGAGCTAACCGATGGTGAAACACTCGGATCAGAATTGAGGTATCAGGTGGCATCTAGTGAACTGCGAATGATTTTGCAGGAAGAATTACCTGAACAGATTTTTTTGTGGCAGCTGACAATGACAGATACCTCAGAAGAGCGACCGTATTTAGCAGTGGATGAAGTGTTAGTGGATCAGCTCTTGACAACCTATGAAGAGCCGCAAGTTTTTCAAGCGCTGCTGCAGGAGTTAGATCAAAATCCTGCGATTCATCCGTTGTTAACCAATCAGTTTAAACAAGAGGTTATTGAAGAACTAGCTCAAACATTGAAGGAATCATATCGTTTTAGAAAACCTGTTTCTTCAGATGAGACGAATAGATAAGGGGGAGAGAGGCTCATGTGGATAAAAAAAGCAGAGATTACCGGCTTTGGCAAGTGGCGGCAGCAGACATTCTTGTTTGAGTCGAAGAACCAGCTTGTGTATGGGTTAAATGAAGCGGGCAAATCAACTCTCTATCAATTTATTCAGGCCATGCTGTTTGGTTTTCCTAACAAGCGAAAAAAGGGTCAGGATTACACTCCAGAGGATGGTAGCGGTTATGGCGGACGTTTAACGATCCTTACTGATAAATATGGTCAGATTACTATCGAGCGTTATAAAAATAAGAACAAGGGCAAAGCTATTGTTCAGTTGGAAGAGGGGCAGCAGGGAACTGAAGAGCTGCTGGAAACGATTCTGTATCCCTTAAATCAGGAGCTTTTTCAACAGGTATTTACCTTTCAGCAGGAGCAGCTGCAGCAGCTGGAATATCTACAGGAGGATGCTCTGCATGAGGCTTTAGTTTCATTAGGATTATCCGGCAGCAACCAATTGTTTGAACGAAAAGGCAGTTTGCAAAAAAGATACGAAGCGATCTATAAACCCCGTGGGCGTAAGCAAACCTTAAATCAGGCAGTGCAAAACTGGCAGGTTTTACAACAGAAAATTCAGCAAAAGGAAGCTCAGGAGGCAGATTTCCAGTCCTTGGTGCGTCAGGCTGATGAATTGCAAATGCAGGTGAGACAGCAGGAAAGTACGCATCAAAAAGCCCAGCAGGAGCAATTGCAGTTGGAGCAGCAGCGTTTAAACTGGAACAATTACGCAGAATACTTGGCTTTACAGGAGTTAGATTTGACCCAGCAAGGCAGTGAAGAGGACCATCAGCAGCTACAGGAATTTTATCAAGAGTATCAGCAGCTGAACAAAGAGCTGGAGAAGCTGCAGCAAGCATTGCAGCGACACAGTGGGATGGATCAGCACTCTGCAAAGTATTATTTCTATTTAGAGCATGAAGAAAAAATTCAGCAGTTATTAGAGCAAAAGGTTGCGGTTCTCCGCCTACTGGATGAAGAGCAGCGCTTAGCAGTTCAGTTAGCGCAACAGCAGGCAGCAAACTTCGGTTGGACGGTTGAGCAGCCGCCTCTGCCTTTTTCTGATAATCAGGACATCACTAAATTATTTGGTCCAATCCAGCAAGGACAAAAGCAAGTCGAAGAGCAATTGATTCGTCTAAAAATTGTTAAAGAACAACGAGATCAGGCAGAAGCTGTTTTGAATCAGTATGAGAAACAACACCCTGAGCTGTTCAATCAGCCAAGACGCAAACCATGGGGCTGGTTAGCAGCAGGTGCCTCCCTTATAGCAGCTTTTCTACTGCCGCCACCTTGGCGTTATGGTTTAGTTGTACTTTCGGCATTAAGTATCCTGTGGGGATTGCGCAAGCCTAATTTGACTGTCAGCAAAGAAACCTGGCAGGAAAAGCTGGGGCAGCTGGATATTTACGAAGGACAGTTGGCAGAGTTAGAAGGAAAGCTGTCACAGCAGGAACAACAGCAGCAAATGCTTCAGCAGCAATTGCAGCAAGAGCTGCGTCGCCGTCGACTACCGCTGAGGGAGTCTGAGCTGGAGATCCAGCAAGTGAATCAAGCTGCACAGCAATTTTTAGCTCAGCAGGAGCAGCAAACGGAGTGGATAAAAGCACAGCAAGCCATTCATCAGGAGCTGTTGAAGCAGGAACAGGAATTTAATTTCTTGCAAGAATGGCTACCGCTGCAGGAAAAAAATATAAGTGGAAAATTTGCAGCGTTGGAGCAGTATGCTAAAGAAATGGAGCAGATTCGTTTTGCCCAGACCTATCAGGAAAATACCATGCTGCAGCAGCGGATGAATGAAACTAAAAAACAGCAGCAGCTATTAATTAGTCAGCATCAAGCTTTATTGCGGCAGCTGGGATTGCATTACCCATCTGAGGTTCCAGTCTTTTTGCAACAGCAGCAGGAATTAAGACAGAAGAAGCAGCGATTGCAGGATTTAACGAGAACCGTGGCACCTTTATTTCCAAAAGCTAGTTCGTTGGAAACAATTGAGGATAATTTGCGTATCTTAAGAGGTCGGCAGCAAACGAATCAAGAACACTTGCGCCAATTGCAGGAACAAGAACAGCGTTTGCGTTTGCAGATTGATCAAATGCAAGCCGACGGAACCTTGGACGCCTGGTATCAGCAAGCCAGTCAACAAAAAGCGGTCGTTAACCAGCTGCTAAAGGAATATACAGCAGCTAAACTGGAAAGTCAGTTGCTGCAGGATATTGCCACAGAGTTATCGGAGCAGCAGCTTCCCGAATTAATGAAGCAGGCTAGCCGGTACTTCCAAGTTTTAACGGATTATGAGCAGGCCCGTTTAGATTTTCTAGATGGAATCGTGACGGTGAATCAGCGACCGGTATACAGCTTATCCACTGGGACCAAGGATCAGGTAATTATGGCAATTCGTTTTGCCTACTTGGCATTGCAAAAGAACCATCCTTGGTGTCCGATCATTATTGATGATGGCTGGCTGCATTATGATCATCAGCGAAAACGGCAATTGGCCAAGCTATTTGCCGAATTTAGTAAAGATTATCAAATCATCTGTTTGTCATCTGACCAAGAAATGGTAAGCTATTATCAAGAGCTTCACCAACCTGTTTGGGAATTGAAGGGAGTTTCACGATGAAGAAAATTAAAGAATTGACTGTTGATGAGCAATTTGAAATGTACGTATTGATCAAGAATGCCGATGTTCGCTTGGCGAAAAACGGTAAGAAATTTATCGCCTTTACCTTCCAGGATACTTCTGGCACAGTAGACGGCAAGTTTTGGGATGCTTCAGAGGACGAAATTAAGAAATTTAAAGCGGGACAAGTCGTTGCCCTAACTGGGAAACGCGAAATCTATCAGGGAAATCCGCAGGTGAAAATTCTGCACCTCCGAGTAACGAAGCCTGAAGAACCTAGCGATCCAAGCTTATACATGGAGCGCGCACCGATTCGTCGGGAAGAGATGGAAGAAGAAATCAACCAGACATTGTTTGAGATTACCAATGCTCACTGGAACCGGATTGTTCGTTTCCTATTAAACAACTATCAAAAGGAATTTTTTGAATACCCTGCAGCTAAACGCAATCACCATGCTTTTGCCGGTGGATTGGCCTATCATACGCTGACCATGTTGCGTATCGGAAAATCACTGGTTAAGGAATATCCGCAATTAAATGCTTCGCTGTTGTATGCTGGGATTATTTTGCATGATTTAGGCAAGGTATTGGAATTGTCAGGTCCTTCTTCGACAGAATATACCGTCGTTGGAAATTTAGTGGGACACTTGGTTTTAGTTGATGAAGAGATCAATAAAGCTTGTGCGGCGCTGAAAATCAATGATGCCGATGAAGATGTAGTAGTATTGCGCCACATGGTTTTATCTCATCACGGTTTGCTGGAGTATGGTTCTCCAGTACGCCCGCGTATTATGGAAGCCGAAATTTTGCATCAAATTGACAACATTGATGCTTCTATGCAAATGCTGTCCAGTGCAGTGAAAAATACGGAACCAGGAACGTACACTGAACGTATTTTTGGTATGGATAACCGCAGTTTCTATGTACCAAAGGATATTTAATCGAAAATAGGCGAGAATTCTCTTAGGAGATGCATCGCCTTTCTTTTTACACAAAAAACAAAGGAGGAACACCGAATGGAGAATTTTGTTGCAGAAGATTTTGATTACTATAAACGCACGATCGAAATTATGTATCAAAAATACTACAACAAACGAATTATTTTGGTTGTGGCAGCCTTAGTGATTATTGGTGCCTATACGGCTTTCTTTCAAGAGTTTATGTTGCTGAATGGACTGATGATCCTAGTCTTAATTGGTGCTCTGGTTTTTCTAATGGGACAAAGAGGGAAATTTTCCGAAGTTTATGAGGAATTCCTGCAGGCGAATCAACCGAATGCCAAGATTGATCAAATTGAGGAAGATGAATACAGCTATAACATCAATGACAATCAAAACGAGAAGGTGCGCATCAATAAAAATGGGGTACGCAATCTGCCTTCCAAGAATAAGCAATACACCATGATGGTGGGCTTTGAAAAGACATTCTTTGCTAGACAGCCATTGCAGATTATTTACTATGATATGCTGGATATTACATACGAAGAAAAATTTCGCCTCAAACGCAATGGCTATAATAGTACACCAAGATTTTTACGCCGCTTCAGCTTAGGCAATATCAAAGCCAGCATCGGCAATCTGTTTGGTTTCATTTTCGGGAATATTTTTATTTTCTTTATTGTGCTTCGTTTATTGCGGTACATTCTTTCAATGTTGCGCTCGTTTATGTAAAAAGCAGGAATGAAAGTCTCTCAAAGTGAGTATCCTGTACCGACCCCCAAAAG
>NZ_JAFREL010000108.1 GCF_017377655.1 Candidatus Enterococcus ferrettii
AACATTCCTAATGAGGAAGAGCAAAGCTACTGGCAAGAACAAGGATTGGTAGACTGGGTAGCAAAAGAAACCAGCTATGAACTTCTGCGAGAAAAAATGAACGAGCTTCAGCAACAAATGAAACAGGATGTAGTAACAGGTAATCAAATTCTGACTTTTCCTACTACACAAGGAGAAGACACAACTCCAAATAGTCTGAAATTATTAATCAAGAGTCTGTCCAAAACGGAAAAACGTGTCTTTGAATGTTTGATCCAGTCTTATTCCACTAGTGGTGTTCTATCTCGACAAGAGCTGTGTGATTGTTTATGGCAAGACGGTAGCACATCTTCGAACATGAGCCAGTTGTCTTGCTTGATAAACAAGTTGAAGCACAAGTTTGAGACCCATGGCATTACTGGAGAAACCATCACGACCTTGTGGGGTAGAGGATATAAATTAAGCAGTGCATTTTATGAATACTGGCTGGAAGGTTCACAACAACTAGAAGAATTAACGTATTATTCTGCTATAAATTAGTGAATTGAAGCACTCAATCGGTTAAGATTGAGTGTTTTTCAATTTGAGAGAATTGTCAAAAATGACAGATATATAGTTAGTGACGGATTCATTTGGATAGTCAAATCTATCCTAGAAAGAAAGCAAAAACTAGGCTGCCGATCACCAGTAGAATATCGGTAATCAGCAACCTAGGAAATGTTTTTCTGTTTCTGTCTCGTTAGTATTTTTAGTCAGTTCCGAACTGTAAATTCTAACCTATCTTCTCCAATTAATCATCTCTACCCAATAGCTGATTAATTTCTTGGCTGAACAAGTCGGCTTTTCCGCCAAAAACGGCTTGGATTCCGCCTTGTACTTCGAAGACAGCTGTCGCTCCCAGTTTCTTAAAGACGGGCTTTTGAACTTTTTCACCATTTTTAACAGCTACCCGCAAACGTGTAGCACAAGCGGTGACAGATTCAATGTTTTCGTCACCACCTAAAGCTTCAATAATTTGCCAAGACTCTTCTTGTAGAGAAGTTGGGGCAGAGGAGTCATCTTCAACTGTTAGCTCACTGTCGTCTTCCATGCCTGGAATGGCTACCTTGAATTTCTTGATACAGAAGCTGAAAACAAAGTAATAAATGAAGGCCCAAGCAATACCGAAGGGGATAACTTTGATCCAGTTCGTTTTATCGTTGCCTTGCAACACACCGAAAAGTAGAAAGTCAATCAAACCACCAGAGAAGGAATTACCAATGCGGATATTTAAAATATCGGCAAAGAAGAAGGATAGTCCATCTAAGAATGCATGAATGACGTATAGCCATGGAGCAACAAACAGAAACATATACTCGATAGGCTCAGTAATCCCGGTTAAGAAGGAAGTTAAGGCACCACTAAAGTACAGCCCGCCACTTTTCTCACGGTTTTCTTTAGGAATTGCCCGGTACATAGCAAAGCAGGCTGCTGGTAACCCGAACATCATAGTAGCGAAACGTCCAGCAAAGAAACGAGTACCATAAGTGAATAGTCCAGTATGACTAGGATCAGCTAATTGAGCGAAGAAAATATTTTGAGCTCCAGAGACCGAAGCACCCGCAACCGTTTCCACGCCACCTAAGGATGTGTACCAGAACAAGGGATAAATTGTGTGGTGCAATCCAACAGCGCCAGTCAACCGCAGCAGGAATCCATAGAAGAAGGTTCCGATGCTGCCCATTTCAGCAATTTGGTGTCCAGCGGCTACCAGCACATTTTGAATTGGCGGCCAGATCAAATAGAAGAAGCATCCAATAACGATTGCGGCAAAGGAAGATACGATCGGAATGAAACGTGATCCGCCAAAGAAGCCTAGAAATTGAGGCAGCTCGATTTTACGGTAACGATTGTGCAAGAAAGCTACGGTTCCACCAATTACAATCGATCCAACAACCCCTGTATCGATGCTGGCATCTTCTGCTGAGAATAATTGCAATAGCCCGCTAATCGTTGCGGTATAAACTAAAAATGCTACTCCGCCAGCTAAACCAGCTGTTCCTTTGTCACCCTTTGCTAAACCAACAGCAATACCGATGGCAAAAATCAGAGCCAAATTAGCAAAAACAGCATTTCCGGCAAAGCTCATGATACTTAAGATAGTTTGCAGCCATCCTTGATTTAAAAAAGGATAGGCCGCTACAGCACTCTCATTGGTCAGTGCGCCACCTAAACCTAACAACAAACCAGCTGCCGGTAAAATAGCGATTGGCAGCATAAATGCGCGTCCTAACTGTGAAAATTTCTTAAACATTTGTTTTCCTCCTTGTCCTGTTGACTGCTTTGATTAATTTTCTTTGGTTAAAGCTTCAATAAAGCGGGCGGTAATTTCTTTGGGACGGGTGATTGCACCGCCTACTACAACACCTGCCACACCTAGATCCTTAATTTTTCTTGCTTGCTCAGGCGTCCGAATCTGTCCTTCCGCAATGACTGTCATCCCATCAGCAACCAATGCTTCGATTAATTCAAAATTTGGTACTTCGCTGCCAGCACTTTCCTTTGTGTACCCGCATAAGGTGGTACCGATAAAATCAATGCCTGCTTCAAAAGCATTTTTGGCCTCTTCGTAGGTGGAAATATCCGCCATGAATAATTGATTTGGATACTTAACTTTGATTTGCTGGATAAAGCTGTTAATGCTTTGACCATCGGGACGTTCTCGCAGGGTGCAGTCTAGCGCAATTACTTCTACATTTGTTTCAGCTAATTCATCTACTTCCTTCATGGTCGCGGTAATGAATACTTCGCTAGATGGATAATTTCGTTTGATGATTCCGATGACAGGTAAAGAAATTTTTTCTTTAATCTGACGAATGTCACGAACAGTATTCGCTCGGATGCCGACAGCTCCGGCTTGTGCTGCTGCATCAGCCATGAGAGGCATGATTCCTCCTTCTTCGGTGTATAGTGGTTCTCCAGGCAATGCTTGACAAGAAACGACTAAGCCATTCTTTATCAAGTCAAGAAATATTGATTTTTCCACGCTCCAATTATCCTCCATTTATATATTATTTTGGATTATTTCTCCAATTAGACTATAGCACGCGCTTTCAACTCTGTAAATAAGAAATGAAAAAAAATTTTTTTTGACGTATAATCGTTAAGTGAGAGAAGTAAAGAAGGTGAATCAGTGACAATTACGTATAAAATTCAAGAAAGCTATTCCAGCTTGACGAAATCAGAGAAAAAGGTAGCAGACTATATTTTGTCTAGTGGTGAAAAAATTGTTTACAGTACGATGAGTGATATCAAAGCAGCTACCAATGTTGGCGATGGGACCATTATTCGTTTCTGCCAAAAGCTGGGTTTTTCTGGTTTTTCTGATTTAAAAATCGAGATTGCTAAAGAAGATTTCAGCAAGCAGCAAGAGGATTCTCAGACTGCCAACGTTTTCGATAAAACAGCTCAAAAGGTGAACGATTCGTTAAAAACTACCAATCATTTGCTGGATTCAGGGAAGCTGGATCAAGCGATTCAGGCGATTACTGAGGCGGAGCGCATCTATATGTTTGGTGTAGGTTCCAGTGGAAATACTGGGAAAGATTTAGAAGCGATGTTTTTAAGGGTTGGGGTACACTCTTGTACGGTTATTGATCCACATTTTCAGGCACAAATTGCTTCGTTGTTAACTGAAAAGGATCTGGTTATCGGGTTTTCTTTATCAGGAAAAACCAAGGATACGTATAATTCCTTGAAAATTGCTAAACAAAATCAAGCGAAGGTATTGGCGATTACCAACTATTTATCCTCACCTATTGCAGAGCTGGCAGATATTGTACTGCAGACAGCCGTTCAGGAATTTTTAGATGGTGCGTCTTTGGCTGGGAAGATCTCTCAGCTGTATCTTTGTGATTTATTGGTACAGGGCTATGAAGTGAAAAATAATATTGATTCTGTGGAGTTGCGGGCAAAGGTGCTGCGTTCCATTTTAGACAAGAGCATCGATTAGTTTAATTAGCATACAGAAAGCAGGGAAAGCATGGAAAAGATTCAACCATTTTTCAAAGTGGGCCATTGTACAGATACGGAAGCAATGACGGGGTGTACGGTGATTATAGCTGAGGATGGTGCGACCGGTGGTGTTTGTGTACGGGGCGGTTCGCCGAATACGCGCGATACAGATGCATTAAAATCGGAAAACAATCGTAAAGCAGTCCATGCCGTAACTTTATCTGGTGGCAGTGCCTTTGGGTTGTCTGCCAGTGATGGTGTCGTGAACTACTTGGAGGAACATCAAATCGGTCGAGATGTCGGTCTGGGAGTAGTCCCAAATGTCAGTGGGGCTAGTTTGTTTGATTTAGGCATGGGCCGCCAGGATGTTCGTCCAGACAGCCGCTTTGGGTATCAAGCCTGTGAGGCTGCTTTCAGAAATGAGCCCTTTTCAGCTGGAAATGTTGGAGCTGGAACAGGGGCGAGTGTCGGCAATATGAACGGCCGTGAGAATGCTATGAAGGGCGGAATTGGCAGCTGTACGATCCAGCATAAAGAACTATTTGTTTCAGCGGTTGTGGCAGTCAATGCTGTCGGTGATATTTATGATGAGCAGCAGCAAATTTTTCTGGCCGGAGCACGCGATGGACAAAAAATTGGTTGTTCGGAGGCCATTTTTTTGGATCGGTATCAGGATATGCGGGATATGTATTCAGGGAATACAGTAATCGGTTGTGTGATGACCAATGCAACCTTGCCTAAAGCTAAGGTCAATAAATTAGCGGATATTAGCCATAATGGGATTGCCCGAGCTGTTCGTCCTGCTCATACAACCTTTGATGGCGATACAATGTTTGTGCTTTGTGCCAATCAAATTGAGGCAACCTTTGAAGCAGTGTCGATCTTGACCGTTGAGGCAGTTAGACAAGCAATTTTGGATGGAGTAAAGCAGGCTAAAACGTATGGTGACTACCTGTCCTGTAAAGAGTATTACGCAAAAAAAAGCTGATCCGATTTTGATATGCTACCCCTA
>NZ_JAFREL010000109.1 GCF_017377655.1 Candidatus Enterococcus ferrettii
AACAACTTCTTTCGCGATAAACGTGTCGGTTTCCCTAAATTCAAAAGCAAAAGCGGTACGGTTCAAAGCTACACCACCAACAATCAAAACGGTACCATTTCTCTAATGGATAACAAATACATTAAACTACCAAAGCTAAAATCCCTCGTCCGTATCAAACGCCATCGTCAGCCACAAGGAGAGATCCGATCCGCAACAATCTCTTATCATTCAAGTGGTAAATATTACCTTTCTTTGTTGTGCAAAGAAGAGATACCCAAACTACCTAAAACGAACACAGCCGTTGGCATCGATCTGGGGATTAAAGACTTTGCCATTTTTTCGGATGGACAAAAGATTGATAACCATCGCTTTACCGCCGAAATGGAACGGAAGTTAACACGTGAACAGCGGAAGCTTTCTCGTCGAGCTTTACAAGCTAAGAAAGCAGGCAAAAAGCTAAGTGAAGCCAAGAACTACCGAAAACAAAAACGCAAAGTGGCAAGATTGCACGAAAAAGTCAAAAATCAACGCAACGACTTTCTAAATAAGTTAAGTACCGAACTCATCAAAAACCACGATGTGATCTGTCTCGAAGACTTACACACGAAGGGTCTATTGCGTAATCATAAATTAGCCAAAAGTATCTCGGATGTCTCTTGGTCCAGCTTTGTGGCGAAACTCCAGTGCAAAGCCAACTGGTATGGACGAGAAATGATCCAGGTAGTCAGGTGGTACCCATCTAGTCAACTTTGTTCCGAATGTGGACACAAGGATGGTAAGAAACCACTTCAGATTCGAGAGTGGATCTGCCCGGTTTGTCATGTTCACCATGATCGAGACATCAATGCCAGTATCAACATTCTAAATGAAGGGCTGCGCATGCGAGCCTTTGCATAACCAAATCAAGAACCGTAGGAACTACGGGGATAGCTTGGTAAAAAAGAGCAACCGCTGCAGGCAAAGACATCCGCTGGCAAGTAAACTCTGTTCCCAAGAAGCTCCCGCTTCAAGCGTGACGAACCGATCGGTTTAGCTAAGTGGTGAGTAGTTCACGGCTTGTGCAATAGCAAAATCAACATCATCTACTTGTTGTGTTTTTTTTGTAATGGCATTTTTCAATTTATCTTCATCTACATAAACTTCATCACCAGCTGATAAGCCGTTTGCTGCAAGAAATTCCTTTGATATAGTTAGAACGACAGAATTTCCGACCTCTCGGATTTTTCTTTCTTTGATTTCCATAAATACAGAACTCCTTTTACAAATAATAGGAAGAGAGAAGAGATTCGATAGAGTATCCCTAATCTTGTATATACCGGATATACGTATTCAACAAGATACTACATTTTTTTAAGTGAGCTATAATAATCTGGAAAATTCATATGTTTATAAATCGTTTACTAATAAAATCTAAAAATTTCCACGCAGATATTAAATACTGGCGTAGTGATAGCGTATCTGTTACTTAGCATTCTTTTTAAAGCCAATTAATTGATAAACATCAGGCAGGTCGTTTTCGCTATAAATGTCGATTTTAAGTGTGGTCATATTACGAGCACTGGCTGGAGTATTTGAGAACATTTTTCTTAAATCATCGGCAATATCAAGTTCCAAAACACCCGAATGGTTTCTTTCATTGAAATGAAAAGCTGCCGTAAAATGACCGTCTCGCGGTTCCCCCCAGAATAGGGTTTTCTTCTTTCTAGTGACCTTGGCAAGCCAACCACCATCTTTATAAAACCGCCACTCCAGATCGGCCTCAAAATCAGGTAATTTTTCTAATAGTTTCTTATACGCCGAAAAACTATTTCCTAAAATCCTGTTTAAATTTTCATCAACCGGCTCTAAATTTCTATCTTTCTTGAAATCTATCATAGTATGATTTCCTCACTTTTCTTCGATTTTTTGATTGGCAACCAGTATTCAAGAATGGCTCCCGTTGTACCAGCGTTTACATGAACTGAAATATCAGGACCATTGTCATATTCGTATCCGCTTGTTGGCAGCCACTCTGAAATCACACGTTTCCCCAACTCCTGTGTTTCCTCAATTGTTTTCCCCTCATATGAAAAAATGGCCCAAGTATAGGGATCAACTATATATTCCTTTAAGGACTCCTCTGTGATAGGCGCATCAGTTTCAACCGAAATCCAGTAGTGCCAGCTTTCAGCATGTTCATCTGGTAGCATCACTTCAAGTAATCCCGAGGACTCTTTTCCCATTAAACTTTTTAATTTTTGGATTGTACCATTATTCTCAGCAAGTTCCCAAATTTGCTCAACTGGCTCAGTCATACTTGCAAAATCACCAAAAAGTGGGATAGAGATACCCACAACACGAAAAGATTGTTTAACCTCAATTCTAAAATCAAGACTCTCTGCACCCTTTATTACCATTTGAAAGCTAATCGGTGAATACGATTTTATCGGAACACCATCCAATTTGGCAAGTGAAGGGGGTATGCCATGCACACGTTGAAATGCGCGATTAAATGCAGTAGGTGAGTGATACCCATATTTTAGTGCCACATCGATAACTTTCATGTCTTTGCTTTTTAAATCAACTACTGCCAACGTCATTCTCCTGCGACGAATATATTCGGATAAGGGAGTTCCTGTCATATAAGCAAACATTCTTTGAAAATGATAAGCAGAGCAGTCTGCTACTTTAGCAATATCTTCAGTGTTCAACTTAGTTGTAATATGCTGTTCAATGTATATAATTGCTGCATTCATTTTTTCTATCCAATCCATTTCCACCCTCCTCGATAGTAGTTATATAGTTTATTATACGGGACTAGAAAAGTTTCGTCCTCTCCTCTAATGTAATAATTAGAGAGCAAAGACATCCTCGTAAGTACTGCCTTTCCATTGCTATCTGGATGCACTTGGTAAAGAAGAGAACATAAACTTCTCTTTACTTCTAACAGAAGCGCTAAAAGAAAAGTTGGGCATTTAGATGTAATTCATTGTCTATAATAACTATAAAAAAAACGATTTTTAATATCATCTTTGTTATTGGTATAATTGTTGTGAGGTGATGCACTTGGAAGAAAGAAATTCTGCAAAAAGAAGAATATACAGTCAATTATTAGGTAAAAGCCTTATCCTGTTAACTGCCGCGGCGATCTATTTCTATATTATAGATCGAAGCAGCTTTATCGAGAATCTTAAGAACTGCTGGATAATTATGCTATTACTACTAATTCTCTATTCTGCCGTAGCCGTAGATCAGCTTACCAGAATCAACTCTTTTCAAAGGAGTCTATGGTTAGACGATGAGCACTTTAGCGAAGATAAATTAGTCATTTCTATCGTGAATGGTCAAATTGTGTTGGAAAAGGATTATTTGTCAAACTTTGTGGAATTTATTACTAAGGACGATTATATTTTACGAATACCTGCATTTGATTGGGTTATCACTATAAGAAAAACGCTCTTACCAATGCAGTTAAAAGCAGGATATACTAAAAGCTTTGGTAGAAGAGTGAGATTAACAAATCATGACAAGAAGTTTCTTTTTAAACAAAGTAAAAAAGAGAGAAAAAATCAAATTATAATTTTCATTGCCCTACAAATCATAGCTATTATTCTTTATGTGGTTTTCACTCTGGTAGCTAATACAAATTCAAAAGGTGAAATGAATCTATTTCTCTTCCTATTAATTACTATTCTTTCTTGTGTCGTTGCAATATGGTTTAGTAAAACGATCATTAGTTTAGTACTGACCCAGAGTACCGGACACAGCCTTGGACTTCCTAATGTAACTGGCGAATATTATGAGTACCGAGTTGAAGGAATGAAAGTGAGGCTGTCAAAAGACTCTGTAGATATCAGGTATGATGATAGGGAGCGCGTTCTAATTACCACGATTGGCGAGTATAAATATATTGAAAGATTCAAGATGAAGGATTTCACTGCGTTTAAAGATAGTTTAGTTTAATTGAACTAAATAAATACCTAAGAAAAGGACTTTTTTTAGCCTTCTCTTAGGTATTTTTTTGACGAAATCACTTAAGTTTAAAAATAAACAATGAAGGTCTATCATCAAACCAGCTATTCCCGATAAGACTCCGGTAAAACAAAGCAGCCCTGCTCCTCAAGCTGTTGTCCAATCGCCAATAATAGATCCTCGCGACCTTTGGAAGCCATAAACTGAATTCCTAATGGCAGGCCTTCTGCTGTTAGATGTGTGGGCAGGCTTATAGCTGGCTGTCCAGTTAGATTCGCCAGTTGGGTAAAAGGTGTCAGTACCAAGCTCTTTTCAAACATTTCATAAACGAGGCTTGCTAATTGTTCTTCGCTTAGACTTTCCGCATTTATTAATCGTTCACGAATAGTGTCACTTTGTAATTCCTGGTCAATTTTTGGTGCGGGAAAGGCTGTAGTTGGTGTCAAAAACAAATCATATTCGGTAAATAGTTGTTCCATCACAGCAGCAGCCTGATCCCATAAATTTAAAGCATTCACATACTTCTTCACGGGAGTTTTCTCGCCGTATTGATAAATGCCCCAGGTCATTAATTCCATATCATTAATCGTCAATGATCGACCCAACTGCTGTTGAATATTTCCGAACATGGCTGAGGTCTCAGCGGCATTCATAGAATAATAGCTTTGAATGAGCTGTTGACCATCTACCGGCCAGGTAATTTCAGTAACTTCATGTCCTAAGTCTGTCAGCTGTTTCAAACTGCTTCGCACAGCTTTTACTGCTTCGTCTGAAACTGCACTGCCAATGGGTGAATCTGTTAGATAAGCAATTTTTAATGACCGAGGGATTATGTGGGACTGCCACTCATCCTTCGGTGGATGATAGGGTGCTGCCTTGTCATTTCCTCGTAAAGCATAAAACAATTTCTCTGTGTCACGCATGGAAACAGTCAAAGCAAAATCAATTGAGGCACCCTGCCAGCCACGCCAGCCGCCAGGTCCGCTAGGCATTGCTCCACGAGTAGGCTTTAGCCCGATTAATCCGCAAAAAGAAGCAGGAATCCGAATCGAGCCGCCGCCGTCACTTGCACCTGCAATTGGAACAATTCCGCTAGCCACCGCTGCCGCGGCACCTCCGCTGGAGCCGCCTGGTGAATGCTCAGTGTTCCAAGGATTACGGGCGGGGCCGTAAAGTATTGGATCAGTAATATTTTTAAAACCAAACTCTGGAGCATTGGTCTTACCAGCCGCAACAAAGCCCAAGTCTTCAATTTTTTTCGTAAAATTTGAGGATTTATGTGAACGGACCTCTGCAAATAAACGCGAACCGTTTGTCGATTTCCAATTGCGCTTGTCTTGACCACCTAACATTTTTAGGGGAAAAGGTACTCCGGCAAAGGGTGCGTCTTCAGCTGTCGAGAAGTCAGACAACTGGCTTAACAATTCTTCTCCAGGCCATTCTACCCAAGCATTCAAGTGGGGATTTTCCTGCTGTATTCGTTGACTTAATGCTTGATAATAGTCAGCTAAGCTGATTTCTTTTAGCTTGAATTGTTTACTCCAATAAGTAGCATCTTTCATATGGTCACTCCTCGTTTCTCTATCTATTTCTACCCTATAAGTATAACAAAAGCAGAAGTGAAACGTTGAAATAACTTCTGTTGTTCAATGTGACAAAAATGTTCGTTGAATCCAAGTGTAATGAATGGTTTTTCTGTCTTGAGCTGACTATAATAGTTTGAAAGTAAGGGAGGCATACCAATGCGAGAAATCCTACAACGGCCGTCAGTCAGGTATTGGCTTAGCTTTGTCGGCAAAACCATCTTTTATTTTGCTATTATTTTGTTTTTAATCTATCTATACCATTACAAGAGTATTCATGGCGGTAACTTTATTTACAACGAGTTTTAAAGGAGGGCAGCAGCTATGACAATAATTGAACAAATTGAACAATGGGCGCAAAAAGATCCTGACCGTTTGGCCTACCAATCGGAGTCTGAATCCTTCACCTATCAAACACTACAAGACCAATCGCAACAGCTGGCCTATTACTTGCAGAATAACGTTCCAGCTAAAGCACCAATTGTTATATTCGGCGAATTGGAGTTCGAGATGCTGGTGGGTTTCTTAGCCGCTGCAAAGTCGGGCCATGCTTATATTCCGATTGAGTCGACCACACCAATCGAACGAATTCAATTAATTTTGGAAGTAGCCCAGCCAGCATTCGTGCTGAGTGTCAGCGAATGGCCGATAGGTGTAAAAAGTGACATACCCGTTTTATCTTATGGGAAAATGAAAGAACAAATGGAAAGTTTCCCAGTGGTTTCATTACAACCAGTGATTGGAGATGAGAACTACTATATTATCTTTACCTCGGGAACCACCGGTGTCCCTAAGGGCGTTCAAATTAGTCACGACAACTTAGTGAGTTTTGTCAGTTGGGATTTGTCTGCCTTCGGAATTAAGGAAGAAATGCGTTTCTTGTCACAAGCGCCGTATTCCTTTGATCTATCAGTCATGAGTATTTATCCTGCGTTATGCAGTGGAGGTACCCTCGTGCCGATGGAAAAACGGATCATTAATGATTTCAAAGCATTGTTTGCTTTTTTGCCTACTTTATCCTTAGATGTCTGGGTATCGACCCCTTCCTTCATGGATATTTGTTTAATGGAAAAGAATTTCGATGGCGAGCATATCCCATCGTTGAAAATTTTTCTGTTTTGCGGGGAAGAGCTGCCAAGGAAGACAGCACAAGAATTATTACGCCGTTTTCCTAATGCTAAGGTCTTTAATACCTATGGCCCAACAGAAGCAACGGTGGCAATTTCTGGTGTAGAAGTAACGCCGGAGCTGCTGGAGCAATTTGATCGAGTACCGGTTGGCTACGTAAAAGCAGATACCGAAGTACAGCTCACTGATGACAGTGAACTACTAATTAAGGGACCTAGTGTTTCCAAGGGGTATATGAATAATCCTGAGAAAACAGAAGCGGCGTTCTTCACCGAAGAAGGTACCCGAGTGTATCGTACTGGAGATGCTGTTCGTATAACTGAAGAAGGCCTGCTTTTATATGAAGGTCGAATCGATTTTCAGGTGAAGCTTCATGGGTATCGGATCGAATTGGAAGATATTGACCATCATTTGGAACAAGTTTCTTATGTACAGCAGGCAGTTGTTGTGCCGAAGTATCAGCAGCATAAGGTTCAACAGTTAGTCGCTTATGTTGTTGCAGCAGACAATTCTTTTGAAAAAGCTTTTCAGCTAACAAAGGCTATCAAGGAAGAGCTGGCGGATCGTGTAATGGACTATATGATACCTCAACGTTTTGTCTATGTGGAGCAGCTGCCTCGAACTGCTAATGGTAAGCTGGACCGCAAAGGCCTGATTGCTGAGGTGAATCAAACATGATGCTGCCACATATGAATCCTTACGCAGCACCTAGCTATTTCGTGTATCTGGTAATTGCACTGCTGCCGATTATTATTGCATTACTTTGGAAGGGCAAACGGTTGCCGATCTATCAATCGATCGTAACGCTGCTGTTTCTCTACATTTCCTTTGGTGGGGCAGATGCTAACCAAGGCTTGGCTTTAATTGGTTACGTCATTTATCAAAGTCTGTTAGTCTGGCTCTATCATCGCTACCGTACAAAACAGAACAAATCAGGCGTGTTTTATACAGCGGTATTTTTAAGTATCCTTCCGCTAGTCTTAGTTAAGATTACGCCATTTTTGGAAAATGGAAATGCTTCGATTGTCGGCTTTCTGGGAATTTCTTATTTAACCTTTAAGTCGGTACAGATGATTATGGAAATGCGAGATGGCATGATCAAGGAATACAGTCCACTGCATTATATCCAGTTCCTGCTGTTTTTTCCTACCATTTCATCTGGTCCGATTGACCGTTACCGTCGGTTCACTAAAGACTTGGAAGAACCGCCAGCACCGGATAAATACGTTGATCTATTAGGAGCTGGCATTAAAAATATTTTCTTGGGATTCCTTTACAAGTTCATTATTGGCTATTATTTTGGTCAGGTGTGGTTGCCTATTGCTGGTCATATTGCCATGCGTCATGGTGGATTCTCATGGGCCTTGGTTGCTTACATGTATATCTACAGCATGTACTTGTTCTTCGATTTTGCTGGTTACAGTCTTTTTGCGATTGGAACTAGTAATCTGATGGGCTTTGAAACACCGCCAAACTTCAATAAGCCGTTTCTGTCTTGGAATATCAAGGAATTCTGGAATCGTTGGCACATGACCTTGTCCTTCTGGTTCCGCGACTATATTTATATGCGTTTAATGTTCACCTTGCTGAAAAAGAAAACCTTCAAAAGTCGTATTGTGGCTTCAAACGTGGGTTACTTTGCCTTGTTTATGATTATGGGCGTTTGGCATGGACTGACCTGGTATTATTTGCTTTACGGTTTTTATCATGCATCGCTGATTTGTTTAACCGATGCTTGGTTGAGATTTAAGAAGAAGCACAAAGAGCTGCCTTCTAATCGTTTTACTCATGCTTTGGCAGTATTTTTAACGTTCAACGCTGTCTGTCTTAGCTTCCTGATTTTCTCAGGATTTCTCGATAAGCTATTGTTTCACCACTTATAATTAAAAGGAGCGATTTATCATGGAAGAAAGCATTTTTAACATTTTAGAAGAAATAACTGGTACCGACGAAGTAAGAGCGAATCCTGATGTTAACCTATTTGACGAAGGCCTAATGGATTCATTGGCAACCGTTCAGCTGCTAGTGGAATTAGAAGGACAATTGGATGTTCAAGTACCTGTTTCAGAGTTTGACCGCGACCAATGGAACACACCAAATAAAATTATTGCCCAAGTGAAGGCTTTACAGTAATGAAAAAAAAGCTGTTCGGCATTTTCGGACCGATCCTGCTTGCCGCGGTTTTGTTGCTTCTGTTGTTCTTTTCTCCAGTGAGAAAAAATACGAGTGATCCGGCATTGCTGAAAGAAGCATCCAGCTCAATGTCTGGAAATATCTTGCGAGGCAACGATATAAAAAGGGGCGCGATCCGAACCGGACAATATGTACCGTTTTTCGGTTCATCAGAGCTAAGCCGTATCAGTCCATTCCATCCTTCGGTCTTAGCTGAGAAGTATCAACGAGGCTATACACCCTTTCTGATGGGGGCACCAGGCACACAGTCATTGACTCAATTTATGATGATGCAATCGTTAGGTAGTGAGATAAAGGGCAAAAAAGCTGTATTTATCATTTCTCCCCAATGGTTCGTTAAGGATGGCATCAAACGAGATTATTTCGATGCCTATTACTCACCAGAGCAAACCTTAAATTGGGTGTTGGATCTGAAACAGGTCGCACCAAATGATCAATATTTAGCTGGACGCCTGTTAAGTTATGGTGTCGTAAATAAGGACGACCGTTTAGCTCGCATGCTTGGTCAAATTGAGCAAGGTGAACTGCCAAACAAGGAAGATTTGCGAATCAGCCAGATGAAATACAATATGCTTAGTCGTGAGGATGAATTATTTAGTACGATTGGTATGCGCTCGAAACAAGCGGCTATTGATAAAAATACCAAAGCACTGCCTGATAATTATGACTTTGCGACATTGGATCAATTAGCAGATCAAATTGGACGCAAAGCAACTAAAGGGAATAACTTTGAAATCCAACACCACTTCTTCAAGCAACGGATTCAACCACAATTGAAGCAAATGGAAGGCTCACAAAAGGATTGGGATTATCGCTATTCCACTGAATTTTCCGATTTTCAATTGGCTTTGGATCAATTAGCTAAAGAACATACGGATTGTCTGTTCATTATTCCACCAGTAAACGGACGCTGGACTGCTTATACCGGATTGTCGCAGCCAATGCTGGAACAATTTGCTCAAAAAATCAAGTATCAGCTGAACTCTCAAGGCTTCAACAATGTTGTCGATATGACGGATAAGGCCAATGAACCTTACTTCATGCAAGATACCATTCACTTAGGCTGGAAAGGCTGGTTAACTGCGGATCAGTATATTCAACCATTTTTGGAAAACAAACAACCCGTAAAGGTAAACTATCAAATTAATGACAGTAAGTTTTTAAGTCCTGAATGGCAAAAGACTGACCCAACCAAGCTTGCAGATTAAATAGATGACTCATTCACTAAACCTGTGTTAATCTGCTTAGACAATAAGTGGAGGTGTTCGATATGAATAAAACGGTTTTAGTTACTGGCGGTACTGGTTTTTTAGCGCTGCATATTATTCATCAACTATTGCAGCAGAATTTTCAAGTCAGAACAACTGTACGCTCCCTAAAACGTGCCGATTATATAAAACATACAATGAGTGCTAATGGGATTACCGATCTTAGCAAGCTGACCTTTGTGGAAGCTGATTTGTTAAAGGATGATGGCTGGGATCAAGCGGTTGAAGACCAAGAGTACGTGTTAAGTGTTGCTTCACCAGTCTTTTTCTCAGTCCCTAAGAATGAAGATGAAATGATTCGTCCAGCCGTAGAAGGCATTCAACGAATCCTAACAGCTGCCAGCAAAGCAGACGTCAAACGGGTAGTCATGACCTCTAACTTCGGGGCACTGGGCTTCAGTAATCTAGACCATAACAAGGTAACAACCGAACAGGATTGGACAGATGAACAGCAACCCGGTCTCTCACTTTATGAGAAATCTAAGCTTTTAGCAGAAAAAGCAGCATGGGAATTTATCGAGAATGACCGCAGTGGAATGGAGTTTGCGACAGTTAATCCTGTAGCAATTCTCGGACCTCCGCTGGATGATCATACCTCAGGCAGTTTTAGCGTATTGAAAATGGTCTTTGGCAAAGCATTTCCTAATCTTCCCTTGAATGTGGTTGATGTCAGAGATGTAGCGGATATCCATATTCGGGCAATGACTACTCCAGAGGCTAGAAATCAACGGTTTATTGCATCTGCTGATGGAGAAATTACGCTATTGGAGATTGAAGAGCTGATCCGTAAAGAACGTCCGCAACTAGCGTCTCAATTAACGACTAGAACCATTCCCGCTTGGGCGATTGAAATTGCTTCCTATTTCAATAGTAGAGCCAAAGAAGGAAAGCTTATGCTGGCTATGAATCGTAATATCAGCAATCAAAAAGCAAAGGATGTCCTAGATTGGCGGCCAATGTTCACTAAAGAGCAAACAGTCTTGGATTCAATTGATAGTATGGTGAAGAATGGCGAGCTTTGATGCTTTCTCTAGAATTCATATATGCTAAAATAATTCTTCAATAGTTAACAGCAAGACAAGTATAATAAATATGTATAGAAGTGGTTAAACAGTTGGTACCTGACTGTTTGGCCACTTTTTTTTACAGCTTAAAAAGTTATAGTTTGCAAGAATAGGGATCTGTTTCAAAGGCAAACAGCAGATTCTTGGATCAATGCTCACATTATTAGATTTTCAAAGAACGAATTTTTATTACAAGCTGAGAATTTTTTTGTATCTCAGCGTTGGCTATTGTGAAAATAGCTAGGGTCCAACTATTCTTTCTACTCGCATAAGCAGAGGTGCCGCGCGCTAGCACCTCAGTAGCACCATTTA
>NZ_JAFREL010000011.1 GCF_017377655.1 Candidatus Enterococcus ferrettii
TTAGGGGTAGCATAGCAAAAAAGGGGTGTCTTTCGCTCTATTCTTTTGTCCGCATTGATTTTTGGATTCGTTCATTTAGTTAACCTGCCGACCTTTCCTCTTTTAAATGTCTTAATGCAAGTTATAAATGCGACCTGTTCAGGTGTATTATTTGCGACACTTTATTGGAAAAATCATAATCTAAGCGGTCTTATCTGTGTTCATACATTAACGAATTTTTTTGCGCTGTTTCCGCAAGTATTATTTACAGATAATGCAACCTCTATTGTGACTGCTTCGCTATCAGTTGGTGAAGTGTGTATAACTTTATTAGTTGGAGCTGGAGTCCCTTTGATGGCCGCCTTTTTTCTTATTCGTAAAAAGCAAGTAGTCCCAATTTGTTAACCTAAATGTATATTTCTGTTCCCTTTTATAAGGATCTTTAATTCTCATTAGAGCGCTACAGATTCGATCTTTCGGAGCTCTAATGAGAATAGTTTTTAGATAAACTGTTGAACAAATTCAAGAGGAAACATGGTACGTTTGGCAGTTTCTTCTGGAGATACTCCTTCAGCCAGCAAACGCTTGACCACGGATTCCATGCTTTCAGATACTTCTACAATATATTTATCCAAATCATAAATCCGCATGACTTTTTGTCCCCAAGGGTATTCTTTACTTTTATGCAGAAATTCAATTCCTTCCACCGCTGAAAGCTTTTCTTCCCAGGCCTGTAAATCTTCTACTTCAAAATACAGTTGGAAGTTATTGGGTTGAGGTTTCATTACCAAGTCTGTTCCAACTAAACCTGCATAATCCTCCTGTAAAGAGAAACCTCCTTCAAAAGTTACATGGGCGAAGATATCCATGACTACTTTTTGTTCCATCACGTTTTCATAAAAGTCTTTAGCCTTTGCCAGATCGGAAACGGCTAAGAGTGTCCCACCATAATTCATTTTCATCACCTATTCTATCCTTTCTTTACTTCACTATAGCCTAAAATTTGGCGATTTGACTGTAAAAATCGGACATCTTTTTGCGATACTCTTCAGGAGTAAGGGCACAGGTGGTTTTAAAATCATGAATAAAATGGGGCAGATCGTAGTAGCCTGTTTGACGATAAATCGTAGCTAAGCTGTTATAAGGATTTTCCAGCAAGGTAACTGCTCGATTCACTCGAACTAAACGCGAAAAAGACTTCACACTCATTCCTAGATGTTGGTTGGCTAAGCGGTTCAACTGGCGTTCGCTGTAGAAAGTCTGTTCAGCAAGCTGTTTGATTGATAGTGTGCCTTGGCTTTTTAGGACAGCGGCAGCAGCAGTGGCTAAGGCCTGCGGGCAATCATTTTGCATATTAATCAAAAGAAGCTGATCAATGGAAGCGATGAAATTGAAAAGATTGTCGCTGGTTTCCAGCAGCTGTTGAATCAATCGATGCAGCTGAGGCTGGACAAAGGAAAAAGGTAGTTGTCGGTCCGCTAATTCTTTTTGGGGAATTCCTGTGAATTGGTACAAACCTGCTGGCTGAAATTCAACGATAAACACTAAATCAAAGGTTCGAGCGCGATCGCCGACAGTGACAGGTTGGGTAGCCGGTCCCAATAAAACGGCCTCGATGCCCCTTTGATCGCAGCCAAAAACCAGCGTGGAGCAGCCATGAGGAATTACGGTGTAATCCTCTGATAGCATTTCCTCGCTGGGAAAGGTAAGGGTGTAATTAGAAATAAATTTTTTTAAAGCTGGGTGAGGCTGGAGGTAAATAAAATCTATCCCACGGCTGATAATCCGATGCAGCGCAGGATAGGCTGCCAGAGAATTTTTCGTGAGCATCGCAATCCCCTTTTTAATCTAGGTTGTCCTGCCTTGAATCAGCTTCACGGGCAGGGAATACTGCTGTTCCAGCATTTTTTCTGGATTGTTAATCCGCTGAATCAGCAAATCGACCAGCAAATCAGCAAAATCAGAAATCGGCTGAGCAATTGTTGATAACTGTGGGAAATAATTTTGGACAAATTTGGTTCCATCATAGCCGATCAGCTTCAGGTCTTCTGGAATTGAAATCTGCATTTCCTGACAAATGTTGTAAACCAGAATAGCGGTTAAATCATCCGTACAAAAGAGGCTGTCCAGGTCTTCCTTTTCCAAAATTCGTTTAATCTCTAGCGTCTTCAAAGCCATCGAGCTGGCTCGGGAATCAATTGCAAAAATACGTGAATCTAAATTTTTTTTCTGCAGGAACTGTTCATACCCTTCCAATCGTCCATTAGTGGGTGAGCTGGATTTCAGACTTCCGGTCAGAATGCCAATTTTACGGCAGCCGCGCAGATACAAATTCTCGGTTGCTAGATAACCGCCGCGGAAGTTGTCGCTGCCGATAATCGGAATACTTTCCGATAGGTAACGGTCAAAGGAGACAATCGGCAGGCCGATGTTTTCGTACTCCTTAATTCCCAAATTATGGGCACCAGCGATGATGCCATCTACCCGATTGGCTGCCAGCATATTAATGTAAGCTCGTTCCTTTTCTTTGTTGTTGGCACTATTGCAAAGAATTGTTTTGTAGCCTTGCTCGAACAATGTGGTTTCCAGTTTATCCACTAATTCACCAAAAAAGGGATTCGAAACCGTTGGGAAAATGACCCCAATCAGCTGGGTATTTTTTCCTTGCAAAGAACGGGCAAGAGAATTGGGCTGATAATTCAATTCCTCCATAGCTGCCTGAACCTTATCAATGGTTTTTTGACTTAATGACCCGTAATTATTGATGACACGGGAAACAGTCGTGGGAGAAACGCCTGCTTTTTTAGCAACATCGGTTAACTTGATTGCCATCGCTTGTACTCCTTAGTCGTTTTTCATGCTGCGCAAACGCCAGAAATCACCAGCATAGGAACCAGCTGCTCCTTCAATCACTAAGCCATCTTCTCCTTCACCAGGAAAGATGCGAGCTGTTGCAACCTGTTGCCCTCCGTTGATAAATAATTCGCAAACAGATTGGTCAACGAAGAGCTGCAGAGTAAGCGGCTGATTTTTTTCGATGGAAACAGAACGTGTAGTTCCGTATTCTTGGGCAAAAGGACTGCCGGCGTTTGTGCGATCCACCTTAATCATACCATTTTTTGTATCAAAATCGATAACCAATGAGAGATTCAGTTCGTGGTCAGCAAACAAATGAAGCTTCCCTTGACTACCGGCAGTAAATTTCAAAATTACTTCATAACAATTGTTGGTTGCTTGCATTAAAACAGCAGGCTGTGAAGTCAGCTCTCCTGCAAGTGCTGTTTGTTCTTGACGCAATTCAACTTGTTCTTTAATCGGTGTTTGGTATAAATGACCATTCTTTAGCTTTAGTTCTTTAACAATGCTCAAACAATGTGCCCAGCCCTCATGGTCGCTAGGATAAGCAGTCTCGGGCATGCCAACCCAGCTGACAGCTAAAGCTCGACCATCAGGAGCATTAAACGCTTGGGTCGCATAGACATCAAAACCTTCATCCAGATTTTTCAGTGCCGTTGGCTGGGTGAGAGTCAACGTTTCAGTATCAAAGGATTCAGCAACAATATAGGTATTCGGGTAAATATTTTGGTAATCCAGTGCTTCTTGGTCTAAGCCTTGAGGGCAGAAAAGAAGTACTGGTGTTTCTTCAATAAATACTAAATTAGGACATTCGACCATAAAGCCCATCGATTGATCGGTAAAGTGCAGTTCACCCTTAAATTCAAGCTTTTCTAAGGTATCTCCAGCATAAGCCAGTACTTTTCCTTCAAGCTGGTCGGTCTGTGCACCGATCAACAGCCAGTATTGCTCTTGATACTTGAATACCTGCGGGTCGCGAAACTCATGAGTATAGCCTTTTGGCGGAGCAGAAATAAATGGTTTATCCTCTTTAGTGATTTCGCCTTGCTTGTTCATTGCGGCCAGCATTTGATAAGACGTTCTTTGCCAATCCTGATCACGTACATTTCCCGTATAGGCAAGTATCAGCTCATCCTCTATTACAATCCCTGAACCTGAATAAACACCGTGACTGTCATAGGACATATCAGGTAAAAGAGCGAATCCTTCTGGCTGCCAATCAACCAGATTATCAGATGAAACATGGTACCAGGATTTTACTCCATGCACCGGTCCCATTGGATATATCTGGTAAAAGAGATGCCATTGTCCATTGAAATAGGAAAAGCCATTAGGATCATTTAGAAGACCGCTCTCGGCTTGAATATGATAATTCTGGCGCCACTTAGAGTGGTTCACCGTTTCAGTCAACAGCTTCTGATACTGTTTGTCCCATTGGCAATAAGGCTGATAGCGCAGCGCATCGGTCCAGTTTTTTATTAATTCCATTTATAAAATCCCCTTTTTAGAAAACGTATTCCTTCGCTAATAAGATACTGCATCGAAACATTTTTGTCAAACGTATATCATTTTGAATATACATAGAATGCTATCAAATAAAGGTATTTGGGATTTAGTAAAAATATTTTTGATAAACGTTTGACAATTTGAAAAAATCTTTGTATGATAGGTATGAAAAAAGCGATTACATGGGAAGGAGCTTATTTATGAATCATCAAAAGGTAGCACAAGAGGTAAACAAAGCAGTCGGAGAGGGGAATATTCAAGCCGCTGCTCACTGTGCCACACGTTTACGTTTAGTCCTAAAAGATCCCAGCAAGGTTGACCATGCTGCTTTGGATAATAACGAGGATGTTAAAGGAACCTTTGAAGCCAACGGACAATTCCAAATCATTATTGGGCCGGGGGACGTGAATAAGGTTTATGCAGAATTGGTTAAATTAACCAACGTAAAGGAAGCGTCTACAGAGGACTTGAAAGCTGTAGCAGCTGAAGGGAAAAAGACGAACCCGGTGATGGCCTTCATCAAGGTATTATCTGATATTTTTGTTCCAATTGTTCCGGCTTTAGTTGCCGGCGGTTTGTTAATGGCTATCAACAATGTCTTAACTTCACCTAATTTATTTGGCCCTCAATCAGTGGTAGAAATGTTTCCTAATATTAAGGATGTTGCCAGCATTATTAATCTACTGTCTTCTGCACCTTTTGCCTTCTTGCCAATCCTAGTTGGTTTCTCAGCTACGAAACGCTTCGGCGGAAATGGTTATCTCGGAGCCGCTATGGGAATGGTCATGGTTATGCCTGACCTGATCAATGGTTACGGTGTCGCAAATGCGATTGCAGAAGGTACGATGCCTTATTGGAATATATTTGGTTTAGAGGTTGCCCAAGCAGGTTATCAAGGATCAGTGTTGCCAGTACTGGCAGTTTCTTGGATTTTAGCTACGCTGGAAAAATTCTTCCACAAGAAAATCTCCGCGGCCTTTGATTATACTTTTACACCGATGTTAGCTATTATTATTACCGGATTTTTGACTTTTATTATCGTTGGGCCAGTGATGCGGACCGTTTCTGATGGCTTAACGGATGGCTTAGTTTGGTTATACAATACAACTGGAGCACTTGGCTTAGGAATCTTTGGCTTGTTCTATTCACCAATTGTTATTACTGGGTTGCACCAAAGCTTCCCTGCGATTGAAACGACCTTACTGGCAGATGTTGCTCGTACGGGCGGATCATTTATTTTTCCGGTTGCCTCAATGGCCAATATTGCGCAAGGTGCAGCAACCTTAGCCATCTTTGTTTTAACAAAGAATGAAAAACAAAAGAGCTTAGCTTCTTCAGCAAGCATTTCTGCTTTACTAGGGATTACTGAACCGGCTATTTTCGGGATTAACTTGAAGCTGAAGTTCCCGTTCATTTGTGCCATGATCGCTTCTGGGGTTGCCAGTGTATCTTTAGGTATTTTCCATGTATTATCTGTCGCAATGGGACCAGCCAGCGTGATCGGGTTTATCTCTATTGCACCTAAATCGATTCCGTTCTTTATGATCGGGGTAGTTATCAGCTTTGTTCTGGGCTTTACTTTAACCTTCATTTATGGGAAAAACAAAATGGATGTTCCAGTAACTGAAACAGCAGATGACGAAGCAGCTGTCGCAATTAATGAAAATCCTGATCAAGCAGTAATCCTCCAAGATGAAGTACTTGCTACTGCTGTTGCTGGAAAAGTTGTTCCTTTAAAAGAGGTCAATGATCCCGTGTTTTCAACAGAAATGATGGGTAAAGGAAGCGCAGTTATTCCAGAAGATAATCAAGTATTTGCACCCGCAGATGGCGTATTGACCGTAATGTATGATTCTATGCATGCTTATGGCATCCAATCAGATAATGGAGCAGAAATTCTAATTCACATTGGGATTGATACGGTAAATCTAGCAGGCAAGTTCTTTACTACCAACAAAAAACGTGGTGAACGGGTAACAAAGGGCGAACTTCTGGGAACCTTTGATCGCGCAGCAATTAAGGAAGCTGGCTACGACGATACAGTTATGCTTCTAGTAACCAACACGGCAGCTTACGGAGAAGTGGCTGTTTTAGACAAGACTCAGGTTTCTGCTGGTGATGATTTAGTAGCAGTGAGCGTAGCGTATGACTAATACATGGTGGCAAGAAGCAGTCATTTATCAGATTTATCCTCGCAGTTTTCAGGACAGCAACAACGATGGAATTGGCGATCTGAATGGTATCACCCAACGGCTAGATTATCTAGCCCTTTTGGGTGTCGATGCTCTGTGGTTGAGCCCTGTTTATCGTTCGCCTAATGACGATAATGGGTATGATATTAGTGACTATGAAGCCATCGGTCCGGAATATGGCACGATGGAGGATATGGATCGACTGATTGAAGAAGCTGCAAAGCGTAACATTAAAATTGTGATGGACTTGGTGGTGAATCATACCTCAGATGAACACCCTTGGTTTCAAGAGGCGCTAAAAGGACCAGATAATCCTTACTATGATTTTTATGTCTGGCGTAAAGGCGTTGATGGCGGCCCACCCAATGATTTACAGTCGAACTTCACCAGCTCAGCATGGACCTATGTACCTCATTTGGACGAATACTATTTGCATCTTCATTCGAAAAAACAGCCGGATTTGAATTGGGAAAACCCAAAGATGAAGCAGGCGATTTGGGACATGATGAACTATTGGTTGGCTAAAGGGATTGGTGGATTTCGTTTAGATGTAATTGACTTAATTGGGAAAGAGCCGGATCGCGGTATTACTAAAAATGGACCCAAGCTGCACGAGCTATTGCAGGAAATGAATCAGAAGACCTTTGGTAACTACGATGTATTGACTGTTGGAGAAACCTGGGGAGCAACTCCTGAAATTGCAGAGCTGTATTCGGGACCTGAACGCAATGAATTGTCGATGGTCTTTCAATTTGAGCATATCAATCTAGATAAACAGACTGGCAAACGTAAATGGGATTTGAAGGAATTGGACCCTCAGGAGCTGCATGAAGTCTTCTCTAAGTGGCAAATTCAGCTAGATCAAAAAGGATGGAATTCGCTGTTTTGGAACAATCATGATTTGCCGCGAATTATTTCTCGCTGGGGAGATGACTCACCGGAATTTCGGGAATTAAGCGGCAAAATGCTGGCGACCTATCTTCATTTTATGAAGGGAACACCTTACATTTACCAAGGAGAAGAAATTGGGATGATCAATTACCCGATTCAGTCGATTGATGAGGTGGATGATATTGAAAGCATTCGAACCTACAATCACCGAGTGGCAGAAGGTTACTCAGTAGAAGACGTGATTACTTCTATTAATGCTAAGGGACGGGACAATGCTCGTCACCCTATGCAATGGAATCAGCAGACAAATGCTGGATTTAGCGAAGCTGAACCTTGGTTGCCGGTTCATTCGAATTATTTGACGATTAATGTTGAAGCAGCTTTGGCTGACAAAAACTCTCTTTTCTATACGTACCAAAAACTGATTCAGCTAAGAAAACAACACAAGGTTATTGTGACTGGCGGCTATGAGGCTGTTGCTACCGATAATCCTGAGGTATTGGCTTACCGACGTTTCGATGACAGCGAGGAGATATTGGTCGTCGTTAATTTCTCTAAGGAAACTCAAAGCTATCGTTTGGAAGATCAGGACTGGCTAGTTGCTGAAGAACTGATTCATAACTATCCTGAACGCTCTCAGCAATGGACTCAATTAAAGCCTTACGAAGCATTTGCTGTAAAACGCCATAAATAAAAAATTCCCTTGCAGCTGTTCAATAGCGGCAAGGGAATCTTTGGTTTAATACTTTTTCCAGTGGAAAAGCAGTGTCGCAAAATCTTCCTTAATTCGAGGAATAGTAATCCCGGCGTGGTTTAATTCAGCACCAGAGATTTGTTGACCAGTTGTCAGATCTTCATAAATGGCTGAATCCTCTAGGTAATGAAGCTTCAAATAATTTACAGGTACAGCTGGTCGTGCTAGTCCGTTAAAGTAGACAACTGCCGCTTCTTCTTCGTTGACAATCAACCAAGCTGTCGCAAAGAACTCATTAGCTGGCTGCAGGCGGTAGAAGCGGCCAAACTGGAATAGGGAGCGATGCTCTTTATAAAAAGCAATTTGCTGAGTAATTTCTTCCTGTTCACTTGCTGGCAAAGCGGTTAAATCCAGCTCATAGCCGAAGTTTCCACTCATAGCGATCAGACCGCGAGTCTGCAAATTTGTCGTTCTGCCCACCTGATGATTCGGCACAGGTGAGACATGGGCCCCCATCATAATCGGGGGATACAAATAGCTGTAGCCATACTGAATTTGACTGCGGCAAAGGGCATCTGTGTTATCACTGGTCCAAGTTTGAGGCATGTAATGCATCATGCCTGGATCAAAACGTCCGCCGCCGCTGGAGCAGTTTTCAAATAGGCAGTCGGGATACTTGCTGGTAATCACTTCTAAGACCCGATAGAGACCTAATACGTAGCGATGGGGAATTTCCTTTTGCTGATTCGCTGGAAAGGCCAGGCTTCCAACCTCAGTCAGATGGCGGTTCATATCCCATTTAATGTAGTCAATTTTACCAGTAGATAAATAGCTGCTTAACATCTCGATTAGGAAATCTTGAACAGCTGTCTGGCTTAAATCCAAGACATATTGACGGCGCCCTTCAGTCAAGGGATAATTGGGAACTTGCAGAGCCCAGTCAGGATGCGCTTCAAATAGCTGACTGTTTCTTGAGATCATTTCCGGTTCGAACCATAGGCCAAATTTCAATCCCTTTTGATGGATTTTATCAGCCAGTCCAGCAATTCCTTGAGGTAACTTTTCTAGGTTTTCGAACCAATCACCTAAAGAAGAGGCATCATCATTACGCTGAGCAAACCAACCATCGTCTAAGACAAACAGCTCAATCCCAGTTTCCTTGGCTAAATCCGCTTGCTTTAGTAAATCTGCTTCATGAAAATCGAAATAATTTGCCTCCCAAGTATTTAGTAAAATGGGGCGTTCCTGTTTCTGCCAAGCTGCCGGAACTAAGTACTGCTGATAAAGCTGGTGAAAGGTTTGCGACAGGCCATTAAAACCAGTTGTTGAATAGTTCATCACTACTTCCGGAGTTTGGAAGCTGCGGGTCGGAGCTAAACACCATTCGAAATTTTCAGGCTGGATGCCTAATTGAACCCGGCTGGAACCATATTGCTCAACCTCAACCTGCGCGGCAAAATTTCCACTGTAGATGAAATGAAAGGCGTAAACGTCTCCTTGAAATTCATCTGTACTCGGATCTGCCAAGGCCAAAAAGGGTTGGTGCTGAGGACTGCTGGTTCCTCGGGAGCTTTCAATTTTTTGAATGCCAGAGTGCAAAGGCTGGCGCGAAAGGTTGGCTTCGTTTGTATGTGCACCATTTAGAGTAATCAGGTCGAAATTTGTAGTGGGTAAATCAACCATCATAGAACCGGCATTTTCTAAAAATACCGTTTCTGTTCCCAAATTATTGAAACGCACACTGCGACTGATAATAGGTTGATTTTCATAAAGAGAATAAAGCAGCACCATCTCTAGTTCTTGAA
This sequence comes from Candidatus Enterococcus ferrettii, assembly GCF_017377655.1. Classification (GTDB taxonomy): domain Bacteria; phylum Bacillota; class Bacilli; order Lactobacillales; family Enterococcaceae; genus Enterococcus_A; species Enterococcus_A ferrettii. The sequence goes on from NZ_JAFREL010000011.1 coordinate 9,924, forward strand.
CAGCGTCATATAAGGTGATTTCCAGCGTAGTCACCTGTTCTCCTCGTAAGCTAGGTAAACCAGGCAACTCCGGTTTGCCAGAAGAAATTTTATGGTCGCGATAAAAGAAATTGGTTATATTAGAACCGTTGACTGAGCGAATTTGATAGTTGCTGATGCGATGATCCCCGGTCCCTTGTGTGCTTGTTTCCAGAGGCAATGCATTTAGTGAAAAGGTGTGATCGTTTTCGTCAGGATTAGTCGCAAACCCGCGATCAATCTGTTGCAAAGCAGTGCTGCCAGCATAAAAAGGCAGGGCTCTGCCATAGTAGCGATGCGTAAGATATTGCTCCTTTTCAATTCCTATAACGTAGCTTATCTGAGAGTTGGTTAGATGAAAGAATTGTTTTTCAAAATCGTATAAAATGGGCATGAAATCTGCTCCCTTCTTCTGTATACTGTAAGAATAAGCAATGAATCGGTTGCAAACAAGAAGAAATAATTGTAAGTATGAGGTAAAAAATTGCAAAACTATTTTTCGCATAACTATTATTATTTGGAGCATTATTCGTTGCCTTATTTAAAGGGAATCGGCTATGGGCATGGCAGTAAAAACTATTATTGGGACAGCCGAAAACGAAAAGACAATCTTATCGTTCTGCAATATACATTAGCAGGGACAGGAGTTTTTGAGACCTCTGATCAAAAGATCCAGCAACATGCAGGCAGCTTTTTTTTGGCTGAAGTGCCAGGAGACTGCCGTTATTATGGACAAGAGGATTGGCAGTTTTTATTTTTCGAGTTTTCTAAAGAGATCATTCCTTGGTTTTATCCAGTGGATCAAAGCCATCACAAGGGTTCAGAGTGTTTTCAGCAGCATATGTTGACTCTAGTAGAAGAATTGAGAAAACTTCCTGAACTGGATTTCTTTGCAAATACCCAGGCAGCGTATCAATTGATTGTAGCGCTGAAAAAGGAATTGCTGACGAAGAAAACCGAGGAGTATCCGCTAGCTGAGAAAATAAAAACTTATTTAGAACAACATTACCAGGAATCCATTGGTCTAACCGATATCGAAGAAGTCTTTCAGCTGTCTAAATACAAAAGTATTCGATTGTTTGAGCAGGCCTTTGACAGCTCACCGATGGCTTATCTAAAAAGGTATCGGGTAGTGCTGTCTTTGCCTTTGTTAATCGAGGGGCAGCGTACGGTTGATGAAATTGCGCAACAGGTGGGCTTTTCTAATGGGAACTATTTTGCTAAAGTGTTTAAGATGGAACTGGGGATGACACCTAGCGACTATCAGAAAAATAAACAATTATTTACAGATGCACCAATTAATCAGAATGAGGAGTGACAACATGGTATACGGAGCAATTGAAGCAGGCGGAACAAAATTTGTTTGTGCCATTGGTGACAATGAGTTAAATATCACAAAACGGGCGAGCTTTCCAACCACCACACCCGAGGAAACGATGAAGCTGGTGATTGATTTCTTCAAGGAGTATCAGACTGAATTAGAAAGTATTGGGATTGGCTCTTTCGGTCCGATCGATATTCACCGGGATTCACCAACTTATGGCTATATTACTTCTACACCGAAACTAGCTTGGCAGAATTTTGATTTTGTGGGAACCTTGAAAAAGGAATTTGATATTCCAATGGCTTGGACAACGGACGTTAATGCGGCATGCTATGGCGAGTACATTGCTGGTGAAGGTCAAGGCTTTTCTAGTGTTGTTTATTATACTGTTGGAACTGGTGTTGGCGGTGGCGCTTTGCAGGATGGTGTCTTTGTGGAAGGGTTTAGTCATCCAGAAATGGGCCATATGCTGGTACGTAACCATCCAGAAGATTCTTTTGAAGGCAATTGTCCTTTCCATAAAACTTGTTTAGAAGGCATGGCGGCAGGTCCAGCAATGGAAAAACGAGCAGGTAAAAAAGGCCAGGACTTAGCTGAAGATGATCCAAACTGGGATATTGAAGCTTATTATTTGGCACAATGTGCTTACAATACGACTTTGATGCTTTCTCCAGACAAGATCATTTTAGGCGGTGGAATCATGAAACAAAAACAACTGATGCCTAAGATTTACCAAGCCTTTGAGGAATTAATGAAGGGTTATGTAAAAACACCAAAACTGGAGGACTATATTGTTACACCAGAATTAGGAGATAATGCAGGGACTGTTGGTTGCTTGGCGTTGGCTAGGGATAGTAAATTGCATTCATAGCATAAATCGTCAGACATTGCTTAAAAATGAAGGGGAGCTGCCGAATGGACAAACAGCAAGTTATTCAAGACGAGCAAGACGTGGTCTTCAAGGATTTCACCCATGAGTTAGGTTTTAATATTGCACAGCGAATTGTTGAAAAGGTAAAGGAACGACAGTTAAAAAGTGTTGGTGTCCGTATTCTTTTGGATGAGCTGCTGATTTTCCAATACTTAATGGATGGAAAGACCGAAGACAAGTGGCTAAAACGCAAAGAAAAGACGGTTTTAGACAGCGGGCATTCTTCGTTGTATGTCTTTTTTCATCAGGATGAGTATAGTGATTGGCTTGAAGATAATCATTATGCAGTTTGTGGTGGTGGTTTTCCAATTATTATTAATGGTGAAGTACGTGGGGTAATTGGTGTCTCGGGATTGAAGCATGATGAAGATCATGAACTGCTGACGGAGACGCTCCAGGAATTTGTTTAATCAAAAAAGTGCAAGAAACTGGTGAACCAGTCTCTTGCACTTTTTAGTAGCATTTTGAACAGGGGGTCAGGCCGCGTGCCTGAGCTTCCTCGAGAGTTGCAGGTGTATACGTTCCGTTTCCACACTTATGAGTATGGTACTTGCTGCCAGTCGGTGTTACATAAACGGATTCTCCTTGCGCAGGTTGAGCCGTCTGTTGGGCTTGGGCCTCGGCGGCGGCTTGCTGTTGAGCAGCTGCTTCTTGAGCAACTCGTGTTTCCTCCGCTTTGCGCTGAGCTTCTGCTTGTTCAGCAGCAATGCGTTCTTCTTCGGCCTTTTTTGCCATCTCCGCTTGTTCAGCAGCGATCCGTTCTTCTTCCGCTTTTTTGGCGTCAGCTTTGGCTTTTTCTTCTTCTGCTTTTTTCGCCTCAGCCTTGGCCTTATCTTCCTCGGCCTGTTTTTTCTTTGCCGTTTCTGCCTCTTTTGATTCCTTAGTTTCTGCTTGTTTTTCCTTTTTGTAGGAATTAACTGATTTCTCCAAGGATGAAACAGTTTTTGTTAGTTCCTTGTTTTCTTTTTCCAGCGACTCTATCGTTTGCGACTGCTGGGTAATTGTTTCCTCACTGTTGCCAGAACCGCAGCCTGTGAGAGTCAACCCCAATGATAAAACCAACCCAAGCTTTAATAACTTTTTCATTTACTCCCTCTTTTCCAATTGTATTTAATAGAAGATAATTGTCATTATCCCTCCTGTTCTTATAGATTATTAATCCCCAGATGTGTTCTTGTTAAAATAATACTATATAATTTAATTATATAATAGGTTATAAATGGTTGATAATGTCTGATTAATTTCACTGATAACTAAATCTGAATTAGACAGTTGAAAAAATTTTGTGTATTATCGTTTTAGACATATCGTAAAGAGGGAAGTAAGATGAGAAAAAGCGCAAAAGAGAAGGTTTATGATTGTTTACTTCAGTTGAATCAAAGCTATGGTGCGGTTACCACAGAGAATGTGGCTGAGCAATTAGACATTTCTCGCCAAAATGCCAGTCACTATTTGTCTCGTTTATTAGAAGAGAAAGCGGTTGCTAAAATTCCTGGTAAACCAGTCCGTTGGGAAGCTAATTTATCAGAGAAACTTCACTTGGCTGAGCAGGAGGCAACGGTTTTTCGCCAAATGATTGGTTGTAACGGAAGCTTGAAGGAAGTCATTCAGCAATGTATCGCTGCTGTGAAGTATCCGCCGCATGGCTTAAGTATTTTAATCACTGGAGATACTGGTGTTGGGAAAAGCTTTTTGGCAAAGAAGATTCACGATTATGCGATTGAGCAGCAGATATTGACAACGGTGGCCCCTTTTGTGGTCTTGAATTGTGCAGATTATGCAGACAATCCGGAGTTGCTGGCGGCCACCTTGTTTGGCTATAAAAAGGGCGCCTTTACAGGGGCTGAACATGACACCAAGGGCTTGTTGGCAGCAGCCGATACGGGTTATTTGTTTTTAGACGAGGTGCATCGTTTGTCTAAAGAAAATCAGGAAAAGTTGTTTCTTTTTATGGATAGTGGAAACTATCGGCCTATCGGTGAAAATCATGTATGGACCTCTTCAACTGTGCGTTTTATTTTTGCTACGACAGAGCGCAAGGAAGAGTATTTGTTGGCTACTTTTTCTCGGCGAATTCAGTTATCAGTTGAGCTGCCTTCTTTTCATAGTCGTCCTTTGTTGGAGAAGCTGTCGCTGATTGAAGCCTTTTTTCATCAGGAGGCACAAACGATCCAGCGGGATATTTTGTTAACTAAGGAAGCACTGACGTTGTTAGTGACCCATGCTTTTACTGGGAATGTTGGTGGACTGAAAAATATCGTGAAGATCAGCTGTGCCAGTGTCTTTAGTCGTGAGCTAGGGCCGATTCTGCGAATTTCAGAACAGGAAATTGCTCAGCTGCTAGAGCTGCCTCTGCTGAAGAATGAGCAGCTGTTTACTGAGGATGTTTTAGTAGAATGGCAAAAGAATTTGAGCCATTTTTCAGCAGGTGTTACGTATGAGAAGCAGCTGCAGGTGATTGTTGAGGCAATTAACCAAGGCTTGGAGTTGAATGAAGGACCGATCAAACGAGGGGTACAGGAGCTATTGTCACAGGTCAATCAGCCTGGGGAGACTAGATTACAGAAGCTGTTGTCTAGCACCTACTACTATTTATGGGATCGAATCGTCATGAAAAAATATGGGCTGACCAAAAGTGGAGCTGCGGGCAGCATAAGCAGTACGTTCTTTGCCCGCCTTACTTATGCGACCATTGAGCTGCAAGGTGCGATAAAAGTTTTAACGAAAAATTATCCCCGTTCGGCTCATGTTGCGGAACAGTTTATTACCGCCTTACCGAAGCAACCCTTCCAAGAGCGGCAGCAGTTGTTTTTGATTTTGATCATTGTTTTGTCTGATTATGTGGATGAGAAGATTGAGCTGAAGGGCTTGCTGCTGGCTCATGGGGAAAGTACGGCCAGCAGTATTCAGTCGGTGGTTAATCAGCTGTGTGAAAATTATGTCTTTGAGGCTTTGGATATGCCAGTGGAAAGCAATGTGTCGGAAATCGTAGAGCAGACTAAGGCGTTTGTCCATAAGCAGGTGAATACCGATAGCTTGGTGTTAATTGTGGATATGGGGTCATTGAATCAAATCTATACTCAAATAAAAAATGATTTGAAGGGCGAATTGCTGCTGATTAATAATTTGACGACTTCGATTGCGTTGGATATTGGGTTAAAGATGTCAATTAACGCTCCCTTTGATCGAATTGCGGAAGATGCCAATGACAAATACTCGATTAATGTTCAGTATTTTGAAGGATTTGCCAAGAAGAGCAATATTATCATTTCCTGCATGTCGGGCTTGGGGATTTCGGATAAGCTGAAGGAGATCTTTCGTGAGCATCTGACCGCTAGTCATTTGGAGGTTTTTACGAAGGAATATAAAACCTTGAAAGCGCTGATTGACCAAAATGAAGAAACCTACTTCAGCAAAACCAAGCTGGTCATCACTACCTCTGATTTGCCAAAGTCATTTTCTATCGACAACATCAATATCTACAATGTTCTTGATGAAAAAGGCGGTCAGCAGCTGGAAGAATTGTTAAGTGAAGAGATGACACCGCAGGAATTTCAACGATTGATTGAGGAGCTGGTGAAGTTTTTCTCCTTTGAGGGGATTGCCGATCGTTTAACCTTCTTGAATCCGGCCCTGGTGATGGGGGAAGTTGAATCAGCAGTGGCGAAATACGAAAACTATTATCAGTTCAAATTACAAGGCAAAGTTAAGCTGAATCTGTACATGCATACGGCGCTGATGATTGAGCGTCTGTTCTTAGCTCGTACGGAGAAAACGGAAGATATCTTGCCGGCGATGTCTAAAGAAGCCGAAGAGTTTCATTATGTTTCCCGCAGCATTTTCCAGCCGATGGAAATGAAGTTCAACTTCAAGGTAACCGCTTATGAGATTTCACTGCTTTATGAATTATTGGGTCCGTTTTATTGAAAAATAAGTGTCTAAAGATGTGTCTAATCGGCCATAATAAGATTAGACACATCTTTTTTTGAAGCGAAAAGCCGATTAAATCAGTAAAAGGAAAAGTTGGCACAGGACTTGCTTTATATAAAAGTGACAAGTAGAAGAAAGGAATTTAGCCTATGAAAAAACTATTGATTGCCTCTCATGGCGATTTGGCAAAGGGGATGCTTAGCAGCATAGAGATGATTACTGGATCAACAGCTGGTATTACGACCATCAATGCCTATCAGGAAGCTGTGGATTTAGACAGCGAATTAACGGCCTTCATCCACAGCTTAAAGGAGGAAGACGAGGTATTTGTCTTTACCGATCTGTATGGCGGCAGTGTGAATCAAAAAATTACGGAACGATTTATCCGAGAGAAGCAGGGGATTCGAATTGTCAGCGGCTTTAACTTTCCCGTAATATTAGAGATTTTATTGGGGCCTGAATCGATTGACTCGGCGCTCTTGGTGGGAATGATCGAAAAAGCCCGGAATGAATTGCAAGTAAATGTATTGGATCCGCAGCAAGCAGTTGACGATAGCGAGGAAGACTTTTTTATCTAAAAAGTAGGAGGAAATACAATGATTACAGCAGTACGCGTAGACGAACGCCTGATTCACGGGCAGGTAGCAATGACTTGGACAAAAACGTTAAATTTGGATGGCTTGGTAGTAGCTAGTGATGAGGCGGCCGAAAATGAGATTCAAAAGATGACCTTAAAAATGGCAGCGCCAGCTGATGTGCGAACCATCATTAAATCGGTAGATGGCGCGATTCAGCTTTTGGAAAACCCCCGATCACAGGAAATGCGTTTGATGGTATTGGTGCCAACCGTTAGAGATGCTGTCCGCATGGCTCAGGCTTTTCCTGATCAGATTGAATTAATGAACGTGGGGAATGCAGGGAAAATGACGCCCCCGTCGCCAAACAAAAAGCTTCTGACTAAGGAAGTCATGCTGACGCCAGATGAAATTGAAGCGTTAGAGGAATTGATTGGTTTGTACCCTGAGACGGTTTTTCAAGGGACGCCAGTCATGGAGAAACGTTTAGCCAAAGATATTCTAGCCAACTAAAAAAGGAGAGATGAAATAATGTACGATGCGTTTGTAGTAGCGCTCGCAGTCTTTGTCGGAGTTGCGGGTCATGAGATGTTTGGGATGGCAATGCTGAGTCGGCCGATTGTTGTCGCTCCTTTAGCCGGGGCTTTGATGGGAGATGTACAAATTGGATTAATTGTTGGTGCTTCTTTAGAGGCAATCTTCATGGGCGTTGTAAACATTGGGATATCCAGTACGGCTGAGCCGTCGCTGGCCGCCGGATTGGCAACGGCATTTGCGATTAAGATGGGTGGTAATGTAGATGCGGTGATTCCCTTGGTCTTTCCACTGGCTGTTTTAGGGTTGCAGCTGATGAACATGATTTTTTCATTTGTTTGTGGACCAATGGCCGCTAAATTCTTTACCTTGGCGAAGGAGAATAATCAAAAAGGGGTCATTTCGCTGCACTTCTTTACATGGTTTATTCACTATGCGTTGTATGCTCTTATTCCTTTCTTTGCGGTATTATTCGGAGCAGATGTAGTGAAGGCTGTATTAGACAATATTCCTGAAGTGATCATGAACGGCTTGACGGTTGCCGGGAATTTGCTGCCAGCAGTTGGGATGGCGATGCTCTTACGGATGCTTTGGAGTAAATCAATTGCTGTCTGGTTTTTCTTGGGTGTTGTTTTGATGGCGTATTTCGAATTGCCGTTAATCGCGATTGCAGTCATTGGTACAATCATCGCAATTGTCATTGCTCAAAGAGATATGCAACTGAAAAGGACACCAGCACCACAGGTTGAGGCACCTACCGGATCGGCGGGATTAGATGCAGAAGAGGAGGAGTTTTTCCAATGAAAGTAGGACAAGCGATTACTAAGGAAGAGAAAAAATTAGTCAAGAAGATGTTTTGGCGCTCAATGACCATGTATGCCTCTGTTAATCCAGTGACGATGGGCGGTGGTGGTTTTGCTTACTCCATGATGCCGTTTATTAATCATTTTTATAAAGAGGAGAACCAAAAGGCGGCCGCTCTAGAACGGCATACCCAGTATTTCTCCACCACGATTCCGTGCGCTTCTTTTATCATGGGGATTGCCGCTTCAATGGAAAAAGAAAATTCAGAAAAAGACGGCTTTGATGTCGAAAGTATCAATGCGATTAAAACCAGTTTGATGGGTCCATTAGCTGGAATTGGCGATTCTTTATTTTGGGGCGTTTGGCGAGTGGTTTCAGCTGGCTTGGCGATTAATTTAGCGAACGCGGGTAATATATTCGCTCCGATAATTTTTTTAGTCATGTTTAACATTCCTAACTACGCCATGCGTTATTATGGTGGACTGTTGGGGTATTCTTTAGGATCGAAATATATTGAAAAGATGTATGCCAATGGTTTGATCGAGATTTTAACTAAAGCTGCCAGTATTTTGGGGTTAATTATGGTGGGGGCAATGACCATCAGTATGGTAAATTTCAATACAATCCTGACCTTCTCGATGAAGGGAGAAGAAATTATGAATGTCCAGGAAGTGCTGGACAGCATTTTTAAAGGAATTATTCCTTTGGCTATTACACTGGGCTGTTTCAAGCTGTTGGATAAAAAGGTTGGAGTAATCAAAATTATTTTTGGTATGGTCGTGCTGGGCATTATGCTTTCCTTCTTGGGAATTGCATAAAATAATTCGGGAGGAGGAGCTTTCTTCCTCTCGTTTTTTACTAAAGGAGATGAATCGATGGAGCAGAAAACTAATCCCTATTTTCAGTTGCAGATAGAAAAAGGGCAATATACAACTAAGAATGCCATCAGTTACTATCGTTCCAACTTACCAGATGAAAGTATGACTTATGACATATCAAATCAAAAGGCGCTGGCCAATTTAAACGTATTTGGCAATTTGAAAACCTTAACCTTTTACCAGCAGAACTTTTTGACTGAGGAAAAGCCGGGAGTGTGGGCGAATAAGCAGCTGACTCAGACACAGAATATTTCTTTTTCGGTGACGGTGAATCGGGTCGTGTATCAGCTGGACGATAAACACCATAGAGTGACAGTAGACGTGGAGGACAATCTCAATCCTCGCTTTGTTCATGAATACGCTGGTTTTAGTCTGACGGTTCGACCGTTTTGTCCGATTGTTAAAGGTGAACGGCTCAGCTGTATGGTTTATGCGTTTGAAGTGGAAAACACAAGTAATGAGGTTTTGGAGGTCGGCTTTGCACTTCCTCAACTCTATCAGAAAAAATTGTCGGATCAGCAAAATGTTCTGATTGTGGGTAATCAATTGGACGCTATTCAAGTTTCCTCTCAAAAAAAGACCACTGCGGCGATCGCTTTGATTGATCCTAATTGTTATCAGCTGGTGGATCTTTTCGCTGTGGCTGATTGTAAGGAATGGTTTGCGGATACGATGAATTATTTCCGAGGGCGTTTTGGCAAGCTGACAATGGAGGATGACTATTTGACTAGTTTATTCCAACGCGCGGCTTATCAAAGCTTTGCGGCCTTTGGCATGAATCGAGAAGGCCAGCTGGTTGGCAGCAACTGGGGCAGCTATCCTGCAACTAAGCGGATTTGGAACAAGGATATGTATTATTCGTCGCTGCCATTTTTGTTTTTTGATCAGGAGCTGATGGAGCAGACTCTGTTGTGGTTTCAGCAATATGCCGTTAAATTTCCGGGCACTAAATTTGCCGGCGGTGCTTCTCACTCAGTTAGTAATGCGTTGGCTCCGTTACTTTTAGCGAGCATGTATTTGGATTATTACCAGAATGCATTTTTTGAGGAGCATCCAGAAATTTGCGAAAAGGGCCGGCAGTTAGTGGAAGAGCTGTTAGCAACACGTGAGGATACCAATTGCTATTTGGTTTATTCGATTTGGATCAGTGATGCCTATGCCTTAGGTGATTATCATACTGGAACCAATATTTGTTTTTGGAAGGCTTGTGAGGGACTGGCAAAACTATGTTATATAAGTGGTGAGATAGAATTTGCTGAAAGATATACTAATTTTGCTGAGAAAATTAAAGCAGATATTTTAAAACTCTTAACAATAGAAGGTACTTATGGTCGGCAATTTTTGGAAGGTGCAGACAAGAAGGGTGAGCCGTATACTTCGGTTAACCAGTATCAGCAGCCAATCCTTGATCAGGGGTTAATCTTTTTAGAAGCTGTTATTGAAGAAGAAAAGATCAATTTGCTAATGCATGATGGTGAGGAATCAGATACAACATTATCGGCATTTTACGGATTTCTGTCAATAAATGATCCTCTTTATCAAAATAGCATGCGCTTTGCGGCTAGTTTAGATAATCCTACCTATAGTGACACGATTGAAGGAATCACTTGGGGCTTGGGATCAGGGGCAACTTTTCCCGGTTATATGACGATGCTAATGAGTAGCTCTCATAATGCTGAAGCGTTTCAGGAAAAAATAGAGGCCTTAAAACGGTTAGCTGACTTGGATGGCTCTTGGTGGTGGTGGCCATACCCGCTGAATCCCGAAAAGGGTGAAGTAGTGCGGAATTTTGGTTGTGGTAAATGCGGCTGGGCTTCTGGAATTTTCGTTAGTTTGTTTATTTCACATTATTTAGGTCTAAGTCAAAAGGCTGGGGTTCTATGCTTTAATCCGATGGACGGCTTGGAGGAGTTTACTTGGGAAAATTTCCGGATAGGAGACAAATGTTTAAGTATTTATTTTGAAAAAGAGCAACTAGTAGTTAGGAATCTTGGCGATCATCCCTTCGAATTAAGGGTATCTGATAAAAGATTTACAAAGTCGAAGCTGCTAGTGACAGATCGGGTAACGGTAGAAAGGAAGAGTTGAATGAGTATTTTAAGTGAAATTACCCAATATAAGAAAATGCAAAGTCGAGCAATCACACCAGAAAATCCAACTGGTGAAAAGGGGAAGGCAGCAATGCTGCCAAGTCCACTGGGGCCTAGTCGTAAAGGCAAAGGAGCAATTCCTTTAAAAAGTGGGGAGGAGACAGTGATCGCTCAGATTGAAGGGCCAGGAATCCTTCGACATATGTGGATGACTATTCGTGATCGAACTGAATTCGGCAGCTTTGTACTGCGAGATTTGATTTTGCGAATTTATTGGGAGGGTGAAAAATTTCCTGCTGTAGAAAGTCCCTTGGGCGATTTCTTTTGTAACGGCTTCGGTCAGCGTTGCGATGTGAATTCATTGCCGATTGTAGTGAACCCTACTGGTGGCTTCAATTCTTATTTCGAAATGCCTTTTAAGCGATCAGCCAGGATAACGATTGAAAACCAGCATCCGAAAGACATGACCTCCTTTTTTTACACCATCAATTATGCTTTAGTGGAGGAGTTATCGGAACAAACGATGTATTTCCATGCGCATTGGCACCGGGAACGAATCACCCGTTATCAACAGGATTACCAACTGGTAAGTGGATTAAAAGGGAGCGGTTATTATGTAGGAACTTATTTGGCCTTAACTTGCTTGGAAAGATATTGGTGGGGAGAAGGAGAGTTCAAGTTTTATATTGATGGAGATTCGGACTATCCGACAATTACCTCTACGGGAACAGAGGACTATTTTGGTGGTGCTTGGGCTTTTCATGAGTTTGACGAGTTTGGTCGTCCTCATGCCAAAAATTATTGCACACCGTTTCTAGGATATCCTTATCAATCCAATCGTGATACTACCCGTGAACGCTTCGAAACGGGTAAGTTAAATGCCGTTCATGCTTTTGGCGATGATGCGCTGCCAAGCCATGGTTTATATCGCTGGCATCTGCAGGACCCGATTGCTTTTAATGAAGAATTAACGGTCAATTTGCAGCAGATCGGCAACGATGATGTGCAGTTGTTTGAACGTCAGGATGATGTGGCAACAGTGGCCTATTGGTATTCTACTGTCCCGACAGGGTTAAACACACCGACTTTAAGCCGAAGAGATCGTTTGCCTAGATAGGGACAAAGAACTGTACAGAGCAGCGAAACAAAATTGGTTCGTGCCATCAGCGACAATGAGTTAAACATCATCAACGAACCAGCTTTCCAACCACCACATCATTAGAAATCTTGCAGCTGGTGATTGATTTCTTTAGGGAGTATCAGATTGAATTGGAAAGTGTTGAAATTTGCTTTTTTGACCCAATCGATATTCATTGGGATTTACCAACCTATGAGTATATTTCTTCTATACCAAAACCAGCTTGTAGGATTTTATTTTTATGGAACCTTGAAAAATTTGATACGCTTATATTTTGAATAACGAAGGTTAGTGCTGCAGAACCAACAATGAAAAAATGAGCAGATAAAAAAATTCATTAATTAAAGGCGGGGATGATTGGTAGAAAATCATCCTCGCCTTTTTTTAGGTGCTGTTAACAGCTAATTTATCCAATCAAAATAAATAATCATTATATAAATCAAATCAACAAGAATAAACGCAACTGCAACCTCTTTTGAAGGTCGTTCTTTTTTCCAATAATACGTGATTGCCAGCCCAACTACAGTGAATATTCCGAGTAAACACAACAGAGTTATGATTGTCATGAAGATCTTCCTTTCCTAAAGCATTAGTGCATAGCATCAACTTAAGTTTAACATCTGAGTTTTGTTTATCCTATAGCAAGAATCGTTCTATCTTAATAATCATCGATTTGAAAAATATTCTTTCAAGGCCCTCTCGTTTTTATCTGACAAGATGATTAGGTTAATGATAGGGGGCAGGTATATTTTTGTTAATAGTTAGAATTTAAGCCAAAAGGTTGATAGTCAGCCACTGATTCGATGATTTTAATCTATTACAGAGCTGTCTTCACGATTTCTTCAATAAAAAGGCGTAGACAAAGGGAAACCTTCTATACTATTCTTAGAAACAAGAGAAAAAGGAGTGTTTAATAAATGAGAGTATTGATGATTGAAGACAGTATTGAACTGGCGAATACAGTAAAAGCAGGACTGGAACGGGAAAATATTTCTGTCGATGTGGCTTATACAGGTTTAGCTGGGGAAGAAAAAGCTTTTGTAAATCAATACGATGCGCTTTTGTTAGACTTAAATCTGCCGGACAAGGATGGGTTGGAAATCCTTAACTTTTTAAGAGAGTCCCAGATTGAAACCCCGATTATTATTATTACTGCCAGAGATGAAATTCAGGAACGGGCGAAGGGCTTGGATTTTGGGGCGGATGATTATTTGGTAAAACCTTTTGAGCTGCTGGAGCTGAATGCTCGTTTACGGGCGATCATTCGTCGCTTTCATGGTCGAACAACGCCACAAATTACCATTGGTGATTTGGTAGTGAATCCGGTCTGTCGAGAGGTTACTTATAGTGGTAATGTTATCGAGCTGAAGCCGAAGGAGTTTGATATTTTGCTGTGTATTGCTGAGAATTACCCGGCGATTGTTCCTTTGGTGAAGATCGCGGAGCATGTCTATGACGAGGATTTTGATCCTTTTTCATCAGTTTTGCGCGTACATATGGCCCGTTTGAAAAAGAAATTAGGCGATGCGGCAGGCAAAGAATTGTTAAAAAATATTCGAACAAAGGGGTATCAATTATGCGATTAAATTTTAAGATGACGTTAGTAATGCTGGTCTTTTCGCTGCTAGTTACGGCGGTGTTGATTTCCAGCTTTGTTTTGATGCGAATCAATATCGTGCAAACAAATGTCGCTGATTCTTTAGGCGACAATTTTTTTGTGGAAAATGTGGGACAGACTCAAATTGAAATCAGCAGTGATGAAAATTTGGCGTTTTCCAGGCTGGCAGTCAGCAGTGAGACTTTGGACAGTATTTACATGAAGGAATATTTTAAATATTTACCATCAATTGCTTTAGGAATTTGTGGGGTTATCTTGCTGCTGACCTTTGTGCTTTGGGCTGTTCTGCGAAAAATATATGGCTCACAGGTTTTAGCGATCACTCATGACTTGAATTTTATTGAGCAGCTGTCTCAAGGAAGTGTAAAGGATGAGGCAGTCTCAAGTGCTTTTGAGACCTTGAAGCAGAAATTTGATGGACATTTGAATGACTACAAACGTTTAAACAGCTATCTGACTCATGAACAGAAAAATGCGATTGCCATTTTGCGTACCAATCTTGAGCTGGAGGCTGCGGGACAAGCCAATCTGCAGGTCTTAGATCGCTTGACGGACAGCATTGATGATATTTTGACGTTATCCAATAATGAAGGGGATCTAACGGAAGAACTGGTGGATGTGGCGATGATCAGTGCGGAAGTTTGTGATTTATACAGACGAAATTATCAGCAGCTAAGCTTTGACTTTGATGAAGAGCTGCCGGCTTTAATTTACGGTAAGGACCGCTGGATTTACCGGGCGATTTCTAATTTGGTGGATAATGCTATTAAATATGGTGAAGGTCAGCCGATAAAAGTCTCAGTAGAAAATAAAAAAGGCAGTGTGCTGTTGAAGGTGGCCGATCAGGGTGCAGGAATTCCTAAGAAGAAACAAGCAGAAATATTTGCCCATAACTATCGGATTCAAGGCTTAAAGCAGGATGGCTATGGCATTGGATTATCCGTCGTCCTGCATGTTTGCAGCTTGTGTAAAGGGTTTGTCTATCTGGAAAGCGAAGAGCAGAAGGGGTCAACTTTCTATTTGACCTTTCCCAGTGTGTAACAGTTAACACAGAGTTAACAATTGATTTGCTAGTATGCAGAGGTAGGAGGAAATGGTGATGACGTTCATCCAACATGCTTTTTTAAATCTGAAGCGGAACAAACGCAATGATTTTTTTATCGGCTTGCTCTTTTTTGGCTTATTGCTAGGCTTCTTTTGCCTGCTGCAGGTTTATGCGGCGGTGGAACATTCGCTGGTGGAAACTAAGAAACAAACCGATACGATTGTAAACGTGGAACCAGATTTTCAAAAACAAGAGCATGTCACAAATTTGAATGAAGCAGATTTACAAGCGTTAAATGAATTACCTAATGTTGAAGAAAGTACACTGATTGGCTACACAGCGGTGGAGATTTCGGGAATTACCTTGGAAGATGGAGTAAGTGTTGCGACCTTTAGTTCGGGCACTATCAGTACATCTGGGACACCTAAAGTGAGTGTGACTGCTTTGGATAACGCTTCGTTGAAAAGATATTTTCATTCAGCAAAGAAAATAACTCTTCAAGGAGAGCTGCCTTTAGAGCAGGGAACCTGTCTGGTGACTGAACAATTTGCTAAAAGCAACAAGCTGAAGCTGGGAGATGAGTTAAGCCTTGGCAACGGGAATAAAAAGCTGGAAATTGTCGGTATTTCCTCAAGCGGCAACGAGCCCAACGAACTTTTAGGAGCTATTTTCGTCAATTTGCTAACCAATGAGTTTCTGGCAGATAGTACTGAGAACAGCCTCAATACTGTGACGGTGCGTTTAAAAAATCCACAGGCAGTTGGAGATTTTAAAAAAGAATTACGTAAGCAGTCGGCATTTGACCAGTATCAAGTTTACACCGACCAAGGGTATTTTCAGATTTTCGAAACCTTTATCAGTCAACAGGAATTGCTGCTAAATGGTGCGATTGCTGCAGGAATCTTGAGCCTGTTCTTTATGGGCCTGTTTTACAGTCAATTATTTAAGCGTCGAGGGCCAGATATTTTCGCTCTTCGTTTGATGGGACTGCGTCCGAGTCAATTGGTTATCAGTAATATTTTGGAAATTACGTTGATTGCCTTACTCAGTTCCGTTGTAGCTTATATCAGTGCCAGCTTTATCAGTGAGAGTTTGGTGACTAATTGGCTAAATAGCCTGCGCCAAACCAGTACAACCCAGATTCCGTTAATCACAATGAAGCATGCTGGCCTAACTGCTGCGGAAATTCGTCAATTGCTGCAGAGTAATGACAGTGCAAAATTTCTTATACCGTATTTTGCGAGTTTCCTTTTAGTGATTGTGGGACTGACTAGCCGGATGATTTTCGTCTTTGGTCATTATTCTTTTCAGCTAAGGAGAAAAACATGAGACAGCTTTTACTGAAAAATGTCAGCTATTCGACCAACAGACCAGCAATTGAACTTATTCATCAGCTGAATGCGGAGTTTTTACCGGGCAAGGTGTACTTGATTCTAGGAAATGCACAGTCGGGTAAAACTACACTGCTCTCTTTATTGGCTGGTCTAATGACCTGTTCTGAGGGTGCCATCACCTTCGATGGGCAAGACTTGGCGGAAATGAATCGAGATGATTATCGGGCTGGAAAAGTCAGTTGTCTTTTTCAATCAGGCATGCTGGTTAAGGATACACCACTGGCAAACTTGGCATTGGAGGCAATCATTGCTCAACAGGAAGTGCCAACCAGTGAGCTAAATAGGGTTCTTCAACAGGTAGGATTAACGCCAGTACAAATCAAGACGGCTGTTCATAAGCTGGATAAAAAGACTCAGCAGCTGGTGAGCTTGGCTAAACTGATGGTCAGTAAATCACCACTAGTTTTGCTGGATGAACCAGCGCAGCTTTTTTCGGAACTTAATCTAGAGGAAACTTTGGATGAGCTGTCTGATTTTTGCCGTGAACACAAAAAATGTTTGATTATTGCTTCGCAGTCGAAAAATACTGTCAAATTTGCTGATGAACTTTGGGGCTTGAATGGAGGAAAACTACTATTTATCAAAGAACAGCAGGTTATTAAAAAGGGTGGAGTAAGGTAACACTGTTCAGCGATTGAAAGGACAGCAAATGAATTATTGGAAGCGAGCATGGAGCAGTGTCAGTCGGAGAAAAGGGAAATCATTGATTCTTTTTGCCGTAATTTTTGTTTTAGGAAACGTCATTGCTGGAGCGATTGCTATTCAGCAATCCACGGGAAATGTGGAGAAGAAAATGAAGCAGCAGCTGGGAGCTACGGTGTCAGCTGAAGTGGATATGGATAAGCTGATGCAAGAAAGCGACTCAATGGCTGCCATGAAGGGTCCAGAGCCTTTGAAAGAGGATCTCATTAAAAAGATTGGTGAATCCTCTTATGTGAAGGACTATGATTACAGCTATACAAGCTATCTCACCTTGGATTCCTTTAAAACCTATCAATTAGAGCAGGAGAACGTTAGTGTCAACGGCGGCACGAACATGCTGACCTTAAGGGGCAGCAACAAAGAAGAGCCTGCTGACTTTAAAAACAAAAAAGTTAAGCTGGTAGAAGGCAGCTTCCCATCGCAGGAAGATGCAAAAAATGGTCAATCTACGGCGGTGATTTCTAAAAAAGTTGCCGATGAGAACGGCTTAAGTGTCGGTGATCAAATGGTGCTGGATACAACCTTTGTTTCGCAAAAAGAAGATGGCAGTACTGACTCTCAGGAATCATTGAAGCATTCGGTTAAGATTGTGGGCCTTTTTGAACCAATTAAATTAGATAAAAAGAAAAACGATGGCAAAGGTGGCGGTATTCAACAGCAATTCATGGAAATGGATCAGTTCAATACAGCGTACATGCCTAATAAGTTAGTGAAATCCATTGGCCAAGCTGAGTTTGAGAAAGGCAAAGAAATCGATCCATCCGCCTATGAAGATTCTGACAGTTCGGAACAAATTACACCAATCTATACCTTGAAAAGTCCAGATGATGTCGAAGCCTTCAAGGAAGAAATGAGCACCATGCTGCCAGAGGGCTATAAAGCAACAGCCTCTACCGATGAGTTTGATAAGGTAGGTGCTAGTGTGAAGAAGCTGTCAACGATTTCTGGTTATGTCGTTTTGCTATCGATTGTAGCGTCATTACTGATTATTTCCTTAGTAGTCGTTCTGTTTCTGCGTGATAGAAAGCATGAATGGGGCATTTACCTTTCCTTAGGTGAGCGTCGTAAAAATATTATGCGTCAGGTTGTGATGGAGCTATTAGTGATTAGTATGGTAGCGATGTGTCTGTCTTTAGTCACCGGGAACTTCTTGGGTAAACTAATTTCAGAATCCTTGGTTTCCAGCGATGCACTGGCCGAGGTCCAAAGCGGAGCAGGCAATCAGCTGATTATGGCTGGTGGTCAAAGTCTAGGCTCTGGTCTGACGACTGATGATGTTATCAGCAACTATGAAGTGAAGTTTTCTTTGTCCTACATTGTTACGTTTCTATTCTCGGGATTAGCGACTGTACTGCTGTCAGCTGTTTTACCGCTGACCTATGTAATGCGTCTAAACCCTAAGAAAATTATGATGTAGGAGGAATTCAGGATGACAATTTTAAAAGCAAAAAATGTTAGCTATTTTTATCAAGATGGAGACCAAAAACGGATTATCTTAAAGGATACCTCCATTAACTTTGAGCAGGGACAATTTTATACTATTTTAGGCGATTCAGGCTCAGGAAAAACAACCTTTTTATCACTGATTAGTGCTTTGGATGAACCAAAGGCCGGGCAAATTCTTTATCGTGATAAAAACATCAAGGAAATCGGCTACGATGAGTATCGTAGAGATGATATTAGCATCATTTTTCAAAATTACAACTTGGTTCCGTATCTGACTGCTTTGGAAAATGTTTTGGTAGCTATGACAATTACTGATAATAAATTGCCAGCATCTCAAAATGAGGTAGCTTACAATCTATTGGATTATATTGGCATTACCAAAACTAAGGCGGATCGATTAGTGACACAGCTTTCAGGGGGAGAGCAGCAACGGGTAGCGATTGCTCGGGCGTTATCAACCAATGTGGATATCATTTTGGCGGATGAGCCCACAGGAAACTTGGATGAGGAGATGGAGCAGGAAATTGTGGATATCTTCAAGGATTTGGCCTTCACTCACAATAAATGTGTGATTGTGGTTACCCATTCCAAGGAAATCGCCAAGCAATCGGACAAAACCTTCTTTCTAAAACAAGGCGAGTTGATCAGCTATGAGTGATTTTCTCTCTAATTTTAACGGCAACAACTATAAAAAAACCGACAAGCCCTCTTCTGAAGAGTCAAAGCCAACATCCCCCAAGCAGCCTTCGGAACCAGTCAAGGAGGAGCCGGAACAATCGGCGCTTTCAGAGGAACCAAAAATTGAGAGCCGTCGTCAAAAGACTGAAATTACTGAGATAGACGATACCTATCAAGCTAAGCAAAAGAAGAAAAAAAGACGGATTATTTTTGGAGTGATTGTCGCTGTAATCCTATGTATGATTGCTTATTACCGGGTTAGTCATGTAAAAATGCCCAACTTTGCGGATAAGCCTTTGTCTGAAGCTCGGGTGTGGGCAACTGAAAACAAAATGCAGGTGAATACAAAACAGGAATTTTCACTGAAGAAGGAAGCCAACACTGTTTTATCCCAATCTCAGAAAGCGGGCAGCCAAGTAAAAAAAGGTGGCAAGCTCCAACTGACTACCAGCAAAGGACCGGATCCAGAGCAACAGCTGAAGCTGCCGGATTTTTCAACCTTAAGCAAGCAGCAGGCGGAAAACTGGATTAAGGAAAATCAGGCAACAAATATTTCCTTGATCGAGGAGTATAGTGATACAGCTGAGAAAGGGAAATATCTCAATTTTGAGATTGCCAATCCAGAGGTAACCAACAAAAATTATCGACGCAAGGATGCCGCAAAGGTCTTCTATTCAAAAGGAAAGGAGACCTATAAGAAGAATATTTCAGTCCCTGATTTTATTCGTAAATCTCGTGGGGAAGTAGAAACCTGGGCAAAAACTAATGAGATCAATGTCACTTATGAAGAAGCGACCTCCAACGATGTCCCTGCGGACAGCATTGTTTCGCAAAATCTTTCGAAGGACGAAAAAATTGCGAAAAAGGATGCCATGACAGTAGTTGTGTCATTAGGCAAAGGGTTCACTATTCCTAATTTTGCAGACTACAGTTTAGAAGATGCAGCCAATGCGGTCGAAGGTGTTCAAGTTCAAGCGAAAGGAATTTACACAAACAACCTGCCGTATGGTCAGCTAGTTTCCCAAAGTGTTGCTGCTGGTACAGTATTAAATGCCAAAAGTGACTTGCGCGTTCAAGTGTTGTATTCATTGGGACAGCCGTACCTAAAAGATTTAAGAGGAACGACTGTTGAAGGAGATTTACAAAAATATTTTTATAATGAGTTCCAATCTAAAGGAGCCAATATCAATTATGTTATCCGTCATGTTGATTCTGATCAGCCAAAGGGAACCGTGGTGGGCATGAGTACTCGCAATGCTTACCTGCCACTGGACTATACGGTTTCACTGGATATTAGTTTAGGAAACTTAGGCTCAGCTGATAGTATTCCTAATGGGAACAATCAGCAGCAAGGCGGAGGCGACAATGCCGAGGAAGGCAGTCAAGGACAGGAATAAATCTGTTTATAGTCTTAACAGCAGAATGCTAGTAATTATAAAAAGAGTGATCATCGTTTGCGTTATTCTCAGCGATGGTTACTCTTTTTTTGTCACAAACCTCTTGAAATTCGGATTCTTAACTATGGAGAAGAGCTAGAAAGTTTATTGTCTTTTTATTGTGTTTAGCTAAAAAAGCATGTGTTTTTTAGTTATAATTAAAAGAAGGACAAGGAGGATGCGTTTGGGGAAGAAATTTAAACTATTTGAAAAGGGAATCAGTTCTTTAATTGATTTTTTGTTAGCGCTTTTAATCATTGTGGTAATGATTGTAATGGGAGAAGCGATTTTTACGATTATTACCCATGTTATTCCGCTGGCTTCAATGGAGGAATTGTCGATTTTAATTGAAGAAGTTGCTACATTGTTTATTTTGCTGGAAATTATTTTGATGCTGCTGCGCTATGTTAAGGAAGGCCATCATATTCCGGTTCGCTACTTGATTTTGATTAGTATTACAGCGATTCTACGGGAGCTGTTGTTGGCTCAGGGAGAGGGCGTTGAAACTTTATTTTTGGCGTTGTCAATCTTAGTTCTGGTGTTTGTATTATTTGTACTGGAAAGAATCAAAGCCTTCCAAAAATCTGATAGCGAATTGTGAAAGGCTTGGGTTAAGCTGTTGGCGTGTCATCAGTCAAAGGAATTCCAATAACAAAGGAGGTTCCTGCATTTGAACTGGTAACTGAAAGCAGCCAGTCATTCTTCTTGATAATCGAAGAAACAATGAATAGACCAAGTCCAGTACCACCACTAGACGTTTTCGTTGTAAAGAAAGGCGTAAAGATTTTGTCTTCAATTTCTTTAGGAATACCTGGTCCATTGTCGGTAATCTGAATTAAGGCAAAATCTTTGGTGCTGTAAGCTAGCGAATGCTTCTGGAATTGCTGGCTTTCCTGTTCATCTGCGCGCTTAACCAAAACATTAATCACCGTATTGGCTTTGCGGGCTTGATAGGCATTGGTTAACAGATTGTATAAAATGACCTGCAGCTCTTCTTTTTCAAAGCAGCTGTTGCCAGTAGCCTGCTGCTGAAAGGTCAATCGTACTTTTTTAGGAATTAAGATCCGCATCGTTTCGATTGCTTCGGCAACGGCTGCGGTAATATTGACAGTCTCCTTGGTGTTGGAGGCCAGCTTGGAAAAACGCAAAACATTGGTTGAAAGTTTTTGCCCCCGTTCTGCTGCATGGTAGACTTCCTGCAAATCGTCAATTAATGCTTGGTTTTGCTGGTGTTCTTCGATCATTAATTCTAAATTACCAATCATCGGAGTTAAGAAATTATTCATATCATGAACAATCGAAGTAGTCAGCAGGCCAATGGTTTCCAGCTTGGATTCCTGCAGCATGCTTTTTTCCAAGGAATGCCGCTCATTCATTAGCTTTTGCCGTTCCAACAGCCGCAGGTTTTCCAAGTAGCTTTGGTTGCGCCGTGAATAGCTTCGCAGACTAAAGGTCAGAAGTAAAATTGTAGCCAGCAGAATGCACAGCAAGCCTAAAATGATTAGACTTTCTTGAATTGCTACGCCATTTTGTTCATAAAAATCAGAGTTGGTTGCGACAATCCATTTGGCTTTTCCAACGGTAATCCAGCGATAGGCGGTCAGCTTGAGTACCCGAGTGGGGTTCTTTTTATCCCACCAATAGGAATGATAACTCATGGTTCCATCAGAGTTGGCTAATTGAGTCTTTTCCAAGCGTTCGAGATCGGTATAATCAAGGTTGGGGTATTTTTTTTGGCGATCTTCCACAATCGACAGACTAATTTGTTCATTGGAAGGGTGCATTACGACCTTCATATCCTGATTTTTGATCATGGTATAGCCGCTGAATTGATCATCTGCATCTAGAGTTGAAAGATATAATTGTTCCAAATCTAGAGGAAGCACAAGCAGGGCAATCGGTTGATTTTGATTATTTTTGATTACCCGATAAAGATTTAAGTAGGATTTTTCTTTTTCAAAATAGCTGCTTCCATTTTGATCCACTTGACCGTTTAGGGCTTGAGAGAAAGACGGGTCTTTTTTTAAAAAGGCCGGAAACTCAGTTTGAGGTTCAAAGGTGTGTTTATCAAAAGACTTGCCGTCCAACAGGTTTCCCTGAGTATCCAGCAGGTAGAGACCGACAATAGCGGAGGATTTGTTGCTTAAGCTTTTCTCGATTTGTTCCGTCTTGCTTAATTCCAGCGGTGTATTATCGAAAAAGACATTGGAAGCATAATCCTCCAATGATAAGGAATAAGATTCAATTTCTAATGTTAGGATATTAATTGCAAAATCGTTTATTTTAATTAGCTGATCAGTTCCCATTTTCAGTGCATGCTTCTGTGTACTGCGATAGGTAGTCGCCGTCACGACAATCCCAATAATTGTTAAGCAGAGGATGCTGATTAGGCTGATACTCAACCATTTATTTGAAGGTTTATCCATAAATGATCCTTTCCGAAAAAAAAGAATTATCCACCCATTATTAGGAGGAACTAATGTG
The DNA here is from genome assembly GCF_017377655.1 of Candidatus Enterococcus ferrettii. Classification (GTDB taxonomy): domain Bacteria; phylum Bacillota; class Bacilli; order Lactobacillales; family Enterococcaceae; genus Enterococcus_A; species Enterococcus_A ferrettii. Next base: position 32,949 of record NZ_JAFREL010000011.1, read on the forward strand.
AGAAACGAAAAGATTTTGGTTGTAGACGACGATTCAGCCATTCGGCGTTTAATTTGGAAATCATTACAATCAACCGGTATTTTAATTTATCAAAGCGACTCGGTAGAAAAAACCGTCGATATCATGAGTCGTGTAAAGTTTGATCTGTTTATTCTGGACATCAGTCTGGAGCATGACAATGACGGCTATCATCTGGCACAGCTGATTAGAGAACAGGATCAGGTAGTGCCTATCATTTTTCTTAGCGGTAAGAAGAATGAAGAGGATATTATCAACGGGCTGGAAGTAGGAGCAGATTACTATATTACCAAGCCTTTTTCACCGAATTTGTTGAAGGCCCAGGTTGTATCAACTCTTGACCGCGGCAAAATCATTAAGAATCACCAGATTACTGAAAAGAACAATGAGATCATTGAAGGGGACTTTCGCTTTGACCGCAGCCGTTATCAGCTGTACAAAAAAGATGAGCCGATCAAGCTGTCTTCAAAGGAAATCAAGCTTATTCAGTTCTTCATGGAGAATCCCGATCAGGTTTTCTCCAAAGAGCAAATTTACCATAGTGTCTGGGGCGATGGCGAAATGGATGCCAATACGATCATGGTGTTCATTAACCATCTGCGCAATAAGATGGAAGACGACCCTAAGGATGCTCAATACATCAAGACAATTTGGGGCTTAGGCTACACCTTTTTACCAAATGGTGAGTAAAACAACCCCTCCAGCTGAGCAAAATAAATTCCTAGAGATAGTAAGTCAGCTGAGCCGCCGGGACTAAGATAACGTTTCGTCAACAGTGTATCATAATTTATGAGTTCATTAAGCAATTCTTTTTCTGAAAGAGCTGCTTGATGAATTTTTTTGCTTTCTTTGCGAACGGTATCTAAGGCTGTGGTTCCACCACGATGCAATAAATTGCTGTCTTCAACGTCACTCATTAAGTAGATCAAACTCCGCAACAGCAGGAGATCCGTCTTCTCTTTCTGATTCGCGCGCAGATAAGGCAGCAGGTAATTTGCCAAGGCAGGGTATCCGGCGGCTGCTTCGCCGCGAATGCCAGTGCTGCCCTTTTCTAGATACAAGCGTTCACCATAAGAAAGGTGTTTCTTCCTATTTAAATGTTGGAAATCTTGTACTAACAAGGGTTTAGTTAATTCACTGGCCAGCTTTAGAATCGCTTGTGTATCAACGGGTGAGAAGGGCAGTGTCATATCTGGTTTTTCTTGAAGATACATGCCAGCAGCTCCCAGCAAAACAGCAAAGGAAAAATTAGCACCTTTATGGGTATTAATCCCATTGGTTGCTGTCAGCATGGCTTTCTCAGCCAAGCTGCCGGTTTGTCGCAGCTGGTTGAAGAGATCAGGCAGTGTTCCTCTATGATGATAGCCTAATTCAAAATATTCTTGCAGGAATGGACGCAGGCTAACGATACTGTGAATAAAGGTGGTGAAATCCATGTCGTTGTGAGCACCGTTAGTTCTTCGATCTACTAATCCTGGTTTTGGTGTCAAAGCTACCTCAAGCCACAGTGCTTTTTCGGCGCAGCTGACAATAGCTGTTTCTAGATTAGTCAATTTTTCGCCGCTCCATTTCCGTTAAAATGAATTTCAGTGAGCGCTCTAAATGCTCATGAGTAATCAACGTAATTTGTTCAACATTATTAGTTTTCATCCCGCGATAAATTAACCAGTGCTCCTTCAAGGCCTGTTCCCGGCGATTGGAAGATCGAATAGCAATATCGCGAAAATAGACAAGATAAGCTTGCAAATTCAGTACAATTGATTTCAGGCGGGGCATCTGACTTTTTTCATATATAAACGCATTAAAGTCAGAAAAATTCTTTAGAACTTCTTCTACTTTATCTTCCTGATTCAACTGTTCACCGTACTTCAGAAGCTCCCTTAATTCGGCAAAATCAGCTTCGGTCATACTTTCCATCGCTTTGATAGTAGCCATTGTATCCAAGGCCTTGCGTATATCATAAATTTCGTAGGCATCCTTAATACTGATTCCCTTCACAACGATGCCAATTCTTGGTACATGCTCCACCAATTGTTCCTTCACTAATTGAGTCATTGCATAGCGAATAGGGGTGCGGCTGATATTCAGTACTTCAGAGAATTCTTTTTCGTTGATTCTTGCTCCAGCTGGGATTTCTCCTAAAATAATCGTTTTCCGAAATGCTTCGTAAATCAGTACTTTCAATGTTTTATTTTGGGTAAGATCCAAATTTTTGCGAATGGCTTCTACGTAAGGACTCATGATTTTCTTCCTTTCAGTTAGCATAAGATAAAACAGGAAAAGCAAGGCCAGAAATCCGGCCTTGCAGGTTTTCTTATTGAGGAACATATAGCGGCATGTAACCAAATAGCACTAAGGTAACAATAAAAATCAGGAAGATACCTAAAGCATATTTAGCTGATTCTTTTTGCCATTGCCCCATGTCTAAACCTGTTAGACGCAGCAGTAAATAAATGAACGCTACTAATGGACTCAGCAGGTGGAACGCTTGTCCCATCAAAGAGGCTAGAGCCATTTGCATATTGGTGAAACCGTAAGCCCGTCCTGCTTCCGCCAAGACTGGCAAGACCCCAAAGTAGAACCCATCATTAGAGATGAAGAAGGTGCCGGGTGCTGAAATCAAGGCGATTACCAAGCCCCAGAAGCCAGCTAATTGTTTAGGAATAATCGTGGTGAAGCTGTTAGCCAAGGCAGTTGCCATTCCTGAACCTTGGAACAAGCCCATGAATACACCGGCTGCAAATACGAGGATAACTACTTGCACAGCATCGCCGCCGTTTGCACCGATTCGAGCAGACTGCTGCTTCAGTACTGGGTAATTTACCATTAATGCGATACACGTACCAACTAAGAACAACAAAAGTGGTGGCAGACCGATTGGCTCATAGAATGATCCGGCTACTAACCAGGCGATCAAACCGATAGTCAAAATACCGTTAAAGATAAAGTTTTTTGGCCGACGAATTTCTAAAGTTTCTGGATCAGTTACCGTAGTCATTTCGTCAATTTCAGCATCTGATAATTCAGTGATCCCTAAGCGGGCACGCTCTTGTTTCCCCATCCGACGAGCGACAAACAAGATTACATAAAGAATGGATAATACCATCCCTGGTGCTAAATAGCTCAAAATGTCAGCGTCTACTTCTAGTACCGCCATAGCACGAGCAGTTGGACCACCCCACGGCAGCAGGTTCATAATGGTGTTTTGCAGGATGACTAAGACACCTAAGTTCATCATTTTCATATTTAGTTTCTTATAAATCGGAATAAAAGCTGAACAGCAGATCAGGGTCGTAGTTGTTCCATCACCATTCAATGAAACCGCAGCTGCAACGACTGCAGTTGCCATCAAGACCTTCATTGGATCGCCCTTAGCAAAGTGAATCATTTTCTTTGTGACTGGATCGAATAACCCCGCATCCAACATAATAGAGAAATATAAAATAGCAAAAAGCAGCATAATCCCTGTAGTGGAGGTAGTACTGATCCCTTCTAAGACAAACTCCCCGATATTTCCTTTCTCGGCTACCCCAGTCGCCATGGCAATCAAAGTGAAGATTAATGGAATGACCACCAATGAGGTAAATGGGGACATTTTCTTTTTCATGATTACAAACATAAAGACAATAATCATTAAATAAGACAATACAGTTAATAACATTTTTTCCCTTCCTTTCTCATATGAAGCTGAAAAACCTTTTGTTTGTAAGCGTTGACAACCCTTAGCGATAAAAAACCAATTTTTTATTTCAAATAATACTGATGTTATTTATCGTTGGTGTGTAACCGCTTAGCACCTATAGAATAATCAATTCTTGCAACACAAAAAAGAGCCTTAAGACAAAAAGAACAGGAAAAGAACAATTATTATCTAATAGTCTTAGCGATTGCTTAACAAGATATTAACAGAATCTTAACGCTTGATAAGTGCTGTTAAATCAACGTTTTTTTAGGTTTTTCTCTCTTTCTTTTATAAAAGGAACAACGAAAGAACAATAATCGGGGATTTAAGACTATCCAATTACCCAGCAAATCATTTAATCTGGACTCAAGCAAATAAAGTTGGAAAGGAGATTAACGTGTCTTTATTCGATAAGTTTTTTAAAAAGGATAAAACCGGAAAAACAAGTCAACAGACTGCCAAGAGCGTGGACAAAGAGTCACCTGCCAAAGATAACGAAGTATGGGAAGAGCTGCCGGGATTTATCGACACTGATTCAGAGGACTATCAGCTCGTTAGTCTAATTGCGACTGCGATTGCGACTGGCGATCAGCCCGACAGTCAATTTGTAGTGAAACGGATTTTGAAGCGGAACCCTGAGGCAAAGCAAGTATCGCTGATTGTCGCCAGCATTGCTGCAGGAGCTCATCCAGAAAGTCAGCTAAGCATTCGGAAAATTTCAAAGAGAAAGTAATTAGGAGGAAGAACATGTTACGTAAATTTAAAATCTCAATTGATGGTCAGGAATATTTAGTAGAAATGGAGGAAATCGGCGGGGTTCCACAGGCTGCACCTGCTGCACCAGCAGCTTCAGCGCCCGTGGCTGAACCAGTTCAAGCGGCCGCCGCACCTTTAGAAGAAGCACCGACCGTATCTGCCGCTTCATCCGCTCCAGCTGGTGCGGATGCGCTGACTGCTCCAATGCCGGGAGCCATTTTGAAGGTCTTGGTGAATGTAGGGGATGCCGTAAAGCAAAACCAGCCATTGATGATTTTGGAAGCGATGAAGATGGAAAATGAAATTGTTGCCAGCAGTGACGGCACAGTTACCGGTATCCACGTACAACCAGGCGATGTCGTAAATCCAGGCGATCCTTTGATCACAGTCGGTTAAGAAATAAATATGGAAAAAGGAAGTGACTTTTGTTGGAAACATTGATTGAAGGAGTTTTAGGTATGGGGCAGGAGCCGGGACGCATCGTAATGATGGTGATCGGGGCAGTCTTAATGTACTTGGGTATCAAGAAGGAGTACGAGCCAACCTTGCTGGTGCCGATGGGATTAGGAACAATTTTAGTGAATTTCCCGAATTCTGGTGTACTGAGTGCTGCAGGAGAGCCGGGACCGTTTCAAGTATTGTTTGATATTGGGATCAGCACAGAATTATTCCCATTGCTATTGTTTATCGGAATTGGGGCGATGATTGATTTTGGACCATTGCTGCAAAATCCGTTTTTACTATTATTTGGAGCTGCCGCTCAATTTGGTATCTTCTTTACAATAATTGTTGCAGTGTTGTTAGGATTTGATTTAAATGATGCGGCCTCAATTGGGATTATCGGAGCAGCGGATGGACCAACCTCTATCTTTGTGGCGAATACCTTGAATTCAAAATATATGGGAGCCATTATGGTGGCCGCGTATTCTTACATGGCATTGGTACCAATCATCCAGCCAGTTGCGATCAAAGCTGTGACAACAAAACATGAACGTCAAATTCGCATGAACTATCGTGCCGGCGAGGTTTCTCAAACGGCGAAGATTTTATTCCCGATTGTCATTTCAATAGTGGCCGGGTTAATTGCTCCTGTTTCCTTGCCATTAGTTGGTTTCTTGATGTTTGGAAATCTATTGAGAGAATGCGGTGTATTGGATCGTTTGTCCTTAACCGCCCAAAATGAACTGGTAAATATTATCAGTATTCTGTTAGGACTTGCTATTTCGGTAAAAATGCAATATGCGGAGTTCTTGCAGGTGGATACTTTGATGGTAATTGGTTTAGGATTAGTAGCCTTTGTAATGGATTCAGTGGGCGGTGTGCTCTTTGCTAAATTACTGAACCTGTTCCGTAAAGAGAAAATCAATCCGATGATTGGTGCGGCTGGAATTTCTGCCTTTCCGATGTCAAGTCGAGTTATTCAGAAGATGGCTACGGAGGAAGATCCGCAGAACTTCATTTTGATGCATGCAGCTGGAGCCAACGTGTCTGGTCAGATTGCTTCGGTTATTGCTGGTGGTCTGCTGCTGGCCTTGTTAGTTTAGGAGGGGAAAAAAGATGTCTGCAGATTTAATGAAATCATTTGAGCTATTGGTATTTGGTTGGGGCGGCGTGTTTGTCGTGATTCTGATCATCTACGTAGCTTCGCAATTGTTAGCGAAATTGTTCCCAGTCAAAAAATAAAAAGGGGATTTTAGCATGTTTGATTTAAGAAGGCTCTGGCTGGACAAAGACCAAGCTATGTTTCAGCAATGGGCCGACCTGATGAGGCGTTCTGGGTTAAGTCCGCAAGAAAGTGTCGAATACACAGTAGGACTGTTTAAAGAAGGTCAATTGATCGCCTCGGGTTCCTATCAAAAAAACATTATTAAGTGCTTGGCGGTAGAGACAGAATACCAGTCAGAAAACCTGTTAACTCAACTCATGATTCATTTAATGGAACGGATGCGGGAAAAGGATCAAAACCATTATTTCTTGTATACCAAGCCTAGTGAAGCCAAGATTTTCCATTCACTGGGATTCCATACCATAGTAGAAAACGAATCGGTGCTGTTCACCGAACAGGGTTCGCCCAATATTGATGACTATCAGGAGCTGTTGGAGAAACATCGGCATCCGGGAACAGCCAGCAGTATTGTGATGAATGCTAATCCTTTTACCAAGGGACATCAGTATTTAATTGAGACAGCCGCAGCTAAGAGCGATCATGTTTATGTGTTTGTTCTGTCAGAGGATCGTTCAGACTTTTCTAGTGAGGATCGGATGAATATGGTCAAGCTGGGAGTGAGCCATCTGGAAAATGTGACGGTGCTGCCGAGTCGTGATTACATGGTATCGACAGCGACGTTTCCAGCCTACTTCTTAAAAGAGAATGCGCCGTTGGCTGTAGCGAAAACTCAGGCAGCGGTGGATGCTCTGCTGTTTAAAGAAAAAATTGCCCCGATTTTGAACATTCGCTCTCGTTTTGTAGGCGAGGAGCCTTTTTCACCAGTAACGGAGGTCTACAATCGCTCGCTGCAATCCGTATTTGGTACCGAGCTGGAGCTGGTGATCGTTCCCCGCAAGGAAGTGGAGGGCGTAGCAATCAGTGCCACCAATGTGCGCAAAGCTTTAAAGGAAAAAGATGTCGAAGGGTTAACCCATCTTGTTCCTCAAACAACCTATGACTATTTGAAAAAAATCAAGAAAATAGAGGTGGAATTAAGTGGAAATTACTAAGAGTGCGGTAGCAGGTACAGTTGAATCAAGCGATATTATGATCACGCTAGATCCTCATGAAGGAGCACTAATTGAAATTGAGTTGGACAGCAGTGTGGAAAAGCAATTTGGTGATCAAATTCGCAAGGTAATTAAGGAAACGCTGGAGAAGCTGGGCATTACTTCAGCGAAGGTTGTAGCGGTAGATAAGGGCGCATTGGATTGCACGATTCAAGCTCGCACCGTGACTGCCGCTCATCGAGCCGCAGATCAGCAGGCCTACAACTGGAAGGAGATCGACTCATGGAACGCTTAAGAAGAACAATGATGTTTGTGCCAGGGGCCAATGCAGCGATGCTGAGAGATGCTCCCTTATATGGAGCCGATTCGATTATGTTTGATCTAGAGGATGCTGTTTCTTTAAAAGAAAAGGATTCTTCCCGAACATTGGTGCATTTTGCCCTAAAAACCTTTGATTACAGCCAGGTCGAGACGGTCGTGCGTATTAATGGTTTGGATACGGTGGGAGCTTTGGATGTTGAAGCGATGGTATTAGCTGGAGTAAATGTTATTCGGTTGCCTAAAACGGAAACGGCTCAGGATATTGTTGATGTAGAGGCAGTAATTACCCAAGTGGAGCAGGAAAATCAAATTTCTGTAGGAACCACCAAAATGATGGCAGCAATTGAATCAGCAGAGGGTGTTTTGAATGCGAGAGAAATTGCGAAAGCTTCTGATCGGCTGATTGGAATTGCCTTAGGTGCAGAGGATTACGTAACCAATATGAAAACTCGCCGCTATCCTAATGGGCAGGAATTGTTTTTTGCCCGCAGTATGATTTTGCATGCTGCTCGAGCTGCTGGTATTGCAGCTATCGATACGGTCTATTCTGATGTGGACAATGCGGAAGGCTTCAAAGATGAAGTTCGTTTAATTAAACAGCTGGGCTTCGATGGGAAATCGGTGATTAATCCGCGCCAAATTCCTTTAGTCAACAACATTTACGCGCCAACGGAGAGAGAAATTCAGAATGCCAAGGAAGTCATCTGGGCGATTCGTGAAGCGGAATCGAAGGGGTCTGGCGTCATTTCTCTAAATGGAAAAATGGTCGACAAACCTATTGTAGAGCGGGCTGAGCGAGTTATTGCTTTAGCTAAAGCGGCGAAATTATTAACCGAGGAGGATATTTAATTATGGTAATGAATAAAGTAAAGCGTGATATTCCTCAGGTATATGCGGATCAGTATGATATATACGAAGGTGAATTAGCCAATATAAATACCTATCAAGAAGCTAGCCGCAGAATCCAACCCAAGCGCCCTCGGGATAAAAAACTAGTCTCCAGCTTACGAGAAGCGATTGAGAAAACGGGTCTAAAAGACGGGATGACGATCTCCTTCCACCATCATTTCCGGGAGGGTGATTTTGTGATGAACATGGTCATGCAGGAGATTGCTGACATGGGAATCAAAAATCTTTCGATTGCGCCTAGTTCAATTGCCAATGTTCATGAGCCACTGATAGACCATATCAAAAATGGTGTGATCATCAACATTACCTCCAGCGGCTTGCGGGATAAAGTTGGCGCAGCAATTTCTGAAGGAATTATGGAAAATCCCGTGGTGATTCGTTCTCATGGCGGTCGAGCTCGGGCGATTGCGGCTGATGATATTCATATTGATGTGGCCTTTTTGGGTGCCCCCAGCTCAGACTCCTATGGGAATGCCAATGGAACCGTCGGCAAAGCCACTTGTGGTTCATTAGGCTATGCCATGGTAGATGCAAAATATGCGGATCAGGTAGTTATCATTACCGACACCTTAGTTCCTTTTCCAAATACACCGATCAGCATTCCGCAAACCGATGTTGATTTTGTTGTGGAAGTAGAGGCGATTGGCGATCCGAAAGGAATTGCTAAAGGGGCCACTCGTTTTACTAAAAACCCCAAGGAATTGCTGATTGCGGAATATGCAGCCAAAGTCATTACCAGCTCTCCGTATTATCAAGATGGCTTCTCCTTCCAAACAGGAACTGGCGGAGCAGCCTTGGCTGTTTCCCGTTTTTTACGAGAGGCAATGATCAAGGATGGCATAAAGGCCAGCTTTGCTCTAGGTGGAATCACCAATGCGATGGTTGAGCTGCTGGAGGAAGGCCTAGTCGGGAAAATCATTGATGTTCAGGACTTTGACCATCCGTCAGCGATTTCTTTAGGCAAAAATTCTCAACATTATGAAATAGATGCCAATATGTACGCTTCGCCTTTGAGTAAAGGTTCCTTCATTAATCAGCTGGATACAGCTATTCTGTCTGCTTTGGAAATTGACACCAACTACAATGTGAATGTCATGACGGGTTCAGATGGAGTTATTCGTGGAGCCTCCGGCGGTCATTCGGATACGAGTATGGCCTGCAAAATGAGTCTGGTAATCTCACCTTTAGTGCGGGGAAGAATCCCCACGATTGTAGATGAAGTGAATACAGTCGTTACCCCTGGTGACAGTATTGACGTAATTATCACCGAAGTCGGAATTGCCATTAATCCGAAACGGGCCGATTTGATTGAACACTTTAGTCAGCTGGATGTACCGATTTATACGATTGAGGAGCTTAAGGAGAAGGCCTACAGTATCGTAGGAAATCCTGAGCCCATTCAATACGGAGACAAAGTAGTAGCGCTGATCGAATACCGTGATGGGACCATTATTGATGTCGTCAAAAACGTTTAATGATCTCTTCAATGGACCCGTTATCTCACTGGAGGAAATGCTGGAAAGCCGAGAAGAACGAGCAGCAATGCAACAGGAACTGCTGCTCACCGACAGCCAGAGTTCATTGCTTTGCGCGACGATGAATATTCCTGGTCCAGTGAAGACGTCGATGAAGCTAGAGGAGATATTTGAAACAATCACTGAAGCAATTGAACAGGAATTAACGGGGATTTCTCCTGATGCCAATTTATATTGGGAGAAAAATACTGGGCTGGAATACTACCTGCTGCTGCCCTTGGCTCCTCAAGAGCTGAAGACCAAGATGGTGCAGATTGAAGAGCAGCATCCCTATGGTCGATTGGTCGACTTGGACGTACTGTGGCAGGAGAATGATGAAATTAAAAGCATCAGCCGACAAGAGCTGGGTTTTGCCCCGCGGCGCTGTTTTATTTGCGACAAGGATGCGAAGGAATGCGGCCGTTCAAGAGCCCATTCGATTTTAGAAATGCAGCAGGCGATTGCTCAAATTGTTGAAAAGGAAGAGGAGTTGAAACATGGCTAAAAAAATCCGGTTTATGGAAACCGTACTGCGGGATGGTCAACAAAGCCAAATCGCAACGCGTATGCCAACAGAGGATATGCTGCCGATTTTAAAAACCTTAGATGAAGCAGGCTATTATTCACTGGAAATGTGGGGCGGTGCTACCTTTGATTCATGCATTCGTTTTTTGAATGAGGATCCCTGGGAGCGATTGCGCTTGATCCGCAAAGAAGTAAAAAATACTAAGCTGCAAATGCTGTTGCGGGGGCAAAATTTATTAGGCTATAAAAACTATGCTGATGATGTTGTTCGTGATTTTGTCGAAAAATCGATTAAAAATGGGATTGATATCATTCGTGTATTCGATGCGTTAAATGATACCCGTAATTTGGCAACCTCCATTTTGGCAGCCAAAGAAGCCGGGGGACATTGTCAAACAGCCATTTCCTACACCACCAGTGATATCCATACCGTAGATTATTTTGTGCAGCTGGCGAAAGAAATGGCTGATTTGGGAGCCGATTCACTATGTATTAAAGATATGGCTGGTGTTTTAACTCCCCAGACTGGGTTTGAGCTCGTTAGCCGCATTAAGGATCGGATTGATTTGCCATTAGAGGTTCATACCCATGCGACTAGCGGGATTTCAGAAATGACCTATTTGAAGGCAGCGGAGGCTGGTGCGGATATTATTGATACGGCCATTTCATCCTTCTCCAGTGGGACTAGTCAGCCAGCAACAGAATCAATGGCCTTGGCTCTGGAAGAACTAGGCTTTGATACCGGCTTGAAGATGGATAAGGTGAGCGAAATTGCCAATTACTTTAATCCGATTCGTGATTGTTTTCGTGACGAAGGAATTTTAAATCCTAAAGTGAAAGACATCGAACCAAAAACTCTGATCTATCAAGTACCTGGTGGGATGCTGTCCAATCTGCTAAGTCAATTGACCGAGCAAGGCATGCAGGATAAATATGAAGAGGTGCTGAGTGAAGTACCAAAGGTTCGGGCCGATTTAGGCTATCCTCCATTGGTTACACCGTTGTCGCAAATGGTTGGGACCCAGGCCTTAATGAACGTCATTTCTCAAGAACGGTATAAGCTGGTCCCTTCTGAAATTAAGGATTATGTGCGGGGGCTGTATGGCCGTCCACCAGTACCAATTAATCCAACGATTCAAGAAAAGATTATCGGTGATGAAGCAGTAATTACAGCTCGACCAGCTGACTTAATTGCACCGCAGCTGCCGGCGTTCCGAGAAGAAATCAAAGAATATGCCAAATCAGAGGAAGATGTTCTGATGTACGCCTTATTTCCGCAGCAGGCCAAGGATTTTCTTGGCCGCCGAGAAGATCGGTTTTACGATGTTCCTCTGCAAACCGTTCAAGTTACGATTGATATTTCTTAATTTTGTGTCCTCCTTATGACAAGTTTAAATAGAATAAACAGAAGCAGTGCTGGTTGCTTCTGTTTATTTGTGCGTTCATTTTTTGATTGGGAACGTTTATAATAAAGCGGAATGGCAGGGGGAAAAGTGAATGGACTTTACTGAATTGAAAAGACAGCTGTGGGCAGAAAATGAAATTGAGCGGGAGCAGCGAATTGAAGGGTACAACGTCAACGATCAACATCTGCCTTATGATGAAGAGGCTGTTCCTAAGATGCCCAGTGAATCCTTTTTTAAAGAAGGTAACATTTTTATCAATAAGCACCATCGCTACTCGGAAATGCCGGCTCATACGCATGAGTTTGTGGAATTCAATTATATGCTTTCCGGCAGCTGTGTTCAGTATGTGAATGACAAGCGAATCGAGCTGAAGGAAGGCGAGATTCTCTTGATGGATAAGGAAATTGTCCAGCGGATTGATGCGCTGGAGGAAAAGGATATTCTAATCAATATTTTGTTAAAGGATGACTCCATTACCACTGAGATTGTGGTGAACATGGTGAAATCCAACGGACTGGTGAATGAATTCCTTATGAATGCTTCCAATGACTATAGCAGCCATGATGCCTTTATTCATTTCCATTGCGGGGATAATAAGGAAGTGCAGTCAATAGTGCATCGCATGATGCTGGAATACTTCAGTAAAAAGAATTATTTTATGCGGGCGATGAATTTACTGCTTTCGCTGGTGATGATTGAGCTAACTAGAGTGATCGAAGAGGATAGTCTGGAGCAATCCAATGAACGGGACGAAGAAATCCTAGATATTTTGCGTTATATTGAAGCTCATTATACGCATCTGACCTTGACCCAGTTATCCAAGCATTTTGGCTACAATTCCAATTACATCAGCAATAAATTAAAGAAGGAAACCGGTCGCTCCTTCCAAGAGTTGATCAATTCTCTGCGGTACCAGACAGCCTTGGAATTGATGGAGGAAACGGATAAAAGTCTTGAAGAAATCGCCTATGATTTAGGCTTTGAAACAGTTCCCTCTTTATATAAGCTGTTTGCTAAGTACACAGATAAGACACCAAAAGAGCTTAAAAAGAGCATTTTAGAACGATACCAACAAGAAAAATAATGAGAGATCCTTTTTTATAAGGATCTCTATTTTTTATCTTCATCTGTGAAATGGATAAGGAATGTGTGGGAATTTGCAATGGCTGAAATGTGGTGAGGCGCTTACAATTCAAGTAGTAAGAAAACAAAAAATAAGGAGAGTGTTTAACTGTGAGTAAGCAAAAAAGCTCAACACTGGTAAAGGAGTATTCGCCGTTGGCAACAGCTGCTGGAATCGGCTCAATGTTAGGATCAGGATGTATTGTTGGCTTGTCAGCGACCATTCCAGTCTGGCAAAAGGGGTTGGCGTTAACAGCGGGTCAAGTCGGAATTATTTCTGGAGGATTAACCTTCGCGATTGCCTTCGGGTCATTGTTTGCCGGTCAGATTACTAAAGGTTTTGGTCTTATTCGTTCTTTCAATTGGTTGAATTTATTTTACGCAATTGGCGCAGGGGTATGTATCCTGTCTAATAGTTTTGCCATGTTGCTGGCTGGTGTGATTGTAATGGGGATTTCTTCTGGAGCAGATTTACCCATCAGTTTAACCGTAGTTTCCCACGATGCACCAGACGAGCAAACCTCAGCACAGCTGGTTTCCTCTACTCAGATCTTTTGGCAAATTGGGGTCTTCATTTCGTATATTTGTTCCTTCCTGCTTTCAGGAATCGAAGGTGTTTTAGGGGCAAGAATTGTTTTTGGCATTCTTTTTGCTTTTGCTTTAATCACTTGGTTATGGCGTTCCTTTTCGCAAAAGTTCAAACGATTTCACGAAGAAGGCACTGCTCGTCAATTGGCCCAAAAAGCAACCCAAAATGCGACTCAGGAAGTTTCCTTCAAAACGGTATTGTTTGGTCAAAATAAAAATAAATATCTTGGCTTCTTCGCAGCAATTTTAATTTTCTATGTGTGTTGGAATTTGTTAGCCAATACCTGGGGCCAATTCCAAACCTATGCATTGACTAATGCAGGAGCTAGTCAAACCCAAGCCACTGGTTTAGGGATTGTTCTAAATATTGTTTCCTTGGCCACAACGATTGTCTTTGCTTCAGTCGCAGGTGGAAAGTACCGCAACAAAGCTTTCTTCATCGGAGCTTTCGTGCAGTTTGCCGCAATGCTGGGTATGGCTTTAATTGGTGGCGGTGCCGGCTTTATCGCTTTAGCAATCACAATTGCTTTTTACAACTTTGGGAATCCTTTGGCAGGCGAAGCAATTTACAAAGTATGGACGCAGGAATCTTTTCCGTCAGAAGTACGGGCTTCTCTGCAAGGCTTTATTAACGGATTTTCTCGGATGTGCTGCGGACTGTTTGCTTTTGTTACCCCCTTCTTAGTGGCACCAGATCGGATTCAAACATCAATGTACGGTTTTGCGGGCATCGTATTGCTGGCAACGATTGCGGGAGTCATCATGATGCATTTGCAGAAAAAGCATGGAGTTGGCGAGCAACAAACAACGGAAGCGCCAAAAATGAAGGATGCAACAGTTTAAGTGGAACAATAGGAGAAGCAATCAATGGATTGCTTCTCCATTAATGGAGGGAAAAACATGGCATTTACATTTCAAATTAACAATGATGTGGTTTGGAACCACGACGAAAAGCTGTTAGCAAAGGCCGAAAGGAATACACCTAAGCTGATTCAAACCACGATTCAACCAGCTGCAATTGCCGAAATTATCGCGGATGAGAAAAGTGTCAACGGTTTCAAGTCAGTGGTTAGCGAGAAAAATATTGCGCAGTTGCCTGACTATACCTTAGGGCGAGATGAAAAAATCGCACTGGATCTAGGCGATCACTATGTAGGTAAATTTACGATTGACATTGATTCGGTGGGGTCCCCAATGGATGCGCCGTTGTATTTACGTTTGAAATTCGCAGAGGTTCCTGCCGAAATTGTAGCTGAAGCAGCAGATTACGACGGCTGGTTGTCCCGTTCGTGGATTCAAGAAGAATTTGTCCATTTGGATGTGCTGCCAACGACTCTGGAGATGCCTCGTCGTTACAGCTGCCGGTATATCGAGCTGAGTGTGATTGATACTTCACCCAAATGGAAGGCTAGTTTCAGTAATCCAATCTTTATGGCAGAAAGCAGCGTATCAATGGAGCAGCTGCCTAAACCAGTGATTGAGGATAAAGAATTAGAAGCAATTTATACTATTTCGGTTAAAACTCTGCAGGATTGTATGCAGACGGTTTTTGAGGATGGTCCTAAGCGTGATCGCCGTTTATGGATAGGGGATTTGCGTTTACAGGCTTTGGCTAATTATGCGACCTTTGATGATTTAGCGTTAACCAAACGCTGCATGTATCTGTTTGGCGGAATGACAACTGAGGAAGGTAAAATACCGGCTAATGTTTTTACGGAGCCGAATTTAACGCCAGATGATACTTTCCTATTTGATTACAGCTTGTTCTTTGCCACGATATTGTTTGATTATGTACAACACACCCAAGACGAAACGGTCCTGCAGGATCTATATCCAGCGGCGAAAAAAGGGATGGATTTGGCTCTGCGGCAGGTAGATGAAGCAGGACGCTTAGTGTTGACCGAAGATTGGCCAGTATTTATCGACTGGTCCAATGACTTTGACAAAGCTACAGCTGGACAGGCGGTCATTATTTATGCCATGAAACGATTTATTCAATTGGCTGAAAAAATGCAGGATTCGCAGGTAAAGCATTATCAAGCTCTTTGCCAGCAATTGGAAGAGTTTGCTAGGACGACTCTTTATGATGCAGAGAAAAAGCAATTTGTAATTGAGGGCAGCGGCGAAGTGAATGTAGCTAGTCAAGTTTGGATGGTTTTAGCCGAAGTGATGGATGCTAAAACCAATCAAGAGATTATGGAAACAACCATTAAGGAACAATTTCCGATTACTGGCTTTGGTACACCTTACATGTATCACCATGTAGTGGAAGCTCTCTTCGTAGCTGGCTTGCCAGAAGCAGCAGTGCAATTAATGAAGGATTACTGGGGCAAAATGATCAGCATGGGAGCCGATACCTTCTGGGAAGCCTTCAAACCAGAGGACTTGGACTTCTCACCGTACGGCAGTCCGATTATCAGCAGCTACTGCCATGCCTGGAGCTGTACACCCGCTTATTTGATCAAGAAATATTTAGCCGGATAAAATCAGTAATAGAAATGGGGAAAGAAGATGGAGTCTTTGAAAATGAGCGGGCAAACGGACAAACCTATCTCAAAATGGCAGCAGCGCATTGGTTATGGTGTTTCTGACTTAGCTTGTAATTTAATTTGGCAGATGATTTCGCTGTATTTACTGTTTTTTTACACAGATATTATGCAGTTGAGCGCTTCAGCGATTAGCTTGATGTTTATTTTGACCCGCTTCGTGGATGGGATTACTGATCTGCTGGTTGGCTATTTAATTGATCACACCCATACTCGTTGGGGCAAGTCACGTCCGTATTTTCTTTTTGGCGCGGTTCCCTTTGCTCTCTTTGCTTTTCTCTGCTTCAACGTGCCAGATATATCGGCTAATGGCAAGCTGATTTATGCTTACATTACTTACTTTGGACTTTCCTTGGCTTATACCGTTGTCAATGTACCGATGGCGTCGATTCTTCCCAGCTTAACTAACGATACTGAGGAACGAACGGCTTTGTCGACTTCACGAAAATTCTTCGGCTTTATGGGGGCAACTGTGGTTAGTTCCTCTGCTTTGGTATTAGTGAATTACTTTGGCAAGGGCAATCAAGCCGTTGGGTTTAAAATTGTTATGGCCATTTTTGGTGTGATTGGCTGTCTGCTGTTTTTCTTTACCTTCTTCAGTGTTCGGGAAACGGCAGCCACCAAAGCAGAAAAAGTTTCGGTAAAAGAGATTTTTACCAGCTTGAAGCAAAATAAACCGTGGCTGATTTTTGCCTTAAATATTCTCTTTATGTGGACGGGATTCTTTATCCAAACGAGTGCGTTGGTTTATTACTACACGGTAGTAGTAGGCAGTCGGGCTTTATCAATTTCGGTAGCAACCATTATGTCGATTGTCCCAATGGTAGCGAACTTCTTTGTACCTTTCCTGGCCAAACGACTTGGCAAGCGTAATTTATATGTTTCTGCGTCGATCATACAGGCTTTAGGCATCGTGATTATTTTACTGGGAAATATCAATCATGGGATCATCCTTTCAGGAGCGGTTGTTTCAGCGATTGGCTATGGGGTGAAGGAAAGTATTTACTTCTCCATGCAGGCTGATCCGGTGGACTACGGTGAATGGAAAACTGGGGTGAACGTTTCGGGTTCCCTTTCAGCGATCAACGGCTTTTTAGGGAAGGTTGCTCAAGCCCTATCTGGTGGGATTGCAGGCGCATTACTGGCGTGGGGGAATTACACGCCAGGAGCAGCTGCTCAAAGTTCACAGGCAGTTTTAGCAATTAAAGCAATGTATGGGTACATCCCCTTGCTGCTGATTATCGGTTCAATTGTGACTATGCTTTTCTATCAGCTGGATAGTATTTATCCGCAAATTAAACAGGAATTGGAAGCAAAAAGAGAAGCATAACAAAAGGGGTACCCTCTGTTTGGCAAATGCCGCAGCGGGTACTCATTTTTTCGTAAAAATTTGTATGCTCCGTTATAATAGAGGCAGAGGGAGGAGAGCTTGCTATGACCCTTAAAGAAAAAATTATCGCCGAAAGTCAACATCTGGGGATTGATAAAATCGGTTTTGCCTCAGCGGAGCCGTTTACCGAACTAGAAGCATCCCTGCAGGAGCAAAAAGAGCGGGGCTATACTTCCGGTTTTGAGCATCCGGTGATTGAAGAGCGTATTTACCCTGAGCGCACCTTCGAAAATCCGAAGACGATTATTTCGATTGCCTTAGCCTATCCAACCAAAGCAAAAGAAGAGATTCCACGGGATGAAAAACGTGGCATGTTTGCCCGGGCTTCTTGGGGGATTGATTACCACGATGTATTACGCGATCGCCTGCAAAAGCTGATTGCCTTTATCCAGTCTGAAGCGGAGTCCTTGCAGCAGGAAGCGCAGTGGCGATTTGCTCCGCAGGTAGATACAGGAGAATTAATTGATGTTTCGGTAGCGCAACGTGCGGGCTTAGGTTTTATTGGACGCAATGGGTTGTTGATCACAGAGGAGTTCGGCTCCTTTGTTTATTTAGGTGAGATTATTACCAATATAGAATTTGCAGTGGATCAGCCAGTTCCTTTCGGCTGCGGTGAGTGTATGCGTTGTGTTAAAGCCTGTCCGACGAAAGCTTTGTTAGGCGATGGACGAATGAACGCGCAGCGTTGTCTGTCTTATCAAACGCAAACTAAAGGCATGATGCCAGAGGAATACCGTAAGAAAATGCGCAATGTTATCTACGGCTGCGATATTTGCCAGCTGGTTTGTCCCTACAATCAAGGGAAGGATTTTCATTTTCATCCAGAAATGGAACCGGAGATTGATACAGTTTATCCTAAGCTGAAGCCAATGTTGAGTCTTTCCAACAAAGAATTTAAACAGCAATTTGGCCATTTAGCTGGTTCCTGGCGAGGCAAGAAGCCTTTGCAGCGGAATGCTATTATTGCCTTGGCTAACTTAGGGGATCGCTCGGCTTTGCCAGAGTTGTTCAAGGTAGCCAAGGAAGATGTTCGTCCAGTGATTCGGGGAACAGCAGCTTGGGCAATTGGTCGATTGGGGAAGAAGGAAGCTGACGTTTGGCTAGAGAACTTGAAGGAATTGCAGCAGATGGAGCAAGATGAAGAAGCCTTGAAGGAAATCCAACAGGCAATGGATAGGTTAGCATAACTAGGCCGAATGATTCGATACTTGCAAGAGTAACGAATCATTCGACCTTTTTTTGATTTTTCTAAAGGGTGCCGTAGTGCAGGATTTGATGATTGGCGTATTCTTGATAATCCTCCAATTTAGCAATCGCCTGATCAAACTGATTTTTCTCAATCAGCTGCAAATATTCTTGAAAGAATTGAATGGTGCTGATGGTTTTCTTTGGCGAATTTTGCGGATCAGCCATTTTGCGATACAAAGAGGTACTGATCACTCGGGCCCACAGATTTTCATAGGTAGGGATCAATAACTCGTTGCCAGCTGCTTCCATGATTTTGGTGTAAACCTTAGGCATTTGATTAATGTACTGAACATAGTCTAAAGCTGCGCGATAATCTTTGGCTGCTGACAATCTTTCCTGAATAGCTTCCACATCTAGCATGCTTAACCCCGTTTTGGCGTTTTTGGTAGCCAGAATCATCCATTCGACACAAATTTGAGTTACATCCACCATTTCCTTCACACTGGCTTCTCGCAAAGCCACGCCGCGGTTCTTCTTATAAACTACCAGCTTTTCTTGCTCCAGCT
Source organism: Candidatus Enterococcus ferrettii (assembly GCF_017377655.1). Classification (GTDB taxonomy): domain Bacteria; phylum Bacillota; class Bacilli; order Lactobacillales; family Enterococcaceae; genus Enterococcus_A; species Enterococcus_A ferrettii. The sequence goes on from NZ_JAFREL010000011.1 coordinate 52,198, forward strand.
GTTTCAGAGCTGAGCGAATCGGCGTTCGGCTGTGTCCCAGCTTTTTCGACAAAGAAGCCTCGGACAAAATTTCATCAGGTTCAATCCTGCCAAAAAGAATCGCCTGTTTGATCTCCTGATAAGCACTGGATTCAATCGATTGAGTCATGACATTCATTCCTTTACATAGAATTTACAAAAAAACAACGGAATCTTGATGATTCCTGCTCCCCATCAACAGTATACTACAATTGTTCAGTGGTATACTACTGAAACTTAAAACAAGGGAGTTTGAGTAATGAAAAAATTGAAGGTAGCAATGCTGGCACTATTGTGCGGCACGACTTTAGCAATTATGACTGGCTGTGGGAACGATCAATCGGCGACAGCTGCAGATGAAGTAGATAAATTAACCATTGTCCAAATGCCAGATGAAACCAACCCTGACGCAGGAACCAAGAATGACGAATTTCGCAAGGACATGGAAAAAGAATTAGGAATCGAAATAGAAGAACTAGAGGGAGCGGAATATTCGGTCGGAATTGAGGCCATGAAGGCAGGTAAATTAGATGTCTTGTTAGTTACCCCGATGAGCTATTACCAAGCTAAAAAAGTAGCGGGAGTTGAACCGCTGGTAACAACCACCTCGATGGGTGAGAAGCCTTACCGAACAGTGTTTATCGTGAACAAGGATGACAAAGAAACACAGTCGTTGGAGGATTTGAAAGGGAAAACCTTTGCCTTTGTCGATCCAGCCTCTTCTTCTGGCTATATGTTTCCTAAATCAAAATTAGTTAATGAATTGGATCTTGATCCAGATCAGTTGGAAAACCCGGATTACTTCTTTAAAACTGTAGCTTATTCTGGTAAACATGATTCTAGTATCATGGGCGTTATCAAAGGCGACTATGAAGCAGCTGCTGTAGCAGAGCAGATTATTCCTCAACTGGTGGAAGCCGGTATGATGAAGGAAGATGATATTCGAATCGTTGGTGAAACAGATGTTATTCCGAATGCGTGCTTTGTGATCCGCGCAGATTTGCCGCAGGAAATGAAGGATAAAATCAAAGGCTTCTACTTAAATTATGAAAATGGCGACTACTTTGAAACCTTATACGGCAGTAAAGATGTTCGTTTTGTGGAAGCCAAGGATGAAGATTACGACGTCGTGAAAGAAATGGTTGAAACCTTAAACATTGAGGAGACAGAATAATGACCGAAAAGCTGCTGGAATTAAAAAATGTAGGCAAAACCTATGACAAGAAAAAGTATGCGTTGAAAGATATCAATTTAACCATAAATAAAGGTGAGTTTATTGTAGTGATCGGACCATCGGGAGCGGGAAAGTCCACGTTTATCCGTTCAATTAATCGCATGATTGATCCATCAGAAGGCGAAATTATTTTCGATGGAGCGCATATGGAAAAGATCAAAGGACGCGAATTGAAGCGTCAGCGTTCAGACATCGGCATGATTTTCCAGCATTATAATTTAATCGGGCGCACAAATGTAATCAAGAATGTGCTGCATGGCCGTCTGGGGAAAATCTCCTTCGCCAAGAGTTTGTTTAGTCTCTATCCTGAAAGTGATAAACAGGAAGCCGTGGATTTATTAAAGAAGGTCGGGCTGGGTCAGCAAATTTATCAGCGGGCCAATGATTTATCAGGTGGACAGATGCAGCGGGTCGGCATATGCCGGGCGATTATGCAGCATCCTAAGCTGATTCTGGCAGATGAACCGATTGCTTCCTTGGACCCTAATTCCGCCAATATTGTAATGGATCACTTGCAGGGGGTAACGATGGAACGCGGCATTACCTGTATTGTAAATTTGCATCAGGTTGATTTTGCCAAAAAATATGCGACACGTATTATTGGGATTCAAGCAGGAAAAGTCGTCTTTGATGGCAAGCCAGAAGAACTGGATGATCAAACAACCGCAATGATCTATCAAGGCAAGGAAGAACAAATGAAGCTGCAGAAAACGGCCTCGGTGATGGGGGAAGGAAGCTTGGCCTATGGAGAAATCTAGTCACAAGGTCGTTTTAACTGACCAGCGGAAGTTTTCAGCAATTATGAAGTACGTGAGTATTTTGGCAGTCGTCATTTTTGCCTTTGCTTATTTAAAGGTGAATGTGATCGAGGCTTTGCTGGCCTTTCCTAGTTTTTTGCACTTCTTTTTGACCAATTTCTTGCCGGCGAACTTTAGCCAGCTGCCTACCTATGTGCCTCTGATTATTGAAACGATTCTTTTTGCGGTAGTGGGGACTTATTTTTCAGCAATTCTGGCCTTTGTCTTTGGCTTATTAATGTCAGAGCAAACCAATCCCTTTCGTTGGGTACGGATTGCGGTGCGGGTGTTCATTTCCTTTTTAAGAAATATCCCCGTGCTAGTCTGGGCATCGCTGCTGGTCTACATTTTTGGAATAGGCAATATGGTGGGGTTGCTGGCTTTGATTATTGCGACACTAGGTTTCTTGGCACGCTCCTATGCGGATTCGATTGATGAAATTGCCGGCAGTAAGCTGGAAGCATTGCGGGCTAGCGGAGCATCGTATGCACAGATTTTGTTTCATGGTCTGATTCCAGAGTTTATTCCTTCCTGGATTAACTGGACGTTATTCTCTTTTGAAATCAATATTCGGGCATCATCGATTCTGGGGATGGTGGGAGCTGGCGGTATCGGGATCATGATTCAAACCAATATTCGGCTGTTCAAATACCATGAAGCACTGTCGCTGATTATTATTTTGGTGCTGATGGTTCTGGCAACGGAATTTGTCGTGAATCGTTTGCGGCGATTTGTGAGGTAGGAGGAGCTTATGGAAGCAAAAATAGCAGTATCCAGTAAACGAGAAAAGGTAACAACCCTTATCGTCGGACTGGGATTAATTAGTTTATTTGCAGCAAGTCTGTACTTCTTAAAGCTGGATGTTAAAACCTTTGTCAGCCGGTTTGAGTCAGCTGGAGAGGTAGTACCTAAATTCTTTGCCTTAGATTTTTCGGAGTTGGGAACAATCATTTCTGAATTGTTTGTTTCTCTATGTATGGCAGTGGCCGGTTTGGCTTTAGGTTTTGTTCTTTCCATTCCTTTGAGCTTTTTAGGTGCCAGCAACACAACACCCCATCCTCTGTTGGCAGGCTTGATCAAGGGGATTGTTGGAATTGTGCGGGCAGTCCCAGCATTAATCTGGATTTTGATTGTTGTAGCAAGCTTAGGTTTTGGGAACACCGCTGGAGTTGTCGGTCTGATTTTTCCAACGACTGGTTACTTAACCAAGTCATTTATCAGTTCCATTGAAGAGCAGGACCCGGCAATTATCGAAACGATGAAATCTACCGGTGCCGGTTGGCTGCAGTTGATCACGGAAGGCTTACTGCCGGGCTTAACCAATCCGATTTTGTCTTGGACATCCATTCGACTAGAATCCAATATTGCGGAATCAATCTCTCTAGGGATGGTGGGTGCTGGTGGTATTGGGATGGTATTAACACGTGCGATCGGCAAATATGAGTACGCTAAAATCTCCACGATCATAGTAGTCATCTTTGTGACCATGATTACCGTGGAACTGCTGATTGGACAAATTAAAAAAGCAATTAGATAGGAGCAGCATATGATAAATTACACACGTTTGCCGTTAGAGGGCAGCTTTAATACTCGGGAGCTGGGAGGCTATCCTGTAAAAGAGGGCGCAACCCATTTCCAAAAATTTTTACGCAGTGACAGCTTGTCGGACTTAACTCAGCAGGATGTAACCTTTTTAGAAAACTATGGTGTGCGAACTATTGTTGATTTACGCAGCGATAGGGAGGTGAGCGAGTCGCCCAATCCGCACTCTCCGCTTATTCAGAATTTGCATATCCCTTTAGTGACTGGCAATGTTGCAGATGCTACTAAGGACATTACCAAAGAAATGAATTATTCCATGGGCAGCTTTTACGTGGATTGCTTAAAACGCTATCCTGAAAGCTTGGTAAAAATTTTTGAAGCGTTTGCCGAAAGCGAAGGCTGCATTCTGTTTCATTGCGCCGCTGGAAAAGACCGTACCGGAATTGTTGCGGCTTTTCTATTAGAATTAGCCGGTGTTTCGCAAGCGGATATTATCGCTAATTATCAAATTACCCATACTCACCTTCAGGCAAATCCAAGCTTTAAGCAGACACACGGAAGCTATCCGATTGAGATGTCCTACTCTTTGCCGAATTACATTGAAGAAGCCTTAGACTATTTGCATTCGCATTTTGGAACAGCGGAAAATTATTTGCGCAGCTTTGGTGTATCACAAGCGATCTTGACTGAGTTGAAAGCTCGAATGGTCCTTAACGAAATCCTCGTTTAATCCTCTAACGTATAATCAAGCGATTGGTTATGCGTTTTTTGTATGAATTCCAGCTAAACAAGGCAACTTATTGCTGGCTATTTCCGCCGCCGCTTCTTCTTACCCAACGCCTTATTTATCTGATTTTGTTTCTTCCGCTCTTCTCTGGTAGGTGGATTACCAGCTGCTTTTCTTTTCAGCTGATTGAGATAGGCGGCAACACTTTCAGGATCATTCAATTCTTCGGAGGAATCGGCTTCTGGCAGCACGGGTTTGTTTTGTGGTAATTGTTTCTGGATTTTCTGACTGGTTTGATTTTCTCGCTGCTTCGCTGTACCCGTTTTGGCTGCCTGAGCAACTTTTTTTGAGGACTCCGATAGTTCTTGCATATTGTCAGCTGGCGCTTGCTCTTCTGGTTGAGCCACAGCCTGTCCGATAGTGTTTACTCGTGGCAGATCATTGACTTTTGCTTGATGTTCATCGATTTCTTCCTGAGTACGACGGGCGATACTTGTACGAAAAAGGCTGTAATTCACTTCAACCAATGACACAAAGCGGCGAACGCCATCCTTTTGGAGAATGGTTAAGGTACTTAACAACGACAAATACTCCTCATGCTGTTGAGAGGTTAGATTTGGGTCAACATTGCTCGTGGTCCAGCTGTGTTTTTTGCCGTTCTCATCCATAAAGGTTGCAAGTAAACTAGCCTTGGTCTGCACCTCTCTTTCACCTGAATACAGCAAAGGAAACTTTTTAGTATATAAGCGAGCTTGCTCGGTAATTTTGGCACGTTCTTTAGGGGTTGGAAACAGGCGGGTCGTTACCTTCTGCCATTCATTATCAGTAAAATAAGGACGAAAATAGACACATAACTCCTTAACCTCTTGAAGATCAGAACCTTCCAGAAATAATTGGCAGATTAACTCTTTAGCTAAGAAAGAAAAATCTGTCGGCGACAATGAATTGCGAATTTGAACAAGAAGTGCGCACTGAATAAGGTAAGCGCTTTCATCATTTTCCGCAAAAAAGTCCCAGAACCGTTGTGCGAGCCCAGCGGGTTTCATCGTCATTAGTTGTCTATAGCCTAGTTTCATACTTACATCCCCAATCTTCTTTGTAATTCGTTTACAATTATAAAACAACTGATTTGTAATAATCAAGTAAAACTTTTATCTAATTTGATTTTTTTGAAAATGCTTGTTGAATATAATTAAATCCATATCGTTTCAGTGATATTTATACCAAAAAACAGAAAAACGGGGGGTGGTTGTAAATAACGGGATGATAGGAGATTTCAGGAGTCGATTATCTTTTTTCTTTGTTTTTTTATAAATTTTTTTGATAAAACTCGAAATGGAAGAATGTTTTTTTATTTGGTTCCTTTTAAGAAAAGAAGTAAATAGTCTCTGTTTGGATAAAAATGAACTGCAGAGAATTCTTAGGTGAAATCCTAGAAGTAAATACACCGGATTGTGGGGGATTTCTCTGGAATTTTAACAGGCAACCAACAGTTGCGTGCCTATTTGACGGGATTTGGTACACTAATAGTAGGAGGTGACCAAGATGCAAATCAATCAATTATTAAAAATGCGGCGTCTAGAAGCAAATTGGACTCAGCAAGAATTAGCCGATCAATTATATCTATCACGCCAAGCGGTTGCCAAGTGGGAAAATGGCGAAGCCGTTCCTAGTATCGATAATCTCATCTTATTGAGTGATCTTTACAATGTTTCATTAGATGAGCTGGTTCAGGGCAGTCCCTTTTTCAAAAAGCCCTATGTAGTAGGCAAAGGAATGTTTAAAGTAAGTCCCGGAAAGTTTTGGTTTATCTGGCTGATATTTTTCATGATGCTGCCGCTTTTAGGAATTTCACTTTGGATTTCTATCGTAATAATCGTCTTAATTGCATTGATCACCTTAGCAAATCTACCAGCATTGGTGGATGATTATTGGGTGATTCATCAGCAGAGGATCACGTTAGAGAACTTTTCCGACAATCCGTTTAAATTGGTCCTGCAATTAATCAAAAAAAAGAGTAACCAAACAAGCTTAACCTATGAAATGATTGAATCGGTAGACATTGCTTACATCATACGGGAGCGCTACTCACCGTTTGATCTAAATAAGGATCCTTTTTACTTATCAGTACTAACAAAGGCACAGGAAAAATATTCATTGGATCTGCCAGCAAATGCACAGGATTTTTTACCGCAATTTCTCGCTTTCCTAGAAAGAAAAGGAGTACCTGTCAAAGATTCGGATCAAATTCTGCCACAACTGATTCAAGGGAATTCGATCTACGAGTACATGCATCAGCAAGAGCAAAAAGAGGAATCGCAGTGAGCGATTCCTCTTTTTCTATGCAATTTGTTTTCGTTCAAAGCGCTGATAAATCCAGCTGGCTAGTCCGCCGAATATTAGTGGACCGACAATTAAAGTTAAGAAATTCAGATAATTCCCTACCTTCAATGGTTCATAGACCTGAAAAGCAATGGCTAAAAAGATACAGGCACAAACACTGAAGGAAAGAGTATAATTGATCTTCTTTCGCCGAATCAGCAGCTCGTCAGGTTGAACCATGCCCTTTTGCAGAAAGAAGGGAAAGCTCATAGCAACGATAAAGTAAGGCAGTGCCCGAGAGACATTCGTCATGTATGTTAGCTGATTAAACAAATCAGCCACAAAGGAATGGTTCATTGAAAGAACCGAAATACATACAGCCAACAGCAGCGACTGAACCCATAAAGCTTTCGCAGGCATCTGCTGCTTGTTTAAACGTGTCAATTTTTGCGGCCAAAGCTCCTTGGGTGTACCTTGAATCAAGCTTTTCAGCGGACCATAAATAATTGATGACAGCAGGCTGATATAAGAAACAAACATAGTAAAGGCTGTATACCGAATATAAAGTTGATACAACAGCTGACTTTGATTGCTGTTCAACTGCAAAGCCTCACCTAAAGAATGAGCTGTACTCCCAATCAAACCATACATCAGATTACCTAAATGCATTTGGTCGCCGCTCCTCAGCTGCTCCAAATTAGCTGCAGCGCTCCATAAGATAATTCCACCAAAATACAGTAAAAAGATCAGACCAGCACTGTAAACAATCGCTTTAGGAAAACGAGTTCGGCTTTTTTTCGTGCGATCAGCCAAGCTGGCAACGGTGTCCAAACCGCCAAATGCAGTGATTGAAAAGATAAAAAAAGGCAGCTGGGATAAAAAATGTTCATTGGTTCCCGCAAAAAAGCTAGGAGTATGCAGGCTTTGCGAAATATTTGCCGCTACCTGATTTGGTTGCAGCAAAATCAACGTCAGATTGCTGCATAAGGACAACAAAAGCAAGCCAATCATGGCATAACTGCTAAGCTTCAGAAAGGATAAAATCGTCTGAAAGCCGCGATTAATTAAGCTTGTTAATAGAAAGACTGCTAAAACTGCAAAGAAGGCCAACCATATTCGCGGCGGCAATCCCAGCCAGTCGATTTTTCCAGTCAAGTCCTGACCAAAAAGTAAAAGAGACAACGGAATCAGCAGTTTCATAAATAAGCTGATCATCCAGATAAAATAGCTGCAGTACCATAAAAAGGCGGTAACAAAAGCCGCTTTGGGCGAGAGAGAATCCTTCAGCCAATCATAGATCGATCCAGAGCGCTGCGCGTATTTTTTTGTATATTGTGCAACAATTAAGGCATAAGGAATAAAGTAGCAGGCAGCGCTAATAAAAAACCAGATTAGTGAACGGCTTCCTAACATAAAGAAGGCTGTTGTCATACTAGAGAAGGAATAAACCGTTGTTGTAATAATCAAAATCAAGTTTGACAGGGAAACATTCTTCTGCAATTTTTCACGCACCTTTCTTAAACTTCTGGTATGATGATACTGAATCATTGCCTCTATAATAGTGAAATGAATAACAAACTACAAGTGGTTAAAGAAAATATAGGGAATTGGAGTAGTTATGATGGAGTCACTCAAAGAATGGGTAACAGCTTATCGTGAAAAGTGGGGATGTGACTTCCTTGGGATCGCCATGAATGCAGCAGCAGAAGATGCTCCGAAGGAAATACGCTGGGTGCAGGTTGCCGGAAATCGCAGTGAAGCCTACAAAAATATTCGTTTGCAGGTTGGTCGAGGAATTGCAGGGATGGTTTGGAAAACGGCCCGAACCCAGCTGGATGAACACATTTTTCAGCAGCCGGATAAGCTGGTGGAGTATCCGATCGCCCGAACAGAAAAGCTGCAGACGGCTTTAGCTGTACCCGTTATGCATCATAGCGAGGTAGAAGCTGTTTTAATGAGCGGGTATCGAACGGACCACTCATTTTCTTTTGTTGAAAGACAACAACTGGAAACGGCCGCCGCAGAACTTAGCCAACGATTAAGGAAGTGAAAACCGATTGCTTCAGCTAAATGAAACACTATTTAACCATATCCAAGAAGCGATTTGGCTGGTGGATAAGAGCGACCAGCTGATTGCCAAAACGCAAAAAGCTCAGGAAATTGAAACCAGCTACCAGTTTAAACTGCAATCTGTGCTGGAAATCAGTCGGGGACAGGGCTGTGCCTTGCATAGTACTAAAGATGAATGCTTAAACTGTCCGTTGGAAGGCAATGTTTCGCCGGCAGGCTTTCCTTTTGTCTTGTTGACTAAAAGCGGCAGGTCAGAGGAGTTTTGGGGCAGGGTGGACAGTACCGATGGACAACTAGTGCTGCAGGTTCAGAACCGGCCTGCTGACCAGAAGAAAGGCTCCTTGTTTGAATACTTAAACAATGTTCGTGAGCTAGAACGGAAGAAAATTGCCCAAAACCTGCACGATGGAATAGCTCAAAGCGTTTATAGCTTAATGTTGGAGACCCGAGGATTAAAATGGGCTGTTGACGAGGAAAAGCCGCAAAAAATGAAAGCCCTGGATCGACATTTTTCCGAGGTGTTGAATGAAATCAAGCATTTGGCTGGCGATCTTCGGCCAATGACGATTGATGAATTTGGCTTAATTCAAGCCCTGGAGCAGTTCATTGAACGCACGACTGAAATGACAGGTTTCGACATTGATCTAACAGTTAGTGGAAATAAGCAGCCGCTGACCGAGCCTGTTCGAATAGCTATCTACCGAATTATTCAAGAAGCGGTTTCCAACGCCATGAAGTATTCAGGGGAGAATATGATTTACTTAACGTTAGACTTTGCAAAACATCAGCTAACGGTCCGAATCCAGGATGAGGGGGCAGGCTTCGATATGGCTCAGCAGGAGAGCGGTTTTGGACTAGTGAATATGCAGGAACGAGCATATTCGATCGGCAGCAATCTGGTCATTCATTCCCAACCCAATCAGGGAACAGTTATTCAGATGCAGGTACCGCTGAAGGAGGGGTAGAAAACGATGAGGATTTTAATCGCAGATGATCACGCCATGATCCGCAATGCGCTGGCCTTTTTGATCAATGCGCAGCCGGATATGGAAGTAGTTGCCGATGCTGCTGACGGCCATGAAGTGTTTATGACCGTTGAAAGCAATGAAATAGATGTAGTTTTAATTGATATTAGTATGCCTCCGGGGGAAAATGGACTGCTGACTACAAAGCGTTTGAAGGAGTCCTTTCCCGATGTGAAGGTGATTGTTTTGACCATGCACGATGAGCGCTCCTATGTAAGGGAAGCATTAGAGGCTCAGGCGGACGGCTTTCTATTAAAAACGGCTAATGATGAAACGTTAATTGAAACGATTCGTGCAGTTTTTCAAGGGGAACGGTATTATGATGGTTATACGGAGCAAGCCCTGAGTGAAATTGCCTTAGAAAAGGAAGATCCGCTGTATGGCAGTCTATCCAAGCGGGAAAAAGAGATCCTGCCGCTGGTAGCTTTAGGTTATAACAACAAACAAATTGCCGAACGCTTATTTATTTCGGTGAAGACAGTCGAGGTCCACAAGGCCAATGTTCGCAAGAAGCTGCAACTGGAGAGCTATGCGAGCTTGCTTCAGTACAGCTTGAGACATCACTTAATTGATTTTTAGGAGGAGCAGCCATGAAGGGAATTGTATTTGTGTTGCATGGACGAAAAAATAAGCTTTCAACGGCTAATTTGGCTTTAATCGAAAAGATAGGCCCCCGCTTAACCTGTCCCTATGAAATTGGATTACTAGAGGGGGAGCAACAAACATTGGAGAATGCGATTCAATCTTTGCTGGCAAAACAGGTAGAAGAGATTATCTTTTTGCCGGTATTGCTGTTTCCAGCAACCCATGCGAAAGAAGATTTGCCGCAACGAGCAGCAAGGCAGCTAGAAGGAAAACGGACTTACCGCATTTTAGCTACCTTGGGAACTACTCAATCCGTCAATGATTACCTCATTCAGCAGGTAAAGCTATCTGCTCTGACTGGCGAGGTTCTCTTGATTGCTCATGGAACTCCTCATTATGAGGAGCCTTATTTGGAATTACAACAGCTGGCGGAAAAAGTTTCTCAGGCGACTGGCAAAGCGGTTTATCCAGCGCATTACCACGGGGAACACACGTACCAGGAAGTCCTTTTGCAACATTCAGAGCCTTTGATTATCCAGCGTTTATTTTTAACAGAAGGCTATTTAGCGAAGAAAATCAAAGATGAAATTCTGCAGGACCGAGGTTCGATTGATGATTTGCTGCCAACCTTGCAGGATCAGCCAGCTTTAGAAGCGGCAATTGTTGAACGATTAGAGGAAGTCGCATGTATCCAATCCTGATTAAGCTAAGTCGATTAGATATATTAGTGATTGGGGGCGGCAAAATTGCTACCCGCAAGATAAAAGGGCTGGTAGAAGAGGGCGGTCGCCCCGTTGTGGTTGCTGCCGAAGCAACAGATACGTTGGTAAATTTGGAAAAAGCTGGAAAAATTATTTTGCAGAGGCGCCCCTTTCAAGCAGGGGACACAAAAGGCTTTCAGCTGATTTTTATTTGTACCGACAATGAAGCAGTTAATCAACAGATTTTGCAGGAAACAACACCGCAGCAGCTAGTCAATGATACGACTAAGCAAAGTCGCAGCAACTTTTTCAACATGGCCCTTGTCAAAGAAGGTGACGTGGGGGTAGCCATTACCACTGGTGGTAAATCACCAGAGAAATCCAAAAAATTGAGAACAGCTGTACAAGCCTTCTTAAAGTCGTTAGCGAAAAGCTAGCGTCTTTTTTTTTGCAAAAAAACCAAATGAATTACAAAATCCGGCTGTTTTTGCAAATTTTTTCGATTTTTTTGATCAATAAATAGGGGATTCCCTAATACAAATAGTCCAGCTTTTCCTTTATTGTGAGGATATGAACAAACAATAAGCAGGTTGAGGTGGAAATGAATGAAAGAACGTTTAGTTGTTATCGGGAACGGGATGGCAGGTGTCCGAACCGTAGAGGAAATTTTGGATCGCGATCCCGAACGTTACGAAATTACGATTATCGGCAACGAAGAATATCCCAATTATAATCGTATTATGCTGTCAAATGTCTTGCAAAAGAAGATGACCGTTGATGAGATCATCACAAACCCTTTGGATTGGTATGAAGAAAATCATATTTTCCTGATTAACAACAATCCCGCAGTTGGTGTGGATACTGAAGCGAAAGCTGTTACAACTGAGTCTGGTGAAACTATTCCCTACGACAAATTGATTATAGCAACTGGCTCACATCCATTTATTCTGTCCATTCCTGGAGCGGATAAAGCAGGTGTCGTGGCATTTCGGACAATTGATGACACTGCTGAAATGCTGGCTGCGGCTGCAAAATACAAAAAAGCAGTTGTAATCGGTGGCGGCCTTTTAGGTTTGGAAGCAGCAAAGGGCTTGCAGGAGCAAGGCATGGATGTAACAGTTGTTCATTTAGCCAAATGGTTGATGGAAACGCAACTGGATGAAAAGGCTGGCAAGCTTTTGCAGGCTGAGCTGGAGGATCAAGGCTTGAAATTCTTGATGGAATACAGTACGCAAGAGATTTTAGGGGATCAGCGTGTAAGTGGAATGCGCTTTTCTAATGAGACTGAAATCGAAACCGATTTAATTGTCATGTCAATTGGGATTCGACCAGCAGTTGAGCTGGCTCGCGAAATCGGTCTAAAGGTTAATCGTGGGATTGTGGTTGATGATTACATGGCAACCAGTCTGCCGAATATTTACGGTGTGGGGGAATGTGTGGAGCACAACGGCACTTGCTATGGTTTAGTTGCCCCACTATTTGAACAAGGAAAAATTTTAGCAGATGTATTGACAGATCAGCCAGAGATTAAGGCATATCAAGGATCTAAAACCTTTACTTCGTTAAAGGTTTCCGGTGCAGATTTGTATTCAGCTGGGAATATCTTAAACACAGAAGGTATGGACAGCATCGAGGCCTTCGACAGTGCTTCCCGTAAATACAAAAAAATCTTCCTAAAAGACGGCAAGATTCAGGGGATTGTTCTATACGGCGATACAGATGATGGCAGTCGTTACTACAACATGATGAAAAAAGGGCAGACGATTGAAGAGTTGCAATCTATTGCCGTGCTGCAGGCAATTGGCGAAGGTGCTGGTATGGGTCAGGACATTCTTGAGTGGGAAGACGACGAAACTGTCTGTGGATGTAACGGGGTAGATAAAGGAACAATTTTACGCTCAATTCGTGAAAAAGGCTTATCTAGTGTTGCTGAAGTTGGGAAAGTAACTAAGGCTGGGACGTCTTGCGGAAAATGTAAGCCGCAGGTTCAAACCTTGCTGGAGTATGAATTAGGTGATGCTGTAACGACCGCTACTGGGATTTGTCCCTGTACCGATTTGAATCGGGATCAAGTCGTTACCCAAATCTATGCAAAGCACTTAACTAGTACACGTGAAGTGTTTGAAGCGTTGGAATGGCGCAATCCCGAGGGCTGTTCGAAATGCCGACCTGCGGTTAATTTCTACTTGAACGTTGCTTGGCCAGAAGAGCATGAAGACGAAAGAGATTCACGGGTTGCCAACGAACGGATGCATGCCAACATTCAAAAAGATGGCACTTTCTCAGTTGTACCAAGAATGCGCGGCGGACAGACCTCTCCTCAGCAGTTAATGAAGCTGGCTCAAGTTGCTGAACGCTACCAGGTACCCTTGGTAAAAGTAACGGGTTCTCAACGGATTGGTTTGTACGGTGTAAAAAAAGAGGATTTGCCAAAAATTTGGGAAGAGCTGGATATGGTTGCTGCTCAAGCCTACGGCAAAGTGTTCCGTTCGGTAAAGACCTGTGTTGGTCAAAGCTTCTGTCGCTTTGGTACTCAAAAAACAATGGAGCTGGGTGTTCGGATTGAAGAAAACTTCGAATACATTGATACACCCCATAAATTTAAAGTTGGCGTTTCAGGGTGTCCTCGAAGCTGTGTCGAATCAGCAGTGAAAGACTTCGGAATTATCGGGGTTGAGAATGGTTTCCAAATCATGATCGGCGGAAATGGCGGGACTGAATTGGTTGAAGCACAACACTTAGTGACGGCTGAGACGGAAGATGAAGTAGTCGATCTTTGCGGCGCAATGCTGCAATACTATCGAGAAACTGGTATTTACGGGGAACGTACAGCACCATGGGTAGAACGCATGGGCTTTGAAAACGTGAAGACGGTCTTGTTAGATGCTGAAAAACGTAAAGAGCTATGGGAAGGCTTAAACAAAGCCATTGCGGCCAAAGGACGCAAGGATGCCTGGGGACCAATCACCAAAGATGTTGATTTACGTGAGAAAATGTATACCATCGAAAAACCAGAACTAGTAGGAGCGGGTGAATAATATGCGCGTATTAGCCACTAAAAAATCAAAACTAATCCCTCGGGTTGGCCGCTCGGTCGTCCTGAAGGATCAAAAAATTGCTATTTTCCAAGTCACCGATGGGCGCATTTTTGCCATTGAAGACTACTGTCCATTGACTAAGGCACCTGTTTTAGAAGGGATCATTTCTGGTGAATACTTGTATGAGCCCATGCGAGAATACAAGATTTCGTTAGTGGATGGCGTCATTCAAGAGCCGGATGAAGGACAAGTGAGGGTTTATCCGGTTGAAGTGATTGACGATGATGTTTTTGTAGAGGTGTAGCGATGATCTCTTTTGTCGGAGCTGGACCTGGCGATATTGAATTGTTGACAGTTAAAGGGCAGCGGCTTTTGCAGGAAGCTGACGCGGTTATTTACGACCGTTTAGTCAATCCTTTGCTGCTGTTCCATTGTAAACAGACTTGTCAGTTCATTTATGTAGGAAAGACACCTTATCAAAACACCATGAAGCAAGAAGAAATTAACCGATGCTTAATTGAAAGTCATCAAAATTATCCACGAGTCGTCCGCTTGAAAGGCGGCGACTCAGTGATTTTTGGTCGTTTAACAGAAGAGCTGGAGGCCGTGGCTGCTGCCGAGATTAACTTTGAAGTGGTCCCAGGAATAACTTCTGCCAGCGGAGCTGCCGCTTATAGTGGGATTTCTCTGACTGAACGCGGCAAGGCACGCTCGGTAACCTTTATGACCGGTCATTTAAAGAATGACGATCAGCAGACCTTCCCAGTCTTTGGACAGGAGCAGACGATTTGTTTGTATATGGGAATGGGGGCATTGCCTGAATTTCTTGAACACTTGCAGAAGCAAGGCTTTCCAACCGACACTGATATTGCCGTAATTAGTTGGGGAACCTATGGCCGTCAGCAAAAAGTAGTGGGTGACTTTACCACGATTCAAACCAAAATAGCCCAAGCAGGAATGAAGAATCCAGCAATGGCGATCATTGGTGAATCGGTAAAGGCGGAAATAAAATTCAGCTGGTTTGACCAACTGCCGAGGTTTGGAGAACGACTGCTGCTGGTCGCCTCAAAAACACCAACTATAGAGGAGTTGATTTCCTTCACGAGTCAAGGTGCCGATATTTGGTGGCATCAGGTGGGCGAGCAGCGAGATCGGCGCTTTGACGAAATCAGCGAACGCTATTTGTCGGAGCAATCCTTTCGCCAAGTATTGTTCATTGATGAACAAGCAAGAGCTGTTTACGAAAATTGAATAAAAGAAGTGATACAAAAAAGCCAAGAAAATAGATGTTAAAAAATAATTAGTAGGAGTGTTTTGCATGTCATTATCACCAAAAGAGTTAGTGGATGAAGCGATTGCTCGCGGAAAAGCCAAGGCAAATTACAGCTTTCTAACAACGGCAGTATTAGGAATTATGGCAGGTGTATTTATTGGACTAGCTGGCGTAGCGATGATTCGCACGATGGGGTCGATGCCAAAAGAGTGGGGAACCTTCGTCAATTTAATGGGCGCGTTAATTTTTCCCTTTGGACTTATTTGTTTACTGCTGGTTGGTGGTGAGCTGGTCACTGGCAATATGTTGGCGGTTAGCATGGCATTGTATGCAAAGGAAATTACGATAAAGCAATGGGCGCGTAATATGTTTTTGGTTACGCTGTTTAATTTAGTAGGTGCAGTAGCAGTAGCGATTTTCTTCGGCTATTTTTCCAACACGCTGCAGGGGCCGTTTGTAGAACGCACGATAGCAGTTGCACAGGGACGAACAGCGGATGCACCGCTGCAGGCCTTTTTATCAGGAATTGCCTGCAATATTTTGGTTTGTACGGGTGTTTACATGAATATGGCTGCTCGTGATTTTGTTGGAAAAATGTTTGGTACCTTGCTGCCAGTCGCCGGTTTTGTCATTGCAGGCTATCAACACGTGGTAGCAAATATGTTTTTAATTGCCGCAGGAATCTTAGCTGGCGGAGCAACCATCGGCGAATTTGCTCAAAACATGGTATTTGTATGGACCGGCAATCTAGTCGGCGGTGGAGTCATTTTGGCCGGCATGTACTTTTTAGCTTTCAAAGTAGGCATGAAGCCTGCTGGGAAAGAGTTGGAAAACAAAGACAGCTCATCTATAATCGTAGAAGAATAATGAAGATAGAGGGAAAATAATGAAGACCTTAAGAGTAGGCACGCGGAAAAGTCCGTTAGCCATGCGGCAAACGCAGCTGGTAGTTGATCAATTGAAAAAAATTTGTCCTTTAGAAATTGAGATTGTCGGACTTTCTACTAAAGGAGATCGGATGCAGCATGCCCCTTTAACCCAGATTGGTGGAAAAGGTGTTTTTGTTAAGGAAGTTGAATATCAGCTGCAGCAAAAGACGATTGACTTTGCCGTACACAGCTTAAAGGACTTACCGGCGCGTCTGCCTGAGGATCTAGTTTTAGCAGCAACGCCTAAACGGGCTATGCCTTATGATTGCCTGATTTTGACGGAGCCAACGGGACTATCTGCAAAGGACGAAATCATTATTGGTACCAGCAGCATTCGACGTAACAAGCAAATCAGCAGGCTTTATCCCCATGCAAAAATAGTACCTATTCGCGGGAAAATTGAAACCAGACTGAAAAAAATGGTCACTGAGAACATGGATGGAACTGTTTTGGCCTGTGCTGGTTTGGAGCGTATGAATTATTTTGATCAGCTGCCGGCCTATCGGATTCTTTCTCCAGTTGAATGTGTGCCGGCAGTGGGACAAGGAATTTTAGGCGTTGAATGTCGCAAGGAGGATGTTGAGCTGCAGCAGCTGTTGGCTCAGTTCAGTGACCCAGACACGCATTTAGCTGCAGAGGCTGAACGCTATTTTTTGCGCCAGATGGATGGTAATTGCGAAATTCCGATTGGCGCTTTTGCGAATCGATTATCGCAGGACTGGGAATTTTATGGTTTTTTGGCAGAGGATTTAGAAGCTGAAGGTACTAGGATTCGATTGACAGGAGGCGATCCGCTATCTTTAGCCAAGCAAGCAATCAAGGAGCTGGTCCCCAGCAAACAATGCTGCTGACACGTGCAGAAGGTTTGAATGCAGCAGATCAGGCATTTTTTGAAGCAATTGGTTACCGGACAATGGTGCTGCCGTTAACTTCGATTCAGACCTTGCCGTTAACAGAGAAGGACTTGACGCAGCTTCATTTGAGCAGCTGGCTATTTTTTACTAGTCAGGCAGCGGTTCCGCAGGTTTTATCCCAGGCATTGCCTGAGGTCAACATAGCAGTGATTGGGAAGAAAACAGCAGAGGCTGTTCGAAGGATGGGGTTTGAACCAGCCTTTGTCAGCTCTAAGGAAACCAAGCGAGGGATGTTGCAGGAGTGGATGGCGTTGTATCCAAAGCAAACCACTATCTTTTATCCTAAAAGTCAGCTGGCAGATAATCTGCTGGAACAAATGCTTGAAGACACCTATCAGGTATACAGCTTTGTCGCCTATGAAAACCTGTTTTTACCAGACAACCAGTTAAAGCTGGATCATCTGTTAAAAGAAGCAGCAATTCAAAGCGTTTATCTTACCAGCCCTTCTGCGTGGCGACGGTTTTATTCAGTTTATCAACGCTACTATCTGCCGATAGAACTGGTTGTGATTGGTGAAACTACCAAAAAGGCGCTTGAAAAAACTGGCTGTAAAGCATTATTGATAGAAGAATGTACACCAGCAAAATAAAACGGACAAATCTGGCCAGTCTAAAGGCTTCGATTTGTCCGTTTTGTTTTAGCTGACTGCGGGTGTTTCCTCATTAGTTGCTTGAATCTTTTGCAAAATCATACGAGAGAAGGGACCCACAAACAATAATTGCAAAGGCAACGCTGCGATAACGTTCATTTTCCAAGCTGTTAAATAGTCGGAAAATAAATGATTAGTCAATCCTATTTCCATCATTACGCCAAATAAAGACATGAAGGTAACCATCCCAATTACCATTAGGAAGGAAATGGCAATAATGGCCTGCCATTTCTTTTCCCGATTGATCGGCAGCTTAAAGGCCAGCTTCTTGGCATAAACGCCCACTACGAAAACATCCAAAATGAAAGCAACCACAAATCCTGGGACTAAACCAGTGAGCAAAGCAGCTAGTGTAAAGCTTTGGTGAATCAGCAGGTTGTACGCACTCATTCCCAAAACCATTAAAAAGCACATCAGTGTAGTAAAAATAATTCCTTCTTTTTTGTTCGTTGGCAAATAAATCCACTCCTTTTTTTAAATCCAGTTTTTACCATAGCACATTTGAAAATTTCATGTAAGTTTTATTTTTGTTTTTCCTTTAATTGGCAATGATTAGACACTTATCATTTACAATCATATCTTTTTAGAAAAATTAAGGAATTTGATAAGATGGGTGGGTAGATAATAATCGCTGTAATTAAGGAGGAAAAAAATGAAAAAGCCGAGTTTCAAAATAATTTATTTTTTTATGACAATTGTAATAATACTTTCAAATTTGATGCCATTAACCGTAATCGCTGAGACATTGTCATCTGATGATGTTGTCCGGTTGAATGAGTTTAATGTAGATGCGCTCTCAGAAGGACAAGTAAATGGGGAATTAAAGCTAGAGGTGAAAAACGATCAATCGTCCGCAAATGAGACGATTTTGACTTTCGATGAAGGGGTGACCATCGATGAAGCAGTGATTGCACCGGATGATGGAAACGTTGTGGCTGAAATGGCCGACATGTCCTCTATTCTTTCGCAAATCCAGCCTGAAGCAACTACTTCTTCCAGCGATGGATTAACTGAATCCCCTCTTCAGCCAATGGAAGCAACGACCATTACTGGAAATCAACTTCGCCTTGTCACAAAGCCCAATGTACATAGCAGCCCGGTTCTTCGTATAAAGCTAACTGTCAATCCGACCGATAAAAAAGAATTTTCTGTAATGACTGGGCAACAGCGTGTAACAGCAGAAATTGCCCAGTCTGCCGCTAGTGACGAATCGACTAGTTCCAGCCAAGTGGAAACGTCAGAAACCAGCAGCAGTGAAGCAACGTCGACGGTAGAATCAACAACCAAAGAATCAACGACTAAAGAATCCACTGTAAAAGAATCAACGACCAGTACTAGTCAATCAACAAAGGAATCCGAAACAACAGCTACTACCGAAGCAACGAGTGAAGCACCTGCCAAACGTGCAGTGGCACCTTTACGCGAGGCTGCAAACATTAAGGATCTAATTGATCAATATTCTCCTGGTGATCGCTTTATTACCAATGTTGAAGCAGACATTCCTAATCCAGCAAAAATTTCAGATCCCAGCAGCCTGCACATTGACTTTGCTATTCCAGAAACCGTTCGTACACAGTTGCAAATTGGTGATTATTACGAAGTACCGCTGCCACAAGGATTGAATGTTTCTTCATTAATCGCCGATCAAAACTTGGTGGACCCCAACGATCCAAGCATTATTTGGGGGAAATATACGATTGATCCTGCGAGTAAAACAATTCGGATTGTTTTAACTGACACCAACGGCGGAACAACGGGTACCTTTGAACCATTTCAAACAGGTGAGATTGATTTTTCTACTCGCTTTGATCAGCAAGTGATTACAAAGCCAGGAAACAATCAAATTATTTATCCCAGCGAATATAGTTTGCCACCGTTAACATTGATGATTCAACCAACTACGAGTACTTCTGTTTCGAAAGCAGGTACTTTTGATAAACAAGTTAATCCAGAACAAATCATCTGGTCAGTCGATGTAAATAAGGATTTGTCTTCCTTGGCATCACCAACCTTGGCGGAAACATTTCCAGCAAACACAACCTATGAATCCGCACAGGTATTTCCACTGGAAGTAAATTTCAATGGAGAAGTAACCTCGGTTAGCAATACAGCACTGAATCCGAATCAGTACGAAATAGATAGTAACGGAAACATTACGTTTTCAGGTACTATTGATCAAGCCTATCGGGTAATTTATACTACGCGGATTAATGATGCGGCTAAACCATCGGAGGGGGGAAACCCGACCTTCACAAACAATGCAACCTTCAATAACTTGCCAGCCAGTGCAACGGTAACTGCTAATTATGGCAAGCGAATTGAAAAAGTTCAAGACAATTATTCAGCAGCTAATCAAGAATATACTTGGACAATTCGTTATAATTACGGGCAAAAAGAAATTGCTGCAGGAACGACTGTAACCGATACGTTTTCCAATAATATGGATATTCAAGCAGAAGATGCTCAGCCCTATTACGTATCAATCGCAGATAATGGCGCTATCTCTCGAGGGATGCCAGTGTCACCGGATGCGTATACAGTCGCTATTTCACCAGGGACACCCAAAAATACAATGACCGTTACTTTCAATGATAGGGTTCAGCAAAATCAGGCAATTAATATTGAATACACATCGAAAGTGAACACAATTGTTTCTGGAGAAAATGATCCAGTCATTACCAATAGTGCAGAAACCGGTGGGATTACGATTACACCGAATATAACACCGCCAACGCAGCAAGCTGTCATCAAGAATCAACCAACGGTAGAAGTCGGATCTAAAATTGCGAAATGGTCTGTGGACATTAACCGCAATGGCTATCAGCTAAATAATGCAGTTTTTACTGATAAACTAGATCAATCTGAAAAGGGGTATGTGTCGTATCCTTACTATCAACAAGGTGGACAGGATGTAACTGGGATTCGGATCTTTGATACCACAGACAACCAGGAATTGACAGGCCACACATTGATCGATGGAACACCTCAAGGTAATGTCAGCAATCCTGATTTTGAAATTAATATTGTTACTAGCAATGGCGCAGGTAATGAAGGGCAAGGCGATCCTTACAGTGAGTTTACCGTTCGCTTTTTGAATAATTATCAAACGACCAATCACACGTTCAGTATGGAGTATCAAACAAAATACAATCAATTTTCCGGCACAAATCCGCCGTCTCCACAACGATTAGTATACAACAACGGAATTGAGCTGGATTGGACAGACGAGAATAATACCAGTCACCACTCTGAGTCGAATAATGGTTTTGAAACCAGCACGCAGGAAGCCAATAAAGGAGAAAAATCCGGCAGCTACAATCCAGTGACAAAAGAGATTACCTGGACGATTGTTGCCAATTACAACAATGCGCAAGTTGAGAACTTTCTCTTCAATGATCCAATTACAGGGAACCAAGTTTATATCAAGGACTCATTGAATATTACTCGAGGAACAATTGATGATTCCAATGGACAATTTGTAGCGACCCAAACTCCTGAGTATCAAGGAGAACAAAAGGATCAAGGCTATATAGATTTTACAGAGCCAGAAAAATATTTTTCTGGTGGGACAGTTACTGATCCTGCAGGTGCCGCTAATGAATTGAATATTTCTGTTGGGGATGCGCAGCAAGCAATTCCTGGCTGGAATACAGCAGGTGCACCTCGTGTGTATCAGATCCAGTTTAAAACGACCCTGAAAGGTCAAATTATTCAAGACCAAAGTACGTATACTAATATCGCCAATATATCCATTGAGGGCGTTACTGAGAATTTGCCGGCCTCCATTTCCATTCGCTACAATCAGGAGACAGTGAATAAATCAGTTAACTACGATGCCGATACCAATGAAATCAACTGGGGATTATGGATTAACCGAAATCAATCCTTGCTGGTTCAACCAACAATTACTGATACACCGTCTAATAATCAAATCATTGATCCTGATTCGGTAGAAATTCACTTGGGTGAAGTAGCAGCTGATGGAACAGTGAATGAAACAAACCAAACGTTAGTTAAGGGAACAGACTATACCGTTGATATCACAACGGATAACACGACAGGACAGCAGCAAATGGTGGTGGCCTTCTCTGAGAATTATTTGGAGGCTGGTCAAAGTCAAAAAGGTTTCATCGAGAAGCCCTATCATTTGACCTACAGTACCAAACCTAATTTTACTACTGCCTCCGAGCAAGTAAGCAACTCAGTGAATGTTTCTACGAAAGAAGGGGTGATTCCACGTCCCGGGACTGAAACATCCACGCAAGTTCAAATTTCTGACACTAGCGGAACAGCGATTGGGCAAAAGGGTAGCGTAACAATTCGTAAGACAAATGGCCAAGGGGCTGTCTTAGCGGGAGCGAAGCTTACCCTAACACGAGTATTTGATAATCCGACTATTGCGGAACAACCATTGTATGAGCTGACAACTGATCAATCTGGCCGGGCTACTTTTGGAAACTTGGTTTATACCAATACCAATCCAACCAACGGCTTCCACTATATTTTGAAGGAAGTTGAAGCACCCGACGGTTATACGATTAGTGATGAATTGATAAATGGAATCGAGCTGGTTGTAAATCAAGATTCCTCTGCGTCGAATGCAGTAGAGACAATTGAGAACCAACCAGTGTCTGTTACCTTTAATAAAGTTGATGCAGCAAATCAGGCTCTTTCTGGCGGATTGTTTAGCTTAGAGAAACAAAATGCTGATGGGAATTACGAAATCTATGGGGAGCCTTTTGCAGCTGACAGCGCTGGGACAACCTTGACGAATCTAACCGATGGAACTTATCGTCTGTTTGAGATCCTCCCACCAACAGATACTGCTGGGAATCTGCAATACCTGTTCAATCGCACACGACTGACCTTTGAAGTTAGTCCTGCAGCCAATGGCCAACGGCAGGTACTGGTTAACGGAAATGCGACGGATACCTTGACGCTTAGAAATTATCGCGGAAGTGCTGAGCTTTACAAGCAGAATGAGGCAAGCGTACCTGTCCAAGGCGCCAATTTCTCTGTTCAATGGGCACCGTTTAATTCCAATGATTTTACGGATTATCGACCTGGAACCATTTATACGACCAATGCACAAGGAAGATTAGAATTGACCGACTTGATTCCGGGAAAATATCGTGTGAAAGAAACAGCCGCACCAAATGGCTACTTTGTGAATAACCACTTGTTTAATTTTGCGATTAACCAAGATGGAACGAATGGGGCGCCAGCGGCAGTTCAACTGAATACAGCAAGCAATCCATTAGTTGACTATCTCGGCAATGCTCGTTTTAGAAAAGTGGATGGCAGCGTGTTTGCAGAACCCGGAGAAGAAAAACCGCTGGCCGGAGCTGTATTCCAGCTGTACGAAGCTGATGGAACAACAGAAGTCGGCAGTCCAGTTACCTCTGGACAAGATGGTTACTTTATTTTTGAAAACCTGCAGGCGGGTCAAGAATACCGAATTCGTGAAGTGACTCCGCCAACGGGCTTTATCCGTAATCAAACTGAAATTCGCTTTACTATGCCAACCTCAGCCAGCAGCTCGCCGACCTTTATCACGAACCAAGGTGAAAAACTGGTTTACGATGAAACGACTGCTTTTAAAAATTACAAGGAACATGTTCGTTTTAGAAAAGAAGCACAAGATCGCATCAGTCAAAATGATACGAAACCATTGGCTGGAGCAAAATATTCCTTAGAAGTCCAAAACAATGGTCAATGGGAAGCAGTCGCTAATCCAGAACAATTGGGAGCAGATCCTGAGGGGCATTTTGTCTCAGCAGAAGATGGGTATGTACGAGCAATGGAATTAAGCCCTGGCAGCTATCGCTTTGTTGAAGCAGAAGCACCGACTGGCTATATTCGAAATACAAAAGCCATTGCTTTCAGTGTTCCAGCGGGTGGAATTGGCGATCCAGGTGTTTTGGATATTGATATCACAGGCGATGAGAACACTAACTTTAAGGGGGCTGCACAATTAGTTAAGATCAATGAAGCGAATGCTCCCGTAGCTAGAGCAGACTTCGAAATCTATACTGAAGCAGATCAAAAAGTCGCAGATGCTACAAGTAATGATGACGGTGAAGTTTATGTAGAAGCGTTAGCACCAGGAAACTATTACTTTAAAGAAGTTCGTACGAATAATAATGACTATCTTGTAAATGAAACGCAGATTCCATTTACGATTGCAGCCGAATCCTCCGGTCAACCAGCAATTGTAGAGGACAATGAGCAAGGGCCGCTTTCACTAACCAACTACTTAGGATCGGCAGAATTAGTGAAATATGCAGCAGATGGAACAACGGTATTGCCGGATGCTGAATTAGAAATTTTAGATGAAGCTGGTAAGCTTGTCCAACCGAATACGACATTTGAGACCGATGCAGCAGGAACGGTACGAATTGATAAGTTGGCACCAGGAAACTATCAGTTTGTAGAAAAGAATGCACCGGATGGTTACATTCTCAATACAACACCCGTCCCATTCACTATTTCAGATTCAGCTCTTGGGCAGCCTGAAGTAGTGAAAACAAATGATGCAGGTGATCTTGAACTGTTGAATTACAAAGGCTCTGCTCGAATGATCAAGCAAAATGAAGCCGGGAATCCGTTAGCGGGTGCAAAATTCAGCCTAGAGCAGCAAACTGCTGGTGGCTGGAGCCCTGTTGAAGCTTATGAGGGTGAAGCTAATTGGATGGAATCAGCAGAAGATGGGTCAGTAACAGCCGAAAATCTAAGTCCGGGAACGTATCGCTTTGTGGAAGAGCAAGCGCCGGCGAATTATTTGTTGAACACGGAAGATTTACCGGCCTTTGAAATTGCGGCAGAAAATGCCGGTGAACCAGAGACAGTCACGACCTTCCTTGATGAAAGTGGACAGTCCCAAACACTGACAGCTGCCAACTATCAAGGAACTGCTCAAATTCAAAAATATGCTGAAGAGAATGGCAGCGAAATCGTCGTTCCGGGGGCAATTTTTGAAGTGATTGATGCAGAGGGGAATTCAGTTGCTTCTGGGATCGAAAGCCAAAGCGATGGAATTGCCACAGCTGAAAATCTAGCTCCGGGAACGTACCGTTTCAAGGAAGTTCAAGCGGCTCCAGGGTATGTCTTGAACGAAAAACCTTCTGATCCCTTTACAATTGCAGATAATGCTCAAGGCAAACCAGCAATTGTTCAGGTAGGCAAGTTTATTAACTTCAAAGGAACGATTCAATTGAAAAAGGTGAATGCAGATGACAAAGCGTTGGCCAATGCTTCCTTTGATCTTTGGAAAGTTGCTAATGGAAAAGAAACAAAGGTAACTGAGAGAGTTTCTGATACTGAAGGCCTGATCAAGATCACGGCTTTAGAACCCGGCGATTATGAGCTGCGGGAAACGAAGGCACCAGCCGGCTATATTGTTAACACTGAACCAATTGATTTTACGATTGCTTCTAAAGCAGCAGAGCAAAAGGTTCAGGATTTAGGTAAATTTACTAACTATAAGCAGGAAATACGCTTAGTGAAACAAAATCAAGCGGGTCGTCCACTTAAGGATGCCGAATTCCAGCTGCAAAGTCGTCAAGGCAATCAAGTGCCAGATAGCGGCAAGCTGTTTTCCAACAGTCAAGGGGAAGTAGAATTGAAGGATTTGGCTCCTGGCGACTATCAATTGGTTGAGACCAAAGCACCGATTGGTTATATTCGTGATACGAAACCATTGGAATTCACAATTAAGGCGCAACAGGATGGTCAACCTAAAGTGTTGGACCTAGGCAAATGGACGAACTACCAAGGCCAAGTTCGCTTGACGAAGGTGAATGACGACGGGGAAAAATTAAAAGGTGCAGTATTCCAGCTGCTAGATGAAAAGCAGGAAATTTTGGAATTGGCCTTAGATACCAATGCTCAAGGGGAAATCAGCCTAGAGTCACTGGCACCAGGTACCTACTATTTCAAAGAATTAATCGCACCAAATGGTTATCAAAAGAGCGATCAGCTGCACAAGTTTGTGATTCCTGCAAAAGCAGAGGGCAAACCTAAAACAGTAGAAACGACAGTAACCAATGAAAAAGTTCCGGCACCAAAAACACCAGCTTCACCAAACGGCACAAATGGAACAACAGGAAGTCACTATCCGCAAACGAATGATCAAAATTCACCAATCTTATGGTTGGTGGGCATTCTAATCGTAGTGAGTGCCGGAGTTGGATTCTGGTTGAAGCGTAAGAATATGCACTAAATGATGAACACCCGCTAACAAAGGTTGGCGGGTGTTTTAGCTTGTAGTTAAAAAGATCATCACGTTAGATAGAGTTAAACCCAGAACGCCCATCTTACATCGAATTTATCAATAAATCGAACAGTACAAGGACTAAAATCCGTGGGCTGCAGGGGTTCAATTGTGGTACTGCCTTCTTTTATGATGGTGTAGGCTTTTTTCAGTGCAGCTTCATCATCAAACTGAACAGACAGCTGATATCCTCCCGATTTTGAGAAGCCATCATTGTTTCCAAAATCGTTCACCATTAACAATTCATTATGAATCATTATCTCGGCATGAACCACAAGTGACTGATCTGAATCCTCCATCAGGGTCTGAACCGTCGCACCAAATGCTTGTTTATACAGCTTGATTGCCTGCTTGCACTCTCCATTAAAGTAAATATGGGTTACTAACAATAATATTCCTCCTTCGAAATAAAAAAATACACTTTTGTAAACGATTTATAAATTATATTATAGGGGAAATTTGAATAATAGTAGATATACAGGGCAATTGACAATCCCGCTGAATAGAGTTAACTTCCTTCGAAATCCGTTCGTATTTTTTTCAAAATTGTTATTTCTAGTAAAGGCTTTCGTGATACACTGCAAGTAACAAAGAAAAGAAGTGAGGCGAAAAAGGATGAATGTCATTGTAATAGGACCAAAAGGCAAAATGGGACGCTTGATTACGCAAATTGCTGCTGAACGAGAGGATATGAAGCTGGTTGGCGGCGTTGGTCCCGCAGGTCGGGAGTATATCGGCCAGGATTTAGGCAGTGTGGCTGGAGTCGGCTATCCGCTGAACGTTTCGGTAGTAGATCAGCTAGAAGAGATCATTGATACATGCGATGTGTTGATTGATTTTTCAACAAAGGAAATGGCGCTAGAGGTTCTGCAAAAAGCAGTCGATCATAAAAAAGCTTTCGTTTGTGGAACTACTGGCTTCTCCCCAGAGGAAATGCAGAAATTTCAGGAAGCCAGTCAGCAGATTCCGGTTCTGTATGCAGCCAACACCTCAAAGCTGGTGAATGTAATGAATCGTTTGCTGGAAATCGCAGCTGTTGCGATTGGCAACGAAACCGACATTGAGATCATCGAAATGCATGACCGTTGGAAGAAGGATGCTCCAAGCGGTACCTCCAAGGAAATGGGAGAGGTGCTTGCCGAAGCAATGGGACGTGAGCTTGCTGATGTAGCCGTGTTTGGCCGTGAAGGCGAAAGCCTGCGAGAGGAAAATACGATTGGGTACCACTCATTGCGTATGGGAGACACTCCCAGCAGTCACATCGTTACTTTTGGCGGGTTTGGTGAGCGCTTAGAAATTAGCCACCATAGTTATAATTTTCAATGCTTTGCCAGTGGCGCCTGTGATTGTGCGGCTTTTCTAGCAGATCAAGCCCCCGGTTATTACACCGTTAAGGATGCGATCAAATTTTAATAAAAGCGAGCCTCTTTTGGGAGCGCTCGTTTTTTCTTCATTTATTATAGTCCTAAAGTAATTTTCAATAGAAAACGATTTCTAATGGCAGTTGCCTGTTTTTTCCATTATAATATGCTGAGAAAGAAGGTGGGAGTTATCAAGCAAAGAGGAATTTTATTTGCGGCTTTGGCTGCATCATTCTGGGCGATCTCTGGAATTTTAGGGCAGTCTTTGTTTACCGATTATCATTTTCGGGCCGACTGGCTAGTCTCAGTTAGACTGTTCTTTTCGGGAATTATACTATTAGGATTAGCAAAAGGCTGGAAGAAGGAGGCTATTTTTGCCCCATTCAAAAAGAAACGCGATTTAGGAGCACTCCTGATTTTTTCGGTTTTTGGCATGTTTGCAGTCCAGCTGACCTACTTTAAAACCATTGAATTGAGCAATGCATCCTTCGCGACCATTATTCAGTATACCGGTCCTTTTTTTGTGATTTTATATGAGTCGTTTAAGCAAAGGAAGGTGCCTTCGTTTTTAACAATTCTTTTGTTGTTTACGACAGCGCTTGGTGTTGTGTTTATTGCGACAAAAGGGGAATTTACTAATTTGTCGATATCCTTGGGTGCGTTAGTCTGGGGGATCGGTTCAGCGGTTTCGTTGGCTTTTTATTCTTTACAGCCAAGGGGATTGCTGGCAACTTATGGCAGTTTCGTTACAGTGGGCTGGGGGATGCTTTTTGGCAGCGTCTTTTCGAATATCTTACAGCCAATGTGGCGGACGTCGGGAACCTTCACCATGGGCTCGGTGGTGTCGATTTTCTTAGTAGTAACCATTGGTACTGCATTGGCTTTCCTTTTATATTTATCCAGCTTGCAATACATCAGTTCGAGTCTAGCAAGTACCTTAACAGCCTTTGAGCCTTTATTGGCAACAGTTTTTTCAATTATTGTCTTCAGTCTGCCGCTGACTTTATTTGAGGTGGTGGGATTTCTCCTAGTTTTGGGTTCCATTTTACTAATTCAAAAGAAATTATAACGGACAAATTTTTTGTCCGTTTTTTTCTCATGTTATACTAATAGAGAGATAAAGTATGTGGAGGAGATGGAATGGAAAAGCAGCGATTTAAGGGTGGGATTGATTTACATCAGGATGAAGCCTTGCATTTGCGTGGAATTGATCAGTACAAGCAGGTGGAAAAAATTTATCCGAAAAGGGTTTATATTCCGGTTCAGCAGCATATTGGCGGTGAACCGGAAGTGACAGTCTCTATTGGAGAAGAGGTTTATTTGGGACAAACAATTGCTAAAATGGATGAAGGATTAGGTGCCAATGTCCACGCCAGTGTTTCTGGTAAAGTTGTCGGAATCAAAGCGATTGATCAAGGTCAAGGTGACGAAATGACCTGTGTAATTATCGAAAATGATTTTCAAGAACGCTTAAAAGAGGAGCATCATGAGCCGATTGAAGAGCTGAATCGGGAAACGATTGTACAGCGTGTTGAGGAGGCAGGAGTAGTTGGTCTGGGAGGCGCAACTTTTCCCAGTCATATCAAATTAAATCCAAAAGAAGACATTCACACGTGTATTTTCAACGGAGCCGAATGCGAGCCTTTGTTAATGGCAGATGCGGCTTTAATGGTTACTCAAGGGGAAAAACTGTTAAAGGGCTGCAAGGTTGTGATGAAGGCAGTGGGCGCCAAGGAAGGCATCATCGCGATTGAAGATGACAAGCAGGAAGCGATACAAACGATGCGGGAATATTGTAAAGAGGTTCCCAATCTTTCAGTGATGGAGGTTCCATCAGTCTATCCTCAGGGCAGTACTGAAATGCTGTTCAAAACAGTCACTGGCAAAGAAGAACCTTTTGGCGGTTCCACGCGAGATGTGGGTTATTTGATTATCAATGTGGCAACTACAGTAGCTGTGTTCGAGGCAATTGAACCAGGTCGACCGTTAAGTCATCGAATTTGTTCGGTGGTTGGTGACGTGATGGAACAAAAGAATGTGTATTTTCCATTAGGTACTACTATCGAGGACATGATTGAGTTTTGCGGCGGGTTTGACGGAAAACCGTCTAAAATCATTACTGGCGGATTTATGATGGGAACCACGGTAGATACGTTAGATGCTTCTTTGACAAAATCGGCCAATGGACTAATTATTATTAATGAAGTCCATGATGAGGATATGACGCCCAGCCCCTGCATCAAATGTGCGCGCTGTGTGGAGGTTTGTCCCATCGGTTTACTGCCGCACCAGCTGGAAAAGAATTATTTGAAGCAAAATTGGGATCGGCTGGAGAAGCTGTATGTGGAAAGCTGTATTAACTGCGGCTGCTGTACATACATTTGTCCAGCACGCCGTCACTTGGCAGAACACATTATTGCTGGTCAGCAGATCGTTGAAGAAAGGAAGGCACAATGATGGAGAAAAATCGTTCCTTTGAAGAATTGCGCAGCGATCGCTACCCAATGATGGAAGCTTCTCCACATCTACTGTTCTGGGAGAAAACAGATCGCATCATGCAGCTGGTGGTACTGGCTCTTTTACCGAGTGTGGCCGCTTCGATTATCTTTTTTGGCTGGCGTTCACTGTTGCTGTATGTGATTTCGATTGCTACTTGTGTGATTTGCGAAATTCTTTGGTTTAGAATTCGCAAAAAGACGGTGCCAAATGATTTTTCAGCTGTTGTCACGGCAGTTCTTTTGGCGATGAGCTTGCCGGCTAGCGTACCTTTGTGGTATCCCGTAGTAGGTGGAGTGATTGGAATTGTTTTAGCGAAAGAATTGTTTGGTGGGATTGGCCGTAATTTATTGAATCCTGCGCTGACTGGGCGAGCGGTTTTACGGTTAGTATTTGTCCAGGAGATGTCTGCCAATGTGCAGCCGCAGCCATGGTTTTCCACTAATGGGCTGGATGTCGTTTCTTCAGCGACACCCTTGATGACTGCTGAGGCAGGCGAAAGCTTGTCCTCTGTCCAAATGATCGATAGCTTAACTGGATTGATTGCTGGAAAAAATGCTGAAACGACGGCTATTTTGCTGTTGGCAGGCGGGGTGTTTCTACTATATAAACGGGTGATTACTTGGCACATCCCATTGTGCATGCTGGCAACTGTGGCGGTAGTCGCTTTGATTGCTGGGAAAGGGGATCTGACGATTGTTTTTGCCCACATTTTTGGCGGCGCTACTATGCTGGGCGCTTTCTTCATGGCAACAGATTATAGCACCTCGCCAACAACACCTAAAGGCGAGGTAATCTATGGTATTTGCTGCGGACTGCTTTTAATGGGCTGGCGCCTATTTACCTCGATGCCAGAAGGGATGACCTTCATTTTATTGATAATGAATTGCTTTGTCCCATTCATTGATTATTTAATTATTCCTAAAGTATACGGAGAAAAAAGTACGTAAAATAGTCCTTAGAATTGTTCGGATGATCTGCGAATAATTCTAAGGCTTTTTGTGAGTTTAAAGCCTATTATTCGCTTTTTCTTGAAAAAAACGGGTATGATAGAAGAAGATAAGCAAAAGGAGGAAGCATATGGAAACGTATCAATTAAGAGATGGATTAGTTGTTCCAAAAGTAGGGTTTGGTACTTACAAGTTAAATGGCTTAGAGGGTGTAAATACGATGGTTCAAGCCTTGTCTAACGGCTATCGTTTACTGGATTCTGCTTTTAACTATGAAAATGAAGGAGCTGTGGGTGAAGCCATTCGTCGTTCAGAGGTTCCTCGCTCAGAAATACTCGTTGCTTCAAAGCTTCCGGGGAGACATCATGCATATGATGAGGCAATAACAACGATCCAAGAATCTTTACTGCGGGCAGGATTGGATTATTATGATCTGTATCTGATCCATTGGCCCAATCCAAAGGAAGACCGCTACGTAGAAGCTTGGCAAGCATTGATGGCAGCACAGCGTTTTGGTTTGGTTCGTTCGATTGGGGTTTCCAACTTCTTGCCAGAACACCTTGAACGACTAGAAGTAGAAACAGGGGTTCTGCCAGTCATTAATCAGGTGGAGCTGCATCCTCATTTCAATCAGGAATCACAACGGGAATACAACGCACAACGGGGAATTTTGACACAGGATTGGAGTCCGCTAGGCCGTGCCAGTGAGATACTTAATAATCCAGTATTGTCGGAAATCGCTAATAAGTATGGCCGCAATGTCGGGCAGGTTATCCTGCGTTGGGAAATTCAGCTGGACACGCTGCCAATTCCTAAAGCCTCCAGCACCATGAGACAATTAGCCAATCTAGATATTTTTGATTTCGAACTGACACCTGAGGAAATGGCAATGATCAATGGGCTGTCTAAACCAGACGGCCGCTTGAAAAATCAAGATCCTGCTGAATACCAAGAATTCTAATAAAAAAAGCCCTCAAACGAGGACTTTATCTAATATACCAGTCAATAAATAGTTGGAGCAAGGCAAGCCCTACACTAGCCAATGTAATTAGGGCGCCCATAATGATGTGAATTCGCTTGTTCATTACTAACAGAGCGGCGAATTCTCTCAAAAAGGCATTTGGTAAATAATATTTCGCTGTTTTCGCACCGATGCCGTCAGCCTTTAATCCGACCTGTTCAGCATACATGCCTGCTCGAAAAATATGATAGTTGTTAGAGGCAAAAATCGCTCGGTAGCCCGCCGGTTTTTCCCGTTCCATGATATCTTTGCTGAAGCGCATGTTTTCCAAGGTGGTTGTGGAATGTGTTTCAATCAAAATCTCATCTTCTGGAATTCCCTGCTCCAAGGCATAGTTTTTCATAGCAACTGATTCCGGAACTTTTTCATCTGGACCTTGGCCGCCAGACATCAATAATTGAGGTGGAGACAAGGTTTTGCGGCTTTGTTTTTGATAAAAGGCTATTGCCCGATCAATTCGTTTTGCTAATAAAGGGGAGACTCTTTCCCCTTGAATCAGTCCGGCGCCCAATACAATTACATAATCTTGATCTGGCTTAGGGTCGTTCAGCTGATAAATTAAAGAAATAGATAAAAAATTCCAGAAAACAATAAACAAATAGATCAGAATTGCTGTAGGAATAAGCAACAGTGGTGCCGACCAGCTGGGAACAAATTGTGTCCCAAATCTTCGGATAATGCTGGCGACAATAACACCCAAAGCCAGGATCAAGGTTAGCAGGTTGGCTAATGAATGAGATTCTCTTTTAAAAACCAAATAGCTGTTCCAGAGCAGAAAAATAATTAGTGCATAAAAGCCGAAGATCAGCACTAAAATGCCAAATACGCCTAAAACAAAGAGGATACCAATCGTAATTAGAGAAGTTGAGGTAAAAGACAAAACCCCAAGATAGGCAAACAGGCTAATCAAAAATAGATTAAACAACCAGCCGTTGCGTAATTTTGCCTTGTCCCTAAAGTAGAAAAAGTGAAACAACAGGTAGAAACCAACTGGAAATGCTAAATAAAAGGTTCGCTCCTGTATTTCGATTACCAAAAAGTACAAAATAAGAAACCCACCTGTGTAAATCAGATTTTTACGAAGTCGTTCCTCTTTTCCAGTTTTGGTTATCCAAATATTGAGTAGAGCGATGATAACTAAATAAATAATAAGAGCGGTAATATCTCTTGTGCTGTACATCCGAACACCTCTTTCACATTCAGTATAGCAAATTATTCAAGAAAAATTGACAAAGAAGAACCTTTGACAGGTAAGAAATTAATGAGGAGGAAAATTTATGGATATTAAAGGAATCAATCGAATTCATTCGCCTAATTTTTATGTAATTGGCAAGGAAGGCCGAGGATTGGCCGAGGAATCAGGCTCGTGGGTTCCCTTGCTTTGGGACCAGATGAATCAGCACTTTGAAGAAATTGCTGGGTTGATCAATGCAACCGATATGAGTCAGCTGCATTTATGGGGATTAATGAGTGATGGAGACCATTGGCTGGAGCCATGGCAAAAAGAAGGGCGCTATTTGGCAGGTGTTCAAGTACCTGCTGAGGCTGTACCGCCTATTGGCTGGATTCGCTGGGAGATTCCGACGATGACTTATTTAACGATAAAAACGGATGCTGAGCGAATTGACGAAGCGACTCAGCTAATGCTGGGGCAAGTTTTTCCATTAGAAAAGGTTGAATTAGCTGGAGCTGTGCAGGAGCATTATCTGCCAAGCTTTTCAGAAGGAGAAGTCGAGTTGTATTTCCCCATTCGAACAAGTATTTAAAAAGAACCGAGGAACGTTGTACCGACTCCAAAAAGTTTTACTCTTTGGGGGCGCTACAGCTGTCCTCGGTTCTTTTATTTAATTAAAAAAGTCTAGAATTTTTCGCCAGATAATCAAAAAGATATTTGCTTTTTCAACTGCGCTGCTGGTAACCACATTGGCACTAGGTGCGTCATCTGGGTCAACATAACCCAACTCATCTTGGTTCAACTTAACTGTCGTCATGCCAAGCTTTTCACCTTTACGCACAGGAGCAATCAATTTCCCGTCGTTCAGCAATGTGTTGTTCATTTCCGTTTCGGTAGTAATTTGGTTCAAATCCATGTCATTACGAGCCCAAACTTGAACGACACCATCATTTTTCAGCTGAACCTCTTCTTGCTTGCCATCAACAACAGGAAGCTCAGTTTCACCTGTCACAGGTTGATTGGCTAGATCAATTGTTTTCAGCTGCCAATTATCAAAGCAATAATCCATTAAACTGCTGGTTTCCACAAAGCGAGCGTTACGATCTCTGACTTCGTTTGAAGCATTTAGTATCACCGTAATTACACGACGGCCATCACGTTCCATTGTTCCTGCAAAGCAAGCGCCAGCTTTTTCCGTTGTCCCGGTTTTTAATCCATCCACGCCCTCTTTGGCATTCGCCAATCCTGGAAGCATGCTGTTAGAGTTTTCCATTTCGACTGGTGACTCGGTTCCCGCTGCAAACTGAGCGTTAGCAACTTTCGATGTTTCTAAATATTCAGGATGATCCTTAATTAGGCGACGAGCAACAATGGCAACACTGCGAGCAGACATCATGTTTTCATCTTCTTCACCTGTGTCAGGATAACGTCGATCTCCTAGAAAATAGTTGTTCAATCCAGAAGCATTCACTAAAATCGCATCGGTAATTCCCCAGCTGGTTACCAACTGGCGCATTTGATCCACGAAGGCATGCTCGCTGCCAGCTAAAAATTCAGCTAAAGCAATTGCGGCTGCATTCCCTGATTCGATAATTGCTGCATCATAAAGCTCTTTAACTGAATAGGTTTGATCTTTACTTAGGGGAACATTGGATAACTCTGGATTCGTACTGTTTTCTGCCGCATAATCCGAAATAGGTACCTGTGCATCCCAAGTGGTTCTTTGCTGCTTCACAGCATCTAATACTAAGTAAGCAGTGATCATTTTTGTGACAGAAGCAATTGCTAATGGAGTGCTGCCGTTTTGGTCGTAAAAAATTTTGCCCGAATCAGCATCAATGGCAAAGGCTGCCTCAGCTTTAATCGTAAAATCATCGGCTGCTTGTGCCGGAATCGCTGCGAACAATTGTAAAAAAAGACCTAAAATTACAAAAAGCAAGGGAATTTTTCTTTTATTTTGCATCAATAATCTCCTTTTTTTCTCTTAACCCTAAAATTCTAGCAAAGTATGCTGATGAATTCAAGTGTTCCCGGCCTTTAAGCGGGATTAAGAAAGAAAGTCTTTACTTATTTCGTTACAAAAATACCTATAATTAACAGGAATCAGTTTTATTTGATTCCTGTTAATGGCTATAAAATAACAAAATTTGTTAAAAACTACGGCCGCCTCCGCCAAAGGTCCCGCCACCGCTAGAGTTCGTAGTGCTGCCGCCGCCTCCGAAACCGCCGCCTCCTCTATTATTATTAGAGGGCTTAGGAATTCGACGAGTGGTGACAAAGGAATTCACCAGCTGGTCTTGGCGCTCTTCTAATTCTAGTCTCGATTGTTCCCGATAAGGATAACGGTACGTTCCCATTTTCAGCTGGTAACGCATGCGAACAACAATAAAGAAGGCTATTGCTGCAATTAATCCCACCACGACCGCTGTTATCGCATCTGTTTCAGTTAGGGAACGCTGGACAGTGACTTCGCCAGTTTCACCATTGACTTGGTAGTGATTGCTTGGAATGCCAGCATCAACATAATCGCTGGCCATCGTAAAGTAGCTTGCGGCTGCCTGATAATAGTTTCCATCACGCATGGCTTCTTCGACAGCATCTAGGATTTTATCGCGTCTCCGATCGGTAATATAGTCAATCATATTGCCGGAATACGTGAGATAAAGCTGCCGCTGCCCCATATCAAGCAGCAGCAATGCGCCGTTTCCGCCTTCACCAACTCGTGCTTTTAGTTGCTGGTTGGCAAATAGCTGCGGATCCTCTGTATTGGAATTAGTAGTTAATACAAAGGTTTGACCCTCCATTTTCTCGTTCAGTGTATCAGCCAAGCCTGCCAGCTCAGTTTGCTGTTCAGGAGTGAAAAGGGCTGCTTCATCGGTTACCGTATCACTGGCTGCAAAAGAGTTCATCGGGACAAATACTAGTAAAAGACCGAATAACCATATAAGTTTTCTCATACTGAATACCCCACAATCAACATGATGATCGCTGTGATGAAGAAAATTCCTAATGAAAACCAGCCTAAACGTTTATAGCTAATAGGCAAAATACCGCTGACTTTCCCGGTTCGACCATTCATCGCGTAATAATAAACTTTGTCGTTGGTACCTTGATACGTCACTAGCCAAACCGGCAGCAGCATATAATGATTGCTTTGCCGATTAATCGCTGCTGAGCTGCCGGTTTTATTAAAGGTTGTATAACCGGAAACCGTATCTCGCAAAAGATCATTCGTGTAAGATTTCAGTTCCTGCTGCAATCCGGCAGCAATATCTGCAATTTCAATATCCCGTTTCTCCGCTTGAAAACCAGAAAGATATTCAGTATGGAAATCAACTGCCTGCTCAATCGGAAAGGGCTGAACCGCCTCCACCATTTTCTGCTGAATATTTTTAGTCAATGCGTTTTTTACCAAGTTATTGATGGTTGCCTTTCCCTTGCGATAAACCTGATAGATTTTGGTCTCAGTATATTCAATATCTCCGACAACCCAAACGCGCACAGAAGTACCTTTACCGCTGTATTCTCCCCGCGTTTGGGCATCCACCACCCAGTAGGGAAAGTAAACACCAGTCAGCTTTTCAATTTGCGACTTGTTGAAAAAGTCTTTTGGGATAAACCACTTTTTCTTTGTCCAAGCCAAAAACTGTTCTTCAGCTTTTTGGCGATCAATTTGAAAAGGCAGAACCTTATTAGGTAAGAGGTCTCCAGCTAAACGTCCAGCTAAGATCACAGGGTTATGGCAAAAGTAGCAATAGGTTGCTGCCGTAGTCGTATCAGTGACAATTTCAGCCCCACAGCTGGGACAATTGAATAAGTCCATCGCATCTGTTTCGGCCTTTTCCTCTGCAGAAATCGCGGATTCAGCTGGATGCTTTGCTTCAAAGGTCTCAATATCTGCGGTAGTAAAAATACTCAAGCAATAGTCGCAGTGGAATTTTTGATCGTCCGGGTTAAAGGTCAGGGGACCGCCACAGTTGGGACAATGATGTGTTAATACATCGGCCATAAGTCTCCTCCTTAATCCAGCGGAATTCCCTTGAAGGGTTTGCCGCAATGAGGACAGAACTTCGGCACGCCATTGCTTAAATCAACGACTTCCCCGCATTCGCTGCATTTCATTTCAATTTTTGGTGCTGAAGCAGCTTGCTGAGAAGGTTTTGGTTCGCCACAATTGCTGCAGAATTTCCCTGTGTTTTCAGTTCCACATTTTGGACAGGTCCAAGTATCGCCTTGTGCTTGCTTTTGCTGTGCTTGCTGCTGATTGGTTTCTGAAGCCTGAGAAAGGTAAGAGCCACCCGTATTCATTCCCATACCCATTCCGAAAAAGGCGTTGCCAGCCCCTGAGTCGTTGCTGCCGGCTGCCTCCATCCCACGAGCGACTGAACCTTGCACATACCCTTCACGAATTCCTGGATCACCCAGCATCGCGCCTTTATTGCGCATGTTAATCAGCTCGGTTGAGTCATCAGTATAAGAAATGCTGGCAACTGCTACAGCGACAATTTCCATCCCGCGAAGTTCCCGCCAGCTGTCGTCCAAGATATCAGACATGTATTTGCTCAGCTCCATACTTTTCGATGGAACATAGGAAATGCGCTCGCCGTTAGCAGACAGCTGGTTAATTGTTGCTTGCAAAGCAGTAAGAAATTCTTGCAAGTATTGTTCATTAATATCTGAAATGTCCACCTGCTCCAGATTGCGTGGTACCGCATTGGCAAAGAATAAAATCGGATCAGTAATCTGAACAGAATAGGTACCATGAGCTCTTAAAAACAGCTCTGCGTTGTAGAAATTATCAAAGTAATTCAAAGGTGTCGGCGTACCAAATTTGATTCCCTTGATTTCCTGTAAATTAATGTAATAAACCTGTTGTTTTTGAGGAGTCACACCGCCATATTTAAAGCGATCAAAGGTTTCGGAGATAGCCTCCTTCAGTGAACCTTGGAACATAGACGGAGCAGAATCATTTTTCACTGTGTAATAGCCTTCTTCAGCGGTAAAGTCGATTACCTTGCCGCCGTCAACCAAAAGCATCATCATATTAGGGTAAACGTGAACCACTGAACCGTCCGTGATAACGTCTTTGGTTCCTTTTTTATTTGACCCCCGCCGATCATCCCGACGAACGGCAACGCCTTTAGTCATGACTGTGGTCTGACCCATATTGGCAGGTTCGATGACCTCTAGCCACTGGTCAGCTAAGCCGCCGCCAATTGTGCTTGTTGCTGCTTTAATTAATCCCATAAAATAGCCTCCTTAAGATATCTTTTTTTATTATATCACAGAGGACATAGTGCGCAGAAACAAGGTTTTTTCAAGTTTAACTTAATCAGGCAGAAGTCGCCTATCCTCTATAGATGGGTGATGAATGCCGTTCTTGTTTAGGGAGACGGCGCAACTAAAAAATGACAAAAAGCTATTGCTACGCTATTTTTCGCGTGATATAATCATTTAGGGAACAAGTGTTCGTATCTTCAGGACTGACAAAAGGGGTGGATCTTATGGAACAACTAAAAGCTTATAAGTACCGCATCTATCCAACAGAAGAACAAGTCGTCTTCTTTGCCAAGACTTTTGGTTGTGTTCGAAAAGTTTACAACCTGATGCTGGATGA
>NZ_JAFREL010000110.1 GCF_017377655.1 Candidatus Enterococcus ferrettii
TTTGTTTCATTAAAAAAGCCGAGTGCTGTTAGGCACTCGGCATAAATGTTGGTTTTAATTAAGCTTTTTCAACGTTTGTAGCTTGTGGTCCACGTTGTCCGTCTTCTACATCAAAAGTAACCGCTTGGCCTTCTTCTAATGTTTTGAATCCGTCGCCTTGGATAGCTGAGAAATGTACGAATACGTCGTTTCCGTTTTCAGCTGTGATAAAGCCATAACCTTTTTCTGCGTTAAACCATTTTACTGTACCTTGTTCCATGTTAAACATCCTCCTAGGATAAAAATTGATTTGTAATTGCTTGATTGGTGAATAAGGAAGATGTTGTTGGAAACAAGCTTACCATATATTACCGTACAAAAAACTACATTCATAACTATAACACAATTTGTTTGAAAACTCTACCATTAACCATCAAAAACGATTAATTTTTTAGAAGCGCAGGATTGCTAATAAGCTTTTTTCATCCGGTGCGTCCTTTTGATCTAGAACAAATACTTGTCCGCCATTCTTAATTACATGATCCACTGTTTCGTTTAATACTTGACGGCGATCGTATTCAGTATCAGGGTCATCACCAAAGCCAGGTGTCAAATTAGAGGTTGCGATAAACAGATGAGAAATCCGGCCTTCTTTTGCTGCTTGTACAATGTCCACCAATTGATCACTAAATTTCTTGTTCATCATGGTTTGGTAGCTGTCAATTTCCTCAGCTGCTAGTTCAGCATTAATTTTTTCAGCACCTTTTTCAATATCACTTAAAGCTGCTTGTGCCGGAGATGCTGAAACGGCTGCCTTGTCTGAATAGAATTTATTTTTTGCTACTTTTTTGAATTGTGTTTGATTTTCTGGCAAGGCATAAAGATAAACTGGCAAGTTTTCTGGGTTATCGAACTCATTTTGCAGGAAACTATCCACTGCCTGGTAATAGTTTACCCAGTCAATCTCGACTTCTTCATCCTTGGCATTTACGCCATGATAAGCCACGCCTTCCTTGGAACCTTGACCACTGCCTTGTGCAGAATAGTTTAGGTTGCCGCCAGTCAGTTCGTCACCAAGTGCTGTTACAACATCTACTGGTGCCCCTTTAGGTAATTCAACTTCCTTCACCGCTTTGTTTTTAACGGAATAAAGCTTCATAGAATCGCGATTCAAAGCCATTAAATAGTAGGGATAGTTGAATTGTGTATTTTTGATAATTGCCAATAAATATGGCAGATCACTTACATAATATTGATTGTCTACTTCTATACTTAACCGATGAACATATAAATCTTCTGCAGTCATAATGATCGCAACACTTTTGCTTCCGCTGCGCCAGAAGGACTGATCGGCTAGTAGTCGTTCGATTTTTTCTTGGAATGGTGCAAAGCTTTGATCGGTGTAGCGTTTTTCAAAACGCTGCTTCGCTTCTTTTGCAAAGTTCTTGAAAAGAAGTTGATCCTTTTCGACTTCTTGGTGTGCTACGTGCGTGTTTAACATGAATGTTATGAACGGACCGTTTGCTTCCTCTGAAGTCAGTTCAGCGAGTAATTTTTTACTGATGTTTGCCATAAATGAACCCCTCCTAATAAAATCTTACAAGCTCAGTTTAACACAGCTCCATCTTTACTTGAAATAATAAGTAGCGGAGCATTTTTCGCAGGATTTTATAAAAAGAGGAAAATAAATGAGCAGACAACTATACTACTCAGACTGTAACTAAATAAATGGATAAAGCACATCCAGTTAGATCTCGTTGGCTGATAAACTCTATTTCTGCTCCCAACTGTAAAAAAGAATATTCATTCATTCCATTGAGCCCTTCTCCATAAACAATATAGTGGTTGATGGAAAGTATCTAAGGCATTTCTAATAGATTTCTTAGCATTTCGATAAGCAAGTTTCATGATTTTTTGAAGCGTTTCCTTTATCATATAAATATACCAATTATCCCGAATTGGTTTTTTCATACTTACTCCTACCAAGAGTAAATAACAACCTTCATTTCCACCATAGTGACGGCTATGGTGGTTTTTTTGTGATTGTTCCTCACTAGGTGTTTTGCTACAATGAGAGTAGCAGCTATCACCACGAGGAGGATACGCATGAGAACAGCAGAAGAAATGTACAACTATTGCAAGGACAAGGGCTATTTTTCCGGGTCTGACCGTAATTTTACTTTAAAGCTTTTTAACGTGATCGCAAATCACTTAGGCCAGGATGAGGATGTCGTGGTCTGCTTTATTGGCGTACATAACCGTAAATCACCGACTAAAGATGATGGATTTTATGGCTATGCCTTGACGAATCGTCGTTTTATGATGGGACAAAAGCGGTTGATTGGCGAGGATTTGAAGAGTATTTCGATAAGTAATTTACAAGATATGCAGTTGAAGATGGATTCTACTACAGCTACATTGACCATCTTTACTTCCGATAGCCCAGTGACCATTATGCTGACCTCCCACGAAGCAGAGGATATCGCGAAAACTCTTAAGCACTACGCGAGAGAAGACACGGCACCGATTGAACAGGAAAAACCGCAGGGCACCTTAAGCAAAGCCGAGCAGCTATTGAAAATGAAAGAGCTGTTGGATGCCGGAATTCTTTCTGACGAAGAATTCGAACAAGTTAAAAAGGATATTTTACAATAAAAGCAAATACCCTAATGTATCGAGACACGTTAGGGTACTTGCTTTTTATTTAGATCGCTGCTTTACCAGACTCTCTAGTACGAATCCGAATTACTTCTTCAATTGGATAAACGAAGATTTTCCCATTGCCAAAATCCTCTGAGTGACAAAGATTAATAATCAAATCAATTACACTATCTACTGCCTCATCGTCTAAGACAAAGCTGATATTAACTTTAGGTAATAAGGTAGTAATGACTTCTTGACCACGTACATACGACTTTTGCCCTTTTTGTGTTCCACAGCCTAGTACTTGGGTAACAGTCATACCGCTGATTTCAACTTCCCGATCAACGGCTGCTTTTAACTCTTCCAATTTTTCTTGACGGATAATTGCTTCTACTTTTTTCATACAGTTCCCTCCAAATTAAGAATCCAAGCCCATAAAGGTTGGGTAGGCATTTTCATCGTGCTCGATTTGATCCAAACCTACTGCTTCTTCGTGTTCTGATACACGAATCGGCATGATTGCTTTGATAAATGTAATAATCAAGAAGCTGGCAACTCCAGCAAAGACTAACGTAATTCCGATACTGGCAAGCTGTGCCAAGAATAGATCCACTGAGCCATAGATGAGTCCTGTTCTTCCACCTACAGCTGGATCAGCGAAAATTCCAGTTACAATTCCACCAAAGATTCCGCCTACACCATGACAACCAAAAGCATCCAAAGCATCGTCTAAGCCTAATTTTTGCTTAATGACTGCAATAAAGAAGTAGCAGAATGGGCTGACAAGAGCACCAATCAGAATACTCGACCATAGAGAAACAAAACCGGCACCTGGAGTGATGGCTACTAAACCAACGACTGCTCCGGTACAAGCACCAACAACAGTTGGCTTGCCATTCGCTAGTTTCTCAATCAGCATCCATGACAGCATCCCGCAAGCAGCAGCCGTATTGGTGGTCAACATCGCATGAATCGCTAAACCATCTGCTGCCAAAGCCGAACCGCCATTGAAGCCGAACCAGCCAAACCATAAAAGAGCTGCTCCTAAAACGACAAATGGGACATTATGAGGACGATATTCTGTCAAATGATATTCACGACGACGTCCTAAAACAACTGCTAATACCAAACCTGAAATTCCTGAACTAATATGCACTACATTTCCACCAGCAAAATCAATTGATCCGATCTGATCTAAGAAGCCGCCACCCCAAACCATATGTGCCATTGGGAAATAGACAATTGGCAGCCATAAAGCTATAAATAGAAAGATTGCGGAGAATTTCATTCTCCCAGCAACCGATCCCGTTAAAATTGCTGTGGTTATTAAAGCGAACATCATTTGGAAGAATGCGAACAGACCTTCAGGTATCCCGTCACCCTCAGTCATTGACACACCATTGAAAAAGATTTTGTCTAAGTTTCCAATGAAGCTTCCTTCACCACTAAATGATAAAGAGTAACCGACTGCTACCCAAATCAGCGAGGCTAACCCCATTGTACAGATCACCATCATCATAGTGTTCAAAATATTTTTCCGTCGCTCCAACCCTCCATAAAAGAAAGCTAACGCAGGAGTCATTAGAAACACCATCGCCGAACAAACTAAAATAAATCCAATATTCCCTGTCATAACAAGCACCTCATTCTTTAATATGTTACATAGTCTAACATCATCTCAAATAATTACCAGCGATTTGCCACTTTTTTTTCATCTTTTTCTAATTTAGTGACTATTTATGTTAGATTTTCTTACATTAAGATTCAAACTTGTGGATCACTTCTGACAGTTGATCGGATAATTGTACTGAATGAAGCAAAAAAAAGACCGGATTTCTCCGATCTTACAATTCATGAAATTCCTTGTATACTTCCTGTTTCTTCAGCTGATTACGCTTAGCTACTTCCTTAATCGCTTCTTTAGAAGAAAGTCCCTCTTCCACCAGATGCTCAACTTGCTCCTTTAAGCTGCCCTCTGGAATTTCTTCTTCTAGAACTTCCGAAGCTCCTGCTATCAGCAAGCAGCATTCTCCTTTTAGAGGATGCTCCGCTAAATAATCGATCACTTCCTGCATACTTCCACGAATGTATTCCTCATACAGCTTGGTCAGCTCCCGACAGATTACCACTTGCCGATTCCCTAAAACCTGCTCTGCATTCTTCAACGTTTCCTTCACCCGATGCGGCGATTCATAAAAAATCATGGTACTTGTCTGATTTTTCAACTGCTCCAGCTCTTTTTTCTGTTGACTCTTCTTCCGTTGCAGAAAGCCATAAAAATAAAAAGGCTGCGGGGACAGCCCCGATGCAATCAAAGCAGTCATTCCAGCGGTTGCTCCTGGTAAAGAAACCACGGGAATATCTTCTGCAATACAGGCTGCTACCAGCTCTTGACCAGGGTCACTAATTGAAGGCATGCCGGCATCACTTACTTGGGCAATCATCTGTCCCTTTTTTAATAATGTAATCAGCTCGGGAATCCGTTCGCGATAATTGTGCTCGTGAAAACTTTTCTGCGGGACTTTAATCTCAAAGTGATTCAACAATTTTTGCGTATTCCGCGTATCTTCACTGGCAATTAAATCTGCTGATTGCAACGTCTTCACACTGCGAAAGGTCATATCCTCCAGATTGCCAATCGGTGTCGGAACAAGGTATAGGGTGCCGCTGCCGTGATTGCCATAGCTTCTTTGAATATTCACTCATTCGTCCTCCTTGTCTCATTGAAAAAACCGGAACGAATTGTCCCGGTTTCATTTCCCTTGTTTGCTCTCACGATAGATGACATCCAAACAAAAAGCACAAGGCTCGTCATATTCTCGTCTAGAACCATATAGCAGGTTGCAGACGTGGAAACCATCCTCATAGATTTTTTCC
The DNA here is from genome assembly GCF_017377655.1 of Candidatus Enterococcus ferrettii. Classification (GTDB taxonomy): domain Bacteria; phylum Bacillota; class Bacilli; order Lactobacillales; family Enterococcaceae; genus Enterococcus_A; species Enterococcus_A ferrettii. The sequence goes on from NZ_JAFREL010000110.1 coordinate 5,500, forward strand.
AGATTCATGCGAGAACGTGACAGTTCTTGTCGTTCATCGGTTACTGGAGAGGCTTTTTGATTCATTTCACGAACTCGTTCTCTTAATCGTTCGTTTTCCATTTCCAAAGTGGCATTCTTTTCGATTAATTCTAACAAGGCTTCCTTCATCTCGGCAAGCTCGGTTACATTATGCTGCATTTCTTGCTCTAATCGGTTCAGCCCGTCATAAAGTGAACGTCTATCCATCATTACTATCACCTGCTTTTGCTGCCTGCAGCTCACTGTAATCATACTCAATAGCGGTTTCCCGTCCAGGCAGACGAACTTTAATTACGCGACTCAGTAAGTTTAGGCCCACTACCCGACCCTTACCGTCTGGCGTCTGCACTTCTTTTCCATAGTCTGGCAATTCCCGTTTCGCCGCTTCATATTCATTGTTTTCATACTTCAAGCAGCACATTAAGCGGCCGCACAAGCCTGAAATTTTGGTTGGGTTTAACGACAAGCCTTGATCTTTAGCCATTTTAATCGACACTGGAATAAAATCTCCCAAGAAGGTCGAACAGCACAACGGTCGGCCGCATGGACCAATCCCGCCTAGAATTTTCGCCTCATCACGAACACCAATCTGACGAAGTTCTATCCGGGTGCGGAACACCGAAGCCAGATCCTTCACCAATTCACGAAAATCTACTCGACCATCCGCAGTGAAATAGAAGATCATTTTGCTGCGATCAAAGGTATACTCCACTTGGATCAGCTTCATTTCCAGTTCGTGATCACGGATTTTTTCTTTGGCTACTTTAAAGGCTGCTTGTGCATCGCGTTCGTTCTCTGACGCTTTTTGCAGTTCCTTTTCCGAAGCTTTATGCAAAATTGTTTTCAAATCATCAGATAAATCACTGGAGTCCATATCTAGCTTAGGGACGGCTACAGTGGCGATCTGATGCGCTTGCTGTGATTCAACTAATACTTTTTCATTGTAATAGTATTCGTTTTTGCCTGGTGCATAATAGTAAATATGTCCAGCTTCGCGAAAACGGACACCGACAACTTCAACCATTGGTCTCCCTACTCTCTGTAAAAAATAACATTAAGCAAAAATGACATGCAATGTTATTTGTTCTGCAATATTTTGAAAGGATACATTGGCCTCTAGTTTCTGATTCGCAAGTAAAATTTCTTCTAACAGATGGTTGTAGAAAGCGACTGTCTGTTGATTTTGCTGAAGCATTTGGTCACGTTTTTCCTTCACGTAAAATGCTAGCATTTCAAAGGCTGTCCGCTGCTGCATCTTGTCCTTGAAAACTTTTACTAGTTTTTTTTGTACATAAATAAAGGCCTGCGGGTCCTGTTTTTCAAGGTAACTATACCATTGAATAACAGTATCCTTAGATTCATTAAACCATTCATCCTTTGATATTTCAACTGCTTTTGTATAACTATTTGTTAAATTCGTCAAGAGTTTCGCTGATTTGAGAGGGATGTGTGCTTCTTTTTCCAACTGTTCGACTAATTTAGCTGTCGACAATGCTTGAAAATGAATAATTTGACAACGAGAACGAATGGTCGGTAGGATCTTGCCGATGGCTTGTGTTTCCAAAATAATCATAAAATTCGCGGGCGGTTCTTCCAGAAATTTCAGTAAACTATTGGCAGAATTGGTGTTCATTTTTTCTGCTTCATGAATTAATACAACCTTTTTAGCTGATTCAAAGCCGCTTTTTCCCAGCTCTGTCTGCAGCTGTCGAATTTGTTCTACCTTGATTGTTTGGCCATCTGGTGCTACTTCCACCACATCGGGATGTTCATGATTGCCGATACGTAAACAATTGTTACATTCTTCACACGGCATTCCGTCTCTTAAGGATAGACAGAACAGGTGCTTAGTAAACCATATGGCCATTTCAGCTTTTCCTGTTCCCAAATCCCCTTCAAAAAGATAAGCATGGGCTAAACGACCATGCTTAAAACTGTTCTGTAATTGACGGAAGACCACCGGTTGAAGTTGTTGGAGTTTCTCTGCTTCTGTCATCTTAATATTGATGGAACCCTTCTACCGGCATAATGAACACGGTGGCTCCGCCAACTTCTACTTCCACTGGATAAGGTACTTGACCGTCCAATGAAATATCTAGCGTAACAGGTGTTGTTACGTATTGTGTACGAGACTGGCAAGTTTCCTTGATTAATTCAAGAGCTTCTTCTACCCGCTCGTCTTCAATCCCTACGATGAAGGTGCTGTTGCCTGCCTTTAAAAATCCGCCAGTAGAAGAAAGCTTTGTCGCACGGATATTGGCGTCGATAAATTCATTTGCTAAACGGTTGGAGTCCTTGTCTTGGACAATGGCCATAATTAATTTCATTTTCTACACCTCTCTAGTTTTGAAAATACTTAGGGTAACGGGAGATTAATTCGTAAAAACAATCCTCCACGACTAATTCTAGACGTTTCCTAGCGTCGATTTTGATAATTCGTTCAGAATGCTCATCCGCCAATTTTAAATAAGCGTGACGAACCCGCTGATGGAATTGCAGCCCCTCTGCATCCAGCCGATCAATTTGATTTTTCCGACTGCTCATAATGCGCTGTAGGCCAGTATCAGAATCAACATCTAAGTAAAGAGTGATATCGGGAACAGTTCCTTCAATGGCAAATTCATTAATTTGAGCTACTTCTCGCATCCCAATTCCACGACCTGCTCCTTGATAAGCCAACGAGCTGTCAACAAAACGGTCACACAGCACGATTTTTCCTTGCTCTAAGGCAGGCCAAATCTTTTCAATTAGATGCTGTCTGCGAGCTGCTGCATAAAGCAGTGCTTCTGTCCGATCATCCATTCGATCATTTTTAGGGTCCAAAATCACTTGACGAATCTTTTCAGCAATCGGAATCCCACCAGGTTCTCTGGTTTTTACGATATCCTTGGTAGCGACCTGTTGCAAGCGAGGAAACAATTCCTCAATCACGCTTGTCTTGCCAGCGCCATCTGGACCTTCAATAGTAATAAATAAGCCGTTCACTCTTCATTTGCCTCCATTAGTTCTATTCTCATTGTACACAAAAACGTCGTGAAAGAAAAACCTAGAGTTCACGACGTCCTTCCACCGCTTTTAGCAAAGTCACTTCATCTGCATATTCAATGTCACTGCCAACGGACAATCCGTGAGCCAAACGCGTAACTTTTATTCCTGCGGGCTTGATCAGCCGCGACAAGTAGATGGCCGTTGCTTCGCCTTCCGTCGTTGCGTTGGTAGCAATAATGACTTCTTTTACTTCATCGTCATGCAGACGTTTAATCAATGGTGCAACATTAATATCTTCTGGGCCTGTTCCCTCCACCGGTGACAGAACTCCGTGAAGTACATGATACAGGCCATGGTAATCACGAACCTTCTCCAAAGCCATTACATCTTTAGGCTCCTCTACGACTAAGATCGTGCTGCGATCACGCGTAGTATCCCGGCATATTTCGCAAGGGTCCTCTTCTGTGATATTGCCGCATACACTGCAAAAATGCAGATCCCGCTTCACACTGATAAGTGAGCGGGCAAAGTCATTTACGGTTTCGTCTTTCATATCAATGGTAAAGAAAGCTAGGCGCGTAGCCGTTTTCTGTCCGATTCCCGGCAGCTTCATATAGCTTTCGATCAATTTTGCTATTGGTTCAGGGTATTGCATGGCCTACTTCCTTTCAACCGATTAACCGAAAAGCAATTACATCCCAGGCAGTCCTTTGGTGTATTTGCCCATTGTTGCTTCGGTTTCTTCACTTATTTTTGTTAGCGCATCGTTTACAGCCAAGATAATCATATCTTGCAGCATATCTGGATCTTCTGGATCGATTAATTCAGAATTGATTTCCACTGCTTTCATCGTTTTATCACCAGTGAAAACAACTTTTACTAAATCATTAGTTGCAGCACCGAAAAATTCTTTTTTATCCAATTCTTCCTGAGCCTTTACCATTTCCTTTTGCATTTTTTGCATTTGTTTCATCATACCTTGCATATTTCCCATTCCACGCATCATATTAGCCACATCTCTTTCTTTTTTATGAATTAATTTTTCTATGAAAAATTAGTCTGTTTTTCATTTCAAATACCATTCTGCTGAATTACTTTAGCCTTGTAAAGTTTTACTTTATCGTTTTTCTTTTCTACTCTGTTACACTGCGAAAAGCAGAACTGGCATCTCTTTCTTTTTTATGAATTAATTTTTCTGTGAAAAATTAGTCTGTTTGTCATTTCGAATACCATTCTGCTAAATTAATTTAGCCTTATAAAGTTTTACTTTGACGTTCTTCTTTTCTACTCGATTACACTGCGAAAAGCAGAACTGGCATCTCTTTCTTTTTTATGAATTAATTTTTCGTTTCGAATACCTATTTCTATTATTATAGCTCACTTTAGACGTTGATAATCTAAAGTTGCTTGAAGCTATCTTGTTACTCTTTTTTGGTCTACATTTCTTTACTGATAAGCAGAACGGATCGATCAATCTTCTTGAATAGTAACTAAATCTCCGAAAAGACTTTTTGCCTGTTCAACGACCTGGTTTTCTTCTGGAATTAGTTCGATTTCTCCCTCATCCTCTGCGTCGCTGACTTCTGGCTTCATGTCTTTGTGCTGACTGACATATGATTGACGTAACCGAGGCCAGCTTTCTCTGGTTATAAAGACAAACTCTGGTGAATAATCTTTAATCATCAAACCTAGAGAGTTTTGCATGTTGGTGCGTAGTTCTTCATTACCATCTGCTCGTTGACAAACAATCTCATAATCAAAAGCTAACAGCAGGAGACTGGGACCCGCTGCAACTGGTTCACTGGCCTTAAGCAGTGCCCGTTGAGTTACAGGTAATGCCATTAACAAATCTTCCCACACACCACGGATTCCTTGAAGATGATCCTTGGTCGCCTCTGAAAGTACTTGATAGACCCGTTCAGTCGGAATCCGATACGCACTGCTGGTTTTCTTCGGTGCTCTTGCCTTAGGTTCATCAGCTTTCCCAGGAGCAGCTGGTCGATCCTTCAGCTGTTTGACTTCTGTTTGCAGCTGAACAATTTGCCGTTTTAGCTCCACAATATCCTCATTGTCAACCGGAGTACCATCTGCTTCACCACTACCACTGCTGACAGCCGGAGCTGTATTGGTTGGCGGTGCCGCCAATTTCACAGTAGCCACCTCTAGATAAACATTGGCATGATTGGTGAAACGAATCTCATTTTGGGTTTCACTTAAAATCTTAATCATCCAGTAGAAGCGATCCGCTGCTGTCTTTTCCGCCAATTCTTTGAAGGTGTCAGTTAAGTTAGCTCGTTCGTTTAGCAATTGTGGGGCTTGCTGATACATTAGCAAGTCTCGGCAATACAGCAGTAAATCCTCCGTCAAACGACGTGCTTCTTTACCTTCTGCCAAAATATTTTCCAACACCTCTAAAGCTGCACTGACATTTTGTTCTAGACATGCGGAAATAAACGCATCCATCATTTCGGTGGTTAAACTGCCGGTAACTGCTAGAGCATCGGCTAACGTAATTGTCTCATCACTAAAGGAGATCGCCTGATCCAAAATGCTCAAAGCATCCCGCATCCCACCTTCAGCAGCGCGAGCAATTACTGATAGTGCTTGCTCTTCATAAGTCTGGTTACTAGCTTCTAAAATGTGCTGCATTCGACCAACAATCGCTTGCACGCTGATCCGTTTGAAATCAAAACGCTGGGTTCGGGAAATGATCGTCGCCGGAATTTTGTGGGGTTCAGTTGTCGCTAAAATAAAAATTACATGCTCTTTAGGTTCCTCTAAGGTTTTCAACAAAGCGTTGAAAGCCCCTGTAGAAAGCATATGTACTTCATCAATAATATATACTTTGTATTCAGCAGTCGTTGGTGCATAGTTTGCTCGATCTCGAATGAAACGGATTTCTTCTACACCGTTGTTGCTGGCCGCATCAATTTCAATCACATCTTCTTGACGTCCTTCGGTAATCGAACGGCACATTTCACATTCATTACATGGTTCACCGTCGACACTGTTGGGACAATTGATGGCTTTGGCAAAGATTTTTGCAGCACTGGTTTTCCCGGTTCCTCTCGGTCCGGTAAACAAATATGCATGAGAGGTCTTTTTTTGTTTAATTGCGTTTTTCAGCGTTTTCGTAATCGCCTCTTGTCCAACCACATCGTCAAAACGCTGCGAACGCCAGACACGATATAGTGCTTGATATGCCATAGTCACCCTCTTTTCTTTTGAGCCCTGCTTTAAAATCACCGCCTTTTATTATACGTGATTTTGAAAAAAAATACTACATTAAAACTGATTGCTTAGCGAGTTCGTGAACTACCCGTCACTTAGCTAAACCAATCGGTTCTTCACGCTTGAAGTGGGAGTTTCTTGGGAACAGAGCTTACTTGCCAGCGGATTTCTTTGCCTGCAGCGGTTGCTCTTTTTTACCAAGCTATCCCCATAGTTCCTACGGTTCTTGATTTGGTTATGCAAAGGCTCGCATGCGCAGCCCTTCGTTTAGAATATTAATACTGGCATTGATGTCTCGATCATGTTGGGCATGACAAACTGGACAGATCCACTCTCGAATCTGAAGTGTTTTTTTACCATCCTTGTGTCCACATTCGGAACAAAGTTGACTAGATGGATACCACCTATCTACCTGGATCATTTCTCGTCCATACCAGTCGGCTTTGTACTGGAGTTTCGCCACAAAGCTGGACCAAGAGACATCCGAGATACTTTTGGCTAATTTATGATTACGCAATAGGCCCTTCGTATGTAAGTCTTCGATACAAATCACATCGTGGTTTTTGATGAGTTCGGTACTTAACTTATTTAGAAAGTCGTTGCGTTGGTTTTTGACTTTTTCGTGCAATCTTGCCACTTTGTGTTTTTGTTTTTGGTAGTTCTTGGCTTCACTTAGCTTTTTGCCTGCTTTCTTAGCTTGTAAAGCTCGACGAGAGAGCTTCCGCTGTTCACGTGTTACCTTCCGTTCCATTTCTGCGGTAAAGCGATGGTTATCAATCTTTTGTCCATCCGAAAGAATCGCAAAGTCTGTAATCCCCAGATCGATGCCGATGGCTGTGTTCGTCTTAGGTAGTTTGGGTATTTCTTCTTTGCATAACAAAGAAAGGTAATATTTACCGCTTGAATGATAAGAAATTGTTGCGGATCGGATCTCTCCTTTTGGTTGGCGATGGCGTTTGATACGGACAAGGGATTTTAGCTTTGGTAGTTTGATACAGTTGTTTTCCACTAGAGAAATGGTGCCGTGTTGATTATTGGTAGTGTAGCTTTGAACCGGACTGCTTTTGCTTTTGAATTTAGGGAAACCGACACGATTATCGCGAAAGAAGTTGTT
>NZ_JAFREL010000111.1 GCF_017377655.1 Candidatus Enterococcus ferrettii
GCTGACTGGGCACCTGATGGTAGTTCATTGGATAGCGTAATCGTGACAAACCAAACACGAGTTACTAAATAAAGGAGGTCAACTATGCCTACAACTAAACTAGTCGCTAGGTTTCAAACAGAAGACGGAAAGATGCAAACTTGGTCTTATGAAACACCCAATACGAGTAAAACGGCAGACGAAATGAAGGAAACACTTGAAAGAATGACTCAACTGAACCTGTTTCAAAAGCATGGCATTCGTCAGTTCGCGGCGATCCAAAGCGCTGAATTTATTACAACTAAAGAAACAACTATTTTTTAGTCACTTATTATAAAAGCTTCGTTCGCTTAGATGTTTTCGAAGCCATCACTAAAAACATTAAAAATAGCCCCGCAGTCTGAGTCCTGCGGGTGCTGAAGGAGGAATTAATCAATGGCAGAACAGCCTTTTACCACTCATCAGCTGTTTCATTCAAAACAAGAAAAATTAGAAGAAGAAATTCTGAACTTCTATCAAGAAACACAGGATAGTACTGTCACTATCCAAGTTTTACTAGCTACAAAGGTTCGTTACCAGCTAGGCGACACAAGCTTTCACTTATTTATGAAGGGACTGGTACGGCATTTATTTGCCAAAGCAACCGTTAACCGTGCCCTTCGCCGTTACTTCTTTTTCTTTGCGGATTATTTTACCAAAGATGAGTGGCAAAAGCTGACTGCGCGATGTTTCCCTGCTGAACCTGTCACTACTGAATTATTTGAAGTCACTGAAGCTAATACCCTTGGAGCTGATCTGTCTGCAGCAGAAAGTTCCTGAAAATAATAAAAAAAAGAAAAAAGAGGAGAGATCTATATGTTAAAACTAAATGCTTCATTTGAAGATGAAATGGGAAAAAGACACCGTTGGTCTTACAATGAACCTAATCCAAATCTAACACCGGAAGAAATTCGCGCATCCTTAGAAATGATGACGACCCTGAAATTATTTGAGAAGGACAACGTGAAGCAATTCCAAAAGGTGGTTTCTGCTAAATTCGTAGAAACGATTGAAACACCACTCTTTGATTTATCAAAACCTGCTCCACAGGCGTATGTAGCGGATCCCGATAATGTATTTGCGCCGCAATTTGTGACCGAAGAAGGATCCAAAGTCTCTGAAGAAGTAACTAATAGTGAGAAAACAGCCATCGTTGTAGAAGAAAAAGCAGTAAAAACACCGGCTGCACCCGCTGAACAAGGGCCAGTAGCTCCAGTTTCAGTGAAAGCAGTAGAAGCTGCTGGTATGAAGAGAACCGCTCCAGCTGCTGTTCCAGCAAAAACTTCTGTTCCACTAGCAGCTGTTTCTGAAGAAATGAAAGTTAATCCTCTTCCAAATGATTCCGCTAAACAACTGCTTGAAGCAACCGAATCACACGAACCTGAAGCGCCTGACAAACCGATCAACCCGCGAAAGGCTCAGGTAGATCGAGTCCGAGCCTTCCATGAAGCCAAGAGGAAGAAAAAAGGGACGAAGAAGAAACGCTAAACTGACTTTCTACCCTGCTCTTGTCTGTCGTAAAGGGGGTGATGTTTGATTGAGCAGTGTTTCTGGCGGTGGCTGAACTCTAA
>NZ_JAFREL010000112.1 GCF_017377655.1 Candidatus Enterococcus ferrettii
GCTGACTGGGCACCTGATGGCAGCTCGTTGGATAGCGTAATCGTGACAAACCAAACACGAGTTACTAAATAAAGGAGGTCAACTATGCCTACAACTAAACTAGTCGCTAGGTTTCAAACAGAAGATGGAAAGAAGCAAACTTGGTATTATGAATCGCCCAACACGAGTAAAACGGCAGAAGAAATGAAGGAAACACTTGAGAGAATGACTCAATTGAATCTGTTTCAAAAGCATGGCATTCGTCAGTTTGCGGCGATCCAAAGCGCTGAATTTATTACAACTAAAGAAACAACTATTTTTTAGTCACTTATCAAAAAAGCTTCGTTGGCTTAGCCGTTTTCGAAGTCATCACTAAAAACATTAAAAATAGCCCCGCAGACTGAGTCCTGCGGGTGCTAAAGGAGGAAATAATCAATGTCAGGACAGCCTTTTACCACTCATCAACTGTTTCATTCAAAACAAGAAAAATTAGAAGAAGAAATTCTGAACTTCTATCAAGAAACACAGGACAGTACTGTCACTATCCAAGTTTTACTAGCCGCTAAGGTTCGTTACCAGCTAGGCGACACAAGCTTTCACTTATTTATGAAGGGATTGGTCCGGCATTTATTTGCCAAAGCAACCGTTAACCGTGCCCTTCGCCGTTACTTCTTTTTCTTTGCGGACTATTTTACCAAAGATGAGTGGCAAAAGCTGACTGCACGATGTTTCCCTGCTGAACCTGTCACTACTGATTTGTTTGAAGTCACTGAAGTCACTGAAGCCACTGAAGCCACTACCCTTGGAGCTGTTCTGTCTGCGACAGAAAGTTCCTGAAAATAATAAAAAAAAGAAAAAAGAGGAGAGATCTATATGTTAAAACTAAATGCTTCATTTGAAGACGAACTGGGAAAAAGACACCGTTGGTCTTACAATGAACCTAATCCAAATCTAACACCTGAGGAAATTCGCACGTCATTAGAAACCCTAACCACACTAAAGTTATTTGAGAAAGACCATGTGAAGCAATTTCAAAAGGTGGTTTCTGCTAAATTCGTAGAAACGATTGAAACACCACTCTTTGATTTATCAAAACCAGCCCCACAAACTTATGTAGCAGATCCCGATAATGTATTTGCGCCACAATTTGTGATTGAAGAAGTATCTCAAGTCTCTGAAGAAGTTGCTAAAATTGAGGAAGCCGCCATCGCTTTAGAAGAAAAAAAAGCTGTAAAAACACCGGCTGTACCCGCTGAACAAGGGCCAGTAGCTCCTGTTTCAGTGAAAGCAGTAGAAGCTGCTGGTATGAAGAGAACTGCTTCAGCTGCTGTTCCAGCAAAAATTTCTGTACCGCTAGCAGCTGTTTCTGAAGAAATGAAAGTTAATCCTCTTCCAAATAATTCAGCTAAACAACTACTTGAAGCGACTGAATCACACGAACCTGAAGCTCCTGTCAAACCGATCAACCCGCGAAAGGCACAGGTAGACCGAGTCCGAGCCTTCCACGAAGCCAAGAGGAAGAAAAAAGGGACGAAGAAGAAACGCTAAACCGGCTATCTACCTTGCCCTTACCTGTCACAAAGGGGGTGATGCTGGGATTGAGCAGTGTTTCCGGCGGTGGCTGAACTCTAAT
>NZ_JAFREL010000113.1 GCF_017377655.1 Candidatus Enterococcus ferrettii
ACTTTTGGGGGTCGGTACACTTAAGCTTAGAGGAGTTTTTATATGCTATTTATTCAATTGGTGCTGCGTCAGAGTTTAAAAATTTGTTCACTGGCTTTTCACACTGATTATCCAAACTAAAATTCAAGTGTGTCATTTGATGTCTCTTTTTCGCATCTTTGTATACCGATCGTAAAGCATCGCTCTGATTAGCTATTCCCGATCCTTGTCTTTAGGAAAATACTCTTAAGATATACTGACTTCTAAACTCGTATCCCCTTTTGTCACTCTCGCGATTTCATAGATTTATTCTATTTTGCATCAAAACATAACAGCTTTCGTTCCAGCCTAAACTTCTAGCTTATCCATTAATGCTTCGGTCAAGGTTTTAGAAAAATTGACACCGGCTTTTTCAGCACGCACATTCAGCCAGTGAGGGATACTGACGTTTTTCTTATCCAACTGACCTTCTTTTAAATAATCTGTTAAATTGACGGAAACTAAGGTTACAAATTGCTTTCTTTTGTCAAAGGCTATTTCATTAATCGGTGTTGGATCAGGCAAAGAACAATCTTTTTCAATTAAATCTCCTAGCATTATTCCTAAAGCATCCGCCGCCATCACTAATCCTTCTGGTATCGAGTCGGCCTGGGTAACTGCTCCCTCCACATCTGGAAAATAAATTCCGAAACCCACCGTATCTTGTTCAAAAATTGCTGGATAGACTTTGTTCACTGGATACACCTCATCTTTTTGTACTGGCAGCTTTGAGTACAGAAGCTTCTACAATTCTAGACAACTCTTTTCCATGCTTTGTTAGAACCTCTGGCCTTGGATACCCTTTTCGAACAAATTTTCTGTGAGATCCTTTGCCTCCCTTAACTTCAATAAAGCTTGCTGTTTTCCAGCCTCTTTGCTGATCATAGGCATTCTGCTGCACCTTCTTCCGTATATTACAATGCGCACTAGGCGCATTGTCAAAAATGGCTGCTAGTACCACTTTTCTTCAATTGTTCTCCATAATATACGCAAAAAAAAAGCAAACGAAGTTATCCGTCTGCCTATTTAGTGATAAAAATTAATTCCGACTTCCGTATCCTCCACTAAGCTTCCCTTAGGCGCCTTCAGCACTAAATAAATCCAATAAAAATCTCCTGCACATGCAGCCGCATGAAACGTCGCCAAAAATAGATAGCTGCCTACGAATAAAATACCGCTGAAACAGGCAATCGTCAGGCTCAACGTAATTAATACAAATGGAGCCATCGATATCCAGGCGAACTGTCCACGTGAGTATTTTGATCCTGGTGAAGCAGCATAGGCGATCCCTTTTTTGATATTGATGCCAAACTTCACTTTACCTTTTGGGGAAAAGACTCGGAAGAACACTCCGTGAATCAATTCGTGAATGACAATCAACAGAAATGTCTCTGCTGTTACCAATAAAAGCTGCATTACTGAAAAAGTTATAGAGGACTCTTTCAATGGAATGATGGTAGTCACCGTTAGAAATAATAAGAAAAAAAGAACCAGCAGAAAAATAGATACGATGTTCAAACGTAAAATACTTTTCTTATCATTTAAGATATCAACCGATCGAATCAGCTTCATCACACTTCCCCCCTCTTCTCTTATAGTAGAATAAGTGTTTGATTTAAGAAAAGTCAAGCTGCTTTCAGCTGGAAATAGTCTATTCATCAAGGATTACAATGGAATTACGTCAAAAAAACTGGACTAAAGTCAGACAAAATCTGAATTGATTACCAGCTTTATTTGAAAAATTCATGATGATAAAATTCCGAAAGACAAGCTTTCAGTTATTGGTGCTTTAACGTCAATTTGAACCCTAAGGCTACCAATTAAGCATAAACAAATGCATAATAAATCACATACCACCAGCCTAGCATACCATGAAAAAGTGCCCATATAATACTGTGCCATTTGCGATAAGAAAGAATGAAAGCCAAGATATTCCCAATACCGATTCCTGTTTTAACTGGCTGATCCATCTTTTGCTACACTCTCCTCATCGCTTACTTTTCAAACCCTACAGCCACACAATTCAAAGCTGTGTTGGCATTGATCATCGCGTTAATCACCACACCATCATGTGGAAAATGACCATCTCTTTCCTTGTTTTTATTGAAGTCCCGAATTGAGTAAATAACGATATAGGTAAATTTCACACTTCTTCCCTCCTCTATTGTTTGTCTCGGTTTCTCATTTTATAGACAATCAATTCCTGCAGCAAACTAATCAGTAAAAAAAATAGTCCAATAACTGCTAAAGCAAAACTAATCATTCCCGCATTATCAAAAATGATTGAAACGGTTGCAGAAGCAAAAGCGCAGAACAACCAAACCGCGGTAATCATGTTTCTTCTTTTTTCTAAGGTCATGTTCGTCTTCTCCTTTTCTTCTTGTTAAATCTAGTATACCGATTAGTAAGAAGAATCTGACGATTTTTCCTAAATGGTTCATTTCGCGCCTTAATTGGTCATAATCACCTTGCTTGGTATTCACATCTTCTATAGAATGAAGCTACTAAACAATTTTTCGAGGAGCGCCTAAATGGTCAAGTTCGTTTTTTATTTGGGATTTAATTACTTAAATATATTTCTGCATTTAATTACTTTGCTCTATGCTTTGAAGCACTTATTCCGTACACCAGTAAGAAAAAAGACAGCTCCTATTCTAAAGAACTGTCTTTGTTTTGCTTTTTTTCTCGCAATAATTGTTACTGCAATCAGCTTTATCGATCTTTGGGACCAGCGATATATTACGCCCACTACATCGACTGTCCTATCAGTTATTCAATATGTCGGCTTGCTGCTTTGGTTGAAGCATTCGATGCATTTGCACGCTTACTGTATACCACTTATTTTAGTTACTTTTATCACTTTTACTGATACTATCTTTTCCACCACTTTACAGTATTTTTTTATTGCACATGAAGCCTTTTTTCTGACGATTCCGTATCCCTATGCGCATCTTACTCACCTCATTTATTCTTTACTGGGTTTCGTGATCAACTTATCACTGATTAAACTTTTTTCTTATCGGATGTGGTTTGATCAGTTGTTGAAATTTCCAAAGCTGATCTATTCAAGTGGCATTCTTTATCTACTTTTAGAGCTGGTTATATTCAATAGCAATTTAGAGGATATGCGAAAATTGGGAACAAATGTCAAAAATCTTTACATTTCAGGCGTCTTTCTGCTCTTTTTATTGCTATTCATGGTGCTGGTTCGGGAAGTCGATCGCAACTATCGACTCTCCTACTCAAAAAAAATGCTGGACCAGCAGCATCAGTACATTGAACATGTGGAGGCTCTGTATAATGACCTGAGAAAGCTTCATCACGATCACAAAAACCTGCTTTCTGGCATGTATTTTCAAGTCAGCGAAGGGCAAATCGATGAGGTAAAAACCTACCTGTCTGAAAAACTTCTCACCACAGATGAACAGCTGCAGGAAACGATTCGTCAGCAAACACAGCTGAACAATGTAAAGATGCTTGAAGTAAAAAGCTTATTGTTAACCAAAATTATGCTGGCTAAGGAACTCCAGGTTACTCTAAATGTGGAGGTCATTTTACCGATTGTGTCCATTGGGATGGAGATGAATGATTTTCTACGGGTTTTGGGGATCACCTTAGACAATGCTATTGAGGCTGCCAGCAAGTTAGATACTCGCGCAGTGGTAGATGTACTGATGCTTCAAAGTACTGGCTGTGTTGAAGTTGTAATCAAAAACCCGTGTTTCGAAACGGTCAACCTAGAACGTATTTGGGAGCTGGGCTATTCAACGAAAGGGCAAAATCGGGGAATTGGATTAGCCACTTATCAGGAAATTTTAAATTCTTACTCACAGGTGTTGCGTGAGACCAAAATTTCACAGGATCAGTTTGTCCAGACAATTGTGATACCGAATTAAGTTCTCACACTAAGTAAGCTTGTCTCTAAGAGTAAAAACGGGGCTCTTTCAGCTTTTTCTTAAGATTTTTTTGCTATAGTTAAATAAGTAAATTCTGTGTTAGAAGGAGGATATTATGCAAAAAGTCGTTTGGATTTATTCCATCAATGTTTATGATACCAGCGCACCTTTTGGTTTCGGTACCCCTGGAGTAAGAGCATGGCACGGAAACAAATTTCAGTCCGAAATGAAAGCAGCCTTGCAGCCGGAGATTGAGTTGGAGTTTATTAGTTACAATCCCGCCAGTAATGACATTCCAGATGCTGATTTAGTTCTATTCAATAGTCTAGACGCAAAGCGCTTGAGTGATGAAATTACTGACAAGGGTCTGGCGATCCCCTTCCAATATCTTTACATGGGAAAAGTTCAGGAGATCAAGGAATACCTGATGCCCTTCTTGAAATCAGCATCAACTTAGCTACTAAATTAAAAAAATAAAGATAGGTATCGTTGGTTCATTTTCTCCAACGATACCTATCTTTTATTTGCAAATATGCTTAAATGAATGGGACTACGCTTTGCTTTTTCTTTTTTTATAGCATAATTTTCATTTCCAGACTCTTCAGGCTTGTACCAACGAGAATTAATGATAGAATAAAGAATCATATCTTATGAAGGAGTTTATATATACATGACTTATGCACTAGAAATAAACCAACTGAAAAAGGTCTATGGCTCAGGTGTTACAGCGCTGCGGGGAATTGACTTAGCTGTTGAGGAAGGCGACTTTTATGCCTTGCTAGGACCTAATGGCGCGGGGAAATCCACAACGATTGGTATCATCACCTCTTTAGTCAATAAAACCTCTGGTCAGGTGAAGGTATTCGGCTATGATATCGACAAAGATCTGGTTGTCGCCAAACAGCAAATTGGCTTGGTGCCGCAGGAATTCAATTTCAATCCCTTTGAAACTGTTCAGCAAATCGTTGTGAATCAGGCAGGCTATTACGGTGTTTCCCGAAAAGAAGCGTTAAAACGCAGTGAAAAATACTTGAAGCAATCAAACCTGTGGGAAAAACGCAATGTTCGCGCTCGGATGCTTTCTGGTGGGATGAAACGTCGTTTGATGATTGCTCGTGCTCTGATGCATGAACCGAAATTATTAATTTTGGATGAGCCAACTGCTGGAGTGGATATTGAGCTGCGTCGGGAAATGTGGGAGTTTTTGCGAAATTTGAACAATAGCGGAACCACCATCATCTTGACTACCCACTATTTGGAAGAAGCTGAGATGCTATGCCGCAACATTGGCATTATTCAATCAGGAGAACTCATCGAAAATACCAGCATGAAGAATTTGTTGGCAAAATTACAATTTGAAACCTTTATTTTTGATTTAGAGCCGTTGGAACAGGCACCTGTTATCAGCGGTTACAACTACCAAATGGACGATGAACAAACGTTAGAGGTAGAAGTGGAACGAAACCAAGGAATCAACGAAGTGTTCCAGCAGCTTAGCAATCAAGGTGTAAAAGTCCTATCCATGCGTAATAAGTCCAATCGTCTGGAAGAACTTTTCTTGAAGGTTACTGAAGAAAAACGTCACACGGAGGAAATCAATGTTTAGTTTATATCTTACTGCTCTAAAAAGCCTAGCGGTAAAGGAGACCAACCGCTACCTGCGGATCTGGATCCAAACACTGGTACCACCAGTGATTACCACGTCCTTGTATTTCATCATTTTCGGCAATTTGATTGGTGGAAGAATCGGGGACATGGCCGGTTTTTCTTACATGGAATTTATCGTACCCGGTCTAATTATGATGTCAGCCATTACCAGCTCTTATTCCAATGTTTCCTCTTCCTTTTTCTCACAAAAGTTCCAGAAAAACATTGAGGAATTATTAGTGGCACCTGTACCTACTCATATCATTATTTGGGGCTTCGTAATTGGGGGCTTGGGCCGCAGTGTTATGGTTAGTGCTCTTGTGACAGTAATCTCATTATTCTTTGTTCCATTACATGTCCACTCTTGGCTGATTATCATTATGACGCTGTTAATGACCGCTATCTTATTTTCATTAGCTGGTTTGTTAAATGGAATTTTTGCTCAATCCTTTGACGATGTCTCAATCGTACCAACCTTTGTGTTGCAGCCACTAACCTATTTAGGTGGTGTATTCTACGCCATTTCAATGCTGCCGCCGTTTTGGCAGGCCGTTTCCAAGGTGAATCCAATCGTGTACATGATCTCCGGATTTCGCTATGGATTTTTAGGTGTAATGGATGTCCCGATCATGATTTCAGTCTCGATTTTAATTCTATTTATTGTTGTACTCTATGCTATCTGCTGGCGTTTGATTGAACGAGGACGCGGCTTAAGAAGTTAATGCCCAACCATCCTGATTTCAGGATGGTTTTTTTGTAGATAATTGTGTCGAAAATTCCTTTTCTTGTTCATTAGTTTTGCCTACTTAATCATTTATAAAAAACACACCGTCCATTTAAAAGAATAGAAAATCTATTGTATTGGAAATTTTAGTCAGAAATATTCTGATATTCGAACCCTTTAATTCGCTATAAAAAATCTTAATTTTGAAATATTTCATTTAATAACGTTTGTTATTTAAAAAAATGCTTGACCTTCAAAAACATATGTTATATTATGAAACCGTATTCCACATTAGATGAAACCAGAAGGAGTTAGCATAATGAAATTAGGGATGAAACAGGTTACGAGCATGAAGAAAGTTAGTTTAGAAAAACGTTTCAATGATTATTATACCGAAACCAAGGACAGTGTGTTAGTCATACAATGCGCGATTGCGGCGGCTATTCGGAACAGCTTTAGCACCTCTGACTTCTCTTTTTTAGCACAGGACTTAATTCGTTCATTATTTCTAACCGATGATGCGGTTCGTTCTATTCCCCTTTCCTGCGTTTATTTTCGCGATTACTTTTCTGATGACGAGTGGCAAACCGTTATCAACCGATTATTTTCCAGTCCTGAGGAGTTCGAACAAATAACGAAAAAATCCTCAATTTACATAGAAAAACTGCGCCCGCGATTCACTTCTGGTGAACAGCCAACAGATAAGAAAACCAGCATGATTTCTTACTTTAAGGATGCCGCTGGCAAAAGACACAGCTGGACTTTAAGTAACATCAACCCCGACATTACCAAAGAAGAACACTATGCACTTCTCTCAATTTTAGGGACCTTAACCATTTTTGAAAAGGATGGCATCCGTCGGTTTGTAGAACCTATTTATGCCGATTTTAGAATCTTTGAGCCTGGCTTTGATCGCCGAAATGAAGAGGAAGCTGCGGAATTGCAGAAAATGATGGGCAGTTTGCTGCCTATCACCACGAAGGAAATTCCAGAGGCTGTTCCTTCATTTGACCAGACGGCCGCTCTTCAAGAACAATTCATCGATTCAATAGATGATGAAATAGAAAACGAAGAGGACGACCTGTACGACGACTTAACTGAACTAGAAAAAGAATTGCCTGACCTAGCAATGAAATTAATTCTGGAAGGCAAACCAATCGATGAAGTTCAACAGGCGATTGACCGGCGAAAAGAAGAACAAGCCTTTGATTCACAAGCTGTTCCTGTCGGTAAAACCCTCAGCAACAAGGAACGCTTTCAACAAGTTCTAGCTCAAAAAAACCGAAGCAAGCAAAATAAATCAAGCCTGCTAAGTCAGATAAATAGACGAGGGAAACGACGATAATTCGCTGTACCTCATGAAAAACTGAATAAACGAGTGAAATAAAAATAGCAGGAACCCTTCAGCTCCCGCTACCTTTTACACATACATGGTGCTAATAACTTTTCCCAGAGCCTGTTTCAGATCGACCAGCAGATCTTCGGTATCTTCAATGCCGACTGACAGCCGCAGCAGTCCCTCGGTCACGCCTTGCTTTTCCCGTTCTTCCTTGGGAACACAGGCATGACTCATGGTTACTGGATAAGACAGAATAGATTCCACTCCGCCGAGACTAACAGCTGCAATTGGAATTTTTAAGGCTTCAGCAAAGGTGTACACAGCTGCCTGATTTTCCAGCTCAAAGGATAGAACTGCGCCGCCACTGCTGGCTTGTTTACGATGCACCGCATAACCGGGATGACTAGGCAAACCAGGATAGTAAACTTTCTTGACTGCAGGATGTTCCGCTAAGAGCCAGCTTACTTTTTCAGCACTTTTAACACTTTGTTCCATTCTTAGGCCCATGGTTTTCATCCCCCGCATGATCAACCAGCAGTCCTCGACGCTTAAAACACTGCCGAGAACCTTTTGCTGCAGCGCTATTTGTTTTGCCCATTTTTCATCATTGGTAATGGCCAGACCAGCCACCACGTCACTGTGTCCGTTGATGAACTTAGTCGCACTATGAATGACCACATCCACGCCCATTTCCAAAGGATGCTGGAACAGCGGTGTCATAAAGGTATTGTCAATAATCGTTTGCAGCTTATTGTCCTTGGCGATGGCCACCACTCCAGCAATATCAGTGATACTTAACAAGGGATTCGATGGTGTTTCCAAATAAAGGGCTCGTGTATTCGGACGAATAGCCTGACTCCATTCATTCAGATTGGTTTCATCTACGAAGGTTACCTCAATCCCAAAGCGATTCATTACTTCATTCACCAGCTGGAAGGTCCCACCGTAAATACTCTTGCACATTACTAAATGATCGCCTTGGTTGAAGCTTAACAATACTGCCGAAATAGCTCCCATTCCTGAAGAAAAAGCAGTGGCAAATTTGCCGCCCTCAACCGCAGCAATCCCCTCTTCCAAGGCATGGCGAGTCGGATTGCCGAAGCGTGAATAAGTATATGGTTGACTATCCTTAATAGATGCTTGCTTAAAGGTGGAGCATTGATAAAGAGGAATCGAGGATGCCCCGGTTTCGTCATCAAATACTGAATAGCCGTGAATTAGTTTTGTATTGTCTTTCATTGTCTCTGCCTCCTGTGCTTTTACTCGAATAAACTCGTAAATCTACGACTTTATTCTATCATTATAGAAAACGCTTTCCATCATTGTGGAGAATAATTTAGCAGAATCTCATAACTTGCTTAAACATTTCTCAGAGGGAATTTCAAACTTAGGTGGCATCACTTTTATTTATTAAAGGGCGTTTCGCTAATCTGATTATCCGTTGACTCAAAATCAATTTATAGACTTTATTACTAATAATTAGAA
>NZ_JAFREL010000114.1 GCF_017377655.1 Candidatus Enterococcus ferrettii
TATGGCTACTATGACAAAGGCTATACGAACAAAGTAGTGAATTGGGCGAAATCTTCATTAGAAGATGCAGCAGGCAATCCAACTGGGAACGCATTGCTTGGTACAAACGGCTTACGCTATGGTGTGGACTACGATTATCGCATCGCTGCATTGGGATTAACTAGCATTCCTGGTGAAACACCAACGACCAATGCAACTCAAATTCCTACAGCTGCTGGAACAAAAGCAGTTCAAGCAGATACCGCAGCCTTAGGTAAGAGTGCGATTAAGGTGAAATATACGGCTGCTGTTGTAGATTCAACCGGTTTAGCCGCAGCGACAAACAATTGGATTTACAATCCAGAAGATGGTTGGTTCTACTATACCCAACCATTAACTAGTGGAACGACCACTGCGAACTTGATGGAAAGCTTAGTTTTTGAAAGTGATTTAGGTAAAGAATATACCAATGCTACGTACGATTTGGTTGTAAAATTAGAAACCATCCAAGCAACTAAAGAAGCGTTGACGGATGCAGCAGGTTGGAAACTGGATACAACCACAGCGACAAATGTAACAACCAAAGCGATCTGTGACAAATTGGCGCCATAATTTTCAGGAAAGTACAACCATGATAAAGGGAGGAGTGGAAACTAGTGCGTAAGCTCATAACAATACTTGGTATTCTGATCTGCCTCTTCATTGGATTTGGAGGGAAAGGCGTTGTAGAAGCTGCCAAAGCACTTCCTCCTGGCATGGTGATTGGCGATTCTGATGGCATGTATGCAACCTCTGAGGGAGAATACTATATCAATCTGATTGGGATTCTCCCAGGAGAGGTGTATGAAAAAGAGATCACGATCCGCAGTTTAGACTTAGAGGAACCCTTTTCTTTAGGCATGTTGGTAGAAGAAATTGAGTCCAGCGGTTCGGTGGACTGGAAGAACCATATTACTTTGACCTTGGTTTTGGATGGGAAAAAAATTTATCAAGGACCTTTGTTAGGAGATGCCAGTCGAGACTGGAGTAAGACGCCTCTGGAATTAGGCGTTTGTACTTACGGGACAGACAAAATTATGCAGGCGACTTTTACAGTAGACGATAGTTTGACGAATGAAAACTTAAAGACGAAGAGTATTTTAGATTTTACTTGGACTTTTGTAGGAACGAAGGACTACCCAACGGAGCCCACTGAACCAACAAAACCAACGAATCCTTCAACTGAACCAACTGCACCAAGCACTTCCCCAAGTAGTTCAGGTAAACTGCCAGTGACTGGTCAAGGAACACCGACTAATCGCAAACTGTTACCACAAACTGGTGAAGAACTGGTGTATCTATTTCTGACTGGGCTGTTGCTGGTATTAATTGTACTATTCTTATGGAAAAAACGTCGAGAGGAGGAGCAGGAATGAATCAAAAAGAAAAGCGACGACACCTATTTAAGATTTTTCTCAAAAGCAAAGTGCTATTTGCCTGCTTCTCTCTTTTATTGAGTTTTTCATTGGTCCTTGGCAGCACCTATGCTTGGATTACTTCTGCCGATGAACGAGTCAATCGAGCAGAAAGAAACGACAAAAGAATATCAGCAAAGATTGATGAAGATTTTGAACAAGTCTTTCATTGGTCCCCTGGAACCACGAAAAAGAAAGAAATACGGGTAACCAATGATGGTGAAATACCGGCTGTTGTTCGACTTTCGTTGCATGAATTTTTTGTCAGCTTTGAAATCAGTGTAGTTGACAATCATCGGGAAAATCCAGCTATTGAAGAAGGAAATGGTAATTTAGTCATCTATCCAGCTACCAGTGTTTTGCCAAACAACACAATCAAGATCAAAGACACAGATACGTGGAAAACCAACAACTATTACAGTGTGTATGCAAATAAGTACTACAAAGCCAATCTAGCAATCTGTAATTCGCTGGATGATCATTCCTTGGCCTATGTTTACAACGACGCTGGTCGAACCATGCCGTTAAAAGCACTGGAGTTAAATTTTCAAACAACTAAACTGTTTGACCAAGTAAAACAACCAACAGTGGGAGACACAGGTTATTGGTATTACGAAAAAGGGTTTTTCTATTATTCAGAAATTCTTCAACCAAGCGAAAGTACCGAGAATTTGTTGGAAAGCGTTACACTGAATCCATCTTATGCCAACCAGTATAAAGGCGCTTTGTATAAGCTGGTTCCTTTGATGGATGCTCACGATATTACAAGAAGTTTGATTTCTGATTGGGGAATTAGTTCCACCGACTTTGCCTACAACATGTATCAAAATAAGCTGCACTAATCGAGGAGGGAAGAGATGAGAAATCGGAAAAAGAAGTTGCGACTCATTTATGTAGGATTCATCATGGCTCTTGTCCTCCTTATGATTGGCGGCGGGTATTTTGTCTATGCGGCAATGACAGCGCATGATCAAAAAGCCAATGATTTTCAAGTTGGACAGGTGGAAACGAAGATTGAAGAAGTTTTTAACGAGAACATTCAAGAAGTTAAATTGGATAGAAGCATTGAGAAGGATGTCTCTATTAAAAACACTGGAACAATCAATCAATTTGTGCGAGTAATGGTTCTCCCTGAAGTTCGATCTTTTATTAATGAAGATGATGATTCTGTGCAAATATTACCTCTGATAATAGGTAAAGACCTGGAATTAGAAAATATGGATGCCAATTGGTTAGATGGAGCAGATGGGTACTACTACTACATTGGCTCAGAGGTTGCTCCTGATGAATCTACTAATCGACTGTTTGAGTCAATAAAACTTTCTAGTAGTTTATCAGAGCAGTATCATGAATCAGATTTTTCTATTTACTTAAAGGTTGAAACAATCAATTGTGAGGAATCGGCTTTTCGTAATGCTTGGTGGCAGGGAGAAATACCCTTAGAAGAGCCTCTTAAGACGATTGATAATACTTTATTAGGCTTACTGTAAAAACTACAAAATAAGGATGCAGTTTTATAACCTGCATCCCTTTATTAAGTAATAAGCAACACTCATGAGATGAGTGTTTTACTAAAGAAAAGCATTGATTTCATGAGTTTTGAGAAAGGAGACTTACGAAAATGTCTAAGCTTATAAATAGAAAAGCACTACTAAGTAGTATGTTCGTGTTGTTAATTTTAGTACTTAGTTGTGTTTTTAAATGGGATAAATCTGATATCCCTAAAAAAGTTGAAGCCCTGTCAGCAAATGCAGATTTGGTTCAACTTGCTGCGAGTCAAATGCGACAAGACGTGGCAAATGGTTCGTTTATACAATTACAGAATGGAAGTTTTGAACTTGGTCACAATAATGTGGCGCCACCGACTGGTCCAACAGGAGCATATAAGCTTATTAATAATGGGCAAAATGATGGACTAAACAATTTCTCTTGGGCAGGTTACAAAAAAGATACTGGTGCAGCGAATGAGATGGAAATTCAGAGGTATGGGAACACTCCTCAGGATGGTAATTGGTATGCAGAACTGAATCCTTCATGTGAGATTGGTCTGTCTCAAGATATCGCAACTGTACCAGGTGTTACGGTCTATTGGTCCTTGTACCACGCTAAAAGAGAAATTGATGCTGAACGTGCGGGGGTTTTTTTTGGTCCAGTGCCAACCTCGGGTATTGCTAGCGATAATATTTTAGATGCAGCTACATATCGGCAAAATGTTATTGCAGAAAATGGAATTACCTATAATTATTTAGGTGATGATTTCATTCACACTGGGAGATTCCCTGCGCCCTGGCATCGGTATGAAGGAACCTATGTGATACCAGCTGGACAATTTAATACAAGATTTCAATTTTTGAGTATTAGAGAAAGTCGTCCTGCTGTAGGAAACTATTTGGACAATATTCAATTTGCTTCAGGAGCTAAACTAAGACTATTCAATAAATATGAGAATGACGTACTAGTAGTAGGTAAAAAAACCAGCCATCGAATAGTAGTTGCTAACTCTGGAGGAATGTCGGCCAACAATGTTCAAATGGAAGTGCAATTGCCCATGTCAATGGACTACTCGAATGAAGGGGTAAGTATACTTGGCAGCTATGATGAGAATGGCACTTCAATAGCAAATAATTGTACTGTTAGTAATGTCTCCTATAATTCTGCTACTCATACACTAACATTTGACGTTGATGAGGTAAGAAGTTTGGAATGCATTGAGTTTTCAATAAATGTTGAAGCTATTAACGCTGATAATGACAATGCTCAATCTGATGATAATGCTGTAGCTGAAATTAATGTTTTGGATTATGAAAATGCGAGTTATGGTAACCGAGGAGTTAGTCCAGTTGACTCTAGCAACGATGGAATCCGAATTGTTGATGAACTTGATTTAGAAAAAAATGTAGATAAGCAGGTAGGCATATACGGTGAAGAACTTACTTACTCAATGACACTAGAGAATAAAAATGAACATACTGGAGAGGCCGAAGATATTGTAATTGAGGATGTTATTCCAGTTGGTACGGAATATGTTCCTGGATCATTGATGATAGACGGTAGTGTAAAAACAGATGGACAAGATGCTGATGGAGCTAGTTTTATAGCCCTGAGTAATTCAGTCCGATTTGAAATTGCCAGACTGAATGCTACTGAATCTATGACATTGTCATTTAAAGTAAAAGCTATATGTATCAGCGATACTATCACTAATTCTGCAGATTTAAGTTATCAATGGCGTGAGGATATTAACAACACCGAACAGACTTTGACTAGTAATGAGGTTGAAACCGAAATCTGTTCAGTACTTTTCCATATACGGCAAGTAATATTAAGTGAATCAGAGGAACTTGTTGTACCAACAGAAGGGTATTTGAGAATTAAGACATATGATTCCGATCAGTTAACAGGAACAACAACAGAAAACACCGATCAATTGCGTCAAGTAGCTATTCCGTCAGGAACAAACACGGATAATCCCCCCTTCGAAATGTTTGTTGTAGACACTAAACATATGGGGAATAATTTGGATGAATTAAACTTGGCACTGATTTTACCAGAGTATTATGAACAACTTGGGTACTATTTGACTCTTGCTCAATTTGATAATAATGGGACTAGTCATCAGGGAAGAACAGAGGCTGATATTACTCCTAGTGAACTGGTACTAAATCGAGATGCTTTGGATGACGATGAAGAATATTTCATTACTATTTATCTAAAACCAAAGCTGCCACAAGATGGTCCCCAACTCTACAGCTGGGACTATAAAAGGAACGATCTGGGAAACATCAACACGAAGTAAACGAAAGAGACGAGGCAGAACATGGTCTATCTATTATTACTAGCGCTAGGCCTGGTTGTACTAGTCCAAAGTTATTTACTGTTCTCGCTAATGCGAAGCCAACAGGACTTGCAGACACAGATTACCCGGTTGTTACGAAATAAGAAACAATCGGGCACTGCCAGACAAAAAACTCCAACAGAAAGAGGAAGGACACGATGAATCTAGGCTATGCACGCGGGTATCAACTGACCCAACAATTGGATATGCTGGAAGATTACCCAGTGGACGAACTCTTCTCTGATGGAGCGCAGGAAGTTGAAGCCCTGCATTCACCAACAAGTGAATTTCAAGCATTAATGAACTTTGCTCAACCGGGAGACCACTTAGTGATTGCTTCGTGGGAAGTCGTTTCCCGAGATTATCGCCAGTTGCTGGCTTGTCTAGATCAATTGGAAACGCAAGAATTAACGCTGGATGTACTGAATCTTCCACAGCTTACTGTTGAAGAATGGCGCCAAGTTTTTCGCTGGTCACTGCGCAACGATCGACTGCTTCATCCGGTGTTGGTTAAAGCTGGAAAGGAACGAGACCGCAGCAAAGATGCTTATTCCTTGTTTAGTAAAGAACCTGAGGCACGTAAACTCTATCGCGAAATGATCTGGCTTCTGGTAGAGAAAAACTCCGTTCATCAAGTCGCTCAACAAAAACGAGTACCAATTGAAACAGCCTATCGTGTGCAACAAGAACTAAAGCAGGTTCAACTAGCGATTATCTTAGTGATTTGTTTCCTGTTGGCAATTTTCAGTATCAAACTAGCTGAATCCTATTTTGATCAATTGTGGATTCAAGTCGCCATTTGTGTAGTTGTAACACTGGTTATCCTGTGGAACGTATTAATCGATACGGAAGAAACCGAGTCTAATCCACTTATAAAAGAGAAGAAAACACCAAAAATTTGAAGAGAAGGTGAGTCCCCATGCAACACGTACTTATTTTAACGAAAAATTCCTTGGCTGAAGAGCCGCTAGTCCAAAAATTACAGCGGATGAATTGTGAGATTCTTTGTTCGACAGATTTATTCAAACGTCT
>NZ_JAFREL010000115.1 GCF_017377655.1 Candidatus Enterococcus ferrettii
TATTTGAATTCCGTGACATCTGTCAGCCATTTTTGATTCGGAGCCTCCGCAGTAAATTCGCGATCTAAGATATTTTCGACCGTATGATACGGTCGGCTGGAGCGTTTCGTGATACTGTTGGTTGAATGCTTAATGGTCGATTGAATGCCTTCGTGTCGACAGATCCTTAAGACGCGTTTATCATTGACATGAATAGCGTGCTCCCGGTTCAATGTATCATTGATACTGCGATAGCCCTTTTCTGGATGCTCGTCATGGATTGTCCGGATCACTTTGGCTAATTCCATATTTTCCAACGTTCGTTCACTATACGGATGGTCGATCCAACGAAGATAGGCAGAGCGGGTCACCTGCATGAACTTACACATTGGAAGAATCGCATAGCCTTTTTCCTCGTGGAGTTCTTTGATGGCTTCATAAACGACGATTTTTCTGACTTGTCCTAGCGATCCCTTCTTTCTAATTCCTTTACTTTTTTTAATAGATCGATCTCCATCTGTTGGTACTTCACTTGTTCTTCTAGCTGGGCGATCCTAATTTGTGCTTCTTCTTCAGGTGTTCGACTAATCTGTTGGGCTTTTCGTCGACCTCGCCGATCTTCTAAGCCAGCTTTGCCTTTTTCTTCATATCGTTTGACCCATTGGTATAAATTAGCATAGTTCACTTGGTACTTAACAGCGGTGTCACTGTAATCATACTCATTGGCAATACAATAGAGGACCATTTCTACACGTTCTTCTAAACTAAATTTTTTTGTTTGTCTCACGTTACTTCCACCACTTTCTGATCTGAAGTCTCCATGAGTATTATATCGCTTAATCCAGTCTCGAAGTTGCTTTTCACTTCTTAAACCATATTTTTGAGCAACTTGATCAAGACTTCCATTACCAGCTAAGTAATCCTGAACAGCTGTCAATTTTAGTTCTTTAGAATAATGCTTATTTTTCTTGGTAGCGAGCAATCCAGTCGGGCCTTCATTTTCATAGAGAGTGCACCATCTCTCGATTGTCGATCTGTTTACATGAGCTTCGTGTGCGGCTTGGCTGCTACTCATCTTTCCATTCAAACACTGTTCAACTATAGCTACACGTTCTTCTGGATGACCTTTCATTCTTCTTTTTCCCATATTAAAAACCCCTAACTAAGATTTAATTGTTTCTTTGTCCTAGTTAGGGGTAGCATAGCA
>NZ_JAFREL010000116.1 GCF_017377655.1 Candidatus Enterococcus ferrettii
TTTTCCTGTTTGGCTGTAAAACTGGAAAAAAGTTCAATAGAAGCCTCAAACTTGTTAAATAATAGAATATCTAATCTATCAAAACCTTCATTTCATAATTATTGTAAATTATTCAAACCAATAAATCAATAGTTTAAATAAAAAATATGTGATAATAATTTTTGAGCGAAGGAAATTAGCTAATTAGAGTGAAATTAATGACGGAAATTAGGTTGGAAATTGGCCTTTTTACGTCGTCAAAATAAATCGTCTACTAAAGAAAAAGGGAGTGTTATCTTATGGCGCGAATAGGTGAAAATATCTATCACCGAAAAGATCTTCGTTGGGAGGGCCGCTTTCATAGAGGCCGTAAAGTTGATGGAAAAATTAGGTATGGCTATATTTACGGTAATTCGTATGAAGAGGTCAAAGAAAAGTTAGGTCCTTTACGTAGGCAAGCTCAAATCACATTAGAACTCTACGGAAAAAGCGTTGTGGAATATGACGAATGGAGTCAAACCTGGCTGGCAGAACAACAAAAAGTCGTCAAACCAGCCACTTATTCTAGTTACTTAAGCAAACTCAAGAAATATATTTGGCCGCATATTGGGAAGGTAGCACTGTATCAATTAGATGAGTCCACCATCCATCGCATGATCCAAGCGTGGATTCAAACCGGTTTGTCGTTAAGTAGTATAAAAGTGATCTTTCGGATCGTAAAACAATCTTTGAAGTATGCAATTCAAAAAGAATTAGTACAGAAAAACCCTTGTGAATGGATTCAATTACCTAAAGGACCGAAAGAAAAAGTGCATGCTTTAACGATCAAAGAACAACAGCGTCTAGAAAAGGCTGTCTTAGCCGAGAAAGATATTCGCACAAAAGCGGTCATTTTAGCAATGGAGACAGGCATGCGGATTGGAGAGATTGCTGGTCTAAAATGGGAAGCGGTTGATCTGGATAAGCGAATGATTGAAGTGAACCATACGTATCAACGAGTACTATCTGCAACCGGACCCAAAACAACTTTACACTTGGGAACGCCTAAATCACAGTCTTCTCGGCGAGTGATTCCTATGACAAGCAAGCTGCATCAGTTGTTGTCTAGCCTAAAGGAAGAATCCAAATCAGAGTATGTCTTCTCGGTGAAAGGCAAACCATGTGAACCACGACTGTTAACGTATCATTTTCATCGTGTTCGCAAAAAAGCCAAGCTGGAAGGCATTCACTTCCACCAGCTACGCCATACGTTTGCGACCCGTTGCTTGGAATCTTCAGAGGATATCTTAAATGTCAGCATCTTGTTAGGACATACCTCTCCACAACTGACCACAACAGTTTACTTTGATTCTATCGTACAAAAACGTATTGCTGTGATCGGTTCAATGGAACGTGCGCAACAAAATATCGCTTAATTAGTAAGTAACCGATTTCGAAAAACGTTTTCGGGTCTCCTTACACTCCCTTTTTTTCTTTTTTTGTATGTAAACGTTCTCTTCGGAAAAGAAAGCGAACTAACTCATTTTTTTCAAAAAAAGGCATTACTCGTTGAATAAACTCATCTCAAAAAAAATTTCAAATTCTTTTTTGTTATTTAATGTTGCCTAAAGGCAAGTGTGCGCCGTCATTTTGCGCCGTAATAAAAAGTGAATCCATGTGGATCTAAGGATTGACGTATAAATCGTGTTTTACAGCCAAACAGGAAAAATATAGGACTAAAAAATAGTATACGAATCGTTTTTGATGAACTATCAAAAGTTAATCATCCTTACTAAGTATCAATAAATGAATAGCAAAGATTTATTTCAAACAAAGATTATTATTTTTTTGAAAGCTGACTTTCTTATTCTTAAATAGAACGGGATAAACAAAAAAGCTTCAAAAAGCCATCAAGTAAAAGTATAGCACTTTTACTGTCATACCGGTATCAATGGGGGAGTAACCTTGATATAGATCTCAAAATAACAATAAAGAGGAGAGAAAAGAGATGAATAGGAAAAAATTAGCAACAGCATTATTGGGTACAGCAATGATGGGTGGTTTATTGGTGCAGGCAATGCCGGCAGCAGCGGCACCAGTTGGCGGAGGTTCTACTGGCGGTGGCGTTGGTTTTACAGGACACACGCCAACACCATTACCGAATAATGAATTAGATTTGATCTGGTATCCAACAGCATTTGAATTTGGTAATTCAAATGCAAATACAACTGCTGCAAAAACCTACAATGCAACAAATGGTGCGACAAAATATTTAGTTGTTCGTGATAATCGAGCGGCAATCGTTGCAGGCGGTGGAACATTAGCAACAGCTGGTGACACTGGAGAATGGAAACTGACAGCTAAAGCAACTGCATTAGTTGATGGTACAGAGACATTAACTGGAGCTTCTTACAGCTTTACAGGTAATGCTCTGAAATCTTATGTTAGTGCAAGTGGACAAGATGATGAAGTTCCAGAATCTGCTGGTGCGATCACAACTGCTTCACCTGGGCCAGCCGCAGTACCAACTAATATCAGTATACCTGCAGACGCTGCGACTGAAGTAGAAATTATGAAAACTACAGCAGCAGCAACAGATGGTAAATATGCGGCTGAATTAAACAATATCCAATTGAAAGTACCTGCAAATACTTCTAAAGACGGAAAACAATATGCAGGAACAATTGCTTGGTCATTGGATGACACTATCTAAAATATTCTAAGATCGGGGGTGGGAAAATTCCCATTCCCTTTTTTATTAACCGGAGGACAAATGTGAAGAACGAGCATTACTTGAAAAAAACAATAAGAATGGTTGTCACAATCATCCTTTTTTCTACTCTATTTAGCGGCATTACAGGATATGCTGACGAAGAGAAAAATTCAACTGCTAACGAACCAAACTCAGAGCTTGCAGATCGAACAGGATTTACAGTGGAGACGATTCAACCAGAGACGCAAATAGATAAAACAGCGCACTACTTTTATATCCATGTAAATCCAGAAGAGAGCCAAACCTTAAAAGTCAAAGTCATTAGCAAACGCAAAGAACCCAGTAAAGTATCAGTCCATTTGAATAATGCAGTAACTAATATTACTGGACAGATTGATTATGGACAAGAAAATGCACAATTGGATTCTAGCATGAAGCTTCCTTTGACAGATATAGTGAAAATAGAACAAAAAGAAATAACAGTTGAAAATTTTGAAGAAAAAATAGTCGAATTAAAGGTAAATCCGCCTAAAGAGAAATTTTCGGGTGTTCGTTTGGGAGCTGTTGTCTTTCGTTCAGCAGAAGAAAGTGAGAATGAAAGTGGCGTAAAGAGCACCTATGGGTACAAAATTTCTGTGATGACGAGTGAAGATTTGGCACCCTATAACAAAGGTGGAGAACTAAACTATTTAGGTGTTAAAGCAACTCTTTACAACGGAGAGAAAGTAGTGACAATGACTGCACAAAATCCTAACCCTTTCGTTTTAGAAAAACTAATGATGACTACCAAGCTTCGAAAAAAGGGTCAAAAAGAAGTTATTGCATCAAACGCTCTACAAGATATGAAAATTGCACCTAATAGTTCATTTGATTTTCTGACATATTTAGGGATTGAAGAATTAGAACCAGGGAAATATGTAATAGAATCCAAAGCAACGGATGGAGAAAAGAACTGGAACTGGGAAAAAGAATTCGAAATTACGAATAAACAAGCCAATCAAATCAACAAAGATGCAGCCTACAAAATCACAATGCCAAGACTTTACAAAATTATCGGGATCATTTTGCTTGTCTTGACTACAGGCAACATTGCTTACCTGATTTATCGAAGAAAGACACAGCAAGGAGGAGGAAAGGATGATGCGAAAGAAGAGTAAGCAGGCAGGGATCATTGCTACTGCTGCTTTGATCTGTCTTTTTTTAGCAGGAACGACTGCGTTTGCCAACACTAAAACCTATATTGGTTTTGAAAAATCAACCAGCAGTTCACAAACGAGTACAAGTAGTTCAGATACATCCACAAGCACAACAACCAGTACTTCTACCAGCAGCACCACTGAACCAAGCAACAGTTCAACCGACTCAACAAGCAGCACTACTGAGCCAAGTGCGACAACGGATACGACCAGTACTGGCGGACCGGCTAGTACCACTAGTTCAACGAAGCAACAAGGTAAGACATTGCCTAATACCAATGGTGGTTCTGGCGGTTCATCTGGTACAGGCAACAAGTGGCTCCCTCAAACAGGGGAGAAGAAGCAGTTGTTCTGGACTGTTTCGGGATTTCTATTGTTAGTAGTTCTAACCACAATTGTCTTTATCAGACGGTCAAAGGAGGAGAGAACCTATGAAGAATAGGCAACGAAACCTTCGTCTCAGCACTTGGCTGATGCTTGCTTTGATGATTGGGTCCATTCTTTCTCCAACAATTAGTTTAGCAAATACTGTGGAATCAACGACAAGTTCAGAAGAACAGACAGAAAAGACTTTACAAACATTGAGCAGTGATCCTTTGTTGCCAGAATCAACAACAGAATCTACCACTGCAAGTTCGGAAATGGAAACAGTAGAACATTCAGCTGAAGCAGTAGAGCCTGTGATTACCTATGGAGCAGAAACAATTGATGAAAATGAATTGAAGCTGCATGAAGATCAGAAGAATCCACAACCAAGTATCAAAGACCGGAAAATAGAGCAAACAGAAGATCGTGTCTATTTTTCTGGGAAATTATTTGCAGGAGTGGAAGAAACAGATGAGACGAGAAGTACCACTACTGCCACTTCTTTTGATTTGCAGAGAAAAGCTTCTTCTGGGGAATGGGAAACGGTTAAAGAATGGCTGGAGCAAGATGTGGCGATTCAAGAAGAGGATTATTCATTTGAGACTGAGGTTTCATTGGCAGAGGATGAAGTTTCTGAATTTCGTTATGCAGTGAAGTATAAGGTTGATGCTCTTGATCGGGAGGACCAGAGTTTAATAGAAGAAAAGAATGATCAAGGATATTTTTTGGTGGAGGATGAGTATTCTTATAAATTTGAAGAGTCAGAAAGCAAAGAAAGCACGAATAACTCTCCGAAAGAAGCTCTCTTGTCTGATGAATTCCAGAAGGGAAAAGAAGCGATTGCGGGAACTTCAATGTCTGATGAACCTGTAGTTTCAAATGAACAAATGTCGAAATGGACAAGTATCCCAAAATCTAAAGAAGAAACAAAGTGTAAAAGTTTCTATTCTGATTTTGGTATTCAACCATTTGCTTTTAATGCATTTGATCATGAGATATCAGGAAGTGCTGTCGAATGGAGCCAAGCAACAGGGGTTTTTAGCGCATATAGTGCAACATTCACTAAAACGGGATTGGATTCTGTAGCAGTTAGTGGACAGATTAAAGCTGACAGATCACCTATGGGACCACCATCGAATCCTTATTCTATTTATCAAGGTTCTTGGATTAAGGAAATATATATCTTATACCGTTTACAAGGTTCCAGTAGTTGGCAAAGAGGGTCGCTTTTATGGTCTGGAAATGTAGAAAATCAAATAGTCACTTTTTCTGGTTCACAAGGTAGCTTAGCTTTAGGAAATACCTATGAATTTGGAATAGGTGTCAATTATTTAGTAACAGGGCAGCATACAGCTGGTCCTGGATGGGATGGTAATCGAAGTGGATGGAAAGCTGCTACAGCTGGAGGAACGATAACTTTTCCATCCCCAATAGTAGTCAATCCGCCACAAGCAAGTAATCTTACTAAAAGTTCTGCGGAGATTAAAGGAAGTTTTACGGGAACTCCAGATAGTGGGGTACGCGGACATGTGCGATATAGAATTACTGGAACTTCGGCGTGGACTACTACAAAACTGAATGTTGTTGATTGGAATAATGGAGGATATTCAGTAAATTTGACAGGCTTACAAACAGGACAGCAATATGACGTCCAGGTAGGTTTAGTACAGTATGGCAGTGTCATCTGGTCGACAGCAATTGGAAAGTTCACTACTCTTCTTACTGTGAATGCTCCTGATCAATCTGCAGACGGGTCGAGACAATTGCGAGGAACTGGAACCTACGTTTATAGCACAGCAGCAAATGGTGCAGGTGATTACAGTTCAAATAAGCAATATGTGCAGTATAGAAAAAAAGGCACCAGTGCCTGGATAACAAGTACTAACGGGATCATAATTAACCGTGTACCAAAGAACTATAGTTTTAGCTTAACTGGTTTAACTCCAGGTACTACCTATGATGTTCGTGTAGGGATGACGAACAGTAGCAATGTGACTAGTTGGTCTAACGCTAAAGAATTTACAACTAAGTTAGAATTGTCTAGTCCTTCAGTAAAAGCAAATACTTTAACTAAGAATAGTGTAATTATGACCGGGAAATATGACTATACAAACGCAAATGCCATAATGAGCAAAGTCAGAAATAAATATTGGAATGTGGAGGGATCTTCAGCCGGGAATGCAGCTCCTTCTGCAGTTTCTTACTATAATGGTGTTTATGAATATCCATTAACGAGTTTATTACCTAATACCAAATATGAAACTACTTGTAATTTGTCTAATGCTGGTGGGACAGCTGACGCACCCAACAAAACAAAATTCACGACGCTAATGGGTTTAACCGGAGCTATTACAAATCCTACCCATTCCACAGCAGATTTAACCGGTCTCTTTGAAACAAGTGGTAATGCATATTCAGGCTTCAAAATAGAAATCAAAAAAAATAGTTCTGGAACTTATTCAGACGTTACATCTGCATTTACAGTAACTAATAACCCCACAATTTCCAATTACAGTGGACAATTTGTGGGATTAGACTCTAATACTGTATATGATGTGCGAATAAAAGTGAAAAATCAATCAGGTGTAGAAGAAGAAGTCAAACTGGCATTCTCAACCTATGCAGATGTAAAAGAGGAATTTCATGATTTAACCGGAGCGCATATCAAAACGAACCCAATCAGAATTTCTAATGGGGCTAGTCATTCGGTGACTCCTGCGAACACTTTTACCCACTCCAGTCAAGCCTACATCTACAAAGGTTGGATTAAAGGAACAGACTGGAATGGTACTGCTATGCCAATGCCAATATCATTAATGAAAACAGGCCCAGTAGACCCATTAACAACTCATAACGAAGTGGTCTACCTCATCTACGACTTAGACTCAAACTCTCTACGTCTAGATGAATACCCGAACAAATTCGATTTTGGCAACCAGCATAGACCTGAGAGCTACAATCAAATCTTCAATCTGGATGCTTCGAAATACGCTTCGATAGAACCAACCGATGGCTTTAAGCTGCGGGTTCGTGATGATCGAGCGACGCACCCGGGATGGAAGTTAACGTCTACCTTCTCTCAACTAGTTGGAGTGAATAATACTTCTGATCAGCTTGTGGGAGCGAAGATTTCCTTTGGTGTTGAATTGAAAGAGATTCAAAATCCGGGAACACCTGGTGAGACAGCGATTACGCCAACACCAGCAATTGCTCCATCATTTGGGGCACCTGTATCTAGCAGTACAGCTACACTAACTGCGGATGGTACAGCACTAACTTTCCTAAGCGCATCAAATACCAAAGGTGAAGGTGTCTGGGATGTGCTGATCGATTTTGATTCTGTGAAGCTCTTTGTACCTGCGGGGCAAGGAAATACAGGGGAAGAATATCAAGGAACGATTCAGTGGGATTTGGAAGATACCCCTTAATCAATAAAGGAGCTGCAAAGAATGAATACGTGGATTTTTGGAACGATTGGTGTCGGTGCAGTTGTCTTGATTCTTGCGATTGTCTTTTTTGTAAAGGATAGTCATGCGATGATGCAATGGCAGAAAAAGGGCAATTATTTGCTGCCGAATCTTTCGTTAACGATTTTGTCGTTTGTATGGATTGGCTTGGCGGTCTATCTATATTTAGATGTACAAAATCAGATCAATTTTTTCTTGAAATAGGAAACCGGGTGTCTGCTTGCGGGAGCAGGCACCTGATACATAGTAGAAACTGACTAGCGTAAACGACAGCTGTCTACTAAAAGAAAAAAGTGCGCATATATGCCAAGTTTTGCTAGTAACAAAATCTTCTTTTGCGAAACAAGAAACGGAACAGTAATTCACTTGCTGGGACATGAAGCCTATGCGACATCTGTTTTGTTAGATTTACCGAAGAAACGAGCAGTAGTGGATGTTTTTTTTGCTTATTTTCATTTGATACTTTTAAGCGAAATGATTTCTGAGTATGAGAAACCGGAGCTGCTGGTTCAATTGCTTGAACAAAATTTGAAAATTGTTCAAAAAGTAGCGTATCAGCCATTACGAAAAGATACAAATATTCAAAAAATGACCAATCAGGATACCTCTCAAGAAGAAATCGACTGTATTGCTAGTGGATTGCAGCTTATTGTTTGTCAGGCTACAGGCATTTGGTGATCTTGTATCTTGATTGGCATGACCATAGAACTATTTTCTATCCTGAGAGTTGAGAGGGAGGGCAACTTCCCTTTCAGCTACCTTTTAAAGAGTTCGGGTTATTCTTGCCTACATAATTCGTTCACTAAAAATAGAATAGAGAGAAGTGTAATCATGAGCCGAATTTTGATGTTAACAAAGTGCCAATACGCGGAAGAAAATCTAGAGAAAATGATTCGAAGACTGGGGCATGAGTTGTTTTGTACGACGAGTATTTTGGACGCGATTAAGTATGGAAAACCGTCCTCAGAGTTTTTGGAGCAATTTCAGATTATCCTTCTAAGCGAAACAATCTCCAATAAAGAGTGTCTAGAAATCATTGAAAAATTAGATGAGAATCAATTCGTCTTCATTCAACTAAGCGGAAAAGTCCTTTCAAAGGATGAACAAGAAAGAAAAGGGAGTGAAGGAATTACTCACTGCTTATCAACTTCAGCCTCATTAGAAATGTTTAGGGAAGTGCTAAGCCAGCAACCAAAAGGTAAAACCAAAGAAATCTTTTCTCTGAGTGCGAATGGAACTTATTTACCTGAAGACTTAATTGAGAAACTATCACTTACTAAAATGGAAAGACGAGTGTTTCAACTATTAATCGACTCAGAAGGACAAACCGTGTCTCGCGAGAACCTCTGTCGTGAAATTTGGAAAGTAGAACCTAGTCAATCCACCCAATCACAGTTATCAACACTAATCAGAAAAATAAAAGTCAAAATGAGTAAAACGGGGATAAACAGCGGCTGCATTAAAACACAATGGGGTCTGGGATACATGCTTGATATGAATGTTTTGCGCAGTCGTCCGACTATAGATCATTCAGTCCTATATCAAGCACAATAGATGAAAACGGCTATGCTTACATACGCATACAGCCGTTTTTTTTTTGTGTGTTAGGGGAAGTATCAATAAGATTAAGTTAAATCGGAAAATTAAGTGAGGAGTTACCTTAAATTCTGGTTTATTTCCTATGCCCGTTATATTTTTATAAAACTGCTGGAAGTAATGTTAAGGGAAGCAAGTCAGACTGTTGAACTAAAAGAAGTATGGATATTGGCAGAAGGGCATCTAATGATAATGATATTTGTCCTCTATCTATAGGAAATGATTTGTTACAGCTACTGCTATAAAAAAAATCTATAAGTTTACAGGCTACATATTTTAACGAGGAAGTAGAGATTATTATTGAAATAAAGCACTAAGTAAACAGCAGATCAATGGTACAATAATTATAAATAAAATATGTAATCATTTAGAGATAGTTTATTTAGTTGTCTGTATGTAATACCGGAGGAGTGACATGAAAAGGTTGGTAGTCGGAGATTTGTACTACGTTACTCAGAAAAAGCTATCCTATGATACCAAGATTAATGAGCTGCCAAGTCATCGGATAATTGATGTTGTTGCCTTTTATTAACTATGGAAAGGATTCTTATGAAAAAGTATAGGCGAAGGGAAACGAATCATACGAGTGAATATGTCATAAGAAGACCCTTATTTTGGCCGATCTTCCTTTTGATCATGTGTTTGTGCTGCTTAGTTCTCTGCTTTCAGGATACAGCATCAATAGAAACCAGTTACCTAATTGATGAAGTTGATCGATTGTTCTATGCAATCGTGGGGTTTTCTATTTGGATATCGATTACGATGGTTATGTTCAGTATATTAGCAATCCAACTCTATTTTCACATACGATTCAAGGTAGTGATCCATGGGAAAGGACTCGCTGTTACTCCACTTTTCGGAGCAACCTACGATCTTCCATATTCTTCGGTAGAAAAGGTAGTACATGTAGGATGGTCCGCAAAGGGATCATTCATTGACATCTTCTACCATAACAAAAAGCTTCATATTCCCTATACTTACAACAGACATGGCCGATTCAAGCAGGAGGGATTTGAAGTTCTACTGAGGAAGTTTGAAAGCTGCAATGTCCCGATTAGTGAGCATTTGGATATGCGTGAAAATTGGGGGAAGAAACACTTTTCTTAAATTTTTTAAGGAGGATGGAGTCACATGCAAATAATTCGTAAATATAAATGGTTCTACCTCTTGAACAGTTTCAGTATTTATATTCTTCCGTTGTTGTTCCTAATAATAAGTGGTTCTTATTTCGACTTCCTGATAGTCAGCGCGACTTTTCTTGTCCCTTTTGGCTGTCTGATTCTTGGAACGGTGTACGGTTTTCTTTGCAAAACAGCGGGCGATATTCCACGGTATGCAATCAGAGTGTCCCTATTAATTTTTCCTGCAGTATTTGTGCCCAGCCTTACGGGCGATTCTTTTAGTGAGAAGTTGCTGACGTTCATGCTGCTGTACATTTGCTATTTTGTTCTGACTATTTTTGCAGGCTTACTGGGTCAAGTACTTCGAGCCTTATTTTTTAAAATCCGTGCAGGGAAATAAGACATGTACTAACTGTTTTCTTTGATAAGAGGCTGGTTGGACTGAATTGTGTGTGTTTACTTGATGAAAACGAAGGATAGGAAGGATTGAAGTGAGGATGATCGAGGTTTCAAGTCAGTTAACAAAAGAAGAGTGGATACACTTCAACGAAATGTATCGAAGCTATGCATCAAAAGCAGCAAGAAAATGGGTTTTGGTTGGAATGGTTTTGTTTTCTTTTTTACTCCTCTGGTTGGGTATCGGGTTGCTTAGAGATCTCTATTTTACCTTTCACATGGCAGACTTTCCCTGGTCCTTCACGCTTGTATCGTTGGCTTTTCAACTTTATGGTTCTAGAATGCTTCTCATGTTCCTATGCCTGGTCTTTTTCCTTTATTATCTGTATCGGATATACGTTCTTTTTTCTACAAGTTATGTCAGGAAGAAAGTGGGGAAAAGCTTTAAGGAGAGTCAGGGGAGTCGTGTTCAATTAACTGACCAATCCATTGGCACCTATTCTGATACTATTGATTTGCGTTTAAATTGGGATCAAATAACTAAAGTAATTACCACTAACGAAGTGATTACCTTATTTGGCACAGATCCGCAATGCATCGTTATTTCGAAGCGAACACTTTCTGAAGAGAAAATTCAACAGGTGGATAAGAAGATAGAGAGGTGTTTTTCGGGGACAATGGTTAGATTGTAGAAAAATTATTGAATTTGCAGTAGTTTTGGGAAATAAGCATAAGGAGTTAATCAAAAAGCTTGCTGATGTAATAAATAAAAAGGCGAGTTAAAGTAGCTGGGGCGAATACTTGAGTAAGTAGAAGAAGGCTTGAAGATAAAATAAATCCTGATAGGTAGATTATTGTTTAGATAGTTAAGTGACAGAAAAAGATCATCTAAAGGAAGTCTAGTGGAGAAAGCTCCTGCTAGACTTTTTTTGAACACTGCATTTTCAAAAAACAATAAAACTTCTTGCCTTAACCTAAACGTTAAGTTCTATACTAAGTTTAAGGGAAAGAGGAGGAGTAAGATCAAACCTAAACCCTGGACATCAATCTAAATGAGGATCGAAATGGTTTAGCTGCCATCATACCTGCTTTATTTGTATAAAAATTTGGGCAGGTTATCGCATCTTGCTCTGTTGCGGGAACCAAGAGGTGTTAATGATGGATCAAACAATGGTTCCATCCACTCAATCTTGTTGAAGGCTAATTTCATCCACTAATGAAGAGAATAGAAAAGAGGAAAATAAAATGAACAGACCCTATATTTTTTGCCATATGATTACCTCCATTGACGGAAAGATCGATGGCACACATAAGAAATTTTTGGAAAGAGGAAAGAATGCATTAGATTTTTACCAGATTGCTTTTGGTGAACATGCTTATTATCAACTAGACGGCTGGTTATCTGGCCGTGCAACTTCTGAAGCAGGATTTACGAAAGGTAAAACGCCTCAAATAGATGAAAACGCCCCTTTGGTACCGTCGGGAGATTTTATTGCTGAGACAAAGCTTACTAAATATTACGTTTCAATCGATTTATCAGGAAAGCTGGGCTGGGAGAAGAATTCAATTCAATATCGTGACACACCTGCCCACATTATCGAAGTCTTGACTGAAAAAACTAGTAACGCATATAAATCGATGTTAAGAAAATTGAATATCTCCTATATTATTGCTGGGACTGAGCAGCTGGATGCTGCATTACTCTTAAATAAACTCAAACAAGAATTTGGGATTGAAACATTGATGCTTGGTGGAGGCGGTGTGTTAAATTGGTCATTTATTCAAGCAGGATTCTGTGATGAGATCAGCATGTTGATGGCTCCTTTTGCAGACGGCTCAGCAGAGACACATGCTATGTTTCAAACAAAAGAAGGTTTGACGAAAGACATTCCTGTTGCTTTTGATTTGGAGCATGTAGAAAAACGCGATCATGGTGGTGTTTGGTTGCGTTACAAAGTAAATTATGACCGTAAGATTCCAAATGAATAGAATGGGTAGCATTTGTTTCACTATCTTTTGAAAGGAGATTCTGATTTGAAAAAGTATATTCCAATTTTGCTGCTTTCCTTTATTTTAAGCGGCTGTTCGTTGAGTAGTTCAGACGAAGCAACTTCTTCGACAAGTGAAGTGTATACACCGTCGACAAACCAAGAATCTCTCAATCAAACAGCTTCATCAGTCCAACATCTTGAAAGTGAGGAAAACGAAGCGATGACTAACTTATCTATAAAAGTAGGAAACCAAAACTTTAATGCAACATTTACTGACAATGCTACTTCAAGGGCTTTTAAAGACAAACTGCCTATGACATTAGATATGGACGAACTCAATGGAAACGAAAAATTCTTCTATCTGCCAGAAGAGCTTCCAACAAATACAGAGCGTATAGGGGCGATTCAGAATGGAGATTTGATGTTGTATGGAACCGACTGTTTAGTTCTGTTTTATAAAAGTTTTTCCACCAGCTACTCTTACAGCAGGATTGCTAGAGTCGATGATCCGAGCGGTTTGGCTCAAGCATTAGGTCATCGTGGAGTCGTTATCACCTTCGAACTGAATGAGTAGTTAGTTAGTGGGATAGATGGATGAATCCAGGAGGAGAGAGGACGTCAATGAAAAAAATGTTGATCGTGGATGATGACAAGCATGTACGAACATTAGTGAGAACCTACGCTGAACTAGAAGATTTTAGCTGTAGGGAAGCAGAAATATAGTAGAAAATGGTTTGGGTGCTAAAGATGAAATGAATGAAAATGGTGAGATCATCGATGATTACCGTATCGATTACATGGTTAAACACATATCTGCAATGCATGATGCTGTGTTAGATGGTGTTGAATTAATGGGCTATACCCCATGGGGCTGTATTGATTTAGTGGCGGCTTCGACTGGTGAAATGAGTAAGCGTTATGGGATGATTTATGTGGATTTAGATAATGAAGGAAAGGGCACCTTGAATCGAAGTAAGAAAAAATCATTTAATTGGTATAAAGAAGTTATTGAGACAAATGGTCAATCAGTCTTGTAGTTTTCTAACGAATTTCAATATGCTGCATTTCTTAAACATAAAGGAGGTTCCTTATGAATAGACCAAGAATTACTCTCCATATTTATTCTTCTATAGATGGAAGAATTACTGGACCCTTTTCTGAATTTCCCAAAAGTAAAAAAGCAGCAGAGTATTTTGAATCCATCGGTTTTAAAGAAGATAGAGACGACTCTTACCACTTTCAAGGGTGGATTTATGGAACAGAAACGGGAAAAGAATTTACTAAGCATAGAAAGCTTCAATTGAATGATTTATCAGAAGAAATTCCTTCCGGTGATTTCATTATCAATCAAGGTAAGGAAAAGTATTATATTTCTTTTGATCGTTCCGGGAAACTTGCTTGGGATAAAAATGTTACGTCTTATGCAGATGTTGAAGCGCATGTAATAGAAGTTCTAACAGATCAGGCGAGTGATCAGTATAAAGCGTATTTAAGAAAGCTTAGTATTCCTTATATTATTGCAGGTAAAAACGAAATTGATATTCCACAGGTGCTTTCTAAATTAAAGATTGAATACGGATTAGATAATCTTTTGCTTGGTGGAGGCGGAGTGCTGAATTGGAGTTTTATCAGTGAAGGTTTTTGTGATGAAATCAGTTTGATTGTAGCCCCGTCGATTGATGGTAAAACGGATAGTGCAAGACTATTTAACTCAAGGTTTAACAATAATCCTAAAACTATCGGTTTCAAATTGAAATCAGTTGAAGTATTTGAAGAAGATATTTTATGGATAAAATACGCTGTGGAGAATTCTCAAGCTGTGTGTAATCAAAAATGAGAACACTGTCTATTTTAAGGAGGATATCTTCAGACATTTTTATGACTAGTAATTGGTTTAAATCAATACGAATAAGTCGGTTCTTTAGGGTGGATAGACAGTATACTGTTAGAATTAGAGATAGAGTAATTTATTAAAAATTAAGCTGAAAGGAATGGATTGCCAAATAACTAAAAGAATAAATATTTGGATTCCAAGGTATAAAATGATGAAAGCTACAATTTTTGAAAAAGAAGGACTAGTTACGGTTCAAGAAGTTGAGAAACCAAGTTTACAAGCGGATGATGATGTAATCATCAAAGTAGTCCGTGCGTGTGTCTGTGGTTCGGATTTGTGGTCTTATGCTCATGGTGATAATAAAGAAGCCCACTCAGTGAATGATGGTCATGAAGCTTTAGGGATTGTTGAAGAAATTGGCTCAGCAATCACCACTGTAAAGCCAGGAGACTTTGTTATTGTACCTTTCACACATGGTTGTGGCGAATGTGATGCTTGTCGTTCAGGTTTTGATGGAACCTGTGATCGTCACCAAGGAGCTACCAACTGGTCTCATGGTTTCCAATCAGAATACATTCGTTTCCATTATGCTAATTGGGCATTAATCAAAATTCCTGGACAACCGTCTGATTATACTGAAGGAATGATTAAGTCACTTTTGACTTTAGCAGATGTCATGCCAACTGGCTATCATGCAGCTCGTTGTGCTCACGTTCAAAAGGGAGATAAAGTTGTTGTCATCGGTGATGGTGCGGTGGGTCAATGTGCGGTTATAGCAGCAAAAATGCGTGGGGCTTCTCAGATTGTTCTTATGAGCCGCCATGAAGATCGCCAAGAGATGGCGATACAGTCGGGAGCAACAGCTATAGTTGCTGAGCGTGGAGAAGAAGGTATTGCAAAAGTCCGTGAAATATTGGGTGGCGGTGCTGACGCAGCTCTTGAGTGTGTGGGGACAGAGGCTGCAATTGATCAAGCTCTAGGTGTCCTTCATAACGGTGGTCGTGTTGGATACGTTGGTGTTCCGCA
The DNA here is from genome assembly GCF_017377655.1 of Candidatus Enterococcus ferrettii. Lineage (GTDB taxonomy): Bacteria > Bacillota > Bacilli > Lactobacillales > Enterococcaceae > Enterococcus_A > Enterococcus_A ferrettii. The sequence goes on from NZ_JAFREL010000116.1 coordinate 15,665, forward strand.
TTACAGTAACCGACCACTTGGTTCAACCTTTGCACAAAATATTTTAGTAGCAGGTGGTTCGGCATCTGTAACGACGTATGATAAACAATTCTTATTGAAAGAAGTTTTGGATGGGAATATAAATCCAGGGCGGGTGTTTACCCAAACTTACGATCTAGATGACATAAATCAAGCTTATCAGGATATGCAAAACCGTAAAACTATCAAATCTATGGTTGTTGTATCTGATTAATTTCAAGAGTGAGATTTTTAGTTATACTTGATGATTTAGAAGAGATTATTCTGTACTATTTAGTATGAGTATATGAGGTCTTTAAACTATAAAAGAGTGCTGAATTTTTCTAAAGAGGTTGTAGTTGTTAATCAGAAAAAGTTGGCACCTGGAAATCA
>NZ_JAFREL010000117.1 GCF_017377655.1 Candidatus Enterococcus ferrettii
TCCCTTTTAGTTTTTTGTATAAAAAAGTAGAGACTACTATATTAATTGTATTTTGTCGGTACTTGATTGATAATATCGTGAAATTTTTTAGGGGAATAAAAAGAGTTTAAGCATAAAATTATGTAACTTTGATATGGCAAGCTCAATTCAAAAACTTTGTTATATAACAGGGTTTGGTCTTTGGGTCGATTGTGTATATTTATGCAAAAAAAGTTTAAAATTTTTATTTTTCGAAAGATAAAAAAGTACACAAGAATCATCATTCCTGTGCACTTAAAGCTAATTAGAGTTATTTATTCATTAAAAAGTAAGTTTTTAATATAAGCGACAGGCATATCTTCATCTGTAAATAATTTGAAGGCTGCAGCTCCTTGATAAAGCATCATTCCTAAACCATTAATTGCTTTTTTAGCACCATGTTCTTTAGCAAATTTCAATAATTTTGTTTCTCTTGGAGAGTATACCACATCAAAAATTACTAAATCTGGTCTGATCATTGTTGGATCTTCAATTAGGCTAACGTCCTCTAACGGTTTCATTCCGGCGCCAGTTGCATCAATGTAAATAGAGCTTTCGGCAATAGACTTTTTGAATGCATCTTGATCGGCCAAGTCAGTTGCAGTTGCAATACATTGAGTGTGTTCATTAATTTTCTTTGCTGTTTCTTTAGCGTTCTCAAAAACACCATCGTTCACATTGAAGATGCGAACTTCTTTAGCTCCTTCAAAAGCGGCTTGGACAGCTACGGCAGTTCCGGCTCCCCCAGCACCTGTCAAAGTGATGATAGCATCTTTCACTTCGACGTCTTCATCTTTCAAAGCTTCCATTGCACCAATACCATCAGTATTATATCCTACTAAGTACCCTTTAGCATCTTTATTAGTTACAGTATTTACTGCACCAATTAGTTGGGCTTCGGGAGAAACTTCATCTAGATATTGGATAATTTCTTGTTTGTTAGGCATGGAGACATTCGAACCACGCAAACCTAAAGCACGGATACCTTGAACAGCATCTTTTAGTTGTTCGTTTTCAACCTCAAAAGCTAAGTAAGCATAGTCAAGACCTAGTTTAGCAAATGCTTCATTATGCATTGTAGGAGACATGCTGTGACGAATTGGATAGGCCATTAAACCAATCAATAATGTGTGTCCGGTTAATCGTTCAGTCATAAATAGTACCCTCACTTCTTTATATTTAGTTACATAGTCATTTTACGGTAGGGAACACATTAGTACTAATGCTTTATTTTGATAAGTTAGATAAAGAATTTTTATATAAGTCTAGCTTAGTTGTTTTGTGGTTAAAACTTTCTTTATTCAATCTGTGAAACGTAGCTAAGGCATTGCATCAAAAGGGATTTTGCGTTAAAGTAGAGGTTAGTCTGTGAAACATTTTATCTGTTTCACAATATGAGAGGATTTTCTATGAAGCCAGAAGAATTTCAAGCAGAATTAGCTAAACATGGCCTGGAAGTAAACAGTGCACAAATGGAGCAATTTTCCGCTTATTATAGACTCCTTGTTGAGTGGAATCAAAAAATGAATTTGACAGCAATTACGGAAAAAGAAGAAGTGTATTTAAAACATTTTTACGATTCTTTGACTTTACTTTTTTCTGAAGAATTTCAAGCTGACGGATCATTATGTGATGTGGGAGCAGGTGCGGGTTTTCCAAGCATTCCTTTGAAAATTGTTTGTCCGCAATTGCAAGTTACTATCGTAGATTCCTTGAATAAAAGAATCACTTTCCTTACCGAATTAGTAGAGAAACTTGGATTAGAGGATGTTTTTTTATATCATGATCGTGCGGAAACATTTGCTCAAAAAGAGATGTTGAGGGAATCTTTTGATTTTGTCACTGCTCGTGCTGTAGCACGCCTAAATGTCTTGGCTGAACTTTGTCTTCCTTTAGTTAAAAAACAGGGATATTTTTTTGCGTTAAAAGCAGCCAAAAGCGAGGAAGAGCTTGAGGAAGCGAAAAAAGCAATTGCTGTTTTAGGTGGAAAATTAGTTTATGAACAAGATGTTTCTTTGCCTAAAGATGGGGGTAGTCGTTATATTTTGACTATACAAAAGAAAAAGGAAACACCCAAGAAGTATCCGCGAAAACCGGGAATGCCTAATAAGCAACCATTGAAATAGGAGGAAAGTACATGGCACGCATTATTTCTGTCGCAAATCAAAAAGGCGGTGTCGGCAAGACTACTACTACTGTTAATTTAGGAGCTTGTTTAGCCTTCATTGGAAAAAAAGTCCTTTTAATTGATAGCGATGCGCAAGGTAACGCAACCAGCGGGCTGGGAATTAGAAAGCCAGACGTGAAAGAAGACATTTACGATGTCTTAGTTAATGAAGTTCCAATTAAGGAAACAATCATCCAAACTGAAAGAGAAAACTTGTCTATTGTTCCGGCAACTCTTCAACTAGCTGGGGCAGAAATTGAATTGACCTCCATGATGGCAAGAGAGTCTCGCTTAAAAGGAGCACTTAAAGACGTTAGTGATGATTATGATTTTATCTTAATTGACTGTCCACCGTCGCTGGGTCATTTAACTATCAATGCTTTTACAGCCAGTGATGCAATTTTGATCCCAGTTCAGTGTGAGTACTATGCATTAGAGGGACTAAGTCAACTATTAAATACAGTTCGGCTTGTTCAAAAACACTTTAATCCGGAACTTGAGATTGAAGGTGTATTGTTAACCATGTATGATGCTCGAACTAACTTAGGTGCGGAGGTAGTGGAAGAGGTTCGCCGCTATTTCCAAGAGAAAGTTTACGATACGATTATCCCACGTAATGTTCGGTTGTCTGAAGCACCAAGTCATGGCAAACCGATTATTGACTATGACCCACGTTCAAAAGGTGCGGAAGTGTATCAGACGCTAGCAAAGGAAGTGTTAGATCGTGAGCAAAAATAAAGGTTTAGGTCGAGGGATTGATGCGCTATTTCAAGACCTATCAGAAATTGAAGAGGTTGACATGAAAAATGATCAAATTATCGAAATCCCCCTCAGTGAATTACGTCCAAATCCTTATCAACCGCGGAAGTCATTTGATGAGACGTCACTGCAGGAGTTAGCTAATTCGATTGAGCAGTCTGGTGTATTCCAACCAATTATTGTTAGAAAATCAGCAGTAAAGGGTTATGAATTAATTGCAGGTGAACGCCGTTTTCGTGCTTCAAAATTAGCAGGTAAAGAAAACATTCCAGCCATTGTTCGTGAATTTGATGAAGAGGCTATGATGCAAATTGCCGTATTGGAAAATTTGCAACGTGAAGATCTGAATCCTTTAGAAGAAGCAGAAGCCTACGATATGCTGATGAAGAACTTAAAATTGACACAAGCAGATGTTGCTGTGCGATTAGGAAAGAGTCGTCCTTATATCGCCAATTATCTACGTTTATTGACGCTGCCAAAACTAGTAAAAGAGATGGTTCAGGATGAGCGCCTTTCAATGGGACAAGCTAGAACTCTTCTAGGATTAAAGAAAAAAGATCAAATATTGAAATTGGCTAATCGTGCAGTGAAAGAAAGTTTAACTGTTCGTCAACTAGAACAAATAGTAACAGAATACAATGAGGGCAAAACAAAAGAGAAGAAAAAGGGCCCTCGTTTGTCCAAGGAAAAACCGTATTATCTAAGAGAAAGTGAAGATCGCTTAATGGATAAATTCGGAACTAGTGTTGAAATCGTTGAAAAGGATGGCAAGGGAAAAATTGAAATTGAGTACTTGTCACCGGATGATTTGACACGAATCTTAGACATTTTAAGTATTCATTTTGATGAAGCATAGGAGGAATACTATGTATGATTTAGGTGATATTGTTGAAATGAAAAAGCCGCATGCTTGCCAAACTAATCGTTGGGAAATTGTGCGCATGGGAGCAGATATTAAAATTAAATGTGTTAATTGTGGTCACGTTGTGATGATGACTCGTCGTGATTTTGAGAAAAAAATGAAAAAAATACTTGAAAAGAAAGTAAGCTAGAAATAAAACAATACTTATCTTATATAGAAAGAGATGAAAAGAATGGCCTTAACAGCCGGAATCGTTGGCTTACCCAATGTTGGAAAGTCAACTTTATTTAATGCAATCACGAAAGCAGGAGCTGAAGCAGCCAATTATCCCTTTGCAACAATTGACCCCAACGTAGGGATGGTTGAAGTACCGGATTGGCGTTTAGAAAGATTAACAGAATTAGTAAAACCTAAGAAAACAGTACCAACTACTTTTGAATTTACTGATATTGCTGGAATAGTTAAAGGTGCCAGCAAGGGAGAAGGGCTGGGCAACCAGTTTTTGAGCCATATTCGGCAAGTAGATGCGATATGTCATGTGGTACGTTGTTTTGACAATGAGAACATCACTCATGTTGAAGGACGGGTAGATCCACTAGAGGATATTGAAACAATCAACTTGGAGCTTGTGTTAGCTGATTTAGATTCTATAAACAAACGTTATGCACGAGTAGCAAAGGTTGCTAAAACTAAAGAAAAAAATGCAGTAGCTGAACTAGCTATACTGGATAAAATCAAACCTGTTTTAGAAGAAGGAAAATCAGCACGTACGATTGAATTCAATGATGAAGAACAGCATCTTGTTAAAGGTCTGTTTTTGCTAACTAGTAAACCAGTTTTGTATGTAGCGAATGTTGATGAAGAAACTGTTGCAGATCCTGATAAAAACCATTACGTTCAGGAAGTACGCAATTTTGCAACAGCTGAAAATTCTCAAGTAATTATAATTAGTGCTGAAGCAGAAGAGCAGATTTCTGAATTGGATGATGAAGACAAAGAGGAGTTCTTAGAAGCAATGGGAGTTGAAGAATCAGGTTTGGATCAGCTAATTCGAGCTGCTTACGATCTGTTGGGACTGGCAACTTATTTCACAGCTGGCGAGCAAGAAGTCAGGGCATGGACTTTCCGTAAGGGAATGAAAGCTCCACAAGCAGCTGGTATTATTCATACTGACTTTGAAAGAGGGTTTATAAGAGCTGAAACGGTCTCTTTTGAAGACCTAGATAAATACGGAAGTATGAATACTGCTAAGGAAGCCGGACGTGTTCGATTAGAAGGAAAAGATTATGTCGTACAGGATGGCGACGTTATGTTATTCCGTTTCAATGTTTAAGCCGAAAGGGGTAAGAAGATGGAACCAGAAAAGTTGCAGGAGCTAGCGACAAAAAATCGTGAGCTAGAATCACAACTGACGAAACGCAATCAGCAATATATCTTTGATTTAAAAAAATCATTAGAAGCTGCAAATTTTACAATAGAGCAACAAGAAGAAGCACTGTACGATATGTTACCAACTCTAGTTGCTGAACAGAAGACTGGAAAAACAGCACGCCAACTTTTCGGCACGGTCTCAGAACGCTTGGAGGCTATTGTTAATAAACCAGTTAAAAATGAGTTAGCAACAAAACCTGTTTTAATGTGGTTAGATAATTTTATGTTTCTATTTGGTCTATTGGCGCTTATATCAGGAGCTATGGCTCTGTTTGTTTCACGTGGAACACAAACAGCTACTTACGGTCTAACGGCCCTAGTTGTCGCATCAGCAACTGGTGGGTTAGTATTTTATTTCATGTATCTGTTTGTTTATCAATATGAACAACCTGGAGCAGATAAGTCTAAAAAACCTAAGACATGGAAAACTATTCTGATTTTAGGATCCATGACATTAGTCTGGTTTTTAATTTTCAATGGAGCAGTTTTCTTACCGTCATCTTTAAATCCGATTATCGATCCACTTGTATTAGCTGTGTTAGGTGGTATAGCTCTAGCTGCTCGCTACTTCTTAAAAAAACGTTTTGGTATTGTCAGCAGTTTAGCTGGACCAAGACCACAAAAATAAAAGAATGCGATCCTCCAAACTGGGGAGATCGTTTTTTTTATTTAATTGATAATTTACATTATATTCTATTTTTTAAATTCAAACGCAGTCTGGGAGAGCAGAGCAAACGGCTATAGTAGTAATGATGAGTGACAGGTATTTCGTGCACAGTTTGAGTTTTTTTAGCTTGATCAGTTGTTTTATACAAATAAAAATTTTCAGAAATACTTCATCATGGTTAGTTGTAGTGATGAAAACCTAAACTAACTAAAAAGAGATTAGATAATCTCAAATAACATCGATATTTGTAAAATTACTTAGCATTCTAATTAAAATGACTATTTTAAATGAGCTTTTTTCTTGTTGGAAAATAATAATTAGAATAAAAAATACATACGTGCATTAAAATAATATTACGCACGTATTTTTAATCGATTTTTCAAAAAAAAGTAAGCGGTTTATAAAAATATTGTATGCACTTTTTCTTAAGGGAAGGGTACGCTATTTATATGTGAGGATAATGGAAAAGGAACCAAAAATATAGACACCTAATAGTTATCAAAATAGAAATGGTCAAAAGCTATATTCAGATGAAGATTTGTATATTTACGATAACCCTTGAAAAAAACAAAAAATTGGGACTTATAAACCTAAGTTTATGATGAAATATGTAGGTAAAGGTATTTATTAACTAGGTAAACATTTTGTCAATTTACGTTTAGCTGATTTTTCTAACTAAGCACGACATTATTTAATTAGTAGTACTGAAAGTAAATAGCAGTAGTTTAAAAAGTTGACGCATGAAGCTATTTTGATGTAAGAATAATTAGCTATATGGACCAAAAGTGAAGGTTAGATGAGGATTTATCTAGAGGTTGTTGACTTCCTTAAAGCCATCTGTTAATTTAATCAGTAAAAATAATTTAGAGGAGCGGTTACGAACAATGTCTAATTGGGAAACGAAATTTGCAAAAAAAGGTTTAACCTTTGATGATGTCCTATTAATTCCAGCGGAAAGTCATGTACTGCCAAATGAAGTAGACATGAGTGTACAACTAGCAAAAAATATTAAATTGAATATTCCTTTGATGAGTGCAAGTATGGACACTGTTACAGATGGTAAGATGGCAATTGCAATGGCACGTCAGGGTGGACTAGGTGTTGTACACAAAAACATGAGTATTGCTGCCCAAGCAGATGAAGTTCGTAAGGTAAAACGTTCAGAAAGTGGCGTAATTATTGATCCATTTTTCTTAACACCTAACCATAAAGTTCAAGATGCAGAAGACCTAATGAGTCGTTATCGCATTAGTGGTGTACCCGTGGTTGAAACTTTAGAAGATCGGAAATTAGTGGGAATTATTACAAATCGGGATATGCGCTTTGTTACTAATTTTCAAACGTCAATTGCAGAAGTTATGACTAAAGAAGATTTAGTGGTTGCACCGATCGGAACTTCTCTAAAGGATGCAGAAAAAATCTTACAAAAGCATAAAATTGAAAAATTACCGATTGTCGATGATGAAGGTCGTTTAAGTGGACTAATTACTATTAAAGATATTGAAAAAGTAATAGAGTTTCCGAATGCAGCCAAAGATGAACACGGACGTTTGCTAGTAGCGGCAGCGGTTGGTGTAACAAGTGATACCTTTGAACGTACAGAAGCTTTACTGGAAGCTGGAGTAGATGGGATTGTTATTGATACTGCCCATGGGCATAGCGCGGGTGTTCTTCGCAAAATTGAAGAGATTCGATCAAATTTTCCAGATGCAACATTAATTGCAGGTAACATTGCAACTGCAGAAGGAGCCAAAGCACTCTATGATGCTGGTGTGGATGTAGTAAAGGTGGGGATAGGTCCTGGTTCTATTTGTACTACACGTGTGGTAGCAGGTGTGGGAGTTCCTCAACTTACGGCCATTTATGATGCTGCATCTGTCGCTAGACAGTATGGAAAAGCGATTATTGCCGACGGTGGTATCAAGTATTCAGGAGATATTGTTAAAGCGTTAGCTGCCGGTGGACATGCAGTAATGCTAGGTTCAATGTTGGCTGGTACGGATGAATCGCCGGGGGAATTTGAAATCTATCAAGGACGTCGTTTCAAAACGTATCGTGGAATGGGCTCATTAGGGGCAATGGAAAAAGGCTCAAGTGATCGCTATTTCCAGAGTGGTGTAAACGAAGCAAATAAGTTGGTTCCTGAAGGAATTGAGGGACGTGTTGCTTACAAAGGAAGTGTTTCTGATATTATTTTCCAAATGATTGGTGGATTAAAATCAGGCATGGGGTACGTTGGGGCACCAAATTTGAAAGAACTGAGAGATAAAGCGCAGTTTGTTCAGATGAGTGGAAACGGATTAAAAGAGTCGCATCCTCACGATGTTCAAATTACTAAAGAAGCACCAAATTACTCTGTAGAACAATAAAAAATGTGAAAAAAAGAGGGAAGAATTCCTGGAATTCTTCCCTCTTTTTATATATAAATGAATTCAAAGATGGCCGCCGCTCCCATCCTAAATTTTCTTCGTTGCGTCTATTACTTGATAGCTTCTAAATTTCCCATATATGGTACCAGAACTTCAGGAATAGTAACAGAACCATCTTCATTTTGATAATTTTCTAAGATGGCTGTAACAGTACGACCAACGGCTAAACCAGAACCATTTAAAGTATGTGTATATTGAACCTTTCCGTCTTCATCACGATAACGGATCATTGCACGTCTTGCCTGGAAATCTTCACAATTTGAACATGAACTAATTTCTCGGTACGTATTTTGAGCAGGGACCCAAACTTCCAAATCATAAGTTTTAGCAGCCGAAAAACCCATATCACCAGTAGAAAGTGCGACCACTCGATACGGCAAATTTAGTTTCTGTAAAAGAATTTCGGCATCGTGAGTCATTTTTTCGAGCTCGTCATAAGAATGTTCTTTATCGCTGAATTTTACCATCTCTACTTTGTGAAATTGATGCAAACGAATTAACCCACGGGTATCTCTGCCTGCACTTCCGGCTTCTGAACGAAATGAAGGAGATAATGCTGTGAAATAAATAGGCAACTCTTTACCATCCAAAATTTCATGACTGTAATAATTTGTCAACGGCACTTCCGCTGTAGGTATTAATGTAAGGTCACGATCTTCAATCTGAAAGACATCTTCTTTAAATTTAGGGAATTGACCAGTACCAAACATTGCCTCGCTATTGACTAAGTATGGCGTAATCATCTCTGTATAACCTTGTTCATAAACATGTTCATCCAACATAAAATTATAAACAGCACGCTCTAATCGTGCGCCTAAACCCTTGTAATAAACAAAGCGACTTCCAGAAACTTTTGCACCACGCTCGAAATCTAGTATATCTAACTCTTCTGCAACTTCCCAGTGCGGCTTTGGTTCAAAATCAAATTGTCGTGGTACACTCCAACGACGTACTTCGACATTATCATCTTCATCTTCTCCGATTGGAACAGAAGTATGTGGTAAGTTGGGCAATGTAGTGGCTATTTCAGTTAATTGTGCATCAATTTCTGCAACTTCTTCATCTAGCTCTTTTATTTTAATGCCGACTTCTTTCATTTCAGCAATTTTGTTATCAGCATCTAATTTTTCACGTTTTAATTTGGCAATGTCACCAGATACGTCATTGCGATACTTTTTCAATTCTTCAGTTTTTACTAACAATTGGCGACGAAGCCCATCTAGATCAATAAAGCGTTCCAGTATATCACTTTTTACCCCGCGGGTTGCCAATTTTTCTTTAACTTCTTCAAAATTGTGACGAATCATTTTTACATCTAACATGTTTTTTTCCTCCTTAGATAAAATAAAAAACACCATTTCATCCCATAAATCTTGGGACGAAATAGTGTGTTATTTCGCGGTACCACCCGAGTTCAACCCAAAAGGTTGCTCCTTAGTTTGACAAGTATCGACTGTCTACCGGCTTTTCTTTCAAAAAGCACAGATTCCGAAACTGGATTTCTTTAAGCTGTCTGTTGGTTTACACCGTCCACCAACTCTCTAAAAAGACAAACTTATGTACTTGGTTTCCTGCATTGATATGAATATAAACAGTATAAGCAAAAAGAAAATTAAAGTCAATGTTCTTTAATTTTTAAGTTACTTTGCTAGATTGGCTTTCAAAGGCAAGTGAATAATGAAGGATGTCCATTGTTTATTAGATTGAGCATAAATGTAACCACCATGCAAATTAACAATATTTTGAGAAATAGCCAACCCTAAACCAGTACCACTAATTTCTTGTGATCGGGACTCATCGACACGGTAAAATCGATCAAATAATTGATCCAAAGATTCACGCGGAATAGGGACACCATTGTTTTTAACTGTTATAATGGCCTCGGTATTTGCCTTTTCAAGTTGCATTACAATTCGTGTAGCACGACCACCGTACTTAAGCGCATTAGTGATAAGATTATTAAATACGCGAACGAGTTTTTCAGTGTCGCCGTCCATAATTAAACTATTTTCAGAAGTTTCCACAGATATCTGTATATTCTTTTTATTAGCTTCTAGTTCGAAATCAGCGGCTAATTGTTCTAACAATTGCACCATGTCAAAAGACATAGCATTGACAGGGACAGTAGGTTGACGAACTTTGGTATATTCAAATAGGTCATCAACGAGTGACTTCATCTGTTTTGCCTTAACATAGGCGATATGCGTATATTTGAGAACTTCTTCTTTTGATTGATATTGTCCATCTTCAATGAGACCAAGATAACCTATAATGGAAGTTAAAGGTGTTCTTATATCATGACTGACATTAGTTATCAGTTCATCTTTTGATTTTTCAATTTCACGTTCATCTTCAATTGCAGCTACAGTACTATCAACCAAGCCATTAATACTAGCAACGACTTTACTCAAATCACCGCGCAATTCAAAAGGAATTCGGTAATCGTAATTTCCGTTAGCTATATAATGTAGCTCATTAATGATATGTCTTAACTGCATTTGGCGATAACGGCGAATCAGTCGCCAAAACACAACTAGTGCATCAACCACGAAAAAAAACGGAAAAAGAAAGTTTCGAGCACTTAAAAAAATATCAGTATTGAAATTTTGTGCAAAGATATTTCGTGAATTGTAGATAGCATCACTCAAATTGGGTGAATTTTCAATCATTTGAGTAAGAACGACCATAATAGCAACATTTAATAGAAGTAAAATGATAATAGTGACGATACCCTCAGCAATTAGCTCGCTAATTTCCTTTGAAGTAAGAGTAACTCTCCGTTTTTTTTCTACTTTATTTTGCATCAATCTTGTATCCGACTCCCCAAACGGTTTGAATGACTTTTTCACCATCGGTTGCCTCTTCAATCTTATCACGTAAATGACTTACATGAACCATAACGGTTTTTGCAGAAACTATGCTTTCTTGCTTCCAAACACGTTCAAAGATTTCATCAGCACTAAATACACGGTTTGGATGACTGGCTAACAAATAAAGAATCCCAAATTCTAAAGCAGTCAATTGAATTTCTTTGCCATCCACAGTTTTAACTTCATGTGAATCTTTATTGATGATCAATGATTGGATCTCTAAGATGTCGGGTTGATCTTCAGCTACTTGCATTTTTGTTCGGCGCAATAATGATTTTACACGAGCCATAACTTCCAATGGATTGAATGGTTTAGTTACATAGTCATCTGCACCAGCTACTAACCCCTTGATTTTATCCATATCGGTTGTTTTTGCAGTTAGCATGATTATTGGAATTTGTGACTCTTTACGCAATTCCTTTACAACCTGCATACCATCCATTACTGGCATCATAATATCTAAAATAAGCAATTCAATATCTGAAGATGTCCTCAGTTTGCTCAGTGCGTCCTTTCCATCATAGGCTTTTACGACTTCATAACCTTCGTTATGCAAGTAAATACTTAATAGTTCTACAATCTCTTTATCATCATCAGCAACTAATACTTTCATATAATGACCTCCATATTAAAAATATATTCTTATATCTATTTTACCAGAGAAATAGATTGAAGGCGAAAATACGCTTTATGAGTTTAGGAAAAATCAAGATTACGAATTGCGAAAAAAATACCCATATCTTAAAATAAACAACCCTATATCAAACTAAAAACGAACAAAAATAGTTATGTAACATATATATATCGGGTTTGGAAAAAGCAGAAATTTTTTTCTTCTTTTTCATTGACCAACAGCCTTAAAACTGCTATATTATTCATTGTTCGAAAAAATAAAAACAATTTCAAATTGATAAAAAATTCGTTGACAGATGACTATAAATCAGTTATTCTATCAAAGTCGCATCTGAACGACTCAAACAAATCTAAAAAACTTCATCAAAAAAAGTTTAGAAAGTTGTTGACATCGAGTTGGCAATCTGATAAGATTTAAAAGTTGCTGATGCAACAAGAAACAATCGAATTTATCAAGTAGACCTTTG
>NZ_JAFREL010000118.1 GCF_017377655.1 Candidatus Enterococcus ferrettii
ACTGGTTTTCCAATTGAATTAGGAAGGCATGAATTCTTCTTCGATTGTTCAACAGAGCACATTAAAGAGTATGAGGAGAAGTTTGCTGCTGTTGGACCTAAGTTGGAGAAGTTAAAGCAAGGAGACGATACCGTTGAAGATTACAAGAAAGCTTTAACAATCGGATATGACGCAATGCTTGGAGAGGGCACGTTTGAGAAGCTATATGAAATGGTGCCTGATGTAGTAGCATGGATCAACGCGTTCTTTTCATTGGCTGAAGGGATCGCAGAAAAAGTTTCTGAGGTTCAAAAAGAACAAAGCAGTAAATCTGACGAATTGAAAAAACAATATTTAAAAAAGAAGAAAAAGAAAAGTAAGAGGTGATTGTTATGCGGTTAAATGATCCGCTGGTCACTTCTATTTTTTTTCACGATCAAGAGTACGCTATTGATTTATCTTTCGATATTGTTTTGGATGTCTTCGATGTACTGGCTAGTGACATGTTGTTGGGAGACAAGATTGACACAGTAATTGCTTTACTATTTGGCGAAATAACCATAGAGCCGTCCTTAAAAGCCGATTTATGGCTCTTCGTAAGAGATAAATACATTCTTCTAGGTAATAGTACCGAGCCCGAGGTAGATGAATTAGGTAATCCTATGCCAGTAGTACAAGGGAAGCAAAGCTTAGATATTCAACAAGACGCAAAGTACATATACGCGTCTTTCCGACAGATAGGGATCAATCTATTCGAAGAACAGGGGAAATTAACTTGGGCAGAGTTTCAAGCCCTTCTCGAAAGTCTACCTGAAGACACAATCATTCAGAGGATTATTCAAATTAGAAACTGGACTCCTCAAAAGGGTGATTCTGCAGAATACAGGAAAAAAATGAGAGATTTAAAACGAAAATTCGCTTTAGATGGAGAGGAGGAAACGGATGGCTGATGGAGTAGTATCTATTGATGTTAAGGTTGATGGGAAGAATGTTTCTTCTCTCAATAAGGACCTTGACGATTTAGAAGGAAAGTCAAGTAAAGCTAGTAGAGGGATAAAAGACATGGTAGCAGCAATGGGGCTTGTAAAAGTCGCCAGTGCTGCTTTTAATGTTTTAAAGAATTCTGTGAGTGGTGCTATTGATCGGTTTGATATATTACAAAAGTATCCTAAAGTTATGGAATCATTAGGCTTTAGTACTGATGATGTAAATAAATCGATGGATTCTTTAAAAGATGGTATCGATGGGCTCCCAACCAAACTACAGGATGTTGTATCCACAACTCAAAGAATGGCAGCAATAACAGGTGACTTAGACACCGCAACTGATGCAACGTTGGCTTTAAACAATGCCTTTTTGGCCAGTGGTGCGTCTACTGATGATGCTTCTAGAGGTATGCAACAGTATATTCAAATGCTCTCATCAGGTAAAGTTGATGGGGAAGCTTGGAATACCTTGATGGAAACAATGCCAACCTCTCTCACCAAAGTTGCGAATGCTATGGGTTTCATGGGCAAAAGTGCAATGCAAGACTTAAAAGCTGCTATTCAAGACGGGTCCGTTTCATTTGAGGATTTACAAAATAAATTTATCGAACTAGGTACTGGGTCTGGTGAACTTGCCAAGTTGGCCAAAGTTAATAGTGAAGGGATTAGGACTTCTTTTACTAACCTTAAAAACTCGGTCACAAATAATCTAGCTAACATTCTAGATAAAATAAACCAAATAACACAACAAGTCACTGGCGATACTATTGCCGGACACATAAATAAATTAAAAGGAATTATTAATAGTGCTGGAAAATCAATAGTCAACTCAATGGATAGTATTGTACCGATAGCAGAAAAGGTAATACAGGTATTTGGGATTTTAACAAAAAGCCTTGATTTTAACATTCTAAGCAAGAGTATTGAGATGTTAAAAAGCGGATTTGCAAGTCTAAGCAATAATGGAGATATCCAGAGAATTGGTCAAGATTTCCATTTTCTGATTTTCAAGATGACCGATATAGTTAAAGATTTATATGGAAAAGTGAAGCCTTCCATATCTAGTATCATTGATACTTTCAAGACTATGATCGGTTATCTTATGCCTACAATTTCCAATCTTTCAGGCGTTATAACCACCGCAGCTGTCGGTATTGCTCAAGTATTCAGAGAAACATTGCCGATAGCTATAGATATTTTTAAAGGGGTATTCTCAGGGCTTGTAAGTTTTATTGGTCCCTTACTTGTTGATTTATCAGCTAAGTTGTTAGATTTTACCGTAACATTCACTCAAGCCTTTCTAGATAAGGTTATACCAGCTCTTCAAAAATTTGGCGAATGGATCAAGAATAATCAATCAACAGTAGAATCTTTGGGTGCGGTTGTAGTGGCACTGGCTGCAGGGTTTGCTGCTTTTAAAGTTGTTACAACTGTAATTGCTTTGTTCAACGGTCTGAAAAAAGCTGTTTTAGCAGTAAAAGCCGCTTTTGTCGCAATGAAAGTTGCTATGTTAGCTAATCCTATTGGATTAATAATTGCGGCAGTTACAGCCCTTGTAGCAGGGATTATATATCTTTGGAAAACTAATGAAGGCTTTAGAGACGCAGTTATCAACATTTGGAATAAGATCAAGGAAGCATTTCTCACTGCAAAAGAAGTCATAGTGACCGCATGGGAATCAATTGGAGATTTCTTCTCTGGTATTTGGAAAAGCATTGTCGGTGGAGTAGATGGAGCAGTAACAGGCATACAGGAAAA
>NZ_JAFREL010000119.1 GCF_017377655.1 Candidatus Enterococcus ferrettii
GCTTTTTTTATTCCCAAAGAATAATAAGCCCTAGTACATTATAGCGATTAACTGGATCAAAAAAACGATAATTTTTATTAGATACACCAAATAATTTGATGAAAGTTAGGTTTCCCACTCCACCTTGCTTGGAGTTCATGCTGCGTCGTTTACTTTTTTAATCACAAAAAATAAGCATCTGTGAATTAAGTTCAATACTTTCGCAGATGCTTATTTGGTATTCTATAACATTAAGATGTATTCAAAACACTTAGCTATGTCCACCAACCCTAATGGATTAGCTGTCTCACTAATTTATCTCCCAAATTTTTATATTCCTAAAACAATAGAACGTCAATCATTTTTATTTACTGTTTTCTCACCTTCTATATGATATCTAGTCGTTTCACCTTTTTAGACATAATCAATTTGATTGAATCTAGCATCATTCAATACAAAATCTGACGGATTGTTCCAATCTGCCACAGTTGGCAACTCTTTTTGCATCTTCATGAGTAGAGTCATAATAATCATAAATCCTTACCTTCTCTTGAGTAAGCAACTCACTCAAAGAATACTCTGATTCACTATCAGACAGAGTATCATGCCAATCATTTCCGTAGAAGACGAATCCATTTGTTTGATTAGGAAAAACCATATTCGTTTGATCGTTAGGTCTTGTATTTTTATCCGTGACGAACACCCACACATGATTTTTGATTGTTTCATTCTCTTTAAATCATAATGAGGTCTTCAGAAAATCTAAATGAATGTTTTGAGATCGGAAAAGGGTTTCGATTCGCTATTTGAGAAAATTCTTACCAATTCCCCGCGGATTTGCTGTCTATTTGAACTAAAATTCAGCAATTCGCGCGCAATGTGCCGCCAATTACTAAAAATACAAGACAATAAACAACAAACATCCTGAACTCCGAAGAAGAGAACAGGATGTTTGTTAACTATAAGTTTATATACCTTTTATATTGCTTCTTGACTCAGCAAGGCTTCCAAACGAGCAAACTGCTCATCGGTAAGATAGGGCGAATAGGCACTTAGTAGTGCTTGACGTTGTGTCTCATCTAATTCTGAGATATTTGCTTCAAACTGCTGGTAAACCAACTCAAATTGTTCGTCCGACAGCTCTTCTATCTCGTCCTCTCCCTTAGCAAACTCACCAGATACACCGCTCATCGCTTGCGGTACAAAGAGTTCATCCAGTTCTTCAGCTGGAACAATATCCTGCTCTTTTGGCATTGAAATAGTTGTCTTCTTTTTACTTGGAGTGAGTACTACTTTCATCGTCATCTTCTGTTCCGAATCCCGCATCTTTACAGTACAATCAGTCTTCAAAGTCTTTTTATTTATTTTCATTTCTAATGTCATATTGTGTAGACTCTCTTCAGTATCTGCACCCAAATCAAAGCTTTTAGCTATTTTTTCCAAATCCTTGCTGCTAAAGGTATGAGAAACGGTCTCGCCCTCACTCTTAAAGCTGTCTTCCTTGGCTCTCCCCAGTAATTTATTCATTTTACTTCTAACTTCCTTAGGCTCAAGCGTATTCTTGTCGTCATCAGCTGCTCTCATTTCTTCTGGATCAATCGCAATGTATTTTCCTTCTAAGTCATTTAATTGCTCCTGATCTACTTCAGCTGTATGACCAAAGCTGTCCATAAAAGTCAGCATCCCGTCAATAAACGAAGTAGAAAGATAGACTTCATTCTCATTTCCAACCATTTCAATAGGCATCGTGTTATCAAATGCTTTTACATCCGCCTCAAATCGAAAGCTCTCATCTTTGGCATTGTACTGATAGTCCCCATTGACTGACATATTTTTCAAGCTTTCACTTAACATGCTGGCCCAAGCTGCTCCAGTGGTCTGATTCATTTGAAAATCTGTAATTGACAGCTCAAATTTTCCAGCATTGTGCTCTTCACTGCTCAGCGAGTCATAGGCACTTATAAATTCTTCTTTGGGACTTTTGCTGCAAGCACCTAA
>NZ_JAFREL010000012.1 GCF_017377655.1 Candidatus Enterococcus ferrettii
GCTATGTTGTTTGCTTCTATATAATAGAAGCGCCCTACACATTTGGTTTGTTTTATTCGTTCAGTTTTCAAAGGTCTACTTGATAAAATTGATTGTTTCTTGTTGCATCAGCAACTCTTAAATCTTATCAGGTTGCCAACTCAATGTCAACAACTTTCTAAACTTTTTTTGATGAAGTTTTTTAGATTTGTTTGAGTCATTCAGATGCGACTTTGATAGAATAACTGATTTACAGTCATCTGTCAACGACTTTTTTATTTTTTTTTTGAACATATATTGTTCGTTTTGGAACAATACATAATATACCAACATAATTGGCTCTGGTCAACGAAAAACGCAACTTTTTTTAACTTTTTTTCATAAACGATCGTTGCTTCTATTTCACTTGATATTCGTTCGTAAATAACAAAAAAATAACTGATCTACTCGCTTACAAGTAAATCAGTTAAGTTTTTTAGCGCATTGTAGGAAATAGTAAAACGTCACGAATTGATTGCACATCTGTTAAAAGCATAACTAGGCGATCAATTCCAATTCCTAAACCTCCAGTAGGTGGCATTCCGTATTCTAAAGCTTCAAGAAAGTCTTCATCTACACCGTGAGCTTCGTCATTCCCCTGCTCTTTTTCTTTTTCTTGTGCTTCAAAACGTTTTCTTTGATCAATTGGATCATTTAACTCTGTAAAGGCATTAGCAAACTCGCGCCCCACAATAAACAATTCAAAACGATCAGTGAAACGTGGATCTTCGTCATTTTTCTTAGCCAGTGGCGAGACTTCTACCGGATGACCATACACAAAAGTCGGTTGTTCCAAAGTCTCTTCAACAAAGGTTTCAAAAAATTCATTGAGGATATGTCCAACTTCCATATTTTCATTGATTTCGACGTTATGCTCTTTCGCTTCAGCTCGTGCCTCATCAATTGACATCTCTTTCCAAAAATCTACACCTGTTCGCTCCTTAACCGCATCTACCATGTGAATCCGTTTGAACTCACTACCCAAATCAATTGATGCTCCGTCATAGGTAATTGTTGTTTCATTTAAAACATTTTTGGCTGCATCACGAATAATGCCTTCAGTCAGGTTCATAATATCTTGATAATCAGTGTAAGCAGTATATACTTCCATCATCGTAAACTCTGGATTGTGAGTAGTATCAATCCCCTCATTACGGAAAACACGCCCAATTTCATAAACTTTTTCCATACCGCCGACAATCAGTCTTTTCAGATGTAATTCTAAAGCGATACGCAAATAAAGATCTATATCTAATGCATTATGGTGTGTAATAAATGGACGCGCAGTAGCTCCACCAGCTTCATTGTGCAAAACTGGAGTTTCTACTTCAATATAACCTAGACCATCTAAATAGCGTCGAATTTGGCTAATAATTTGACTCCGTCTCATAAAACGATCAAAACTTTCACGGTTGCTAATCAAATCTAAATAGCGTTGGCGATAACGCTGTTCTACATTCGTCAATCCATGATATTTTTCAGGCATTGGACGTAAAGACTTCGTGAGCAATGTAATTTCTTTTGCTTTGATTGAGACCTCACCGGTGTTTGTCTTCATTACTTCACCGCTAACACCAAAAAAATCACCTAAATCTGCACGTTTAAATACTTCGTAATTTTCATCTCCAACTTCATCTTTACGAACATAAATTTGAATCTGACCCTCACGATCTTGCAAATGTGCAAATCCTGCTTTTCCTTTACCCCGTTTAGTCATCATTCGACCTGCAACACTAGCAGTTAAAGCCAACTCATGCAATTCTTCTTTTGTGTTGCTGTCATATTTTTCATGTAATTCTTGTGAATTTGCTGTACGCTCATAGCGTTTCCCAAATGGATCCATGCCTTCTTCGCGAATAGCCTCCATTTTTTCGCGGCGGACACGCATTTGGTCATTCATTTCCGCTAAGCTGTTTTGTTCATCAGTCACGAATTTTCCTCCTTTGATGTAGGTACTCTTCCTTATAATGCCAATCTATCCATAAAAAATCAAGCCGAATAGAGAATTCGGCTTGAAAGATTAACTAATTTTTTGCTTTGCTTCCAGCGATTCCACTAATTGGTCTAAAATATTCACAATCACTTGTTTTTCTTCTGTTTGATTAATCGCCACTTTTACTTTAGCTGCACGTGAAATGCCTTTTAGATAGTAGCTCGCATGTTGACGGAACTCACGGCAGGCGATTTTCTCACCTTTTAAATCTGCTAAACGTGCCAAATGTAATTTCGCAGTATTAATTTTTTCCCTTGGTGTTGGTTCATCAATTAATTCACCAGTTTCTAGATAATGTTGCGTGCGATGAATCATCCATGGATTCCCTAGTGCAGCACGTCCGATCATTACGCCATCTGCACCCACCTCTTCAATCATGCGTTTTGCATCCTCAGGTGTTCGAACATCCCCATTCCCAATAAAGGGAATGGTCAATTGATTTGCAACATTTGTCAATATATTCCAATCAGCACAACCTTCATACATTTGAACCCGTGTACGACCATGCATCGCTATCGCTGAAGCCCCTGCACTTTGCGCAGCGAGGGCGTTCTCAGTAGCAAAAACATGTTTACTATCCCAACCGATGCGCATTTTGACAGTAACCGGAATATCAACAGCTGAAGAAACCGCGTGCACCATTTCATAGACTTTGTCCGGATCTAGCAACCATTTGGCTCCAGCTTCGGCTTTAATAACCTTATTAACAGGGCATCCCATATTGATATCAATTATATCTGCTTTCGTATTCTCTTGTACAAAAAGCGCCGCTTCAACCAATGATTCTTTACTTCCACCAAAGATTTGTATACTCAAGGGATGCTCTCTTTCATCGATGTACAGCATATCTAACGTTTTTTTATTGCGAAAATGAATACCTTGATCGCTGATCATTTCACAAACAACTAAGCCAGCTCCAAACTCTTTAACAGTCACACGAAATGCAGCATTTGTAATACCAGCCATTGGCGCTACTACAATTCGATTGGGTATTTCTACGTTACCGATTTTCCAGGTTCCGTTTAACGGCTTCACTCTATTTTTCCCCCATTGCTTCTCGTTTTAATTCCATGAGATCTGCTTCACTGTATTCGTATTTATTATTACAGAAAGCACAAACTGCTTCAGCACCATGATCTTCATCAATCATTGCTTGAATTTCATCAGGCCCTAAGCTAATTATCGCTGCTCCAAATTTTTCTTTTGAACAATCGCATTTAAACCGGACAGGCATCTTTTCCAGAAACTCTATATCATTAGTCCCCAAAAGTCCTTGCAGAATTTCTTCTGGCGTTTGACCTTGGTCTAACAGAGAGGAAATTCGAGCAGTTTCTTTTAATTGCTCTTCAATTTGATCGATCACTTCATCATTAGCACCAGGCATAATCTGAATCATAAATCCACCAGCCGTTTTAATCGAATCATCTGTATCAACTAATACTGACACCCCAACAGCAGAAGGTGTTTGTTCAGAGACAGCTAAATAGTAGGTGAAATCTTCACCAATTTCTCCAGAAACAATTGGCGTCTGACCAGAGAAAGGTTCCTTTAAACCCAAATCCTTAATAACAGTAAACATCCCTTCGTTTCCTACCGCTCCACGAACATCAATCTTGCCGACTTCATTTAATGGCAAACTAAGATGCGGATTTTTAATATAACCTTTCACATCTCCTTTGCCATTACTGTCAACAATAATTCCACCAGCAGGTCCATTACCATTTATCTTTACCGTTAATTTGTCATCACCTTTTAAGGTAGCACCCAACATTAGTGCTCCAATCATTGTACGACCTAGCGCTGCTGACGCAGTATTCCAAGTATCATGACGGCGCTGCATCTCAGCAACTGTCTCCGTTGCATCTACTGCGTAAGCCCGCACAAAGCCTCCATAAGCTAACGCTTTTACTAAATAATCAGTCATTTCTTTTTCTCCTTATCCTTGCTGCCTTTCCTATAGACAATCTTACTCGTGATTGCATCATACTAGGACTTACACTTTTTTTCAACTTCCCAGTACCACTTTAAAAGAAATACAAAAAAGCATGCCAGCTAAGGCATGCTTCTCTCAAAAATTATTGTTCATTGTCGCTTGTATCGTCAGGTGATTCGATTGGTTCATCATCGCCATTTGGATCATTATGTTTCTTTTCATCCAGAGCTTGCTTTTCAGCATCTTTTTCTTCTAACGCACGTTTTGCTTCCTCAAAAGTTTGAGCTTGAGTTCTTTCACTAGGATAAAGGCTACCTTGTCCTTCTGGCATTTGACCAGTTTCAAACAATGACTTAATTGCTTTAGCATCTAAAGTTTCAAATTCTAATAGTTTTTCAGCAATTAATTTGTGTTGTTCACGATGTTCTTCAATAATCTGACGAGCCTTATCGTGAGCCTCCATCAAAATCTTACGGACTTCCTGATCAATTTCAAAAGCTACTTGTTCAGAATAGGCCTTAGTTTGACCATAATCCCGACCAACGAACACTTGGTGATTGCCTTCATATTGAACTGGTCCAAGCTTATCACTCATTCCATATTCCGTCACCATACTTCGAGCCAAAGCAGTAGCCTGTTCAAAGTCATTAGAAGCACCCGTTGTTTGAGCATCAAACACGATTTCTTCGGCAGTACGTCCACCTAGTAAACCAACAATTTGTTCAAACATATCTTCTTTAGACATCAACATTTGATCCTCTTTTGGCAAGGCGATCATGTAACCGCCGGCGCGTCCTCGAGGAATAATGGTTACTTTGTGAACAACACGAGCGCGATTCAAGACCATACCAATAATGGTGTGCCCCGCTTCATGATAAGCTACCATTTCACGTTCATGCTTACTGATAACTCGATCTTTCTTAGCAGGTCCTGCAATTACGCGATCTTCTGCTTCGTCCACGTCTGAAGCATCAATTTTCTTCTTATTACGACGAGCAGCAACTAATGCTGCTTCATTCAAGACATTTTCTAAATCTGCACCAGCAAAACCTGGCGTTTGTTGTGCAACAACTTTCAAATCAACGTCATCTGCCAATGGCTTGTTACGAGAATGCACTCGCAGAATGGCTTCACGCCCTTTGACGTCAGGTCGACCAACTAAAATTTGACGGTCAAAACGCCCTGGGCGCAACAGTGCTGGGTCTAATACATCTGAACGGTTCGTCGCAGCAACAACAATAACACCTTCATTGCCATCAAATCCATCCATTTCAACTAATAATTGATTCAAAGTTTGTTCACGTTCATCGTGACCGCCGCCCATGCCAGCTCCACGTTGACGACCGACAGCATCAATTTCATCAATAAAGATTATCGCAGGTGCGTTTTTCTTCGCAGTTTCAAACAAGTCACGGACACGGCTTGCACCGACCCCAACAAACATCTCCACAAAATCAGAACCAGAGATTGAATAGAATGGTACCCCTGCTTCACCAGCTACTGCTTTTGCAAGTAAGGTTTTACCTGTTCCGGGAGGTCCTTCCAACAGTACACCTGCTGGAATACGAGCGCCCAATTCAACGAAGCGTCGTGGATCTTTTAGGAATTCTACTACTTCTACTAATTCTTGTTTCTCTTCTTCTGCACCGGCTACATCGGAGAAGCGTACACGATTGGCTTTCTTGTCAGCTTCTTTAGCTTTTGATTTGCCAAAGTTCATGACACGGCCATTGCCGCCACCGCCGCCACCTTGTTGACCCATGATCATGTAAAAGAAGAAAACCATCAGTAAGATCGGTAAGAAGCTCACAAGTAAGGTTACCCACATGCCACTGCTGGATTCCTCTTGCACTTCTGTTTTGATTCCATTTTCGCTAGCAAGTTTAGTCACTTCACTTAATGTAGAATCATTTGGCAATACAATAGTACTAAAATGTGTAGTTGAACTTTCAGTTGAACCAATAATGTTCAAACCACCCGTGTTAGCTACTTCTTGCTGTTCATTGTATTCCCCAGTGATTTTATAAACCCCACTCGCTGGCTGAATTCTGAATTCTTTGATTTTTCCTTCTTTTAGCTGTTCAGTGAAAGTGGAATACTCGATATCTGGCGATTGGGTACGATTGTCTCCAAAAAGGAAATACACAACCATGACCATAGCCAAGATGACGAGGATATAATAGAGAGCATTTTTAGCCCCCTTTGGGTTTTTATTCATACGTTTCCTCCTCGTATTGTTGCTTTCTTAAAATTTTATCAATCCTGACCTTTATAGTATATCATAATGTGAATTGTTCCTGTCACTAATTTGATTGATAAACTTCAGGTTTCAAAATACCGACATATGGCAAATTACGATAAGTTTCAGCATAATCCAAGCCATATCCTACTACAAATTCATTTGGCACATTAAAACCAATATAGTCAGCTTCAATATCAACAATACGACCTTCCGGTTTATCTAACAGTGTAACAATTTTTACTGATTTGGCTTTGCGGTATTTAAACAATTCAACCAAATAATGAAGCGTACGGCCGCTGTCAATGATATCTTCTACAATCAACAAATCGCGTCCTTCAACATTCGTATCCAAATCTTTGATGATCTTTACCTCACCTGAGGAAACTGTTTGATTACCATAGCTCGATACATCCATGAAATCTAATTC
This sequence comes from Candidatus Enterococcus ferrettii, assembly GCF_017377655.1. Classification (GTDB taxonomy): domain Bacteria; phylum Bacillota; class Bacilli; order Lactobacillales; family Enterococcaceae; genus Enterococcus_A; species Enterococcus_A ferrettii. The sequence goes on from NZ_JAFREL010000012.1 coordinate 6,614, forward strand.
CAAATAAGTGTCGATCTCACGAACAATGTCCGCCATAAACGGAACAGCTCCTTTTAAAATACCAACCACTAATGGATTTTTGTCTACATAATCCTTCGTTAATTCTTTGCCTAATTCAGCACAACGTTGTTGAATTTCAGCCCGATCTATTAAGACTCTTTCAATATCCTTTCCTTGCATGAGAGGCTCCTTTCAATGATACAAATAATAGTCCAGTATGTAGTGTATTCTATCAGTTTCATTCCCAATACTCAAATAGGAATTAACAAAGGGGATGACGCTTAGAACTTCTCCTCCAGCGTCCGTGACGACCCATGCTTGCTCTCTTTTATTTCGAGGGATTTTTTCATCGATAAAATAACGACTAACCTTTTTTCTTAAATTTTCAGCAAGCTGAATTCGATCACCTGGTTCTCTTCTTCTTACAATCAAAGGCAATCGAACCATTGGTGGGAGAATTGCAGAATAGTCCGCATTTCGTTCAGCACTTCCATCCTTTTTTAAGACTAACTGCTCATTAGGAGATAATTCTATAGTTTCGTTACTATTCAATGAATAGACTCCTTGAATAGTAACGTTCTCTTTGGCTATCGTATATGTTTGATAACTGGCGGAGAACTGCCACTTCTCTCCTAAATCCATACTCCATTGAGCTTCTCCATTACTGAATAAATGGACCAATTTGAAAAGCTGTCGTTGCGAGACCACCAATTGAGTCTCCTTGTAAATTTCTTCAAATAAGAAAGCCAAAAAATAATAACGTAAACCCTCTTCAGACGGTAAATCCTTTTGTATAAAACACCATCGTTGTTTTTGGTAAACAACATTGTTTAAATTTTCTTTTAGAGCGCCTCGCAGTCCATCTTCTGCCCACGTTAACTGCTGCTGAAATTGTTGACTATGTTCTAAAAGTTTTGGATTTTCCTCTTTCAATACAGGCAACACTTGATGTCTAATACGATTTCTAGCATACCGTAAAGTAGCGTTACTTGAATCCTCAAAATAGGGAACTTCTTCTTTTAAAGCATAATTAACTAGCATTTGCTTTGAAAAAGATAATAACGGCCTCAATAATAGTCCATCACCAAATGAACGTCTCCGCTGCATTCCTGCATGGCTTAATAAGCCTCCACCTCGAGTAAAACGCATCAACATCGTTTCAATTTGATCATCTCCATGATGAGCCGTTAAAAGCAATGAAAAACCCGCTTCTTTCATCACTTCGGCAAAAAAGGTGTAGCGAAAATCACGAGCTTTAACTTCAATACCTGATTCAGGTGGAGTCTCCCATTTTTTTTCATAAAATTCGTGGTGATGCTCGTAGCAGTAATTTTTCAAAAAAATCGCTTCTTTAGCAGATTCCTTTCTTAATTGATGATTCACGTGAGCTACACCAATCTTAAAACCAGTACGTGTGCTCAATTTTTCTAACAATCGTAGAAGAACCATAGAATCTACCCCAGTAGAAACTGCCACTAAAATTCGTTCTACCGTTTGAAGTTCAGGATTACGTTGCAAAAACTTCTGTTCCATTTCGTCTCTCCTATTGAAAAAAGCTGAAATTCACGATGAATTCCAGCTAATCACTTAATTTAGTTGCGTCGACCGCCTCGGCCGCCACGTTTGCCTTCTGTATTACGCTTTAAGGATGATAAACGATCATCGCTATCCTTTAAAAAGGAACTCATCAATGTATCGAAGTCTTCTTTTTTGTTCTTTGAAAAATTCCCCTTTGGTTGTGGACGAGTTGGACGACTTTCACGTTTTTCTCGGACAAAAGGTTTCTTTTCAGGTTGCGGTTGATCTTGGGCTTTACGAATAGACAAACCAACTTTTCCATCATTACCTACAGAGGTAACTTTTACTGTCACTTCATCGCCTACAGATAATACATCATGGATGTCTTTAACAAATCCATTGGAAATTTCACTGATATGGACTAAGCCTGTTTTCCCTTCCCCTAAATCGATAAACGCACCAAAATTGGTGATACCGGACACTTTTCCTTGCAGCTTAGCTCCTACTTCGATTGACATAAAAAGATTGTTCCTCCTATTTTTTTACCTATTTATTAAAACCGCTTATTCCGCAGTTTCTGACTTTACAATTTCGTCGGATGACGATTTTTGTGCAGTTTTGTCTTGATCAGGCAAAACAAACACTAATTCACCATCTTTGGAATAATAATAGCGGCTACGCGCTAATTTAGCAACATAATCGTCATCTTGCAACAAAGAAACATCCTGTTTCAAGGTTGATACCTGTTGATCAAGCTTTGCAGATTCTGCTTCTGTTTTAGCTTGAATCGCTTTTAGCTCAGTTAAATGCTGATGCTCACCAAATAATTGAACGCCCATAATAATGAAAACAAACGCAGCTATCAAAAAAAGTGCAGTTAAACGACGACGTTTGAAAATCAATTGGCGCTGTTGCTTTTGAAACTTTTTATATTGTTCTTTAGCATAAGGCGTATCTAGTGCGGCTACCTTCAGCTTTTTTTCACCCATTTCGTCAAGCTCCTCTTTTCTTGAGTTTCTTTCCTATTATAGCAATTTCAAATTCTAATGTCTATTTGAAATAACCTTAATTAAGGTTATTTTCAACTCTTGTTTCTTGAATAATCTCATACATTCCAGCAGCGTCTTCTTTTTTAGTCGACTCATGCAACGCAGCTACCTTTGCTTCCATAATTTTATTCCCAAATTGAACACGTATGACATCACCAATTTTGACATCAGTTGAAGATTTAGCTAGTTTTCCATTTACTTGAATCCGTCCTTTGTCAGCTACTTCTTTCGCTACCGAACGTCGTTTAATAATTCTTGAGATTTTCAAAAATTTGTCTAAGCGCATAATTTTACTTTCCTCTCCACTTTAATCGTAATATTTTCGAACCCATTGGAAGCATTAACCATTCTCTAGTTGTTAGCAGTTTCAAACGAATTGATAAAAATAAGAACATGCTAGCACCAATTAATACCCCCAATAAGGCAACAAACAAGGCTTGACTGCGATGTTGAACTGGATTACCTAATACTGATAACACTGTGTAATAACCAAATAAACTGATTACCATACCGCCCAAACAAACAGTTAACTTCTTTCCAAATTTTCTTTCCTTTAAATAGTTGGTTATTGCTGAATCACTGCCACGGTGCAAAACAATTAAAGCGACAGTCAATCCCGCTAAAGTAGCAATACTTGCTCCCACCGTTCCCCACACTCGAGTGAATAAATCAGTTGTTAAAACTTTCAATAATAGGCCCCAGCCTGCAGCCTGTAGTGAAATTTGATACCTGTTCTGACTCTGTGCAATACTTTGATAGCTTTGAATCATTGCCATCAAGAAAATGGAAAAAACAAACAAAACTAGTGTGAGATTCCCTGAATAATCTTTAAATAGGGCAAAGTTTACATATGGGAGTAGCAATACTAGGCCTAATGATGCAGCGGCAGCCACCCCACAAGTCAACCTTAGGAATATTTGGCTAGATTTGATGAACAAGCGACGGTCATGTTTAGCTAAATAGCGGGTTAAAACCGGTAAAAAACTAGAACTCAGAGCTAACGCTGCAACCAATCCTAATTGAACCAGGGGCTGTCCACGATCGTAAACTCCTTTGGCAACCTTGGCTCCATATTCAGTAAGCCCCGAGTCAACCAGCGCCTTTTTGATTGTAAAAGAATCAATTAGCTGAAACAAGATAAGATAGCCACTGTAAACAGTCATTAAACCGCCCTCTAAAATGAGTCTCTTGATGAGAGTCTTAGACCGATCAGTACATTTAAGAAAAACGATTGGGGTACTAGTCCCTAGTACTTTACGACGATAATACTGCAAAATTAAAACAGCTGCTATTCCACCAGCTAAAGCGCCTGCCATAGCAACAGTTCCGGTATGGTAAACATTCCAATGAAACTGTTGAAAAGACCAGGCTGCTATTAAAATAACCCCCACTCGAATTAATTGCTCAACTACTTGCGAAACAGCAGTAGGAACCATCATTAATTTCCCTTGGAATTCACCACGGGTTATTGACAATAGAGGCATTAATACAAAAGTAAAGGATACGACTTGGATGAGCGAGGCTAACCTTGCGTCACCCATTCCATTAGCAATTTGACGACTTCCAAAAAAAGTAATTGCCCATAGTATTAATCCTAAACCAGTAACTAATGGAAATAGCTCAGTAAGAGCGGCCCGCTGCTCTCTAGGTCCATTTTTCTCAGCTACATATTTTGAAATAAACTGCGGCAATCCTGAAAGTGCCAAGGTCATGGCAATCCCATAAATAGGATACACCTGCTGATAAACGTAAAAGCCTTCATCTCCAGCCAAATTTTGATAAGGTACGCGATAAATGGCACTTAAAATTTTTGCAACAAAGGAAGCTGCAGTCAGCACAAAAGCACCACGCATCATGACTTTCATTTCTTTGTTAGCCAGTGCCATCAGCTCCTAATCCTTGTATTTTTGTTCACGCAGCGCCTTAACAAATTTCGTTAATTCTCGCAACCAAACTGCCTGATCCATTTTAGGTTGTATGACCAGCTTAATGACCATCTTCTCTTTCTCAACACCTAAAGTAGCTTTCAATTTAGTAGCACTCAAGGCTTCAAACAATTGTTCCACTGCATAAGCTTTGGTTCCCACCTTACTTAATGTGATAATTAATTGTTGATCACGTTTAGCAATACTTTCAATGAGTGCACGATCACCATCCATTTTCACTTGTCCAACGTTCAGTAAATTGGCTACTTCATCTGGGTAATCACCAAAGCGGTCAACCAAGTCAGCCTCCACCTCATCCAGCATTTCCCGACTTTCCAACTCGCGAATTCGTTTGTAAATCTCAATTTTTTGTCGCTCATCTTCAATGTAAGTTCCCGGAATATATGCATCGATACCTATATTGATTTCAACTGAAGTTCGTTCAGTCTGTGTATTCTTTCCTTGCTTACGATCAACAGCCTCTGTCAACATTTGAGAATACATATCAAACCCAACCGCATCGATAAAGCCATGTTGCTGTGCCCCCAATAGATTTCCGGCACCTCGAATAGATAAATCACGCATCGCAATTTTAAAGCCAGAACCTAGTTCGGTAAAATCCTTAATGGCTTGCAATCGTTTTTCGCTGACTTCGTTTAATATTTTCTGTGGTTCATACATAAAATATGAATAGGCAATTCGATTGCTTCGACCAACCCGTCCTCTTAGTTGATATAAGGTAGACAAGCCCATGTAATCAGCATTTTCTACAAATAATGTATTTACATTGGGGATATCTACCCCTGTTTCAATAATCGTAGTAGTCACCAAAACATCATATTGACCCTCAATGAAATACAGTAAAGTATTTTCCAGTTGAACCTCCGTCATTTGTCCATGGGCAAACCCTATCCGAGCGTCCGGCACAAGCATTTGCAATTCTTCAACTTTGCGTTCAATTGTTTCTACTCGATTATATAAATAAAAAACTTGCCCACCACGAGCCATTTCGCGCTCAATTGCCTCACGAATAGCTCCTGGATTAGTTTCCATGACATAAGTTTGAATAGGGTAACGATTTTCTGGGGGAGTTTCAATTACTGATAGATCACGAACGCCTAGCATAGACATGTGCAAGGTCCGAGGAATCGGCGTTGCAGTCAGTGTCAATACATCTACTTGAGAGCGCAATTGTTTCAGTCGCTCCTTGTGTTTTACACCGAAACGTTGTTCTTCATCTATTATCAACAAACCTAAATCAGCAAATTTCAAATCCTGTGAAAGAATACGGTGGGTTCCTACTACTATATCTACTTGACCTGTGCGTAATTGTTCAATCGTTTCCTGCTGCTGCTTTTTCGTTCTAAAGCGGCTGAGCATAGCAACTTTAACAGGGAAATTTTCAAACCGTTCAATCATTGTATCATAATGCTGTTGAGCTAAAATCGTAGTTGGAACTAAAAAGGCAACTTGTTTATTTTCCTTAATTGCTTTAAAAGCTGCTCGTAGTGCTACCTCGGTTTTCCCAAATCCAACATCTCCAACTAGCAGACGATCCATTGGCCGCGGCTTTTCCATATCATGCTTGATTTCAGCTGAGCTGCGCAATTGATCATCTGTTTCAGTATACGGAAATGCATCTTCAAATTCTTTTTGATACTCATCATCTGGCCCAAAAGCATACCCACGTTCAGCTTCCCGTTTAGCATATAACTCAATTAAATCATCTGCAATATCTTCAATCTTTTGTGAAACTTTACGTTTCGTTTTGCTCCACTCACTGCCACCTAATTTATTGATTTTAGGTGGTTTTGCTTCTGATGCAACATATTTTTGGATTAGATTTAATTGCGTAACCGGAATAAACAATTTATCATCTTTTTGATAGAGAATAGTCATGTAATCTTGATGGACACCATCAATTTCGATAGTTTCCATACCAATGTATTTACCAATACCATGATTTGCATGAACTACATAATCGCCAGCTTTTAATTCGTTATAACTCTTTAATCGTTCCGCATTGGAAATAGTTTGACGACGAGCGCGCTTTTTAGTGACTTTCTGGAAAATTTCGCGCTCAGTTATAACAACGACATGATCTTGCGGCAATTCAAAACCAGAGGATAAATTCCCCTCAATAATTTGTGTTTTTCCAATTAATAATTGATCACTCTTCGATTGAACAGCTTGGATTTCCGCATCTTGAAATTCCTGTATCAATTTTTCTTGCCGTTCTTGATCTGAAACAACAAATATGACCGTTTGCTGCTGCTTTTGCCAACGATCCACTTCTGTTTTCAACAAAGGAATCTGACCAAAAAATTGCTGCATCGAACGATATTGAAACGCATGAATAGCTTCAAATCTTAAATTGCCCATGCCTTTTTGGAAAAGTGAAAAGAAAGACGAAACCAAATTTGTCTTTTTAAGTAGACTGTTCAGATCAAGTCCAAAGCGCTGTTCGGAAAAGACTCGAAGCTCAGCTAATTTTTGTGTATGCCACTCAGCTTCCTCCCGCTCCATTTCACGATTGGTCTCCATAATTCGACCGTAGTCATCGATAAATAACCAAGCACTGCTATCTACATATTGCAGTAGAGAAGTTTCTCCCCCATACATCAAATCGGTATAATAGCGTGCTTCTTCTGTTGGAATTCCATCTTTCCATGAAGCCATTAATTGGCCATAGTAATCCTTTAAAAACGTTTGATCCGCTTTTTCTTTGGTAACAGCTAAGCGATTTTCTAATAACTGACTTACCTTCTCAATACCACGATCCAAATCAGTTTGATCAAATACTAATTCGGTCGTCGGGCCAATCCATATCTCTTCTAAATTGGTAACTGAACGTTGCGTATCAGCCTCAAAGTAGCGGATAGAATCAACTTCTATATCAAATAATTCCACTCGAATCGGATAACTCGTAGTAAGAGGGTAAATATCGACGATGCTTCCACGCATACTAAATTCACCTGGTTTGCCTACCATCGATTGACGTTCGTACCCCATCAAAACCAACTGTTGAGCCAAATTCTGTAAATCAATTTCACTTCCGATTTGCCAGTGCAACTGGTTGTTTTGCCAAGTTGTTGGTGCTGGTAAATATTTGCGTAAAGCTGCTGAGGGCACAACATAAATACCTTTTTTTCCTTGACTTAAGGCTGTTAAAGTTTCGACACGCTCTGCTCGTGCCTCGGGTGAAGAAAAAGCCATCTCAGCAGATAGCACCTCATCAACTGGAAAAAGATGCACATCATCCATAACTTGACGCAATTCTTCTGCCAACTGGTTGCTATAATAGAGATTTGGAACTACTATAATAATCTGTCGCTGATATTTCTCATAGGCTCCAGCCATTACCAAAGCCTTTGCAGAACCAGATAATCCAACTAACAATTGGCGCTTTGCTTGTTGTTCTAACTGCTCATGCCACTGTTTAATTAGTGGTGTATGATTAATTATTTCAATTAAATTCATGGCTGAACCACCTCCTTAATTAAATCGATTCATGGTTTGAATGAAATCATTACTTTCAATAAAGAACTCTGCAGCCTCTGCTGCTCTATCCACACAAGCCAAAATTTCTGGTTGCTCCTCTTTTGAGAACGTACTTAACACATGGTTAACAACCGTTTTTCCATTTGGTCGACCGATACCAATTTTAATCCGGTTGAATTCTTGACTATTCAAATGAGAAATAATACTCTTTATTCCATTATGCCCACCAGCGCTTCCTTTTTGACGCAAGCGCAGTTTGCCAAACGCTAAATCCAAATCATCCTGAATAACCACTAGTTCTTCTGGATAAACACCAAAATAAGTCATTAAAGGCCCCACAGCCCTTCCTGACTCATTCATAAATGTTAATGGCTTCACTAAAAGAATTTTTTCGCCATTTACGAAAAAATCCGCCACCTCTGCCTCAAATGTATGTTTCCTAAATGTTGCTCCATGTTGCTTTGCTAATAAATCAACGGCCATAAAGCCAACATTATGTTTTGTACTTTCATATTTTTTCCCTGGGTTTCCCAGGCCTACTATCATTTTCATTCTTTTTCCTTTCACCTTAAGCATGCCAAAATGCTGGACTGCCATAAGGCGGTCCAGTGTTCCCACATAGTATAACACAAAATAAACTGTAATGGTCAATTCCTACTTTTAAGACTTGTTAAAAGTTTGGCATTTCATTAAGAACTCTCATTTTACTGTTTCCTTTCGTCTCAGCCATTAAACCGTTTTCCACTATAACAACGATTAGAACTGTATTAGTTTTGAGCGAAATACGTGACAAAATTTACAAATCAATGGTATGATGTCAACGATAAAACAAATAAAGGAAGGGACTGGTACACAATGACTGCAGCTGCAGGAAATGTTAAAACCCATCAAAAAGTAATTTTAGTCGGAGACGGTGCCGTAGGATCAAGTTACGCATTCGCTTTAGTTAACCAAAATATTGCCCAAGAAATCGGTATTATCGATATCGATAAAAATAGAACTGAAGGAGATGCAATTGATTTATCTCATGCATTAGCTTTCACTTCACCCAAGAAAATTTACTCAGCTTCTTATGACGATGCCCATGATGCTGATCTAGTGGTTATCACAGCTGGAGCTCCACAAAAACCAGGCGAAACTCGGTTGGATCTGGTAAACAAAAACTTACGGATCAATAAGAGTATTGTTGAACAAATTGTGGCTTCTGGTTTCAACGGAATTTTCTTAGTTGCCGCTAATCCAGTAGATATTTTGACTTATGCTACTTGGAAGTTTTCGGGCTTCCCTAAAGAACGTGTTATCGGTTCAGGGACTTCATTAGATACAGCCCGATTCCGTCAAGCAATTTCTGAATTAGTTAATGTTGACCCTCGTAACGTTCATGCTTACATTTTAGGCGAACATGGAGATTCAGAATTCCCGGTATGGTCACATGCTAATGTAGCCGGTTTACAAATTTACGAGTGGGTTAAGGATAATCCCGAAGTAGATGAAGAAGCATTAGTGAACCTCTTCTTCGGTGTACGCGACGCAGCTTATGAAATTATCGAGAAAAAAGGAGCAACATTTTATGGTATTGCTGTTGCCCTAGCTCGTATCACTCGTGCTATTTTAAATGACGAAAGTGCTGTTTTCCCATTGTCTGTCTATTTAGAAGGACAATACGGACAAAGTGATATCTATATTGGTGCACCAGCAGTTGTTAATGCAAAAGGCGTCCAAAATATCATTGAAATTCCATTGACTGATGCAGAAAAAGATAAAATGAATGCTTCTGCTAGTCAATTAAAAGAAGTTATGGATAAAGCCTTTGCCGAATTAGATAGCGAAAGTAAATAGAAGCATTAAAAATACCGTGAGAGAATTTCTCATGGTATTTTTAAATATTTTTTATAAAGTGTACGAGAAAGCTCGCTTTTTGCTTGTTCTGTGGTATATTTGTTATCGATATACCATCTATTCTGTGAATTTAAGGAGTTATTTCGATGCGAAGATCTGATAGAAAGCGTTCCCGTTCCAAAGCAGGCTTAATTATCGTACTTGGTATTCTTGTACTACTAGTTGCGGGTTATGCCTTCCGTAGTACATATTTTAGTAGTCGATTTTTACCTAATACGGTAGTCAATGGTGTTGAGATTGAAAATCTCACCGTAGAGGACGCGAACAAAAAAATGGAAAAAGCTTTGTCTGACTCACCATTCGTCATTCAAATCGACGGTAAAAATTGGAAAGAAATCAATCGGCAAGACCTAGGATGGACAACAGATTATGCGGATGAATTAACTTCTATTAAAGAATCGCAAAATCCGTTTAGTTGGGGTATGCAATTGGTATCAGCTGCTGAAACAAAAGATGTAGCTGGCAATACATTAGATGAAAATGAATTGAATGCTATCAAGGAACAGGTGAAGGTCGAACTAGCTCAAGTAAACGGACCACGCACACCAACGGAAAATGCAACGATTAAACAAACGGATTCTGGTTTTGAGATTGTTGCTGAAAAACAAGGTTCTGTTATTGATGTTGATGCTGCCGCTAATGCATTTGCAGAAGCTGTTTCAACTGGCAAACATACAATCAGCATGAATGAATATCTAGCAAAACCAACGATTAAAAAAGATGATCCGCAATTGAAGAAGTCATTGGAAGAAATGAATAAAGTTGCTAAAGTAAAAGCGACGTATGCTATTAATGGCAATACGTTTGATATTCCTTCTGATAAAATTCAAGACTGGCTAACGGTTGATCAAGAAGGTAAGCTTACTTTAGACCCAGAGAAAGTGACCGCCTATGTGACTGAACTTGGCCAAACTTACAACACAAAAACACAACCAACTAAATTTAATAGTACCCGTCGTGGTGAAGTGGAAGTTCCTGCTGGCAGTTACAGTTGGTCAATTAATACTGCTGACGAAACTGCAGCATTGTCTGAACAAATCCTTCAAGGAAAAGATTTTACACGTTCTCCAATTGTTGAAGGTGCTACAACAGATTCAGGTAAAGCTCTGATTGGCAACACTTATGTGGAGGTTGATTTACAAAACCAACACATGTGGGTTTACAAAGATGGCAACGTTGCATTAGAAACTGATATCGTCAGCGGGAAACCTTCTTCACCTACTCCTCCAGGGGTAAACTATGTATGGAGCAAGGAAACCAATACTACTCTACGTGGCTTCAACGATGATGGCAGTAAATATGCCAGTCCTGTAAAATACTGGATGCCAATTGACTGGACTGGAGTTGGAATTCATGATTCTGATTGGCAGCCTGCTTATGGCGGAAACTTATGGCAAACAGTTGGATCACATGGTTGTATCAATACTCCACCAGGGGTAATGGGACAAGTATTTGAACTAGTTGATTTAGGAACACCTGTATTAGTCTTTTAATTCAAAAACCGTTTGGAAAATTTCCAAACGGTTTTTTTTCGTTATTCAGCAGAAGTAAATACTTCTGAAACATCCTCATCGTCCTCTAATTTATCCACTAGATGTTCCAACTGTTGCTTTTGCTGTTCGTCTAATTTTATAGTTTATAGTTGTTTGAGGAATCATTGTCAGCTCTGCTTGAGCTAGCGTGAACCCCTCTGCTTCTAATTGGTCGCGAACATTAGTGAAATCTTCAGGTGATGTATAGATTTCAAAAAATTCTGGCGAGGTTACCATATCTTCTGCTCCAGAATCTATTACCTTTTCTAACATTTCCTCCTCGTTTATTAAAATAGTTTTGCGTTCAATTACAATATAGCCTTGTCTATCAAACATATAGTTAACTGAACCCGTCTCACCCAAATTCCCACCATTTCGAGTAAACGCTACTCGCACATTGGTTGCTGTTCGATTACGATTATCTGTTAAAGCATGTACTAAAATCGCTACACCACCCGGACCATAACCTTCATAAGTGATCTCATCATAGTGTTCCCCTTCACCTAAAGCAGTAGCCTTTTTTATTGCCCGCATCACATTGTCGTTGGGCATATTTGCACTTTTTGCTTTATCCATTACTAAGCGTAGTGCAGGATTTATGTTCGAGTCGGGACCACCGGCTTTGGCAGCCATATAAATTTCACGAGAAATTTTTTGGAATATTTTCCCCCGCTTTGCATCCTGTGCATTTTTTCGACCTTGAATGTTGTTCCATTTGCTGTGTCCTGACATGGTATCTCCCCCTAGCTATTTTGTTGAAGCGCTACTATCATTTTTATCTTTAAAAAATCGTTCGTCAAGGAAAAGAAGGGCTATCGTTTTTTCAGCACTTTAGTATAAAGAATAATCAATAAGCAAGCTGTTAATGCTCCAGTTGAATCCAACATTACATCTTGAAACAATGGAGTTCTTCCGCCAGTCAGCATTTGATGAAACTCATCCATAGCTGCATAACCTGTCGCTGAAAACCAAGCAAAAAATCCCGCAAGTAAAACTTGCTTTTGCTTCATTTTTGGTTGTAATCCCAGAAACAAGCTTCCTCCCAAAATAAAGTAGCTTCCAAAATGAGCTCCTTTGCGGATGAAGAATTCAACAAACTTTGAATAACCTAACGCTGGAATGCTTACTTTACTCCCTGCATAGGTAAAAGAAATAGAAGATAATATTCCTCTTAATGGCTCTCCACCCAATAGTCGATCCAACAATGATACTTGACTTTGCTGCTCATACGTCATAGAAGAACTAATAAATAAAATAAGGATCATAGCAAAGGCTATTCCTAAGTACAAATTTCCATTTTTACTATGTTTCTTCATTTCACTGCCTCCAAAATAAAAACCGATACGAATTTCTTCGTACCGGTCAACAAATTTTAATTGATTACATACGAACCGCAAAACTTGGTGCGAAGTATGCATATGAAGAAGTTGTAACTGTTTGTCCTGGTGCAGGAGCATGTACGTATTGACCGCCACCTAAAGCAATCGCAACATGATATGTTCCACCATGACCACCCCAGAATAACAAGTCACCTGGTTGCGCTTGATCGATTGAAATTGTTGTTCCAGCAGATTCTTGAGGAACAGTCCATCCACCAATTTCACGTCCAGCAGCTACACGATATACATAGCTGGTAAATCCTGAGCAATCGAATGATTCAGGCCCTTTAGCACCCCATACATATGGTTTGCCAATGTGTTTCATTGCTTCAGCTACTATTGCCGAACCATTACCAGATGGTGCTGGTGTTGGAGTCGGTGTTGGAACTACTGGTGCTGGCGTTGGATCAGGAGTTGGTGCTGGTGTAGGTGTTCCTGTACCGCCATTGTTTCCATTTTCATTAGGAGCTGGTGCTGGTGTTTCTGAACTATTTGGTGTTTCTTGAGTACTTGATTGTGTTGTTTGTTCTTCAGTCGAAGGAGTAGTTGTTGTTGATTCTACTGTGCTTGATTCTGAACTTGCAACTTCACTTGAAGCAACTGTTTTTACAGCTTGTTTAGCAGCTTCTTCGTCAGCTTTACGTTGTGCTTCAGCCTCGGCTTGGGCAGCAGCCTGAGCTTCTGCAGCTTTACGTGCTTCTTCTTGAATACGAGCTTGTTCAGCTTCTGCTTCTGCTTTTTGCTGTTGCAAAGCAGATTTTTCGCTTTCAGCAGTTGCTTGTTCAGCGGCTAATGAAACTTTTTGAACATTTAAGTCAGCCTGTTTAGCAATTAGTTCACCTTTTTGGCCTTCTAATTGTGATTGGTTAGCAGCAATTTGTTCAATTTGTTTTTGGTTTTCAGCCTCTTTTTGTTCAACTTCTTGTTTATCAGCTTTTTGTTGTTCAACTAAGTCATTGTTAGCTTTTACGATAGTACTCATTGCTTGTACTCGACCTACAGCATCGCTAAATGATTCAGCATTCAAAACAACATCAATTACATTTGAAGTGCTTTGTTTTACTTGAACGTCACGTGCTTGCTCTTGAATTGCTTTTGAACGTTTTTCAATTCGCTCTTGCAATGCACTGATTTGTTTTTGTAGATCTTCTGATTTTTGACGTAATGTCGTTTGTTCATTTAATAGGTCTTGTGCCTTTGTATTGATTGCAGCAACTTCATTTTCTAAAGAACCGATTTGAGATTCTGCAGTTACTTGTTGGTCTTGTAAATTAGAAATTTTCGCATCTTGATCAGCAATTTTATTATCGAATTCATCGGCTGAAGCTGCGGCTGGAGCTGCTAGTGCGCTTAATGTTACTGAACATACCATTAATGCTGATAACAAACTTTTTTTCACTCTTATATCCTCCGACTACTTTTACGTTTTTAGTTTATGAATTTTATTAGACTTTTTTTCTAACACATTGATGAGTTTACCATAGCTGTATGTCATGCGTATAATAGCATTGTTACAAAACCATTTCATTTTCGTTCTAATTAAAATAGTTTCTGTCACAATAAAAAAACAGGAGCCTCAGACTCCTGTTTTCAGTAAAATTTCATTTATTCTAAGCTAGCATTTTTTTGGATTAAGACTTTCCTTAAGGGGAAAATCAAGAGGATGAACAGCAAAATATTCATTCCTAATGTTGGCCCCAAGAAACGCGTGACAAATAACTGGTTGTTGACATGAGCAAGTTGAAAGGCCATTTGCAGCAATGTACTACCCAACTCAAAAAAAGTTACAAAGATGATCATTGAAAAAAATAGAGTTAGCATACTCTGATGGATAACCCTACCAAACAGATAGATTAATGCCGCTGTCAAAGGTAAAATAACCGCATAGATACCTATTACACCGATATAATATAAGTCATACAAAACGCCTATGACTAACATCGTACCAATCGCGAATCGTTTATCTAAAACTTCAGAAACAACTAACAAAACCAAAATCATGATGTGAGCATTCATTTGGTAGTCGTCGCTGAAAAAAAGTGTAAATAAACGATTAACATGCGCATCCAGCAACATAAAGATAAATAATAACAGCGGGGCAACATACTTTAAATAACCCTTCTCAATCATTCACCCGCCTCCACCATCCGTTGCACAATCGTCACAACAGAGATATCGTACATTTGGGCATATGGCTTGATATAAACTTCTCTTTCTACACCAAAGCTGTTTGTTTTAACTTCTGCAACTGTACCTACTGGTAAATTTGCTGGTGAATTCCCACCTAACCCAGAAGTTTGGACAACATCGCCTTCTTTGATGTCTTTTTCTTTGGTAACTTTAGTGGCAACTAACTGTTGTTTCTTTTCATCATAGCTGGTCAAAATACCAAAGGAATTACCAGAATCAGAAGTGATCTTTAAAGGAAAATGATTGGTACTTTTGTTATCAGACGTAAGCAACTCTACTTTAGACGTGTGCGTATTTACCTCAACGACGCGGCCAATTAAGCCCTTTTGTGACATCACAGCCATATTTCCTTCTATACCATCTGCACTTCCCTTATCAACTATAAGCATATCTTGCCAAGTATCTGGCGAACGAGTAATCACATTGGCAGTTACTTTTTGAAAGCTGGTTAACGTTTGATTCAACGACAGCTCCTCTTTTAATTGTTCAATTTCTCTTTCATGATTTTCATTTTCTAACGCTACTTCGTCATATTGATCAATTTTGCTTTTCAATTGCTCATTTTCTTCATAGGCATTGATCAAATTAGATACTGCTGACGTTCCGCCAGTTATCCAGCGACCTGGCGCAGTAATGGCTTTGTCCACTACTCCTACAGTATCATTAATCATGGATTGTACAATATTAGTTTTTCCTTCACGAGCACGATTTGCTGCGGTAATCGAAATTGTCGCGATAACAATAATAACTAAAATCAGTAGGATAATGATATTTTTATTTGGATTAAACTTTCTCACAAAGGCACCTCGGGACATAATAAGATACTCTAAATTCTACCACTAACCGTCAGCTTAAAAAAGCAACGAGGCGCGATTTTAGAGAATTTTAGCAACTAAAAAAGTCAGCAGCGCAAATTGTAATTTTTTTGCTTTCTGCTGACTCAGTATTTACTTAATCTTTACTTTGTACTACTGCAATAACACCCGTTTTAAAGCTTATTGTTGCTTCGCTTCGTAAAAACTCATTACTGGCTAAACTAGTAGGCTGTAAAATTTCAACATGATTCAGTGGGTACTTTACATCCTGCAATGTCAAAGCTGAAATAGGTGTTAAACAACAATAACCCAGATATTTCATACCCGGTTCCTTAATTACTACATGCTCACCAGCTGTCAGATAACTAACTGTATTTGTTTGGTCCTTCAATTGAAATTGTTGAAGGAAAGGCTGAAATCTAGGTTCTACACCTAACCATACATTAGCTAATAGGTGATCTAATCGCCCACCCGTAGCACCAATGATTGTTACTTTAGCAGATGGATAGCGTTCAAAAGTCTTAACTAGTGCTAACTGCGTATCTGTGTCATCTTTTTCAGCAGGTGATTCAGCTATTTCCCCAACTGAATCAAAAACAAGTTTACGCTCTTGAGCGGACAAAGAATCGAAATCACCTACTGCTAAATCAGGATGAATGCCTTCGTCCAATAAATAGAGAGTTCCACGATCTATACCAACGAAAAAATCAAAATCTGACACTTGGAAATCCGGCCATTTCTGGGGATTCCCACCCGCAACCAATAGAATATTCATTAATTTAAAACTTCCCGCAATGCCTCAATTCGTGCTTCCGGATCTTCGGAGCCATAGATATACGAACCTGCTACAAATACATCTGCACCAGCTTCACGACACTTAGCAGCTGTTTCTGGTACAATACCTCCATCAACCTCAATTTCATAGTGATAACCATTATCTTTTCGCAACTGATCCAGCTCCGCAATTTTTTCAACAGTTTCTTCGATAAACGATTGACCACCAAATCCTGGATTTACTGTCATCACCAAGATTTGATCAATTTGAGGTAACACATATTTAATTGATTCTACTGGCGTTCCTGGGTTCAATACTACTCCCGCTTTTACTCCTGCTTGTTTGATCATTTGAACGGCACGATGAATGTGCGGAGTTGCTTCAACGTGGGCCATAATAATATCTGATCCAGCTTTAGCAAAATCTTCAATATACTTTTCTGGTGCATCAATCATTAAATGAACGTCCAACGGCAGTTTAGTAATTGGGCGCAATGAGGCTACTACACTAGGTCCAAAGGTAATGTTCGGTACAAAGTTTCCATCCATTACATCAATATGAATATAATCGACACCTGCTGCTTCAACCATCTTTACTTCTTCACCTAGACGTGCAAAGTCTGCACTTAAAATTGATGGGGCAATTTTCATTTTATCCTACTCCTTTTTCTTAGTACTAAATTAGTTTTTCTTTTTATAAATAGGTCGTCGGTTTTCAATTTCTTGTAGAAACTGCAGATAATTATCATATCTTGATTGAGTGATTTCGCCAGATTCTACTCTTCTTTTTACTTCACAACCCGGCTCTTTTACATGGCGGCACTCCCGAAAGCGACAGTATGGTGCAGCTGCTAGAAATTCTGGGAAGTTTTTCGGTAGCTCATCTACTGATAATTCCAAAAAGTCAATCGAACTAAATCCAGGGGTATCGGCGACTAATCCATCAAATAGTTCCAATAATTCAACATGGCGGGTTGTATGTTTTCCTCTTCCTAACGCTTCAGAAATTTCACCTGTTGCTAATTGTAATTCCGGTGCTAACTCATTCAACAATGTCGACTTTCCTGCACCTGATTGACCCATAAATACAGTTAATTTATCACTGAATAAGTCCGTCAGGCGATCTTTTTCTGCTAGCCCTGCAATTACAGGATATCCTAGAGGTTCATAAACAGCCTTAATTTCAGCAACCTGTACTTCATCTTTCATCAAATCAGTTTTAGAAAGATAGATGACTGGATCAATTAATTTACTTTCCAATGTAACCAAAAATCGATCCAATAAATTATAAGAAAACTTTGGTTCAACTAAGCTGGTTACAACGACGCCTAAATCAACATTTGCTACTGGTGGACGGATTAGTTCATTTTTTCGCGACAACAGTTCCAAAACATATCCCTCACTGTTTTCTTCGCTGCTAAAAACTACATCATCCCCAACTAGCGGGGTCAGTCCGCGTTTACGAAAGTTTCCTCTGGCTCGGGTCTGGTGCATTTTTCCATCGCTGAATACATAATAGAAACCACTTAATGCTTTACGAATTTGTCCTTCGATGGTCCTCACTCCCTTCGATACATTCTCTCGCAACCATTGTACCATATTCAATAAACAAATATCAGTAAAAAAAACCTAAAAAAGATACCTTCCTCCAATCGGAAAAAGATATCTTCTAAATCATGGAACATTAATGCTTGTTTCACCATTTACGTTCCTAGTCACCACAGTCACACCATCTCTTTGAACCTGGATGGTCGCTTCTGATCCATCTTTGATTGTAACAGGTACGGCTTGACTATTGGAGGTCGTACTGGAATCTAAAGTGAAGGTTGCCTTATTTGTCAGACTGCTATTATTCGCATCTTTTACTAGAACAGTAATTGTTTCAGTTTGCTCATTATTCCCTTTATAACTGGCATTAATTGTTACGTTGAAATTCTGCTGCTTCACTTCTGTACCTTTTGAAACTCTCAAGGTAACGGTACTTCCGCTATCTACAGATTCACCATTTGCTGGACTGGTTGCAATAACTTTTCCAGCTTCAATACTATCAGAGAATTCTTCAGTAACAGTCGCTTTTAATCCCAGATTTTCTAATTCAATTTGTGCCTCAGCTTGTGTTTTACCATTTAGATTAGGCACAGTCACTTTGGCAGGACCTTTGCTGACTTGCAATTTGATTAATTTGTCAGCTGTCACATTAGTCCCCGGAATAGGATCTTGGCCTATTACCATTCCAGCAGCTACACTTTCGTTATCTTCATTAATTCGCTGAATTTGTTCACCATCGATTCCCAAATTTAACAAAGCGGCTTCAGCAGCTTCATAAGTCATACCTGAATAATCTCCCAAAGTAAAGGTTTGAGGACCTTTAGATACTTCAAAGGTAATCGTGTCCTTTGAAGGGTCAACTTCATTGCCTTCGGTTGGATCTTGACTAATAATAGCCCCTTTATTAACCTCGTCATTATAATCTTCATTTATCTTGATTTGACTAGAAGAGAAGCCTAAATCCCTTAAAGTCTTTCGAACATCACTAATCTGTTCACCGGTGTAATTATCTAGCTCAACTTTTCCTACACCACTGCTGACATATAAGCGAACGGTTCGATTACGGCGAATCATACTGCCAGCTTCCGGATCAGTTCGAACAACATGTCCTTCTTCAACATCGCTATCAGGAATTGACTCAGCACGCTCTACTACCTTTAACTTTGCTTCTTGCAAAGTTTGTCGTGCTTCTGCCTCGGTCATGTTTTTAACATCTGGAACAGCTGACTCTTGATTAGAACTTGCAAACATGTACGCTGCAAATCCTCCTATCGCTAAAACTAAAAGTGCCAATAAAATCCATGGCCACTTCTTCCGTTTTTTCTTGGGAGGTTCAACTGGCTTATTTACCATCTTCGGAATCTCCGGTTGTTTTTCTTCCAATGGCAGTTCCTCTGTTATTGGCGTCAGAACTTTTGTTTCATCATGCATAACTGTTGGCTCCCACGGCCGTTCATCTAAGCGCCCTGGAGATAAAGCAGTCGCTAAATCTTCTGACATTTCTTCTGCAGTTTTATAGCGATCAGCCGGATCTTTCGCTGTTGCATTCATAACAATATTTTCAAGTGACTGTGGCGCTTGCGGATCAAATACTTTCACCGAAGGAATCGGATCTTGAAAATGTTTTAGTGCTATCGTTACCGCTGATTCACCATCAAAAGGAACATTTCCTGTCATCATTTCATACAAAATAATTCCTAAAGCATAAATATCTGATTGTTTCGTTGCCATGCTTCCTCGTGCTTGTTCTGGAGAAAGATAGTGAACTGAGCCTAGTAAAGAGTTCGTTTGTGTCAGGGAAGTTTCCGATAAGGCAATTGCAATCCCGAAATCAGTAATCTTCACCACACCTTCTTGATCAATCAGTACATTTTGTGGTTTTAAGTCACGATGAATAATACCATGGGCATGTGCCAGACTAACGGCAGAAAGAATTTGCTGCATGATATCGACAATTTTAGTATAAGGGATTGGGTAATGAGTCTGAATGTATCGCTTCAAATCCATACCACGTACATATTCCATTACTAAATATTGCATATCCTCTTCTTCGCCTACGTCATATACGCTAACAATATTAGGGTGAACTAACTCAGTGGCCGCTAAGGCTTCTCTTTGAAAACGACGTATTGCTGTTTGATCATTTTGGAAGTTAAAACGCAACACTTTGATAGCAACATCGCGATCCAAAATTAAATCGTGGGCTAAAAAGACATTGGCCATCCCACCACTTCCGATACTAGCGATGATTTTATATCGGCCATTAATTATTTTCCCGATATCTATCATTCCGGTACCTCCTCCCCAAAGTGGATTAATAGTACGGTAATGTTATCGGCTCCACCAGCTTCATTGGCTTTAGCGATTAATTGACTTGTCTTATCAGCTAAAGGTTGATCATCCTCGATGATGGTCATAATTTTTTCTTCGCTTACCATGTTAGTTAAACCATCAGAACACAAAAGCAAATAGCCATCAGCATGACACGTATGATGAGAAACATCTACTTCTACAGTACCGTATACCCCAACTGACCGAGTCAATACATTTTTTTGTGGATGAACTGCGGCCATTTCCTCAGTGATTTCGCCAGATTTCACCAATTCGTTCACTAGTGAATGATCATCAGTCAACTGACGTATCGTATGATCGTGAATATAATAGGCACGGCTATCACCAACATGAGCTAACGTAAAATTATCATCAAATAAGGCAGCACCGACAATGGTTGTCCCCATTCCCTGCATCTCGGGGTGTTCAATGCCTTCTTGATAAATTTTTTGATTTTCTGTTTGAATTTGATGGATGAACCACTGCGCAACTTTTTCACTGTCTGAAATGTCTGAAGCTTCCCAAGCGGCACCAAGTCCATTGACAGCCATTTTACTAGCCACATCTCCTGCCAAATGGCCACCCATGCCGTCAGCTAAGATTGCTAATGACTTTTGTGTTTGATTCACAAAAACATTCGCATAATCCTGATTCATTTGGCGACGTCTACCGATATCAGATTGAAATTGAATTTCCAATTTTGTTCCACCTCATTTGTCATTTTTGCGCATCGCGCAGATGAAAAAGCCGTCAGTCATCAGCATTTCTGGGTATAATACCAACATCTTATCCTGAATAGCTGGTTGTAAAACATTATTTACAACTAAATCAATCTTTTCAAATTCTGGATGAGCCTTTAGGAAAGCTGCTGTGACTTCTTGGTTTTCTTCAGAAGTTATTGTACATGTACTATAGACCAATATGCCACCTTTTTTTAACGTCGGTGCACAACTTTCTAAAATTTCTCGTTGAATTTTCGGCAATTGTTTAAAATCTTCCGGTCTTTTTTGATATTTAATGTCAGGTTTCCGACGCATTAATCCTAAACCTGAACAAGGTGCATCAATCAAAATTCGGTCAAAAAATTCTTGAGCAAAATGCTTATCTACCGTTCGAGCGTCCAGCTCTTTGGTTTCAACTACCTTAGATACATGGAGCCGTTCAGCATTTTCACGAACTAGCTTCAATTTGTGTTCATGGATGTCCAAAGCGGTAATTTTGCCTTCACCTTCAAGTAATGCTGCCATATGTGTCGTTTTTCCGCCTGGTGCTGAGCAAGCATCTAAAATTTTTTCACCTGGGTTAATTCTCATTACTTGTGCTACCAGCATGGAACTTTCATCTTGAATAGTTAGCAGTCCTGCTTTATACAGCTTGCTTCCAGCTAAAAATCCTTTGTCAGCAATAATACCATAGGGAGATACATCACTAAGTCTTGCTTCAATTCCCTCTTCTTGTAACTGCTCAATGGCCGATTCACGACTAATCCTTTGTATGTCTACTCGTGCACTTACATGACTGGGTTCTAGCAATGAAAGACCTAATTTGCGAGTTTCTTCTACTCCTAGTTCTTGTACAAGTTTTTCAGTCAGGTAGTCTGGTAAACTAATCTCAGTTGCCAACCGTTCTATTGGGTCGGCAATATCCGTTAAAGATGGAACGCCATTTCTTTGCAAAGAACGCAGAACGCCATTAACAAATTTACCAATTCCCGGATTGCCTTTTGCTTTAGCAATTTCCACCGCTTCATTTAAAATTGCATGGTCTGGCACACGGTCTAAAAAAATCAACTGATACACTGAAAGTTCTAAAAGACTTTGTACCCAGTTATCAATTCGTTTCGCCCGAGTTGTAAAAGGAGCCAAATAGAATGCTAGAAGTCGTTTGCGACTGACAGTACCATAAACAAGCTCGGTTAACAGTCCTGTATCTTTGTCAGCTACTTGATTTTTCTTAATCAATTCATTAAGAAGTAGATTAGAGTAAGCACCGCCATGGTTAATACGTTCAACAGCCTCTAAAGCCGTGTAGCGTGCAGAATGTAATAATTTCTTCGATATTTTTTTCGCCATTACTTCACCTTTTGACCTTCTGTCACTTGCTTTCCACTGCCATTAAGAAATGCTTGAACAGCTTGTTTAGCCTTTCCAGCTGGCTGAAGTTCATGAATAGCTAGAACACTTCCGTTCCCACAAGCGATTTGTAAATCCTTTTTCGTCCGTAAAACGATGGTTCCCGGTTCAGCTGTCGTTGTTTCTGCTGTTAGTTCTGTTTTAAAAATTTTCCAGCGTATACCTTCATAAGTTGTAAAAGCAATTGGCCACGGATGCATTCCACGTACTTGATTGTCAACATCTTCAGCAGTTTTACTCCAGTCAATAGCCTCTTGTTCCCTTGTGATATTCGGAGAGAAAGTAACTTCAGCCTCATTTTGTGGATTTGGAGCTATTTCCCCATTTATAATTTGTGGCAATGTCTCCAAAAGTAGTTCTTTACCTACAAGACTTAATTTTTCGAACATCGTTCCTACATCATCTTGTTTAGTGATCGGGATACTTCGTTGGCTATAAATGCCGCCAGCATCCATTTTCTTAATCATTTCCATGATGGTTACACCGGTTTCCTTTTCACCATTCATAATAGCATAATGGACAGGCGCACCCCCACGATATTTCGGTAGCAATGAAGCATGGACGTTAACTGCGCCTAGTCGTGGAATTTGCAGCAGCTTTTCAGGTAAGAATTGCCCAAAGGCCGCTGTAATAATTAAATCCGGAGCCAATTGAGCGATTTTTTCCATTTCTGGTGAGCCATTGATTTTTTCAGGCTGTAAAACCAATAAACCTTGCTTGACAGCGGCAGCTTTGACTGGCGTCGGTGTGATCGTTTTTTTTCGTCCAACTGGACGGTCTGGCTGAGTAACTACAGCCGCAATTTCATAGTTTTCAGCTAATAAACCTTCCAAAACAGGAACTGAAAAAGCGGGGGTTCCCATAAATACAATTTTAGTCATCGGCATGTTCCTCCATATAACGTTCTAAATCCTCAGGTGCGATTGGGTCAATCACTTGATCAATAAACAGTTTACCATCCAAATGATCGATTTCATGTTGAAACGCACGAGCTAAATAGCCATAGGCTGTTACTTCCATTTCGTCGCCTTCACGATCATAATACTGCACAGTTATTTCATCTGCTCGCTTTACTGTTCCATAAGTTTCTGGAATGGAAAGACAGCCTTCAACATCAATAGTTGTACCCTTTTTCTCAGTGATAACTGGATTAATTAAATCAAAGCGATCTCCCTCGTCAATCTCTATAACAGCCATTCGTAAATTTTTCCCGATTTGTGGAGCTGCTAAACCGATACCATCATGAGCCACCATTGTCTCATACATATCATCTAGTAGTTGGGCGAGTTCATCTGTTACATATTCAACTGACGAAGCAGGTTGAGTTAAACGGTGGTCAGGATGAAGCAAAATTGGGTAGCGCATGGTTTCCTCCTAAATGAAATACATAGGTTCACTGTCAATAGCAATCAGTAATCCATTTCGTTGTTCCTTTTGACTTTGTTGCAAAATACTTTCTAATGTCGGATAGAGCTGCTTTTCTTTTTTATATTTGATAATTAATTGGTAATAGTAACGATTCTTAACTCGCAAAATGGCTCCTGGAGTTGGTCCTAATAAAATACTTTGAGGACTCAAAGTCTGCTTCAACTGTTCACCCAGCTGATACGCTTTTTGAGCAGCCCGCATCTCTTCTTGATGAGAAACTGTCAGCTTCACCGTGTAATAATAGGGTGGATAATCCGTTTGATGACGAATCCCCATTTCCATTCGGTAGAACCCTTCATAGTCATGCTCTTTAGCCAGTTGAATGGCGTAGTGCTCCGGATTAAAAGTTTGAATTAGTACCTCACCTTTTTTCTCACCACGACCTGCACGGCCACTTACTTGAGTCAGCAACTGGAATGTACGCTCACTGGAACGAAAATCAGGTAAATTTAGCGCAGTATCCGCGTTAAGTACTCCAACTAAAGTGACATTAGCGAAATCTAATCCTTTAGCAATCATTTGAGTACCTAAAAGAATATCTGCTTCATGATTGCCAAAAGCATTCAAAATTTTCTCATGAGCTCCTTTGCGTCTAGTCGTATCAACATCCATTCGAAGAACTCTAGCTTCTGGAATTAATTGCGCTAACTCTTCCTGTACCTTCTCAGTCCCGGTTCCGTAATAACGGATTTTATCTTTACCGCAATTTGGACAGCGTCGAGGAATATTTTCCTCATGACCACAATAGTGACAACGCATGGTTTTGGTATCCATATGTAAGGTCAATGAAATATCACAATTAGGACAAGGCAAAACAAAGCCACAATCCCGACACATCACGAAAGACGAATACCCACGCCGGTTCAACAGCAAAACACTCTGTTCCCCTTGCACTAAACGGTCTCGCAATTTTGTCTCCAGTTTTTCTGAAAAGGAAGAACTCAAACGACGCTGCATTTCGTCACGCATGTCAACAATTTCTACTGGAGGTAGAGCAGCATTTTGGTTGGCTCGTTCTGTCAGTGTCAGTAATTGATATACGCCTTTTTGAGCTCTCGCCCTAGATTCTAAAGAGGGAGTTGCACTACCTAAAACAACAGGACAGTGATGATACTGACCTCGCCAAATAGCCAAATCTCTAGCATGATAACGAGGAGTTTCCTCTTGTTTATACGTAGTCTCATGCTCTTCATCAATAATAATAACCCCTAGATCCTCTAAAGGAGCAAAAACTGCTGAACGGGCTCCTACTACTACTCGAGCCTCTTTTCGTTCTAGCTTGCGCCACTCATCATATTTCTCACCTTGAGACAAGCCGCTATGCAAAACAGCGACTTCATTGCCAAAACGAGACTTAAAACGAGTAGCCATTTGCGGTGTCAGCGAAATTTCAGGTACCAGCATCATAGCAGTTTGTCCTTTTTCTAAAACATCCGAGATAACTTGCAAATAAACCTCTGTTTTGCCGCTACCCGTGATACCTTCTAACAAGAAAACATCATGGTCTTTGGATTCTGCTTTGTCATGAATCGCTTGGTAAGCTATTTTTTGCTGCGAATTAAGATTCAAAGCCGTTGTCTGTTCAAATTCTCTTTCAGCAAAAGGATCTCGATATTTTTCCACTTCTTCAAAGGTTAACCACCCTTTTTCTTGAGCCTGATTCAGATTGGCTAAAGTAAAGTCTTCCGCCTTCATCTGTTTAACTGAGATCAATTGATCATTTGCTAAGTTTGCCAAATAGTCGACTAATTGAATTTGCTTAGAGGAGTTCTTACGTATCCCACTTTTGATTGATTCAACATCCTTTTGGGCAAATGTTCGTTTGACATATCGCTCTGTTTTAACTTTATTTTTCGTATGTACTTCATAGCGTAATTCTACTAAATTCTGCTCTCTTAGCTGAGCCATTTTTTTCAACAAGCCGCGTTCCTCAGCTTCATCCCAAGTCATTTCAGTTTTCCGGTCAAAAACTTGTTCCTTTAGTTGGTTGTCTTCAGACAATAGATACAGCTTTTTTTGATAATTGGCCTTCATAACACTAGGCAACATGGTTTGCAAACAGGTAATTTTAAATGCAAAGGTAGTATCCTTCATGTAATCTGCCAACTGTAAAAGCTCCTGATTTAAAACAGGCGTTAAATCGAGAACACGAATAATTTCCTTTAAGTTGTCGGCAGGCAGCTCAGACGTTTCAGCTATATTTACTACAAACCCTTGGACATGGCGACTTCCAAAACTGACCTCTACGCGCATTCCAGTCTCAACAGCCATTTGGGGCGGAATCAAATAGGTAAAGGGCTGATCCGTTTGCATCGCCGGTACATCTACGATTACTTGTGCTAGTTTCATCCATCTCCGCCTCCTTAATGTCTGTATTGTACTAAATAAATCCTAATAATGAATTAAATTCAACATAAAAAAGGAAACAGGTGTAAATACACCTGTTCCTAGTTGTTTTGTTCGTTGCGAATACGTGCTTCCAATTCACGCTGTTCTCGTTCTTTTTGCATTTTGCGTTCTTCTTCTTCCAGTTTCAATCGTTCCCGTTTAATTTCCGGGTGAGGATCATTGATCACCGTTCCAGAATCAATTTCTTCTAAAGCTTGACCCACACTTTTTACTGAATCAAAAGTGTTTAATGTTGGTTTTGCACCAGAATCTAGTTCATGCGCGCGTTTGCTTGCCAAAATTACCAAAGAATATTTAGAATTGACATGATCCAATAAAGTATCAATTGAAGGTTTTAACATCATAAGCTTATATCTCCTTTAACATTTTTATATATTTCCCTATTACACGGTCGACCCGATAATGTTCACTTACAATAATATCCTTAATTCGATCTACTGCCAAGTGAACTTTGTCATTAACCACAGCATAATCATAAAGAGCCATCATTTCAATTTCCTCACGAGCTACTTTCATTCGTTCATCAATCACTTCAGGCGTATCTGTACCACGTCCGACAATCCGCGCTTTCAATTCAGCCAGATCTGGCGGTGTTAGAAAGATGAAAACGCCATCGGGTACTTTGTCTTTGACTTGACGTGCCCCTTGAACCTCAATCTCTAGGAATACATCTTTCCCACGATCTAAAGTCTCGTTTACATACGTTAATGGTGTACCATAATAATTGCCTACATACTCCGCGTACTCCAGCATTTCACCAGACTCAATCATCGCTTCAAATTCTTCGCGAGTTCGGAAATAATAATCAACACTATCTATTTCTCCTTCACGTTTTTGACGGGTAGTCATAGAAATTGAATATTCAAATTCATTGTCATCTCGTTCAAAAATCGCTTTACGAACAGTCCCCTTACCAACACCCGACGGTCCAGACAACACAATCAACAGTCCTCGTTCAGACATACTAACGCCCTTTCATGGTCTTTTTTCGCTAACGCTTATTGTGCACTTTTTTTGCGAAGATTTCAAGAGGTATTCGTCTACAGCCTGCTATTTCTTAAAAACCCATATTAGATAATGTGTTAATAACATCTCGTAACTCACCATGCTGTTTAATTTCTTTATCCACTGGATCAGACACTTCCTCAGCCGTAGTTGACACTAAAAATGCTCTATTTAGTGCAACATAGGTCCCATCATTCACTAAAATGTGCAGCTCCTTTTCATCGTAAGAAACAACTGCATCTTGCCAAACTTCAAATCCCTTTTTATCAGAAGGCACTGCACGTTTAACAATACTATGTCCATTACTTTGGTGGAAAGTTATGTCGTAATACTTCATTTTGCTAGGCTCCTATTCTATATTTTGAATTTGTTCACGTATTTTTTCTAAGATCGTCTTCAATTGTACCACGATATCTTTAATTTGAATGGGGCTAGACTTAGAGCCAATGGTATTCACTTCCCGATTCATCTCTTGCAAAAGAAAATCGAGTTCGCGTCCGACTGGTCCAACGGTCTGCAAAAGATGATCCATTTTTTCTAAATGGATGCTTAAGCGATCTAACTCTTCGTGAACATCTCCTCGTTCCAGCAAGATCGCCATCTCAGTTAATAAACGATCTTGATCAATTGTGTTCCCAAGGTATTCCTGAAGTTTTTCTTCGTATCGCTTCTGATAGTCTGCTTCATAAATATCGACAAATTGTTTTAACTCTTCAAGCAACGCAAAAATATTCTTTCGATATTCCGACAAGACCGCCTGAATTCCCACACCTTCAAATTCCCGACTCTGAACCAGCTGTACAAAGGCTTTCTGAGCGGCTTCATGCACTAATATTTCTAATGTCTCATCGGATTCTTTATGATCTACTAGAATTACATAATCATCTTGTTCTAAACTCTTTAATAAGATCTCTTTTACCGGAAAATCAATTACACCATAACGTTCCTGTGCACCAGTTTTTAGGCTCTCAATTAATTGATCCAGTAACTCCCATCGAATAGAAACTTCTTTATTTCCCGTCTTTAAAGGCATTAAATTGATGTACATATCTACTCGACCACGTTGAACCTGTTCCTTCGCAATTTTACGTAGTATTGTCTCATAGGCATTAAGCTCTTTGGGCATCCGGATTTGCAAATCTAAAAATCGATTGTTTACACTTTTCAACTCAATACTCAGCTCATATGCTTCGTTCAAAGCTGTTCCTTGCCCATAACCAGTCATACTTTTCATATTTACCCTCTACATTTCTTTAATAATTTTCTGTAAAACTTCAAATTCTTCATTTGTTAAAGTCACACCTTTGCCCATCTTCTCATGCTCTGGTGACCAATCTCGCAAATCAAATTTTGGAGGACGTCCATTCCAACTAACCAAGTTTAACTCCTTACGCCAACCTTTTGCATTTTCCGACAATACTGCAATTTCTTCTACAATTTCGTAACTGAATTCTCCTGCCATGTAAATTCCTCCTGAATAAATTCTATAAACATAACCAGCAAAGTGGGTAGGGGCCAGATATAAAAGGCCCGTCCCCAATTATTAATCTTTTGCCGGTATAATCTTACGGTTCGATTATAATTAGATAAACGATTCATTTCCAACCAACGCTGGGATAAATGCTCCTTAACTGACAGAATATAAGTCAACTCTGGATTCTCCTCAACATTATGACAAACGATAGCTGCTAATTCGTCGATTCTATAAGTGCTTAGCGGAGAAATGTGCAACCATTCGCTCCACTGTTCTAATAACGAAAGACTCAATTTCTCCAAGGGCTGGTGGTAATTTTTCTGTTGAATCTCGGCCAACTCTTTTAGTGGAACTGACAATTTTCTTCGCATAAAAACCACAAACTTACGGGTCATTCGAGTAAAATCTTCTGTGTTTTCAAAAAAATATCGCTGTCCCTGATTCTCTTGCAGACATCGCTTCATTTCCAAATAACCTAATTTAATATTGGCCTTTGCGCGATTGGCTTCGAATAACATCATCTCGCCCAAATCCCAGCTCGTAGCTAACTGAATTTCAGCAACATCACTAGGTATTGTTACGTTTTTATCTATTCCAGGACCGTGAACATCAACTACGATTAATTCAGTTGCTCCCTGTTTTAATGCAACATCTACAGGTATATTATTACGATATCCTCCATCAACATAAAAATGCTCATCAATTTGTTCAATAGACATTAACGGAAAAAAGGCTGATGAAGCTAGCAGCCAAGACAACATTTCCTTTTGCGAGCAGTCATTTAATTTTACCACGACTTCCTGAAATGTGGGAACACGAGTAGCTACAATATACAGAGGCATGCTCCTGGTCATCTTTTCTACATCCAGATGCTCCTGCAGCAATTTGTACAAGGGTGCTGTTGACAAGCCTTTTTGTCTAATAGCCTCAAAAATAAATTGTCGCAGTTGCTGAACATGATCCACAAAATCAGCTTGTTCAAGAGCTTCAAAGCTTACCTCCAAAACTTTATCTGTTGCAATTTCCTGCCAAAGCGTTTGTGCAGCAGTTAAATCACCTTGTACCATCAAAGCTCCATTTAGAGCACCTACGGAACAGCCGACAACACACTGGAAATCAATTTTTTTCTCTAACAGTGCTTGCCAAACCCCAATTTGATAAGCACCTCGCGCACCTCCACCACCTAATACTAAACCAGTCTTATAATTTAGGTTTTTAAGCCAGCCATTTTGTTGTTCCGTGTAACCTTGTCGCCGCAGCCAGTGTGCTAGCGGATCTGACGCAGAAAACATTAAGATTATTTCTCGAACAAATTCTTGGCGGGCGGAGGTCTCCACTAAGGAAATCCCTTCTTGCCAAGTCATTTCTTTCGTTGTTAGCAAATTATGAACCTGCCAATTTCCGTCAGTCTTATGAACCTCGATAAATACTTGGTTTTTTTGAGTAGTGAGGGAATAAACTTGGTATTTTTTTATCGCTTGCACCATTCGTTTAGAAGCACATTGATGAGAACTATCAAATGGAAAAAGCAATCGTGCTTGCTGGATTGCCTCTTTGTAATCTAATTGTTCTGATGGATATAAGTGATGTACCTTCATTAGCGTCCTCTCCTAAAAGAAAAGCCACAAAGCTGATAGCTTTGTGGTTTTTGATTAATACGTTCGTTGTTCCATATTGAAAGCATCGCGCATCGGTTGTGTTGCTTTTCCGACTGGTGTAACTGCCTCTAGTTCCCCTTGTACAACAATCCTAGTAATTCCGTCGATTTCCCCACATGTTACCAAAGTAACCTGACGCCTATCAGGAAGCACATCCAAATACTTAACTTCCGTAGGCTGTACTCGAACTTTAAGAGCCGTCCGGTAAGTGTAAATATTGTTGAGATCTGTCAGATAGATCTTATCACCTTCTTGAATGTTATCTAATGGTGTAAACAATAATCCTGCTTCTGCTGCCCGATGACTCGCTAAACCATAATTTCCTTCGCCCATTTTTTGATCAGGTTCTAATGTACCAGCACCGTATAACAAGGCTTCATTGGATAGACCCTTGAAAATAGGTAAATTAATAGCTACAGAAGGGATCGCAATACCACCAATAACTGGTAAACGTTTATTACTTAACTGAGCGCGCATAACTGCTTCGGTACTAGCGGGAACTACCGCATCAAAATCAAAAGGCATGTCCTCCTGTAAGTTTCGATCAATGTCTTCTTTAGATAATTTTGAAACAGAATAACGGTCGCCATTATACTGAATAAGAAAGTTTTTTATTTGATTATTAAAAATTAAAGCCAAACCGACTAATAATAATAAAAGTAAAAAAAAATTAATCAGCCAATTGTGTTTTTTTCTTTTCCTTTTCATGAACAGTCCTCCAGATTATACTCGATTTTATCATACCATAATGAAGGCGTAAATCATTCCGTTCAAAGCACTAGTTTTACTTAGTTTTAAGATATTTTAAGGAAAATAATCCACTCATATTTTTCTGATTCAGAAATCTTATTATACTGAAAGTTTCTTGTGAAAATTATTGCAAAAGCGTTTTCAGTTGTAATGTAATTTTAAAATAAAAGAAACGAGCTTTTTTTTAATTGATAGGTTAAAATGATGATGATGACGATTTGAGAGGGTGAACAGTTTGCCAGATATGCTTTTTGTATACATTGATACAACCAGTAATGCCGTTTTTTCAAAAGGACTTTCTCCATCAGATTTTGTGGAGGGCATTGTTCATCAACCAGATCACTTGCTATTACTGGATCCAGCAGTTGAAATTGGTGAATTTGATACACACAGTGGCTTAAAAATTATCAGTGGAACACAGGCCGTTCACCATTTTTTTACTAATAAACACTTTATTCAATCAACTGCAAATAAATGGATTGACTTTACAAATCCAGCTTTATTAAAAGAATTAACACCTTTAGAAATCTCTGAATTATTATATTTTGGTCATATGCGGACCCATTTGCACTCACCATTCTTTTATAAATTGCAAAATAATTTTGTTTACTTCAATTTGGGCAGCGAAACTTTGCGAGTATATTACCGTTACTTAGATGAATTTTACCGAATTCTAGCCAATAAAATTACTCGTATCGCACTAGAAAAAGTCAATGACAAACGTTCTTTCTTCCGCAAAGGCGCCTCTGTTGCTCACTTAGATGGAGAAATCTTGAAAGATTTGTATCCGATCTTTCAAGAAGGAGCTGTTTTCTGTTTTTCACAAGCTAAGCTTGAAAATAAACTTTATCGTGTACCAATTTATTTATCTGACGAAAAAGGTTGGCGCAAACACCAACCTACTTATAAACAAGATCAAAAAATGGGGACATTAACTTATGACCTTGGTCGCCAAAAATGGAGCTTGTCGTTGGAAAAAGACGATTTAGCCTTTGCCTTTCGCTAAAAAACCACTTTTATCATAACTGACAAAAGTGGTTTTTTCGTTTATCTACTTTTTATTTCCAATTTAGCGGCATCACGGGGTAAAAATAGCTGTGGTACCTTTTTTACAACAATTATTGTAATTGTCGCTGTAAAAATTCCGGTGGCTATCCCACTGGCACCATTCATGATAAGAGAAAACATCCACGGGTTCATTCCCCATAATGCATAGCTACCCCAAAAGACTACGCCGGCAATAAAGTGCCAAAAGAATCGAGCCCCAGTCCCGGCAAAACTGCCTAAAATAATATTTTTTGTTACTTCTCGAGAGTTATTGTTCAGTAAAGCTTGTTGAACTTTGGTTGCATAAATCCCGGCAAAACCAGCAAAGGTAAATGCTATCGGGTATTCAATCAATACTTGTGGGAGACTTAAATAGTAAACATCTCCTGCTGGAAAATGTAGGATTCCCCAAATGAATGCTGACAACAGAGCAGGTCTTAATCCCCGTCTTAGAGCAAAAATTGTTAATGGGATCATTCCTAATGAGATTGTGAAACTGCTGCCGATGTTAGTGGGAATCAGCGAAATCATAAAAGCTAATGCAGCTACAATTGTTCCTTCCACCATAATTCTCGTTTTGTTGTGCATAAAAAAACTCCTCCTTTTGAACATACAGTTCACAAAGGAGAAGTAAATATATTTACTTCATCACAATTCCTACGCTCGCATGACCGATACAGGTACTAGGGTTTAGAGTGTCCTCATTCTCAGCCCGAAGGCTCCCCTTTGTGACAGTATTATTCTTTTAGTATTTTTTACTCTTATAGTATAGCACACTATTTACCTAATACAAACAATTAACGTGATACTCGCTCCTGATCGCCGTTAGGTGCCAACGTAGTCACCTTCTTTATACGATCTACCGTCAGCATTTGCAATTGATTATCTTGCGTACGAACAACTAGAGAATCAGTGCCAATCGCTTTAGGCAGCCAACCTGAGACGGTTTCATATTTTTCCGAATCTTTTTCATTCTGCACCTGCAAAACAACTAAACTATTGTGTAAGGCAGCTGTTTTGAGTTGACTCATTATCGTTTGATTCGCCTGCTCTTGTGCACGTTTATCAGCAGAATCATTTAGAAAATCAGACAAAAAACGGAAGGATGAACTAGAAAAGGCCTTAATTAAATTTTTTTTAGCTTTTTCAGGTATCTTCTTCATGTCAGTTTCCTCCTTGGCTGTACTCTGAT
The DNA here is from genome assembly GCF_017377655.1 of Candidatus Enterococcus ferrettii. Taxonomy (GTDB): domain Bacteria; phylum Bacillota; class Bacilli; order Lactobacillales; family Enterococcaceae; genus Enterococcus_A; species Enterococcus_A ferrettii. The sequence goes on from NZ_JAFREL010000012.1 coordinate 40,170, forward strand.
TTTACTTAAAATTGAGCAAAATTACAATAAAAACTACTCTTCAAAAAAAGTTAACCAGTATGGCAAACCTTCTTCAATTAAACTATAGGTTTCGTCAAAATCACCAGTATACCAGGGATCAGGAATTCCTTGGCCTTTTTTTTCAGGGACTAAGTCTAAATACAAATGAATTTTCCTATGTGTCCCTTCCGGTGCTAAGAGCATTAAATCCTCAACATTTTCACGATCCATTCCAATGATATAATCCGCGCGGTAGAAATCATCCGTTGTTATTTGGCGTGCCCTTATACCTTTCGAGCTGATACCGTGTGCTTTTAAGATTTTTTGCGTACCGTGATGAGGAGAATTACCAACTTCCCAACGACTAGTTGCTGCTGAATCCACAGTAAATTCTGCCGATTCGCTCCGTTGTTCAAATTGATCACGAAACATAGCTTCCGCCATTGGCGAGCGACAAATATTACCCATACATACAAAAAGAATTGATTTCATTAAATTGCCTCCTTCAAGCTAAAAAAATAATTTCGTGCTATATTCTATACATAGAAATGAGGTTGATACTATGAGTCGTATTTTTCTTTCTGCCAAAATTCCAACAAAGGGCACTAAGTTGCTGGATGAAGCAGACTTAGATTACGAAATTTTTGAAAATGAAGGCGTGATTCCAAAACAAGAACTCTTAGAAAAAATTCAAGATTGCCAAGTATTGATTTGTCCTTTATCAACAACTGTAGACCGAGACATTATCGATCAAGCACCACATTTGCGTTTAATTGCCAATTTTGGCGCTGGTTTTAATAATATCGATACCGCTTATGCTAAGGAAAAGGGAATCTATGTAACCAATACTCCAGTTGTTTCGACTAATGCCACTGCTGAACTCACCGCTGGACTGATTATTTCCTTGTCCCGGAGAATTGCTGAAGGTGATCGTTTAATGCATGGCATCGGATTTGATGGCTGGGCTCCCCTTTTCTTCTTGGGACATGAGTTAAAAGACAAAACTTTAGGCATCATAGGCATGGGAAAAATTGGTCAGTCTCTTGCAGAGAAAATGAACGCTTTTGGCATGAAAATTATTTACAGCCAACGGCATCAATTACCCGCTGAACAAGAACAAGCTCTTAACGCACAATTTCGCACCCAAGAAGAGGTCATCCAACAAGCAGATGTTCTCACTTTGCACGCACCTTTAACAGATGAAACACATCATTTATTAAATTATCAGACCTTTGAAAAAATGAAAAACTCGGCCTTTGTCATTAATGCTGCTCGCGGCCCTTTAATTGACGAAGAAGAACTGGTTCAAGCCTTAACTGAAAATAAAATTGCTGGTGCCGCACTGGACGTTTATGAGTTTGAACCCGAAGTAACAGAGGCTTTAAAACAATTTGATAACGTATTATTAACTCCTCATATCGGTAATGCTAGTGTGGAGGCGCGGGATCAAATGGCTGAAATCGTAGTAAAAAATGCCATTGCCAATATCCAAGGTAAAACTTTAAAATATATTGTTAATGACCTACCTCAGGATTGATCCTGTTCATACAAACGATACGCAAAAAACTCAATATCTTTAGCAAATCGGAACAGTTGAGCCGCAATGGCGATCGGCTGTTCTTTTGCATTAGTCAACAACCAATCAGTTAAAATCCCGCCACAACCATACGCCAAAAATCGCGCATAAAAATCTTTGTCTGTATTAGACAGCACACCATCTTGATCTACATCTTCAAACAGTCGAATAAATAGACTTTTGGCTAATCCGATAAATTCTTTTGACAGAATCTCCGGATCAGCTTGCACTGTATTTAAATAGAATTGATGAAATTGCTGCATTTCCTTCAACATCTTTAGTACTGCTTCTTCCCAATTTTCAATAGTTACCCCTGAAGACATTAAATAATTGAGTCCACATTGATAGTAAGCATAGCGCAGCAGTGCTCGTTTATCTTTGAAATGATAATAGAAGTTTTGACGGTTCACATTAGCCGCCTGACTAATCTCTTGCACAGTGAGCTTTTCAAAAGGACGCGTTAAACATAGCTGAACTAAAGCATTGACTAACTGTTCTTTGGCTCGATTGTTTACCGCCATATCTTTACCTCTGTTCTATCGGATCGACTGGATAATTAAAATGTTCATAGGCCATCGGTGTAACCACGCGCCCACGCGGCGTACGCTTCATGAAACCTTTTTGAATTAAATACGGTTCATACATATCCTCTACTGTTTCACGTTCTTCACCAATGTTCACCGCCAAGGTGCTCAAGCCTACTGGGCCACCACCATATAATTCAATCATGGTTCGCAATAATTTCTGATCTACATGGTCCAAGCCTGCCTGATCTACTTGAAGTAGACGCAAGGCCTGATCTGCAATCGAACGATCAATTGTACCGTTAGACTGAACTTGAGCAAAATCACGGATTCGTTTTAACAAACGATTGGCAATTCGCGGGGTTCCTCGTGAACGGCGTGCAATCTCGATCGCTCCTTCTTCAACGATTTCTGTCGCGAAAATATCAGCTGAACGCAGGACAATTTCCCGCAAATCGTCTTGCTCATAATATTCCATATGTGAAATGATACCAAAACGATCCCGTAATGGAGCCGAAAGCATCCCTGCTCGTGTTGTCGCTCCGACCAAAGTAAATGGCGGTAGAGGAAAATGAACTGGGTGAGCAGTGGCTCCTTGTCCCACCATAATATCAACATAATAGTCCTCCATCGCTGAATATAAGGTTTCTTCAGCCACCCGTGGTAAGCGATGAATTTCATCAATAAATAGAACATCACCTGGTTCCAATTCGTTAAGAATCGCTACTAAATCTCCTGGTCGTTCTATCGCTGGACCGCTAGTTGTCCGGATCTTTACATTCATTTCATTAGCGATAACCATAGCCATGGTAGTTTTCCCTAATCCGGGAGGACCATAAAGCAACACATGGTCTAATGCTTCTTCACGATTTTTCGCCGCTTCAATATAAATTTTTAGTTCCATTTTTACTTTATCTTGACCAATATATTGCGAGAGGAACTGTGGACGCAGCGATTTTTCAATACTTTTTTCTACTTCGTCTGTTTCTGGCGATAAAATACGCTCTTCTTCCAAAATACCGTCCTCCTTGTAAAAGATTTCTTGTCAACCTCGAAATTATTTTTTCATCATGAGCTTCAAAGCCGCACGTAAGTATTCGTCGGTACTTTGATATGTTTCTTTTGCTAAAGCCTTTTCCACCCGCTTGGTCTCTTTAGGACTGTAGCCTAATGCTTGTAATGCTTCGATTGCCTCTTCTAGCGCATTCTCATTATCACCTTGATTGAATAAGGACATAGGATTTTCAACCAGCTCTGCTAATTTACCTTTCAAATCCAGCACCATTTGCTGAGCGGTCTTCTTGCCCACTCCTGGAAATTTCGTTAAATAAGTAACGTCTCCTGCTTCAATAGCCTGAATCAAGCCTTGATGGTCTTCATTAGCCATAATGGCTAAACCGCTTTTTGGTCCGATACCTGAAACCGACAACAATCGTAAAAATAATTGTTTTTCTGCCAGGGTTTCAAACCCATAAAAAGCATGGGAATCCTCTCGAATGATTTGCTGAACATAAATAGTAATTATTTGTTCCAATTTGCTGCTGTAACGATATGGATTGCCCACTGCGATTTGATAGCCAATTCCTTGCACATCTAAGACCACATAGGCTGGACTGATGTATGTAAGTTTTCCCGTAATATATTCGTACATGTTTTTTCCTTTCTGCACATATGTTCTCATTATTTTAGCACAAATGAGCGAGACAAAAAAGACCGGGTACACTTAACCCAGTCTTTTAGTCTTTTATTCTACATCATTTTTATATTCGCCATAACCTTGTGTATCCATTTCCTCAAAAGGAACAAATCGCAAAGCGGCGGAATTAATACAGTAGCGCAAGCCGCCTTTATCTTCAGGACCATCAGTAAAAACGTGGCCCAAATGTGAATCAGCTTCTTTACTACGAACTTCTACCCTATGCATTCCGTGGGAAAAGTCAGCATTTTCTTTAACGCCGCGTTTTTCTAATGGTTTAGAAAAAGCTGGCCAGCCGCAGCCCGCATCGTATTTATCGCTTGATGAAAAAAGTGGTTCACCACTAACAATATCGACGTAAATTCCTTTTTTATAGAAATTGTCATACTTTCCAGTGAAAGGTCGTTCAGTAGCATTTTCCTGTGTAACAGCATATTCTACCTGCGAAAGTTTTTTCTTGATATCTTCTTGTTCCATCTTTCATCACGCTCCTCTACATACATAATAAGAGCAACAGCTTAAAAAGACGAACTCTTTGCTTAAAAAGAGAAGCTTTTTAACATTTGGTTTACTTTTCCCACAGGGAAACCAACAATGCTGTAGTAGTCACCTTCAATTTTTTCAACGAATACCCCTGCTTGGTGTTGAATACCATAAGCCCCAGCTTTATCCTTATAATCACCAGTATTCAAATAGTTCTCGATTTCTTCAACGCTTAAAGAATAGAATGTAACTGTCGCAGAGGTTAAGGCTTCCTCCACGTGATTACCTTGCCTTAAAACCACAGCCGTATAAACCTTGTGACTACTACCATTCATAGATTCCAGCATTTCATATGCTTCCTGACGATTCTTAGGCTTACCCAAAATTTTGTCCTCTAATACAACAATAGTATCAGAAGCAATGATCAAATCTTGGGGATTGCATCCAGCAATTGCTGCTGCTTTTTGTCGAGCCATTTCCTGCACATATTCCTTAGGTGTATGCCCTGATTTAATTTCCTCATCAACATTAGCGGGCTGCACAGTAAACTCTGGGATCAACCAAGCCAGCAATTCTTTTCGTCGAGGTGATTGCGAAGCCAATATAACTGCCATGTCAGTTCCTCCTATTTAATGCGGATCTTGAATTCGTTTAAATAAATGCTCCATATCACTGTTGCTGAAGTGAATCAATACAGGACGACCATGAGGACAATTAAAAGGATTTTCGCATTTAGCTAAATCAGTCAGCAGCACTCGAGCCTGCGCTTCATTCAAATGATGATTCGCTTTAATAGATCGCTTGCAGCTCATCATAATAGCCGTTGCTTCACGAAACTTCTTCACGCTAACCGAACCAGTAACTAAAAGCATATCGATCATTTCACGGATAATGCTTTCTTCTTGTCCTGCTGGATACCAGGTTGGGTGAGCTCGTACGATAAAGCTGTTTGGTCCAAATTCTTCTAAATAAATACCAACCTCTTCAAGCAAAGTCTTTTGTTCCTTCAGCTTGATACCATCGTTGCTAGGATAATCTAAAACAAAAGGTACAAGCATCTCTTGCAAATCATTGGAAACATCTCCGATTTTCTCCCTGAAATATTCATACTTAATTCGCTCCTGAGCCGCATGCTGGTCAACAATGTACAATCCATCTTTGCTTTGAGCAAACAAATAGGTCCCATGCATTTGGCCGAAATATTCCAGCATTGGAAATCGTTCCTTGGGCTTTTCATGTGTCAATTTATTTATTGCTTTCTCAACTTCACGTTCGCCAGACAGGGTACTTAAATCAAATTCTGGATGCTCCATTGTTTCGTGTAACTCTTCTGCTTCATCGTCAGCCACTAACTCTGCTGGAGCCTCCAAAGCTTCAGTAGTAACGGAATCCTCTCGAATCATTTCGCTCTCAGCTTCAGGTGTTGATGAACTTGCTAAGGATTCCTCAATAATTGAAATTGGTGGTCTATCGGCTGGTTCAATTATTTTTTTTCCATTTACTGAGGCAGTTTCATTTTCTTCTCGCGGATCAATATAGAAACGGCCAGTTTCTGGATTAAAAGTCAATCCGCTATTTTTACCAGTCGGTTGCTCCAAAGCCAGATCCAATTGTTCGGTCTTAGCTGTTTCTACTTTGCGTTTAAAGCTGGGCGATTCGCTAGCATCAGGAATCAAGTTCACTTGACGTAAGCTGTCGGCAATAGTTTGACTGATTAGTGCCATCAGTTCTTTTTCTTTTGATAAACGAACTTCTTGCTTAGTAGGATGGACATTCACATCCACTAGCAAAGGGTCCATTTCAATTTCGATTATCGCGATGGGAAAACGTCCTACCATCAATTTTGATTGATAGCCATTCACAATAGCTTTGTTCAAGGCAAAGTTTTTAATGTAGCGTCCATTAATAATAATTGAAAGGTAGTTTCGACTGGCACGCGTAACCTCTGGAAGAGAGATGTAACCCTTTAAAGCAAAGTCTAAATCCTGGGCTGTAATTTCCAACATTTTTTTTGCCATTACAATTCCGTAAATACCTGCAATCGCCTGCTTTAAATCACCGTTACCACTGGTAGCCAGCATTTTATGTCCATCATGAACAAGGCGAAAGGCAACTTTCGGATGGCTCAAAGCCATGCGATTTACAATGTCACCGACATTTGCTAATTCTGTTTGCAAACTCTTGACATATTTCAGACGAGCTGGAGTATTAAAGAACAAATTTTCAACAGTAATTTTTGTTCCAACTCGTAAAGCAGTTGGACGATTTTCTTCAATCTTGCCACCTTTTAGGTGCAGGTACGAACCTTGACTTTCTTCAGAAGTAGCCGTTTCAATGGTTAATTCTGAGACAGACGCGATCGAAGGTAAGGCTTCACCACGGAACCCTAACGTACGAATACGAAAAAGGTCATCTCGATTATGAATCTTACTGGTTGCATGGCGCTTAAAGGCATTCTCAACATCGTCTTGGGCGATCCCTTCACCATTATCAACCACTTGAATTTTTTTCAAACCAGCTTCTTCAATTAATATATCGATTTGAGTTGCATGGGCATCGATGGCATTTTCCACTAACTCTTTTACCACTGACGCCGGCCGCTCAACTACTTCACCAGCGGCGATCTGATTGGCTAGACGCTCGGATAATTCTTGGATTTTCCCCATCGTATCTCTCCTCGTTAATTAAATATATTTTTGCAACTCATATAACAAGTTTAGTGCATCCATTGGAGTCATTTCTAGTAAATTGATCTTCTTCAAACGATCAATTACTCCTAACTCGGCTGTTGAAACTTCATTAAACAAGGACAATTGCTCATTATCTTCTTTGACTATTTCAGCCTGAGGTGCCGGACTATCTGATTCTAGTGCGGCTAGAATAGTGGCTGCTCGTGAAAGTAAATCCGTTGGCATACCCGCAATCTTCGCTACATGAATCCCATAACTTTTATCTGCTGGACCGTCCATTAATTTATGCAAAAAGACCACTTCACCGTTTTGCTCAACAGCACCAACATGAACATTTTTAAGTTCTGGCAACTGTTCTTCCAACACTGTTAACTCATGATAGTGAGTAGAGAATAGAGTTTTAGCTTTTACGGTTTTATGAATGTATTCAATAATCGCTTGAGCTAAGGCCATTCCATCATAAGTAGCTGTCCCTCGTCCTAATTCATCAAAGAGAATTAAGCTGTTTGGTGTCGCGTGGCGCAGTGCTTGGTTGGCTTCCATCATTTCTACCATAAAAGTAGATTGTCCCGCAATCAAATCATCACTAGCACCGATCCGGGTAAAGATTTGATCAAAAACCGGCATTTCAGCACTTTCAGCCGGCACAAAGCACCCCATTTGAGTCATAATAACCATTAAAGCTAATTGACGCATGTAAGTGCTTTTTCCTGACATATTAGGCCCAGTAATTAACAAAATCATTTCATCTGAATTCATGTGAACACTATTAGGAATATATTCCTGATGTCCTAAAACCTTCTCCACAACTGGATGTCGGCCTTCTTTGATTTGCAGATCATGACTATTAGCCTTAATTTCGGGTTGAATGTATTGATAGCGTTCACTGACTGTGGCAAAACTCTGCAGTACATCTGTGGAACTTAAGCTTTTTGCCAGCTTCTGCAATCGAGTAATAGCTTTCTTCACTTCATCTCGTACAGAAAGAAATAGGTTGTATTCTAGAGCGACCGATTTTTCTTCTGCCTCCAAAATCAAGGTTTCTAATTTTTTTAATTCTGGAGTGATAAAGCGTTCCGCATTAGTTAAGGTTTGTTTTCGCTCGTACTTGCCTTCTTCCAAATTCGCCAAGTTCGCTTTAGTAATTTCTATATAATAGCCAAATACACGATTATAACCGACTTTCAAAGTCTTAATACCGGTTGCTGCTCGTTCTCTTGCTTCTAACTCTGCCAGCCAAGTCTTCCCGTTCCTCATCGCTTCACGGTATTCATCCAGCTGTTCATTATAACCATCTTTAATAACGTTACCTTCAGTTATTTGCAGCGGAGCATCTTCATTAATTGCTAAATCAATCAATTCAACAAGGTCATTCATGGGCTCCATATCAACTAATAGATCGTTCCATTCTCCTTGATTGATTCCTTGCAGCAGTTCCCGAATGCGCGGAACTTGAGCCAGTGACGTTTTCAGTTGGATTAAGTCACGACCATTGACATTCCCAAAGGCGACTCGGCCAGCCAAACGCTCCAGATCATAGACTCTCGTCAAAGTTTCATTCAAATCCATTCGCTCAAAGTAGGCGTTCAGCAAAGAAGAAACCATTCTTTGGCGAGCCTGGATTTGTCGCTTTTGGATCAGTGGACGATCAATCCATTGCTTTAATAACCGGCCACCCATTGCGGTTTTAGTTTCATCCAGCAACCATAGTAAAGTTCCTTGTTTTTTTCCGGTTCGAATAGAACGAGTCAGCTCCAAGTTGGTTTTCGAAAAATAATCCAGCTTTAAGAAATGCTCCGGCTGGTATTCTTCAGCCTTTTGAATATGTCCTAAGCTACGTTTTTGCGTAACTGCTAAATAAGTTAACAGTTTACCTGTTGCTTCTCTTTCTAAGGGGTGCTCAATGTCAGTTGTTAAAAAACTAAACTCCGCATTGTCTTCAATTGTTTCTTGGATTGAGAAGACTAACCCTAAGCGTTCACCTAAATTCTTTTGCAGTTCGGAAGGAATTTCACTTCCTAAAATCAATTCTTTGGTTTGCAAAGCTGTAGCTTCGTTCATCACTGCCTCTTCATCCTGAAGCAGAGCAGTTTTTAACTCCCCGGTTGAAAGATCGGCGTAGGCAAAACCAAATTGTTGTCCGGATTGAACAACAGCTGTTAAGAAGTTATTGGCCTTAGCATCAATTCCCTTGCCTTCCATCAAAGTTCCTGGTGTAATTAGTTGAACTACTTCTCGTTTCACCATACCTTTGGCTTCTTTAGGATCTTCCATCTGTTCACAAATCGCAACCTTGTAGCCTTGTTCCACCAGAGTATCGATATAGCCTTGAGCCGAGTGATGCGGAACCCCACACATTGGGATTGGATCATCCGCATTGCGATTACGACTAGTTAAGGTCAGCTCTAATAACTGAGCTACCTGAACCGCGTCTTCGTAAAACAATTCATAAAAATCGCCTAAGCGATAAAATAAGAAAGCATCTTTATATTGATTCTTGATGGCTAAATATTGCTCCATCATAGGGGTGTTTTTGGTTTTCTGAGGCATCATTGTTCCTCCTCTAGTGCTTGATTAATTTCGGTTTGAATCATTGATGTTAGATGATGCAATAGATCATTGGCTTCTCCTAATTGTTCACGATAAGCTGTTACTAACGGATGCTGATTTAACTGATTAGTTAAGGTATCTGCCTTTTTCAACGCTTCTTTTTCAGCAAGTGGTTTGCCATAATGAGCAAACTGCACAGCATCCTTTTGTGCTTGCTGAATTTCTTCTTGTAACGTATGTAAAGACGTGTTCTCGTCTATCCGACCTTTAATCGTCTGATAGCGTTGAATCACGTCGTTTTCAGCTAAGAGCTCTGTTACATTGTTTAATTCTTTTTTAATTTCAGTTTCGTTTTCTAAAATGGTGAATCACTCCTTATTCACGAAACGGACGATCCTCACTAATCTGAACTGCTTCAATCTTTTGGGCTAATCCTTGTTTGTCCAGATCGATTACACAAGCAGACAGCAGTGAACGTCCACTTTCTATTACTTCAAAACGCTGCGGCAAAGCTGTTAAGAATTTCTCCATCACAGGCTCTTTTCTCATTCCCAAGATACCATCGTAGGGGCCAGTCATACCTACATCAGTCAAATAAGCAGTCCCCTTAGGCAAAATGCGCGAGTCATTGGTTTGAACATGAGTGTGGGTCCCCACAACCGCTGATACCCGACCATCTAAATACCACCCCATGGCTTGTTTTTCACTGGTTGTTTCTCCATGAAAATCAACAAAAATAAACGGTGTACGTACTCGTGCCTCAGCAATCAGCTGGTCAGCCTTGCGGAATGGATCATCCAAATCTACCATAAATGAACGAGCCTGCAAATTAATGATCGCAATTTCTTCATTATTTATTTTGACGAAGACCATTCCTTGTCCTGCAGTTCCTTCTGGAAAATTCGCTGGCCGTACCATTTTTTTTGCATCTTGAATAAAATCAAAGATTGCTTTATTGTCCCAGGTATGATTGCCCATCGTGACAATGTCTACACCATCTTGCAAAAAGCCTTTGTAAATCTTCTCAGTAATCCCGCGACCAGCAGCTGCATTTTCACCGTTAACAATGGTCAATTGCGGATGATATTTCTTTTTCAACCGCGGCAAATAATCACTGATCATCTTTCGACCTAACGAGCCAACAACATCCCCTACAAATAATAACCGCACACTTTTTCCCCTTCTCTAGTTAACATCTTGTACTATTATAGTAGTTTTTTTGTAGAATTGCGAATCTATCTTGACATACAGAACCGATATTTTATTTCTAATTTTCGAAAGATAGTTCCGTCTTAAAAAAGAAGAACTAGAACCCTATAATAGAATTCTAGCTCCTTCACTTATTCTACATTTGTTTCTGTTAAAGTGATTCGTTCATCGATTTTCCGATTGGTTGTGTGCTTCTTATTGGATTGTACCGTAACGGATACTACAAAATGCAGAACTAAGAGTAATACAGGCCATAGAACAAAAGTGCATAACGTTGGAAATAAATTGCTTGCAAGGTCTGCAAAAAACGGTGAAGTATAAAGTTGACTCATACATTTTGCACCAAATCCGTAAATAGCTGTGTGGAACTCACCTACTGCATACATTGCTCCGTAGAATGTTATCCAGATCAATTTGAAAAATGATAAAGTGTATTCGAAATTTCTAGTAATGTTACTTTTCAAAAGCATTTGATACGTTTTCTTATCCAAAAATAAAACGACTAGAGTAATGATCAATGAAAATGTCGCGTTACCAATATACATGGATACTAAGCCTAGACAAGCGCAAAATAAAACAATCTGCTCTGTCGAAATTTGAAAAGACCGGAAACTACCTACAATATTTAACACTAATTGCAGCAGAAACAGCAGTAAAGCACTCGCATAGGTTATCAAAGCTACGAAAAAACAGATATCCGCACTGATATCATCCATTCCTCCAAAACCAATTCCTAAAAAAACAGCACTCAAACAAAAGAAAATAGCATAAAATGCTGCATTTAAATAGCGCCCCATTTCCAATCTCCTTGATATTTCAACTAGTACTCCCGATTTCTTTTTAGTTCGAATACCCGAACCCTCCGCCGTTTTTTTCTTTTGGGCAGAATGAAATTGAGTTTTCGGTTTTACTTTTTTTTCTAACTCCATTTTTTTCAATGACTCTTCTGGCTTTATTGGTTCCACCTGCTTTACTGATTTTTTTTTTGCTATTTTCTCCAAACTGATATTATCCGGTTTAGCACGCTTTTCCCTAAAGAAAAAGCGTGCTGCTGAGTTGTTGCTAGCAGTTGCTAACTGATTGGTTGGTAGTAATGTAAAGACAATCAAAATTAAAGTTAAACAGCCGTTAAGTAGCATACAAAGACCGATAATCAGTTCTCCTTGTGAGGACATTCCAATGATTGTTTTTTGAAAATGCAGTGCGTATTGCAAAACCAATAACAAAACAATCGTTATATAATAGGCAGCAAATCCTCGTCCCCTCAGTCCCACATCTCGCATCCTGCGGCATAACAATGCCATCGAGGGCAGGAATAACCCCAGCCAGATTAAACAGTAAAATACAATAATCGGCAGTACACGTAAAAGCGAGGTTAGGATTTCTTTGTTAAGTGTCCTTTGATCGAGATAGCCGTATCTAAAAAGCATTGCTGCATCCCACATGACTGGAATATTAGCTTGAAATAGAATCGCGAAAAAAATTAGATGGAAAAATCCGGTTACTAGCTTCACCCACCAATACCCTGCTCTGGTAGAATGCCCTTTAAAATCAGCATATCCCTGGAAATAATCCATTAGCGCTCGGATGAAATTCACTTGACCTGGTTTTTGGTTTATTTTACGCATTTTTCTCACCCTTTCTTGATTACACTCGTTTAACTTGCTCTTTATCCGTATAACAAAAATAGCTGCTTTAGTTAAAAATGGTAGCATTGCAACTGTTCAGCCATCTTCTAAGTAGCAAAAGAGGCTTTTATCGTTCCATAGCAACTATCGTTTGTAATCTTTTTCTCATTATTCTAATCAAAATTAAGAAATCGTTTTTGCTATCCAAAACCAAAAACACATTTTTAACCTATTGCATATAATAACAACAAAATTAAACTAAGATAGATTAAAAAGAATAAAGACATTATTAGAAAAACCTTTTATAAACACACTTAATATGCTATCAGCTATGAGTTTTTTTTACAAGCTTTTATAGACAAAGAACGTTTTAAATAACACTCATTTAGAAAAAAAGCAAAAAAAAAGACCGACCCTAAGCCGGTCTAACCTATTTTTTTTAGTGTACCAATTCTAATTTTCGTAAAGCGTTGTAAATACCATCATGATCATTTGTATCTGTTACAAGATTCGCTGCTTTCTGTACGTGAGCAGCTGCATTCCCCATTGCGACACCGGTACCTGCTAAACGCAACATTTCAACATCGTTATTCCCGTCACCAAAAGTGATTACATTCTCAGCTTTAATACCTACTTTTTGAGCTAAGGCTGAAATAGTTTGTGCTTTAGACCCGTAACGTGGAACGATATCTACACTGTTTGAGTGCCAACGAACAAAGCGAAATTCTGGAAAAGCTGTTGAAAATTCCTCATCCATTGTAGTGTCAAAAAAGGCACATCCTTGATAAACTTCATGGCGACTCAAAAAATTTGGTGAGAAATTAGGCATCATACCACCGAAAGAACTCATAGCGTCTGCAACTAATGGGACATCAAAATCTGTCACTCGACCAATTGAATCTAAACTAAACAAAGAAATATCTTTCTTGCGTTCTTTAGCAAAGTCGATTAATCGAACTAATGCTTCACGATCCAAAAGGTGCCTGTAAATCTGCTCATGATCTAAAAATGCAGCTGATCCATTGCATACGATGTAGTTGGTACAGCCTAGCTGATGAATTACCTCTCCGGCTAATAAACGTGAACGCCCAGTTGCTATAATAACCAAGTGTCCTGCTTGACGAAGAGTTTTTAACGCCCTCATCGTGCTTTCCAACGGTTTTCTTTGACTGTTTAACAATGTACCATCAATGTCTAGTGCAATTAGTTTTCTTTCCATTCCACTTCTCCATATTATGTATTTGCCTTCTATTAGTAATTACGCATGTATGCTTATTCTAGTGAAAGTTTGTGAAATATGCAAAGTAATTTGGTGAAAAAGCAATGAAAACCGAAAAATGTTACGGAATTTTAAAAAGATACTTAGGGATAACGCCTTAATTCTGACTTGACTTACCTTATTAAAATCGGTTATACTGAACTTTGTGTAAAATAATGCAGCAGAAAAATAATAGCCCGTCACCAGTTCGTTGCCTTAAGTAGGTTCAATTGCGTAACCGCGGCTGCAAAGGTGAAGATTGAAGAACGAACTACACGGATGTGAATTTTTCAACGGATTATTTTACTCCAAATATAATTTATTGGAGGAATTTTTAAATGTCTCGTTATACAGGACCATCATGGAAACAATCTCGTCGTCTTGGTATTTCTTTATCAGGAACAGGCAAAGAATTAGCACGTCGCCCATATGCACCAGGTCAACATGGACCAAACAGCCGTGGAAAAAAATCTGAATACGGCTTGCAAATGGCTGAAAAACAAAAACTACGTTTCACTTATGGGTTAAATGAACGTCAATTCCGTAACATGTTCGTGCGCGCTAGCAAAATCAAAGAAGGTAAACACGGTGTTAACTTCATGATCTTACTAGAACGTCGTTTGGACAATGTTGTTTATCGTTTAGGTTTGGCTTCAACTCGTCGCCAAGCTCGTCAATTAGTTAACCACGGCCACGTAATGGTTGATGGCAAACGTGTTGACATCCCTTCATACGAAGTAGAAGTTGGTCAAGTAATCTCTATCCGTGAAAAATCTCGCAACATGGTTACTGTTAAGGCTGCTGTTGAATCAGCTTTAGGCCGTCCATCTTTCATAAGCTTTGATGATGAAAAATTAGAAGGTTCATTAACTCGTTTACCAGAACGTGACGAATTGAACCCAGATATCGACGAAGCTCTAGTCGTTGAATACTACAACAAATTACTGTAAGATTTTTACAGTTTGCTCAAAACTCTTTGTGGGTTTTGAGCTTTTTTATTTTCTAAAAAAAAATCAACGCTTTTCTGTTAATGCTATTTCTTCATTGTGATTTGCTGTGTAGCGGTCTACGGTACCCCTAGATAAATACTGACTAACTCTATCTGTTCTGCTAAAGCCTCGTTATGAATTAATCCATATACCACTGTACTCATCATTTTAACTTTCTCCAACATCACAAAGTTTTGAAAGAGATTATCCCTCATTACATGTTCTCAGCTTTTACCAGTGAGTCTATTTAAAATATCTTCAAGCACAATTTTCTGATAATTGATCCTTCAGTTTTGAACATACATTACGCCAATTGTGTTTAAATACTTACTGATTTTAACCAGTTGATTTTCCACGACTATTCTTTTTTTCAATTGTACCAAATTTATCCTTTACATTTTGACGAACCCTCGGTATACTTTCGTTAACCAAAATAAAATTACAAGTTAACGAAAGAAGGTATATGATGAAATTATCTAGTCGTGAAATGGTTTTAGCTGGAATGTTCGCTGCTGCCATTGGAGTATTATCACAATTTACCATTCCGTTTGGTCCGATCCCCTTAACCTTGCAAACTTTTGCAGTCGGTTTTGTAGTCACAATATTGGGTAAGAAAACAGGAACCTTAGCTATTCTAATTTATTTGTTGATGGGTTTCATTGGGCTGCCGGTTTTTGCTGGGGGCAGCGCTGGAATTGGGGTAGTTTTTGGTCCCACTGGCGGCTTTTTAGTTGGATTCATTTTTAATGGATTGATTACTGGATGGATGATTGAAAAGACTTCTTCTAATTATTTCTGGTCAATTTTAGCGAATATTTTAGGAGCTTTCGTCACCTTATTTTTTGGGGCCTTATGGCTAAAATTTGGTGCCAGCATGTCTTGGCCTAGTGCTTTCTCCGTAGGAATGATTCCTTTCTTGATTCCAGGATTAATTAAGGCTGTGGCAGCCGGATACTTAGGCCACCTGATTTCTCAACGGCTACCTCGCTCATTTTCTTACTCCAAATAAATAGGATACGGCTATAATAGGCCGTATCCCATTTTTCTACTCTGCCTGCAGCAGCCATGTAGCTCCTACAACATCTGTTGCAATATCTTCTGTTTCATTCTCCTGACTTTGGACATAAGACATGAAAAGTTTTCGTTTCTCAGGGAATTTCCCGCTCAGTTCTTCAGCACGTTTTCGGATGGACTGATTGTTGCGATCATTCATTTCTTTTTCATTATCTGTATCAACAACCTGCATGGCTATTACCTTGAATCCAGCCTGTCGGAATGTCTCTTTCCATTGGACTAAAGTCAGGTATTCGTAGTTTTGGTAACGAATATTTTCAGCATTTCCAACTAAATATCCGTCGTCAATCAAAAGAAAGCCTTGATCCTTAATCACTTTTCTTAATTGTTGAAGCATGACTAATGGTTCACCGAGTACATCACCAACAGCACCAAAGACAGCTATGTCGTAGTCTCGCTCATTCTTCACTACTTCATTTAAATCGCCCACAGCGAATTCACAGCGGTCAGCTACTTGATACTCTGCTGATTTCTCTTTCGCATCCTTAACAAACTCCGGCAACAAGTCAATCCCCTTTATCTGAAGATTCAAGGCCTCAGCTAAAGTAATCGCTACTGCACCTTTGCCACAGCCGAGGTCAATAACTTTTGTTTGAGGTGTGGTTCTAATATTCTCTTCGATTAAGGCTTGCATGATGCTCGGAACACTGCCCAACTCCCATAAATCCTGCAATAAATAGCCTAGATAAGGCAAGAGATCAGTTGTTTCAGCAGTTAACGAGCTGGCTAATTTTTCGTTTACATCCTGTTCTTTCATTTGTTTCTCCTCCAATTTTTTATTTTTTAGAAATTATTGCTGGAGGATCACGAGCTGCTGGTTAGTTGGGTGCTCGACAAAACATCCACTTCACCTTCTTTTTTATTTTTAGTACAGCTTAACGGTTTCTTACATTTAACGCAACAAGGAAACAATATCTTTGCTGGCAGCGCTTTTCGCTGGAAGCCAACTGAAAATAATCCCAATTACCACTGACAAACCAAAGGCCAATAAAACAGTAAATAAATCTGGCTGAACACTCAACGGCGTGAACAAGCTGATTAAGTAAGAAAATACCATTCCTAATAGATACCCAATCGTTCCGCCAATTAAAGTTAAAGAAATCCCTTCTAATAAAAATTGCATCATAATATTGCCTTTTGTGCTCCCCATCGCTCGTCGAACGCCAATTTCTTTGGTCCGTTCTGAAACAGAGATATAAATCATGTTCATCACTCCGATACCGGAAATGAAGAGCGATATCCCGCCGACTACTGAAATTAGTAAAGTGATACTCGTTAGCAACGTACGCAATGTGTCTACCTGTCCAGCTAAATCCTGACTAGTATAGCTGCCTAAATCCTTTTGTGATCCGTACTTTTTCAACATTGTTTCTGTCTCTTTGGTCACCGTTTCTACATTAGCAGCAGGAGTCATTTTAACCTGTACCATCGATCGATCTTCTATATCAAAGTATTTTTGATACACATTTTCTGGTATTTCTGCCACCACGTTGTCTTCTTCAGTTGAGATAATACCATTGCTCTCTCGTTCTGGCATGATTCCTACTACTTCAAATAAATGTCCACCAATTTGAACAGACTGACCAATTAAGGCAGCCGGCTCTTCTTGATTAATCGCTTCAGCAGCTACTTCATCAATTACTACTACGGAGTTTTCATTAATGTTGTCGCTAGCTTGAATCGCTCGTCCATAGAGAACCGCTGTTCCTTGATCCTTCAACAACTTGAAACAGCTCCAGCGTTTGTCATTCACTGCATCATCAACCGTCTGTTCACCATATTTCACTCCATTTCGCTGTCCCGTATAATATGTTGCATTCTCTACACCGGGTAACGCTTCAATACGAGTGATATCTTCCTCTGTGAATCCGTCTAGATGATTTGCGGCAAAAGCTTCATCGGTTGGACTAAAGGTTAGCCCCACACTGCCGTCAAATTGATCCAATCCAATAAATTCAGAAGCATAATTTTCAAAAGCTCGCCCAATCGAAAAGACAGTAATTACAGCTGAGACGCCGATGACCAAACCGATCATTGTTAAAAAGCTGCGACGTTTATTTTTGCCAATGGCTTTCAATGAGGTTTTCCATACTTCGCTAAACCGCATGGGCCACACCCTCTTCCAAAATTTCGCCGTCTTTTACAGTAATCACTCGCTGACAGTAAGCTGCGGCATCTGGATCGTGAGTTACCATTAAGATTGTTACTTTTTCCTCTTCATTCAGATGTTTAAATAAGTGCATGATTTCTTCAGAAGTATGGCTGTCTAAAGCACCCGTCGGTTCGTCCGCAACAATAAATTTCGGATTGCCGACAATCGCACGGGCAATCGCTACTCGCTGCTGTTGACCTCCTGAAAGCTGCTTTGGCAATTTATTGTATTTATCCGCAATCCCGACTTTTTTCAACGCCTCCATTACCAGTGGCTTAGTTTGTCGTGATTTCATCCCACCGTATAATAGAGGCAAGGCGACATTTTCCATAACTGTATTGTTTTCAATTAGTTGAAAAGCCTGAAAAACGAAACCTACCGACTTATTTCGTAAGGCTGATAATCGTTCATCTTTATAGCGATAGGCATTTTCGTCATTAAAAGTATAACTTCCTTCAAAATCACCATCTAAAAAGCTGATAGTGTTAATCAAGGTGGACTTACCTGAGCCAGATGGACCCATAACAGCGACAAATTCGTGTTCATCAATCGTTAAGGAGATGTTTTTTAATACGTGGATTTTTTCTTGGTCAGCCGTGTAAAATTTGTTGATATCCTTCATGACAATCATTGAACAGTCACATCCATCCCATCCTTGATGTTGGTTGCATCCTTAACAATTTTTTCGTCGACATTGATCCCTGATTGCAAAATATAATAACCATTTCCCTTGACCGCTGTAATTGATTTCTCTACTGCCTTACCATCTTTCACACTATAAACACGGTAACTACCATCTTTTTCAACAACACTTTTTATTGGTAAATGCAATTCATTTCTCGGAATCAGCAATTCTACCGAATAACCCACTGGAATCGTTTCATCGGGAACTGCCGAGAAGTTATAAGTTACGATTGAAGTAGTCGTTTCATCAGAAGGTTCATTGTTAATTTCAGCAATATTCGTCACTCGTCCAGTTACAATACGATCATTGTTAGTACATTGAATTTCAATTGGCTCATTCAAAGCAACTTTTTCCTTATCGTATTCGGTAACTGTTCCCTTGATGGCTGATTCTTCGCTTTTTAAAACCATCAGAGATTGCTGAGGATCATTTTTAGCATCTTCATTAATAGAAGTGACAACAGAATCATATGCTGCTCGGATTTGTTCGCCCCATTCGTAAGTCACCAAAATTGTTTCTTTCAAGACGTGATCCCCTTCATTGACGTGAATAGTACGAACTTTCCCTTTATCTTCCGCAATCAGCACTGTTTGTTTTTTTGTTGGTTGAACTTGACCTTTTAAATGTAGAGGTGTTTGTTTTTCTACCTTGTACAGTTCAACATATTTAGTATCTTCATTGGCCTTTGCTTGCGTACTTTGATACAAAAAGAAACTGCCCCCCGCTATTAAAACAACACCTAATCCAATCAATAGTTTTTTCATTCTTATCCTCCTCTAATTTTCTGTTAAGAAAATTGTAAGATGAAATGTGATTCCATGCGTCATGCGCAAGTATAAGATTTTTGTAGGACTTTAGGAGGAGGCATTTATTTTGCTTAACTATCTAGCTAAAAAACATTTTTGCTGAATATTCACTTGATCGATGATCTCGAATTTCATGAATCTTTGCGGCGATTACTGTATCGCCAGCATGATAGTCTCGGTGGACCTCTGCCGAAAGAGTCAACAAATTCTGTTCATAATCCGTTCCGTTTTCTGACACAAATATTAAATGATGAATCGCCAAATTTCCGTTACTAGCTGGAATGCGCTGGTTATAGCGATTATTTTGTGCAAGATCTTCACCACTAATCTGACAATAAAAGCGGTCACGACAGGCAATTCGATAGGGGAGGCTAGCCATATGACGCTTGGTGAACGTGGCCTTAGAATAATTACGGGAACAGCTGTCTTTGCAGAAAGAACGACGTCCCTTAGGCAAATCCGATCCACACCATTTGCAGCTATTAGAAGATTTTCGCAAATCACAATGGTTGTAGCCTAACGTTTCGCCAAATTGCTGCTCATAAGCTGCTAAGCTGAGCCAGCTCCGTTGAAATCCTGCATCCGTTTTTCGTAACTGACTACCTTGGCCTTTATACTGATATTTTTCTGGTAAAGTTTGTATCACGTTTATAAGCTGTTGTTTTTCAGATTTCGAAACTGGTTTGCTGACTATTAATTTTTGCAAAGTAGAGTCATTTATTTCGTAAACTGTCTGGCAACGAAAACAGAGACAGAGATTGCTTTGTCTGTTATTGCTCAAGAGAATTTCTAATCGACGTTGACAGTTTGGACAGTAGGCTCCAATCGGTTTGATTCGTTTATAGGTCATAATAGCTCCTTTACAATACAATTGATTCACGCTATTCTAGCATAAAATAAGATGGGAATGATTGATTTAAACTATGAAAAGTGACTACCATTTTTGTAATTCTTCCCCCCTTTGCTGTAGAAAAGCTTGCAAACTAGTAAAAAGCATTGGATTTAGTTTTTTTCTATAAGACAGTCAATAACTGCTTCAGCTGTTAAGAAAATCCAGATTCAACTTTATTGCCGAGGCAATCGCGAAGCTTGTGATAAAAACAAAAAAATCATTACCTTTCTGCAAAATTACAAAATAGGAGAAACAATTATAGCTAGAGGAAATCAATAGCGAATTGCATCGTTAGCTGAACTTTCTAACCGAGAAATGTTTTACTATCTAGGTAAAACAGGTCCTTAATTTCTACTATCGAATTTCATAATAAAAACCCGCAGACATCTTATCTGCGAGCCGGTTTAGTGTTTCCCTCTAAATTGCTGGTTGAAAATATTTCAGCTTGTTGGCTCTTTGAGCCATAGCCTAACAGCAACAGGCTCAAAAGCGTTAAAATAATCGTACAGGAAAGTGATCCTTCTGCTCCAAATGCACCACCGGTTATTAAGGTATTATTGCTAACAATGTTTGTTACGAAATACCCACCACTGGTAGTACCGCTGACTGGAATTCCCATGATGGCTCCTTGTACCCAGTTCCATGTAATATGAACACCTACAGCCGTATAGATGCTGTTAGTCGCAAACATCGTTGCCCCCATAAAAATACCTGCCAGAAAAATATTAAGCAATGACAGTACGGTGACTCCTGGATTAGCTAAATGCAACAAAGAAAAAATCGCAGCTGATAAAGCCAGTGCCTTAAAAGGACCAAATCGCAAGAAACGGTGCAGTAGAAAGCCCCGACACAAAAATTCTTCTGTAAAGCCAACCGCGATAAACATCAGAAAATCCAAAGCAATATCTTTAGTGGAGTAACTGCCAGTCTTCAATGAATAGGCGCCGGTTAAATATAGCGGAGCACATACAATCAGAAAAGCGATAATCCCAATTGCTAAACCTAGTAACAACTTAGGCATATCACTTTTTCTCCACTCAATCCCATAATCACTTAGCGATTCTCGTTGGATTTTGCCTGCTAGAAAAATACCTAAAATACAGATAGTAATCTGTACAAGCAAGCCAATCGTGTAGCGAATAAACACGTTAAAGTCTCCCAAAACACTTGTGACAAGACTGCCAAAAACCATGCCTCCAATAAAAAATATGAAAACGCTAAGGATAGCACCGATAGATTTTAAAATTTTCATTCGTAACTCCTTCATTTTTTACTATTTCTCATTGTAGCATGTTTTTAAGTCTACATCTTTTGTATTTTCAGGAAAAACATGAGAACAACAGCGTTAATCTAGCTCTTGTTTCACCAGCTGCAATGCCCCCATCCATCCACTCATGTCAAGCATGCCCACTTCACAATATATTCTTCAGCTTTCCTAATTATCAGGTATCTATTCAACATCTAAAAAAATGTTGATTAATTTTTGTCAGTAAGTGTCTTCCACATATCTTTTAGCAAAAAAGAGACTCATTTCTAGATGTCTCTTGCCTTTAAAAACTTTTTGCTCAATTCTTACATCGCCACCAGTACCTACCATTAATATAGATACAACTTTAATTCACTTAACCTGCTCCTTACTCTATTCATCATAGACTGCATTTACGGTAGTCAGCCAGGCTACTATGATTTCATAACGTCACTTCAAAACGCCTAAATTTGTTAGAATAAATACTGCCATTCATCATTTTTTATCCTCAAAAAAGCCAAGGACTGCTCCTTGGCTTTGGTTTTTATGCTTGGCCTTGTCTCCAAGGTTGAATATTTTTATCTCGGTACACCTTGGCTTGTCCAATTGAATTAAACAATTCCATTTTTTGTTTAACAACTGCTTTCGCTGCATCAATGCATTCTGGATAAATTGCATTTGCATCCCATAATTCCGTAGTCGAAAGAATTTCACGACATTTTTTGTAGAAGGCATATTTGTAATCAGAAGAGATATTGACCTTTTGTATGCCAATTTGCACTGCTTTGGCAATCTCTTCATCTGGGTTGGCTGAGCCACCATGCAATACTAAGGGAATATCTACACGATTTTTGATGTCTTCTAAAACATCCATTTTCAACTTAGGCTTAATATCTTTCGGATAAATTCCATGAGCTGTTCCGATTGCTACAGCCAAAGTATCAATCCCGGTTTTTTCAATAAATTCTTCCGCATCTTCTGGTTTAGTGTAAATAACTTCAGACACGCCGCCTTCGATAGTTGTTCCAGTATTACCAATTGTTCCTAGTTCACCCTCTACGGACACACCAATCTTGTGACAAACATCTACAACTTCTTTTGTAATAGCAATATTTTCTTCAAATGGCAGCAGCGAACCGTCAATCATAACCGAGCTGAAACCACAGTGAATAGCTCGCATAATACTTGCTAAACTATCGCCATGATCCATATGGATGACAAAAGGTACGGAACTATTTTTTGCTCGTGATACGGCATACTGGAAAAACTCATCTTTGGTAAAATCCAACTCAGTGGGATGCACCGCAATGATTGCTGGCGCATCATTTTCTTCAGCGGCTTCGATTACAACTCTCAAAAAGTTGCTGTCCGCAACGTTGAAGGCGCCGACGGCAAATTTTTCCTCTTTAGCAATTTCCAGCATTTGATTCATATTGATTAACATTTGGCATAGACTCCTCTATAGTGATTTATTTTTAGAACCCGAAAGTTCTATATACTGTTTAACTACTGCTTTTCCGGCAGCCATCGTATGATGGACTAAGGTTGGATAATCGATTTCTGGGTTATTGGCCAGCTGCTCTCTAACATTCTGCAGTTGTCCCTTCATAAAGTCGGAACCAACATTGATTTTATTAATACCCAGTTCGATCGATTTCAAAATATTTTCGGTGCCGGCACCCGACCCACCATGAAGAACCAGCGGTAGATTAGTCGCAGATTTGATCTTCTCAACAATATCAAAACGGAATTCTGGAACGTAGCCTTCTGGATAATTTCCGTGGCTGGAGCCATAAGATAGTGCAAGGCAATCCACTCCCGTTTCCTTAATAAAACGAATGGCCTCGTCAGGATTGGTATACATTTCATCATTGGTAAAATGGTCGCCGGCCACAGCTCCCATATCGCCGACCTCTGCTTCAACACTAGCATTGTATACCTCGGCCAATTCTACTATCGCTTTGGTAATGCGAATATTCTCATCTAATGGATACATGGAAGCGTCCATCATGACACTGGAAAAACCTTCATGAAGACATTGCTTCACAAATGCAACATCCTGTCCATGATCCAAATTGATCGCTACCTCTACTTTGGCATTATTAGCCATACGAATGATCGGCTGTGTCAAATAGCGCTGATCCAGATGCTCCTTCAAATGGTCCTGTAGCAGGTCAATAATGATTGGTGCATGCAGCTCTTCGGCGGCTTCAATCACTGCTTTGGCTGTTTCTAGATTGAAGCAATTAATAGCCAAAACAGCATATTTCTCTCGATTGGCTTTTTGCAGCATTTCCTTCATTGAGACATACATAGGTTTTGATCCCCTTTTTTAGCTTAATTTAATAGAAGAAAAATCAACATCTTCCTCTTCTTCATCAACTACACGTGTTTCGACTGGCTCTTTCTTTAAGACAAACAGCAGGATACCAGTAATCGCCGAACCGATTAATAACGCTAAGGTAAATTTTAATGGATCAGTCATAGCTGGAATAATGAATACCCCACCAGATGGAACGGGTGAGCCAACACCCCAGCTCATACTTAGTCCGCCGCCGATGGCTGCCCCAGCGACGCAGGATACAATTACGCGAATTGGATCAACCGCTGCAATAGGAATAACCCCTTCAGTGATCATACATAAGCCCATTGGGAAAGCAATTTTTATATTATCTTGTTCTTCTTTAGAATATTTTGGTTTGCGGAACACTCGAGATAAGACCCAAGAAATCGTTACACCAAATGGCGGTACCATCGAAGCTAACACCTTCACCGCTTCCGGCTCTTGAATACCTTCCAGCAACATACCGTCCGCAAATAAAGAAGCTACTTTATTTACTGGACCCCCAAAGTCAAAGGCAGCCATTCCACCGACAATAGAACCAAACAAAAATTTACCAGAGCCTTGTAACCCAACTAAGAATTCAGTCAATGCTTCTGTTGCCCAAACAATTGGTACACCAATGACAAAGAACATTAATAATCCGATAATTAAGGTAGATAATAGCGGAACAATCATCATTGGCATCAAACCTTGTGCCCAAACTGGAACCTTTAGATTTTTGACCAAAAACAGTACGAAGAAACCAACTAGGTAACCGCCTAACATCCCTCCTAAGAAGCCAGCACCAATGGAATTAGCAATTAATCCCATAAACAATCCAGGACCAATTCCTGGACGATCGGCGATGGAGTAAGCAATCGCTCCTGAGATAACCGGAGCTAGCAGACCCATGCCTAAAACCCCCAGTGAAACTAGTGCATCAGGTACAGAATAAGCAGTCTTGTAGTTTTCAATCACCGCTCCACCGGTTAAATTTCCAATAGCAATCAACAACCCCGCTGTGACAACGACAGGCAACATGTAGGAAATTGCCGTTAACGCATGTTTCTTTAGTTGAAGCTTTTTCATCATTTTTTTGTCCCCCTTATTTTTATGCCTTCATTACTTCCTCTTCAATCTTGTTAATCAAACCTTTTGGTGCTTTGATTACCATGCTGGTAGGTATGTCAACAATCTTTTTACCGGTAAAACGATCTCTTCCTCCAATCTTGATATCAGCGGCAATAATTACAACATCAGCTTCTTTGATTTCCTGAGCAGTCAGTTCATCCTCCGTTCCAATTGTTCCTTGCGTTTCGATGTGTATTTGGTGACCTAAACTCTTAGCGGCTGTTTCCAATTTCTTCTTAGCAATGTACGTATGGGCAATCCCCGAAGTACAAGCAGCTACTCCAACAATTTTCATAATAAAAATTCCTCCTTTTTATTAACGACTTGCAGAACCAAAGATAATAATCAGATTTCCCTCTTAACTATTCAAGCTTTTCCTATTTCCTCTTTGATGCTACAAGTAAGATGACTGTTCTTTTGTTTCTATTCTTCTGGTTCTTTGGACAGCAACTCCAGCATCTTATCCTTAGTTTCTGCGGAGATCATATTTTCAATAAATTCTTCATCTGCTAACAACATTGCTACCTTTTGCAACAATTTTATGTGCATCGTGTTAGCATCGGTATTCCTCACTGCAAATAGGATAATCACCTGAACTGGCTCTTCATCCAAAGATTCCCATTCAATCGGCTGTTTAGTTTTGCCTACCACCAATGAGGTTTGACGAACACTGTCTGATTTACCATGGGGGATGGCAATCCCATTTCCAATACCGGTCATACCTTCAGTTTCACGTTTGAATACATCTTCAGAAAATCCTGCCACATCGGTAACAATTCCTTTTTCAGCTAATAGTTCAGTCAGCTCGATAATCGCCTCTCTTTTATCCTTCGCTGCCATTTCTAAAGTAATTAAATCTTCAGTAATTACATCTGCGATACTGAAATCTTCCATCATGTTTTTTGTCATTAGTCAATCTCTCCTAACATTTCCTTCACTCGTTTTTCGTCCTGCTTAGTAAATACAGAATTTACCAAAATAGTTGGTACCTGTATGTCTGCATTTAAATAGACCGTAGTTAATACTAAATCAATGTTCTGGTATTCATGAGCCTTCTTTTGGTACTGTCGTGATGACAATACATCGACAATTTCCAATTCAGGAAAGGCTTTGCGGACCTTTACCTTTAAAAGCTCAGATGTTCCTACACCACTGCTGCACATGATCAGCACTCGTTTCTTAGCATGGATCATTTCTTTGTATTTCACAAAATAAAGAGTTAGAAAGCCAATCTCGTCTCCCGATATTTCATTAACCTGAAAAATCTCTTGAACTTCTTGGCTGACCTGCTTCACCTGGTTAAAAACCTCGCTGTATTCCAGCTTAATATCATTCAACAAATCATTTTTGACAATAATCTCGTTCTTTAAGCGATACAGCATTGGTTCTACATGTTCGTAGAGGTCTTGCTGATTAGGCTGCTGGTCGATACGAATCCCCATCAGCTCACTCATTCGCTTGGAAAAATAATCCGTCATTTTCAGTGCTGTTTGCGATTTATACGTAACCTTAACTACTTCATTTTCAATACGCGACGAAATTAAATATTGAAAGAGATAAAAAGTCTCACTTTCAGGTAGAACTAAATTCAAGTAGTCATTCATTTTACTAATAACTTTTTCTGATAAACGATACAATTCATGGTGACGTTCAATCAGTTTCTCTTCTTCTTTATCCAACAGTTCAAAGGATTGATCGCCATGAATCTCACCTTCTCGCACCCGCTTGATCAGAATGTAAATATGAGAAAAAATATTCATATTATAGGGATAAACAATGCCGCTTTTCAACTCACTTTCAATAAATTCTAGCAGCGAGGTGATAAAATTGATGTCGTAAGCACTGATTTTATGCTTTTGAGTTGTAAAATCAGCATCCCATAAGGTGTTGGTACTCAGCAATCCATTGACCACTTTGCGGATATTTTTCTCGTTTCCTTCAATCGCAATCCGTTGCCCTTTCTTAACCAGTTTCAGTTGGTATTCTCTGAGAAACTCTGTGATACGAGTTAGATCGCTGCTTATGACCGTATCGCTTACGTAGTAGGGAAAAAATATTTCTTGAATTAGCACTTTGCGGGGTGATTTAAACAGCAGTGTTAATAAAATTGCATTTCGCCGTTCTCTGGGTCCCTGAGCCTGATTATCCTTGCGTTTTTGGACGCTTTCGTTTAAATATTTTTCATAATCTAAACGAAATCCTTTACCAACTTCTGAAACAATAATTTCACCAATTTCTGAAGCTTCATTGATTTTTTTGATGGTACGATAAATCGTTTTGGTCGAAACATTGGCAAACTCAGCTAATTCTTGACCGGTTAATGTCATTCCATATTTGATAAACAACTCAATCAATTGTGTTTCTCGTTTACTTAGCTGCATATTGTCAACCTCCTTGTCTTTTACTATAAGTTTTTTTTGGAACCGCAAACATTTTCTTGTGTCCATTTAAGTGGACACAAGAAAGCAATCGCTTACAAATATGATTAGAGTTGTGTGTTTAAAATAACCATGGTTAACAAGGGATGTCAATGTTGCTAAAGTTACATTTAAGATTGCAAAACAAAAAAACAAACCTTAGACAAGAAAACTTTCCTTGTTTAGGTTTGTCTTTTTATTTTAAAAATAGTATCTAGGAATACGATCAGATAAGAGACAAGGGATTTCATAACTGTTTGTTTTAGCATATTTCGCTACTTCTTCTACCAAAATCTGCTCCTGTTTACTTTTGCCGATTAAAGTTACTGGTGTTCCTACAGGTACAAAACTGGACAGACGAATCATACACTGATCCATACAAATTCGTCCAACAATTGGACAATATTCATCATTGACCAATACAGAAAAACCTTGTAAATTTCTAGTCCATCCATCACCATAACCAATGGGTACAGTGCCAATCCATTCTTCCTTCTTAGTTACATAAGTCGTTCCGTAGCCGATTCCGTTAGCATGGCTTACCTGCTTTACCTGAACAATTTTTGAAACCAATTGTAATGCCGGTCTTAATGAAAATGGCAGTCTTCTTGAAATATTGGAAGGGTTTAACCCGTAAGCACCAAGTCCAAAACGAACCGTATTTCCAATGGCTGCTGAATTATGCCATAGTGTGCTAGCCGTATTACTGCTGTGTATATAAGGCGGGACGTTTTCAAGTCCTTCAACGAATTGCTTAAACCGATTATTTTGTTCTGCCCAATACCTGCTATCGGAATCATCAGCAGTAGCAAAATGTGTAAAAATCCCTTCCAGAAATAGTCCTTTTTCTGCGTTGGTCAAAGCTACCGCTTGAAAGAATTCCTGCTTATTCAAAAATCCAATCCGTCCCATTCCAGTATCCAGCTTCAAATGAATAAATAGTCTCTCTCGATCTTTTAGTAGTTTCACCGCTTGCTGCAGCCAGGAAAGACTGGATACCGTGATTGACAGTTGATAATTGATGAGGATGGGTACATATCTCACATCAACAATTCCCAAGATAAGAATCGGACCTGCAATTCCGGCCTTTCTAAGAAGAATTCCTTCATCTATCGTGGCAACACAACTACCCACAGCTCCAGCTTTTAAAGCTGCTTTAGCCGTTTCAACGGCACCGTGACCATACCCATCGGCCTTAACTACTACAAACATTTTTTTATCTCCAATATAGTGAAGGCAAGACTGTATATTTTGCTCAATTGCTTTAATATCGATCAATATCCTAGTTGGCCGATGATAAGAAGCTTCCATGCTTCCCCTCCTTTAGCTGAACACTTCTGGATTTGTACTAAATATTTCTGATAGACGAACGATTTCATCAATTACCACTTGCGTACCGAACACTTCATTTAGTATTTGAACATTTTTCTCGATGGACTGGTACAAAGATAAATTTCTCTCGATGACGGCGGAAATATTTCTCATTTTTAACGGTTCTCTACGAATAGCACGCTCAATCATAAAGGAGCAATGGAAGACAAAACGCAGCTTTAAATTCTCTTTATACGTAATTTTTTCCTCTTCTAAAATATTGGCAAATACAGTCTCACAAACAGTTACAACTTTTTCCGGATCAAGAAAGGTCAGGGATTCAGATAATATTTTATAGGTTGAATCTGCTTTACTAATAGTTTTGATTCGAAACGTTCGATTGTCTGTACTGACTAAGTTTTGAACATCTTCTATTGTGGTTTCAGTATCTGAACAAATTTGGCAAACCTGGTTCAGTAAAGGTAATGAGATGGGTGAAATATTTATCAAAGCATTCGGTAAGTTTTCCGATAGAATTTGTGCAATTGAAGATAGCGGCTCTACATCGGTTAACAGGACCACACCTTTTCCAGCGTCTACTTCATTGATTTTCTGACTAACCTCCGTTAAGAAAGCCGTAAACTTCATCCCTTGATAGTCTGATTTATAATTTAAATAATCGTAACGGCAGTCATAGCCTCTCGTTTTGATCGATGAAATATATTTTTCAGCAATATCCTTTCCATGGCAAATAACTAAGATAGAAACCCTGGCCGCTGCAAAGCTTTCATCTGTTTTATAAATTAACAGTTGCTGAAGAAAATGAATCATTTCATTCGGGATGGTCTTGTAACGTTTTTCAAAAAACAGCAAAAATAGCTGAAGTTTTTTTGCAATCTCACTTGGCTTTTTATCCTCTTCTATATAGAAAGGTAAGTTGTCCAATTTCTTATGTTTGCCTAAAAATAGCTGCTGCAGTTCATTTGTTACTGCCTTAATCTCTACTAAAGAAAATTCAGTTGGCATTAATCTTACCACTTCTTTATGAAGCGTCGGGTCAATCTTTAATTCTAAGACTTCCGCAGATTGTTCATCCATCGTATGGAAGAAATGGTGAATATATTTTGTTAAGGAGATTTTATCCAAGGACAAAATCGAAATGCGCCCCTCTTCATCCACCGGCAAGTTCTCAATTAACGTATACGCTTCATTTTTCACTTGTGGAATGAAATATAAACGATCTGACTTCCAAATACTATTGACTTGACGAATTTCTGATAAGATTTCCGAAACCTTTGATATATGATTTAAAACCTCGTCTGACAATTCATCATAGGAAATGCGCAATAACTTGCTGCCTTCCTGTTCAGCCTTATGTTTGGTTTTGGCAACAGTTCGTTCCAATTCATTCTCTAATTCAAAAAAGTTTTGCTGATATTTTGAAGCGATCAAACAATTTAAAACAGCTACTGGACATTCAATCGATAGTTGAATCGTGTCTGATTCATTTTGCAGAAACTGCAGAATAAATTGTGTTTTTTCTTTCAGTGTCCGTTCATCAAAAGTCGGAATCGCATACGTGTGATTCAAAAATAATTCAGTATGATTTTCTTCCAATTCAGCAGCTTGATAGTGAAAGAAAACGATTAATTTACCTGTCGAAGCAAAGTACTCTCTTTCAAAACATTCTAACCAAGCTTGAAGCCAGCGTTTTCGCGGTATATTCAACAAATCAATACCATGAATAACTAAAACTAAATTTTCAAAATCAGCAGTGTCTCGCTCTACTTGAGCAAAAAAATCTTGCCAAAGCTGATCGTCACAAGCGATCAATTGCCAGTTCAGTTCAAAAATTTTGGTGGCCTGCCGATCCAATTCTCTGAATTGATTAATCAAGAAATATTTTCCAGTGCAAGGGGCACCATAAAGCAAAATTCGTTTAGATCGGAAGGCATAATTGAACTGAATAGCCATTTCACTAGTCATCTTATGCAGCGTTTCATTGGGCATTCCACCAATGATCTGGGGAACATTTATCAATTTTGTGGCCTTATCCGTTTTTAAATAGTTCCAAATAGTGTCCTCTTTTGAAATAACTGAAGGAATAAAAATCTGGCTATAAAGTGTTTTGATACATTCTCGATGCAAATAGTACGTGGGTCTCCCCTCAATTTTAATCAATAGATTTTCTCGCCAAAGTTCGTTCAGCATTCGTGAAACGTTGGCTCGATGAATATCTAAATCAACAGAAAGTGTAATAGCATCTGTTTCAAAGTCAGTCGTTCGTTTGTTCTCCAACGCAAAATATGTTTTCTCATAAAGATAATTTAAATAACGTTTTTTCGAATTTGAAACAGTCATTATAAAGGTCCCCATCCTTTTTTTAAAGTCTTTTTATCACCTATTATAGTTGATATTCGACTGCTTCACTACCAGACGAAAAAATTACATACACTATTTATCGAGCATTCAACTAAAAGAAGGGATAGCGATTGCTGGAACCACTTAATTGAATTGCTTGTTGCGCAAATTGAACCACCGCTTGTTCCATGTGCGAGAAGGTATCCAACATATCAGCTTCTGAATACTGTAAAAGATAGTCACGAAGTGCATCAGTACTAGTTTTTGATAAGTCAGAATAGATGTTGATTTTGTTGATTCCATAAGCGACAGCTTTTTTAAGACTCGCATCATCTAGTCCCGAACCACCATGCAATACTAATGGTACAGTTACTTGCTCTTTTATTTCTGCTAATCGAACAAAATCCAATTTAGGTGCGGTATCTTTTGGATAATGTCCATGAGCAGTACCAATAGCAATAGCTAATGCATCCACCTGTGTAGCCTCTACAAATCTTTTAGCTTGTGATACGTCAGTCAACAAACCTTGCTCATAATTATCCCCATTACTGGCTTCACCAACATGGCCTAGTTCAGCTTCAACTGAAATTCCTTGCTGATGTGCAAGCGCGGCAACAATTTGAGTGCGACGTACATTTTCCTCAAAATGCAAGGCAGAACCATCAATCATAATATTGGAAAATCCGCAGTTAATTGCTGCGATAATCCCTTCAAGCAGCTCCCCGTGATCGTAGTTAAGAGCGACTGGAATGCTGGCTTTTTCAGCTATAAACCTTACCAAAGAAGAAAAGTATGCCATTCCAGGATGCCGCTCAACACTACGAGGGGTAATTTGAATAATAATAGGGGCCCGCTCTTCTTCAGCAGCGCGAACTACACCACGAACCGTTTCTAAATTCAAACAGTTAACAGCTGCTACTGCATAATTTTCTCTTTGTGCTTCTGATAAAATAGCTTTCATTGATGTGTACATATTAAACGTCTCCTCTCGATGAAATGCTGACACTAACACGATAGGTTCCAGGAGTTGCCGCTAATTTAAAGGCTTCTTGTACTTGTTCTAAAGGAAAAATTTTTTCAATCAACGGTTTTAGCTGTAAACGGCCCGTAGCTAAAATCCGAGCAGCAATCTCAAAATCAAGAAAATCAGCATCAAAGGCGCCAATTAAGGCTGTGCGATTATAATGAAGCTGATTCATAGTAGCTGAAATTTCAGGATCAGGGTAACCAGCTGCAAATAATTCTATTTTTCCACCAAATTCTTTCACGATCTTAAAGGCTTGCTCCATAGCAGCTTGAACACCCACTGCTACAATTACCTGATCCGCTTTGCGCTGATTGGTTTGCTGTTTGATTTTATCTAAGAAGTCTGGTTGACTGCTGTCAATCACTTGGTAGCCCATGGCTTGTGCTATTGCTATTTTCTGAGGTAAAATTTCTGTTACTAAAACGTTAGCTCCGCAAAATTTAGCAATTTCTGCATTTAGAAGACCCATTGTCCCAGCTCCTATGACAACTACTGTATCTCCCGGAATGATTCCCAGTTGCTTTATACCTGCATAGACTGTAGCGATTGGTTCTAAAAAAGCGGCTTCAGCAGGTGGAAGCTCCTTAGTGAATTTGAAGACCGACTGCTTAGGCAATACAAGGTATTCCCCACAAGCAGCTTGACCTTGAAGTCCATCCGATTGAATTTTGTTGAACCCCTTCTTCTCAGGATCACTTAACGTTTGACCCATTAAACTTTGCCGAGAAGCTGGATTAAATTCATAACAGCCGCCAACAAAATCGCCAATAGTAAATTCGAATACTTCTGGTCCTACTTCCACGACTGTTCCCGACCACTCGTGACCAAAAGCCCAAGGTAGGGTTCGATTGGTTCGTTTCCCTGTCCATATTCCATATTCCGAAGTACATAAATTGCAAGCATGAACCTTTATCAGTACTTCATTTTCTTTAATGGCAGGAATCTGCCTGACAATAATTTCTGCCTTCTCAACTTCTTTAATTACAGCTGTTCGATTCTCTCTAACTTTCCCCATTTTTTCACTCCTTAGATATTAATCCAAAGCCCCACACTGCTTGATCACTTCTTGCTCATACAACGATTGAATTTTTTTTGCCAAGCTCCCAGGTCTTCCTTCGCCAATGGTCTTACCATCCAGTTCGACTAAAGAAGCACATTCGCTATTAGTATCCGTTACTAAAACCTCATCAGCAGCATACAACTCTTCCAAGGTAAAAGGCCGTTCAATATAAGGAATACTATTTTCCAAACAAATGCGGCGAATGATTAGTTTAGTAATCCCAGAAAGGATTTTTTCACCCTCAGGATGAGAATAAATGATGCCATCCTTGATCATCAGAACATTACCAGATTTCTCTTCGGTAACAATCCCATCTCTTACTAAAACAGCTTTACTAACTCCTCGCATTTGAGCTAAATGCTTCGCGACTGCATTTGCCAATAGATTCAAGGATTTCACCTGACACATCAACCAGCGCTTGTCTGGAACAGCGATACCAGTAACTCCCTGCTCATATAGTTTTAAATTTCTTCGGTTTTCTACGGTGAAACCTGAGAGTACAGGTTTTTGTTCTTGATAAAAATCAAATCCATGATTTCTCAGTTTCTCATCCCCGCGAGTTATTTGAAAATATACATAGCCATTCATCACCTTGTTTTTCTCTTTCAGTTCGTGTAATAGCAGCTTTAGTTCATCCAACGAGTAGGACAGATTCATGTAAATCTCAGCTGCACCTCGCTGCATCCGCTCTAGGTGTTCATCAAGAGTGAAGAATTTCCCATTGTAGATTTTCACCACTTCATAAAGTCCATCACCAAATTGGTACCCGCGATCCTGCAAATTAATCTGAATTGCTTCTTTCTGTACAATGTTGCCCTTCCAAATATAGTACATGTTCTTTTCCTCCAAACTGAAATAGAATAGCCATAGTGAAGGTACCCTTCTGACCTTTGTCAATCAAGGACAACACTATGACTTCGTAAATGCAATATTTCACACCTAAACTTTTTGAACTAACTTCATTTTTTCATGTAACAATTTTGCATTGCGAGTAATTTCTTCGGTAGTTCCTCTTGTTAGCAGTCCACCTAAGCCAACACAATCTACTCCACTCTCAAACCACTCTTGGATATTCTCTAAATTAGCTCCTCCAGAGGCTAAAATCGGCATTTCCGGCATAGGTGTTTTAAAGACCTTGACCAGCTGTGACCCATAAAAATTCGAAATCGGAAAAGCTTTAATAAACGAAGCTCCGTATTCCAAAGCCTCTACAGCTTCGGTAAAGCTAGTACAGCCGGGAGCATAAGGAACCTGGTAACGGTTAGACATCTTGGCAACTTTCTTACTAAAAGTTGGAGCAATAATGAAATCCGCCCCTTTTAAAATAGCTGATCGAGCCGTCTCACTATCCAAAACAGTACCTGCTCCAACTAATAAACGCCCCAGATATTTTTGCTTTAGGCAGTTAATTATTTCACCAGCATTATTATTGGTGTAACTAATTTCGATCACATCAATCCCACCTGCTAAACAACCATCCGCAATTTCATAAGCCCGTTCTTTCGTTTCTACCCGAACGATCGCCATTAATCCAGTACGCGCAATTCGAGTGACTGTTTCATTTTTTTTCACTTCTCTTTCCTTCTTTCCTGTAAATTCTGGGTACTCGTTGACCAATAGAAGTAAACAGTTCTCCAGCAGTGGACTGTATTTTTTTACCAAGAAAATACGGATTGCTTTGTTTACCAATTAATTCCGCATAACAACCTGCTTTAATTTTAGGCAGTGAGGTAAGATCGACAATCAGATAATCCATACAAATTTTACCGATGATTTTGGCTGGCTGATCAGAAAAATAAACCTCAGTATTGGTATTATTACCTAATGAACGAAAATAACCATCGCCAAAGCCAACCGTTAAAACGCCTATTCGCATGTCAGCTGGTGCTTCGAAAGTACGACCGTAACTGACTGTTTCACCTTTTTTTATTTCTTTAGTTAAGATCAGTCGTGCTTGCCAAGAAAGTGCCAGTGAAATTGACAAAGCAGCGCTATCAGTTGGAGAAGCAATGCCATATAAATAGACACCTACTCTCACCATATCCATGTGCATTTCCGGGTACAGCAGCATCGCTTTACTATTGCAGCAATGTCTAAGCCCTACTTCAATGCCTAAATTGGACAAACTTTGACAAATCCTTTGGAAATTCTGATATTGCTTTAAAGTAAATTCACGATCCTCACCAGCAGCCGGGAAATGTGTATAAATCCCCGTAAACTGAATCCCCTTCAGTTGGTATAAAGAAACGAACTTTGACAGTTCAGTACTCGTTAA
Organism: Candidatus Enterococcus ferrettii; assembly: GCF_017377655.1. GTDB lineage: Bacteria > Bacillota > Bacilli > Lactobacillales > Enterococcaceae > Enterococcus_A > Enterococcus_A ferrettii. The sequence goes on from NZ_JAFREL010000012.1 coordinate 75,533, forward strand.
TTTTTCTCCTAATCGATTAAAACCAGTATCGATTTTCAAATGCATATCCAGTTGGCAACTCTCAGTAAGACAATATTCATTGACTGCTAGAATATATTCTTCTGAAAATCCACTCACTGTAAGCTTCAATTGACTGGCTCGTCTAATTTGCGACAAAGGAACGTAACCTAAAACTAATATTGGTTGATCGATTCCGATTGATCGTAAATCCGCACCTTCTTCAAAGCTGGTTACCGCAAACCAGTCGCTGGCAGTTCGAAAAGCTTTGCTTGCTTCTTTTATGCCATGACCGTATCCATCCGCTTTAACGACCGACATTAATTTCACGTTATTTGCTAAGGTATCTTTGATTTGTTCAGCATTTTTTCTTAGCCTGCCAGTATCCACTAAAGCAACACATCGACCATCAAACAAGGGTTTGCCTTCTTTCCTTAAAAGAATCCTACCAACACACCTGCTAAACTAATTGCTAAGAAAATCAATAGAATTTTTGTGGTAGAGAATTTCTTATTCAATAAATACACACAGAACAACGTAGCTAACAGCGGCAATATTTTCAGCAAAATGGCATCAAAGAAATCAGCCTGTAAGTCAATTGCACTACCTTTACCTATAGTGAACTTAGCACTGGTCGTTAATGAAACATAATTAGCAGTTAATGCCCCCAAGGTCATCGTCCCCAGAACAGTTGTGAAGCGAGTGATTTTATTTAGCAACCCACCCTTGAAAATTTCTTGAACGCCTTCTTTCCCTCGCGTATAAGCTGTCTTGAAAATCCAACGAGATAGCGGCCAGAACAAAGCTACTAATATCCCTTCCAATAGGAAAGGTGCCAGCAGATTACCTTCACGACCCAAGCTGATACAAAAACCAACCACAATTGGGGCAATCGTTCCTGCTCGCAATGAATCACCTAAACCCGCTAGTGGTCCCATTAATCCAGTCTTGATATTATTAATCACTTCGTCAGAAACTGGTACACCATTTGCTCGTTCTTCTTCTAATGCCAAAGTAACACCATGAATAGCCAATCCAAAATAAGGCTCCGTATTAAAAAATTGCATGTGTCGCTGACACGCAGCAATCATTTCTTCTTGGTCATCACCATATAGTTTCACAATCGCTGGACTGATAGCGTGCAGGAACCCAGAGGCTTGCAAACGCTCATAATTGTAACAAGCTTCTTGGAAGAACAGCCAGTTCCACCAAACTCTGTTCAGTTCTTTTTTTGTTAGTTTCTTTTCGGTTTTTACTTCCTCCACTGTTTTCACCTATCCTTTCGCTGTCTTCAGATCTGTGTAGAAGTAGGCAATAGCTGCTGCAAAAATGGCTACAACAATCATGGTAAATTCTTGATAAGCGACCATTAAAAAACCTATCAAGAAAAATAAAATCATCGGTTTTTCCTTTAATAATTGTCGCAGAGTCATTGAGATTCCCAAAGCAGGTAATACTCCACCTAAAACAGTCAGTACCTGCAATGGTTTTCCAGAGATAGATTCCAGAATGCCGCTCGCTACGTCTGCACCGAAGTAGACAATGATTGCTACCGGAATTGCTGAAATTAACATAGTTGTTAATTGAGGTGGAACAACGTTCAAGAACTTAATCTTGCGAATGTCTCCTTCTTTCGCTGCAGTATCCATCATGTGAACGAAGGCAATATTTTTGGTCATATGAATAGTCTGAACAATATTTCCTAATAAACCAATTGGTACTGCCATAGCCACAGCAACTTCTGGTGAAACATTACTAACCATCGCAAAGGTCGTTCCTACGATTCCGGCTAGAGCCGAGTCTGTCGGCATGGTCCCACCAACTAAAAATACGCCGATAAAAGGCAGATTAATGGCGGAGCCAATGATTAATCCCTTTACAGGATCTCCCAAGATCAACCCAACAATAAACCCATTCACTAGAGGCTGTCTGACATAATTTGCAATGAAGGCTGTTAACCAAGGAGTCCCACTAATCGCCAAGTAATACAAAATTCCAATAAGTGCTGCTTGAAAAATCGAAATGGACATAATTACACCTCATTCTATAAATATTTTTTTAACTCTTCCTTTTTATCTTGTGGAACAACCTGGACAAATACATCCAATCCATGAGCTTCTATTAGCTGCTTAAATGCTGCTTTTTCTTCCTCAGAAGCCGTGATATTTTTAAATAATTTACTTCGTCCTGTTTTCATTCCCATTCCACCAACATTTAGATGATCGATTCTTACTGATCGGTCAATCAACTGCTGAATAACTTGCGGTGTTTTAACCAAAATAATGATTTTTTCATTACCTTCCGCTTCTTGCAGATAGCTGGCTGCTGCTTCACTTCCTAAAATTTTTAGTGTGATTCCTTCCGGGACCAGCGACATCATAATCATGGAAGTAAAATCATCCTGGGCTAAATCCTCATCAACAATGATGATTTCATTAGCTGAGTGATACCCTAACCATGCCGTCATTACCTGTCCGTGAATCAACCGGTCATCAATGCGCGTAAATACGATATTTTTCATTTTTCATTCCCCCTTATTGGTTACTTGAGTAGTGTTTCCAAAGAAATCCCTCGTTCATCCGGTACAATTTGAATTTTGATAGTAATCTCTAGTTCACGCATTTTTTTTAAATAATCCAATTCCTCATCTGTGACAAAAATATTTTTGTACAGCTGCTTTCTCCCCTGTTTAGCACTAATTCCTCCTACTATAATTTCCTCAAGCCCTATCCCGTGATTCTCTAACAGAAAAAATGTCTTAGGTGTCTTTGCTAACAGCAAAACTGAATCTGTTTCCAGACTATGAAGATACTCAGCAGCTGCATTGACTGTTAGAATATCAATCTTTACATTGATTGGTGCAACCATGAAAATCAACGTCTTTAAATATTCGTCTTCGGCAACAACATCGTCTACGATAATGATATGACTCGTTCGATAAGCCTGAAGCCAAGCAGTCATTACCTGCCCGTGAATCAACCGATCATCAATTCTTGAGAAAATTTTTGTCTTCCCCATGTTTCACACCTACTTAGTACTATATTTTTGGAATTCCTTGAAGAACTCCTTAATTCCTTCTTTACCGCAGAGTAATAGGTTGTCTACCACCTCATCCAAGTTTGTGTTACCGCGCATCCGTTCGGAGATCGCCTCCAATAAGATAGGCAAATTGGTTCCAGAAATAACCCGGTACTGACAGGTCTCTTGAATTTTTTTATAACCGATTCCAGCTTGGTTATAAGGACTTGCCAATAATAAATCGGTAAACACAATCACTCCGTCACCTGAATCCAACTGCTGAATTTGCTTAACCATCTCCTCTCCAAATTCTTCAATATTGGTTTCATGAGTAATACTCATGGTATTGACTTGTTCCTGTTTGCCAACAATTAAAGTGGCACTGTCTAGCAAACCATCTGCTAATTTTCCGTGTGTTGCAATTAAGAAACCTATCATAAGCCTATTCAAGCTCAATACTGAGCTTATCCTCCTGTCTATTTGTTACCCAAAGCATATTTTATGAAAAACTGTGGGTCAAATCTCAAAAAAGCCACACACTTTCTGCAAGTGTGTGGCCCATTTTATACTATTTTAAATACTTTTTTGACTAGTGTAGCTGTCACAGTCCTACTTTTCCAAGTCAATTGGTACACTATATGCCCAATCACCTTATTGGAAATTTCGGTTGCTTTCGATAAAACTACACTTTTCCTAGAATTTTTTATAAAAACTACTCTCTAATAGGAATTCTCTCTCTATTTTTACGACACTACATGTCGTTCAAACGCATCATCACTGATTCCGTATGCCAATACTATCTTGGCATATTCTTTAGCGCCAAATAGTGAATGGTCACGGTAATTGCCGCAGCTTTCAATATCCACACCTTGAACATCTTCCCACTGAGTTTCGTTGACAATGGTTGTCAGTACATCCGTTAAAGCTTTCGCTACTTCGGTTGAACTTGGTACGCCCCAAGTAATCAGATGGAAGCCGGTTCGGCAGCCAAACGGAGAAACATCAATAATACCATCCAAACGATCACGCAATAAATCCGCCAATAAATGCTCTAAAGTGTGAATTGCTCCCGTTGGAATTTCCTTCTCGTTAGGCTGCAAGAAACGCAGGTCGTAATTGGCGATCACATCACCGTTTTTTCCAGATTCTTCTGCAATTAGTCGTACATAAGGTGCCTTCACTTTTGTGTGATCTAGGGTAAAGCTTTCTACTTCTGCCATGTTGATTCCTCCTATTTTTTCAAATAAAAAAGTCCTTTTACCAGTCATAACTGATAAAAGGACGATTGATCGTGGTACCACCTTTTTTCGAGAGCACAGCTCTCCTTTACCCAACATCGAATAGAGATGGGCAGTCAAGTTAACGATTGACTAGTCCGAAGCAGCCTACCTATCGACGGCTTTTCCTAAGAGACCATCTTCATCTTTTCCCGCGTGGTTCTTCTCACCAATCAGAACCTCTCTGCAACGTTTTCCAAGACTACTTTTCTCTTCACTGGAAGGATTATTTCTATTGAAGAGTACTTTACGCCAAACTTTGCGGACTGTCAATGAATTCTGATATAGCTTTTTTTGATAACCCGTCAGTGGAAAAATCGATTACCTATTTCAGTATCCAACCGCCATCCACAGGTAAAACAACGCCTTGTAGATAACTCGCACCTTCGCTAGCTAAAAACAAAGTAGCGTTGGCCACCTCCTGCGGCTCTGCCCAACGATTCAGAGGTGTTTCTTCAGCTACCCATTTTGCCATCGTCCCTTCACCGGCGAAATCAGCTGCATTCATCGGTGTCTTAATCGCACCCGGCGCCAGAGCATTCACGCGAATACCCTCCTTCGCATAATCTAATGCCAATTGCTTAGTGTAGCCAACAACTGCATGCTTAGCCATCGTATAAGCTGCACCACCACCACCTGCGATTAGTCCAGCAATCGAAGCCATGTTCACAACGACTCCCGCTTGTCTTTTCAGCATTTGGGGTAAAAACAAATTAGTTAAGCGATAGATACTGGTTACATTGATTTGAAAAACCTTCATCCACAGTTCTTCCGATGTGGATAAGGTCGGCGAATACCCGTCTAAGATCCCTGCCGTATTAACCAAGATATCCACATGGGGATATCTTTTTAGAATTTTTTTGGCAATCTTTTCTATCTGAGATTTATCACTCAAGTCCACTTTATAAGGAATAAACGCTTTTTTTTCTTCCATTGATTGCTGATCCAAACCAATGACTGTGGCTCCTTGTGCTAAAAAAGCCTCTGCCTGAGCTTGCCCAATTCCAGAAGCAGCCCCGGAAACCACGACGACTTTTCCGTCAAATTCTGAATACCGAATCATTCCACGATCTCCCAATCCTCCGCCAAAATGTCGCAAACCGTAGGAGCAAAGCTTGAGAACCCCTCATCTGCTGTTTTGATTAAGAAGTACGGGGTTACTAACGTATCTTGATAAGTCTCACCGTTGACCAAGATCACGTATAGTTCAAAGCCACTCCAGCCTTTGCGAATAATTTTCTGACCCTTTTTTAGTTGGGGTAAAATTTCTTCAAATGTCATTCTGCTGCCTCCTGAATAATCGCCTGATAAATCGGCATTAATTGTTGATACGTTTTTATCATGTAGCTCTTTGCTGCTTCGGGCTCTTTCCATAATGGGCTGTCTTTAGAAATAATTCGGCCAATCTGAAATTCCCCTTTTTTTACATCACGGAATCTTATCAACAGCTTTTCCACAGCTTCGGCTGACAGATCCTTAACCTCGGCTTTAGTGTGATCACCTGATAATTTAAAATCTGAGGATAACTTAGTGAATAACTCCGGTTCGTCCAGCATTTTTTGAGCAATTGCCTGTTCATTCTTTGGCTGATCAATGCATGAGAGCCACATGAAAACATAATCTGGCCAAATTCCCAGCTGGAAATGAGGCTCCATTTTGTAGCCACGCTTTTTCCGGCTCAAGGCTGACCAGGTATTTTCTGGTGCATGAGTTGTCCGGCGGCGATGCTGAGCAATGTGGATAAAAAACTCTTCCCCAGCCACTGGGGATAATTTTTCCTGAAAATATTCGTTCAGCTCTTGGAAAATTGGTTGAATCTCTGAACGAATGGCCGCCATTCGATTATCTAAACCTTCTATATCAAACACTTTAAAACTCTCTTCTGTAAACATCTTTTTCCTCCTAAAAATCAGTACACAACTAGTGTACCTGTTTTGTAGGTAAAGAAAAAGGCTAGAATTCTGGAAAATGAATCCTGGCCTGGTTCTCACTTAATAAGTATCCAGATAGTCCTGCAAAGCAGTTGCGAATTTCCCCATATGCACCCCATCCACAAAAGAATGATGCGCTTGAATCGAAAACGGGAGCAACATTCGACCCTCACGCTCAAAATATTTTCCCCAATCAATCAGGGGTGTAGCGTTGTCTTTCTTGCCAGAAATGGTGTGGGAAATATGGGTAAAGCTAATCCAAGGCAGAGGTGAAAATTGAAAGATATCATTGCCTAACGGTCCAGTAAAATAGTCCTTTTGCTCCTCTGCCGTTTTTTCAGCCAATGCCACATATTCCGACATCGTATGAGTCATCGGTACAGTAACTACCTTGAACAATTCCGTCTCAGGATTCAAATAAGTGAAGGCTGTCTGGATTTGATCGTATAAAACGACTTTTCCATCCAAGAAACGGTAACGAAACTCTTCGATTTGGTTCCCACATTCTGTTGCCGCATAAATCAGAGCAAAGGTAAAGGATCGCTCTTGTTCCTTGATCTTCTGCAAAAAATTGGTAATGTCCAACTCAAAAGACACACAAAAAGACGGCTCTGCGCTTTCCCGAAAAACTGCACAGTGAATTGCCCGTTTCCAGCTTTGTTCATCGATAACTCGATAATCCATTCTGCCAACTCCCTTTTTAGGCTAGTATAACAAATTTTCTACTTGGCATGCCTAGAAAAAGAGACCGTTCTAGACTGCTACTTTAAAATCAAAGGTAAAACAGGCCGTTCACCGTTGATTCTAAGGATAATTGACTGATTCATCTCTAAAATTTAAGGTTAGCAGGTTTTCTTGCGACTTTTTCTATCACTTAGAGCTTCTTATTTTCCTGTAAAAACCAAGAAGTTCTCTCAATAATTTTAGTCTTTACTTTACGATCAACCTAAAGTAATAAGGTAGATAGTCCCTTCCTCCGTAAATTCTCAAGTATTCGAGACCTTTTTCCTTTCAATCTAAAGTTCTATTAGGTTATACAACTTTTTATCCATCAGGTTATTGTGTACTCACTATTTTCCATTTGGTCCTCCCATCCACTTTCCGCGAAATTTTACCAATAAAAAGTCTAAAAACACCTTATTTTGACCACCCTCCTTTTTACAAGGGTTATCATTTGTCACAGACAAAAAAAGGGATTAACATATAGAATGGATTTTTTTCTGAATTCTTTTACAAAAATTTCATAGGAGGTTATCATGGATTATTCATTAGTTCAGCGTTTAGCTGCTGAATTTATCGGTACGGCATTATTGATTATGTTAGGTAACGGTGCAGTTGCCAATGTTGATTTGAAAGGAACCAAAGGATACGGCAGCGACTGGATGCTGATTGCTGTCGGTTATGGTTGTGGGGTTATGATTCCCGCAATGATGTTTGGTTCTATCAGCGGAAACCATATTAACCCGGCATTTACAATTGGTTTAGCCATGAACGGGATGTTCCCTTGGGCGGAAGTAGTTCCTTATATCGTAGTACAGATTTTAGGAGCAATGGTTGGTCAATTAATTGTCGTAGCATGTTACAAACCGTATTACGATCAAACCGAAGACACTGCTCACGTATTAGGAACCTTTTCAACAATTAACAGCGTAGGTTCAAAATTCAACGGTTTTGTTAATGAGTTCTTTGGTTCATTTATTTTATTCCTAGGAGCAATTGGGATCACCAAAGCCCCTTTCTTTCAAGATAATTTAGGAACTGCTCACTTTGCATTGGGCTTCTTAGTCTGGACCTTAGTGGCTTCTCTGGGTGGACCAACCGGACCAGGTTTGAATCCTGCTCGAGACTTTGGCCCAAGAGTTGTACACGCATTGTTGCCCTTAAAATATAAAGGCAGCTCTCAATGGAGCTATGCTTGGGTCCCTGTCTTGGCACCAATTACCGCTTCGATTGTTGCGATTGCTTTGTACAAATTCTTGTTTATCGTTTAAAAAATACCTTTGATGAC
>NZ_JAFREL010000120.1 GCF_017377655.1 Candidatus Enterococcus ferrettii
AATAACCACTTTTTTGCACCTATTCCAAAATTTAATTTTTATAGTATTATTATTATATGGCTGTGATTCGTTGGTAAGAATCAAAGAAATCAGCCACCATTAATTAAATTATTTTTTTGAGAAGAATTGGAGTGAAAAAAATGAAAAAGAAAAAAGGAAAAGATTCACGGGGAAATGAAAGCGTTAAATACTTAGACTGCACGAAATGGTCGCCTGAATGGGAGGAATTGCTTGAAGAAGCCTATACCAGCTACCCACGCTTAGGGATTCAAACCATTCACATGGTCTTACCCATTCCTGGAAAAAGAGGCACCCTTGTCTTCCATGACACTAATCAATGGTATCATTCAACGTTCCACACCTTGACTACCCTACTTCGCAAACAGGAGTCTTCAACATTCTATAATTACTATTTAACTTCTAACGTTTTAAAACAAATTAAAGGGTTTCAAAAACGGCTATTACCCATGATTAATGCCAAATTTGTTCTATTCCCATTAGCTTCACCTAAAAATTCCATCTGGCTTAATCCTTTGTCGATGAATAAAGTTCGGGAAGAATCTGAACGAACATTCATCAAAATGGCGACTGGTCCAGGTCTGGTGGTTCACACCAGCAAACAAGCGATTGACAAGTATGCGGCGAATGCACTATTGAGCTTGACATGTTCCAAGCGGGATATGTCTTGGGTTACTGGTATTTCTCCAGACATGCACCCCTTAGATTACCTAGAGTTACCAGATACTCCATTTATTGATCAATTGAGCCATCGCCACCAGGATATACTGCAGGACTTCCCCATTACATATGGTGAATTTTCCCAACACTATTCACTTCACTATGCCTTGGCTCAACTCTTAGAAAAGAATCCATTTATCACTTTTGATGACCTTTCTTTTTAGCTTTTACCTAATCAACGATCGATATAAATAACAATTAAAAGAAGTTCGTTCCACCTAAGTTCAGGTGGAGCGGGCTTCTTTTTTGGGTCTTTTTGTCCTTCCTTCTGTTCTTTTTTGGCTAGCAGAAAATAAATCTCGAATTAGCTTTTTGACAAGAATACTGTTATAGCAGTCTTTATCGCCATTTCCAATCAAAAAATTCTCAAATAAGTTAAAAAAATTTTTTAT
>NZ_JAFREL010000121.1 GCF_017377655.1 Candidatus Enterococcus ferrettii
TATTGACGGGGGGCCTACCATTTTTTGCTTCAAACGTTTCATACAAACAATTAAAAACGACCCCTCGATACAATAATTCTTCAACCGCCCCTACAAGAAACATATTCAACATAAAGACTACACTATCAGAAAATGCTGGAAAGGTTTGTTCAGAGAATGATGCCCCATTCGTTAATAAAGCGGAGCCTACTCCGATAAGGACTAAGGGACTTCCCCAAAGTAATGTCGCAAAAAACGCTTGCCCTCTCCTGTCATTAACTGAGAAAAAGCCTTTATCCTTTATCAGCAGCAATAATCCAAGAATCACAACAATTCTAGATACTGCAAAATCTTTCCCTCCTAGTACATTTTGATCCGTATCAATAGAAGTAACCACTAAAACAATCAATACCAAAATTACGGAAAACAGAACAGGATAACGCGTAGATAAGCTCTTCTCTTTAAACATCTTCTCTCTTCCTCTCCATAAATGACACATTTGTATCTTTTTGTTCTATTCATTATAATTACAGTAGATTCACTGCGTCAATATTCTCGTGACAACTTACACAGAGCAGTGAATTATGTGTCATTTTTTGAATCATGGGAGGAAGCTGGGATGACTAAAATTAATCCTTCAGTTACAAGATCGAAACAAATGATAACCCAAGCCCTGATTGATTTAATGGGCGAAAAATCCTACACAAAAATTACAATCACTGAGATAGTGACTACAGCCCAAATCGCGAGAAAAACATTCTATCGTAATTTTACTTCAAAGGATGAAGTACTTGCTGAGTACATTGAAGTACTTTTCAAGCAATATCAGAACCAGCTTTCACACTCTTCCGTGTTTACAATCCACGAGGCAGTCTTGACTTATTTTACTTTTTGGCAAAAGCACCGCGTGTTTATCCAGTTATTGATACAGAATAATTTGGCACATCTCGTGCTGGAAGCATATGAAAAATATTTACCAATCATCGACAAAATCCATCAACATAGCGACTTGGCACAATCTGATTATTACGATTATTCAATTGCATTTTCAGCGGGTGGCTTTTGGTGGTTATTATGTACTTGGATAAGAAAAGGTGCAGTAGAGTCCCCTAAAGAAATGGCGGATTATTATGTCCGCATGTGTTGCTAAATCTCAAGCTTATTTGGTACTGCCCTATTGGTCATGCTGAAGACCTTATTCAATTCATATCCTTAAATTTACCTAGATTTAAAACGAAGAAACAGCAAATCAATCTGCTGTTTCTTCGTCCTAAATTAAGGCATTTTCTTTTTGCTTTCTTGCCAAAAATTAAAAATACCCATGATATGGTCGTTGCACCACACTAGTGTATACCCAATGGATCAAAGTAATAAAGTCAAACACCGCTAATCCAGTTGCCTGCTGCAATGCACACGCATAAGGTGGCAGATCACTGCACTCCAGTAAGATTGCACCAATCTCAGGATACTCAGCCAGCTGCTCCTGAACTGTTGTCACCAAGTCCAGTGTCAACTGTTGATTATTCAGCTCTGTTTTACCCCAGCGGATCGGTGCAAAGCTTGCCAAAGAGCCGATCTCGCAAATTAGACAATCCTTCAATTGAGCACCAGATTTCTGAAAAAACTCTGCTGTTATATCCTCCCCGCTAGCTACTAAGGTAAGAATCTTTTGCTGTGGTTTCAATCCTAGCTTAATCAAAGGTACTTGGCTGATGCTAGACATAAAAACTGGAACATCTACAGCCTCCGCTACTACTTGTTGGAAATGCCCAAAATAGCCACAAGCACCAACAATTGCTCGTACGCCACGATGCGCTAATTTTTCAGCTGCGGTTATGATTTGCTTCTCAATTTCAGCTGATCCTGCAAACAGCTCTTCGATCTCAAACTCCACCACCTCATACAAAACGGGAAAAGGAAATGTTGTTGCATTGGCTACATTTCCCGGAAGTTTAGGATAGTTTAGATTCACAGCAATGATTCCGATCGCATAACCAGCGAACGGCGCAGCCGGTACTCGATGAACCTCTTGGAGTTCAGACTGAAGATTCAAGGTCCCTTTCCAATGCATCCTTCACCCTCCTATAGCTTGCCAGTTTCCAAGTATGTTAACAGAGCGTCTTTTTCTAAGTGACCAATCCCTAAATCATCCAAAGTTAATCCTTCTTTTAAGAAATCTCGACCGGTCATAACAGAAGCCAAGGTAATCATGCTGTCGATTACTTTGGTCTCCACATCAAACTTTTTACCTAACTCATGATAAATGTGGCAGCCTACTGGAATATCTTCAGTAATATAACGATCCTGAATACTGAACGGTCCGGTACCAATTGCCATTTCATATTGTTCATCGAAAGGTACGATGCAATCATCTCCCATATATTCAGGGCCTAAAATACTGGTACGGGATAAGAAATTCTTTTTCGGGAAGCGCTGCAAATCAACCCCGATTGCTTCAGCCAGCGCTACTTCTTCCAAATAAAAGGCATATTGTACTTCTGAAATGGATTCACAGTAAGCATGTGAGTAAATCGAATAGGTAGATTTATCGTTGCCGCCAAACACGCGACCCCAATTTTCCATGACACCCACACCTAGAATAGTTCCTGGACAATGCAAAACAGGATTTACGTTGCTAAAGCCCACATCCAAAACCGTCTTCCCGCTAGTTGGTCCATCACCTTCAGTAATTGCATCAAAACAGCCTAATTGCTTCGTACTTTCTAAAAAATCCTCCTGATCGGTTGAAGGCAAACTTGCACCGCGCAAGGTAATCGCTCGATAGATTAAGCCGATTTCCGACGTCATTACACCGCCTTCTTTTACCACTCGCGCACCATACGGAGCACTGGACCAGCCGCCAATAATTACTTGCTTCGTGCAGTTTGCTTCCCGCATTTTTTTACGCAATTTTAGTGAACCAAAGTTATCAGGAATAATATGGATGATCATGCCATCCTCCAGCACTGGCACCAGCTCTTCAAAAAAGGCATCGTGAGCAATTGAAGGAACAGCCACAATCAATAGTTTACAACCTTTTACACACTCAGCCACACTGTCAGTAATTTTTTCAAAGCGAGCATTGCCCGAACGCTTAAAACCATATTTGCTGTTTTGCTTTCCGGTTATGTTAATTCCTGTTCGTTCGACCGTTGCTAGTGTTGTTTCAAAAAAGTTAGGTAAATCACAAATATTTACCTTGTTTCCACCTAATACACAATCTGCTGCCACTGCTTTGCCAGCAGCGCCTCCTCCTAAAACAGCTACTGTCGTTTCAGGCAAATTTTCTTTCAAAACCATTCCATTCACTCCTTTTCAAAATAAAAAAACGCCCCTGGTTTGCATACGAAATGCTAAACCAAGGACGATTACAACCTGTGATCGTGGTACCACCTTTTTTCG
>NZ_JAFREL010000122.1 GCF_017377655.1 Candidatus Enterococcus ferrettii
CTTGAATTTACAATTTAAGTGCAACACATAAAAAATGACTCATAACGAATTTCCAACTAGAATAGGTCTGTCGAAGAACACTATCAGGAGGAATTCAATTATGAGCCACTACACCCATCTTACCATAGTCGAGCGAGAAAGGATTTTTCTGCTCCATGAAAATGGCTGTTCTCTTAGAGAGATTGGTTTTGACATCCATCGAAGCCAATCGACAGTCTCTCGTGAACTGAGTAGAAATAGTGAAAAAGAATACTCACCTTCCAATGCGAATAAGAAATATAAAGTACGCAGAAAAAATTGTGGACGACATAAAATCCTAGATGATTCACGGATTTGGTCAATCGTCCGCCGGTTATTTGTCGATCTTCAATGGTCGCCAGAAGAGATTTCTAATCGATTAGCTTATGAGCAAGCCGATTTTCACATCAGTTTTGTGACGATTTATCGGGCAATTTATGATGGAACGTTTGAAATCACTCCATTGTCTAATGGAAATCGCGGTTTAGTTCGTTCTTTACGTCATAGAGGAAAAACGCGTCATACTAAGAACCATACAGAAACTCGTGGGAAAATTCGAATCACTCACTCTATTCACGACCGTCCTGAAACTGCTGAAAAACGGAGTGAAATTGGGCATTGGGAAGCTGATACAGTGTCTGGGAAAACAGGAGGTGCTTGTTTAGTGACACTAACTGATCGGAAATCTCGGTTTCTTATAGCAGGAAAAGCACTCAAGAAAAATTCTCTTTACGTTTGCGAAAAGATGACGGAACTATTTAATACTGTTGATAGAGAGCTTGTCAAAACCATCACTCCAGATAGAGGAAAAGAATTTTCTAAACACTTCGATGTCACCAAGTCTTTGGAAGGCGTTCCGTTTTATTTTCCTGATCCTCATGCGCCATGGCAACGCGGAACGAATGAAAATACGAATGGATTGATTAGGGAATATCTACCGAAAACAAAAGAAATGGATACCGTGGAAGATACAGCGATCTATCGAATGGTTGAAAAACTAAATAGCAGACCAAAAAAATGTTTAGGTTGGAAGACACCTTATGAAGTCTTCTTCAATAAAGTGTTGCACTTGATTTGACAATTCGCCA
>NZ_JAFREL010000123.1 GCF_017377655.1 Candidatus Enterococcus ferrettii
CTTTTGAAAACCGATTATATCAAGAAATACTCCGAAAAAAAATTTATCAGTATTTACTCTATTAAACAGTCGGTTAAAAAAATTAATCAACTATTGTCTTCATTTAACCTGACCGTTGATGCCAATAAACTGGAATTTGTAGGAGAGGAAAAAACGGTGCGTTTCTTCTGTTACATTTTCTTATGGACGCTTTTCAAAAATGGGAATTGGCCCTTTGAATACATAGATGAAGATCGATTGCACCGAACGGTTGATCATGTAGAAGACAGATTCGGATATTGTTTTACGGCTGTTCATAGAAAAAAAATTGCCTATTTTATAGCTGTATGTTTGCTGCGAAGTAAAAAGAAGTTCTTTATCGTTGATACAGAGAATTGGGATCAATATATTAATTTCAGTGCCTTTCGAAGAAAAGAGCTAGTTAAGACAGTCGAACGAGACCATCAAGTGTTTGAAGAAAATGAATTTATGTATATTTTCGTCATTCTGGAGATGACCCACTGGATGTACCGGCCTGGCAAAGTAAAGGATCTTATCTTGGAGCATCACCAAACAAGAAACACAGATGTGTATGTAGCAACAAATCTCGCATTTAAAAAATTTCAGAAAGACTTTTTTGAGATTCCTAATGGGATGCAGGAAATTTTTTACACCTTCTTCTTTTGTACTCATCTACAAAGTAGGATTTTTCCTGGTATCTACTTCGATTTGGATGACTTTACCTCCTTGGGCGAGTCTGGTTTTCCTAAAAATTTGACGATGAAGTTAAAAGAATTTATTCGAGAAATGAAGGTCTTATCCCAGCTCGAGATTTTTGACGAAGAAGAATTATTATTAAAACGGTATCTGTTGCTTTTCTCATATTTTGAATACTGGTCAAGCTTTGAACCAAAAGTCGAAATTGCTATTGATGCAGATCTCTCTTTTCTAGTAAGAGAACGAATGAGGAAAATGATTCAAAATCATTTTGACAGAAGATACAATTTAGAGGTGATCATTTCAAACCCCTCTCTCAAAAGAAACTGTTTGGTCGTGACTAATATGCCGTCTATTAACGATACAAATACTGGCAATATTTGTGTGGTAGACCCACCTTTGCGTCAAAAAGATTTTTTAATCATTGAAAAAAGAGTGGATAAACTTTTACGCGAATTGTATTAATGCTAAGGGCAAACTTCTGGCTGCTAGTTACCTTATTGTAATGAATACTTTAATTGAAATCAGTGAAACAACTGTGGGTTTGTCAACTAAACTGTGGAAATTATCTAACTAATAGTCTTTTTACAAGTAAGGATCTATCAGCAGCCTACCCAGTCATAAATGGTCTGATCGAATTCAGCTAACTTCACTTCTCTTTCGCATTGATATTCTCGATTCTAACCGATAGGTAGAACAAACTGTGTAAGTTGCTCAACTAAGTCGAGTGGCTTACACAGTTTATTCTATACGCTTGTTTTTTCTAATCTTCTTTAACAAAGTGTAACAACTGTTTTTCCATTTTTTCGTAGATTATTTGATACTCCTGTTGTGAGGCTACCAGGCTTCGATATAATTCTTTTGACTCGTCCTTCTTTTTTTGTATTTTTTCTTCCGCAACCAACATGATTTTCTCTGCCTGTTTTTGTGCATCCTGAATGATACCGTCTCCTTGCTTTCTGGCAGAAAGTAAAATTTTACTGACTTCTTCTTGGTGGAATAATTTATCCTTTTCTTGTTGTTCTATTTTCTTTTCCAATCGTTGTGTTTTTTGTTTTTCCGCATCATAAGTACCTTGTAGTTCTGCTATTTTTTTATTTAATTCATTGACTTGTTCAGCAGTAGCGATCAACTGATTGTTTTGAATTGCCAGTCGTTTACTTTGCTCGTGCTCTATATCTTTTTTTTCCAGAATTTTTTTGTGTAAAGATTCTACAGTACTCGTTAATTCCATATTCTCTTTCTCTAAGATTTCAAACTTATGATGTTCCTCTGTGGCTTGTTCCTGTAAGTGAATAATATTTCCATGTGCGGCATATAAGGCTTCTTTTAATTGACTGAATTCTTTTTCATCTGCTTCATTTGACGTACTTTCTGTAGAAGGTATCAATCCTTCTATTTTTTTTGTTAAGGTATTATTTTGTGAAATGAGCGCTTCTTTTTCACTTAATAATTGCTGCATTTTTGGTTTTAACTCTTCTATTTTTCTTGATAACAGTAGAACCTTATCTTTTAATTGCTGCCTTTCATAGATCAATTCTTGATTCATCAATTCATCTTTTTCTTCCTCTGAAATTTTGTCCGATAGTTTCTTGTTCTCTCTTTCTAGCTGCTCATTTTGTACCGTTAGTTTCTTTGTAATAGCTGTGACTTCAGACTGGTTATTCAACATGTCTTGTTGTATCTTTTCTAACAACTCTAATTGCTTTCGTAATTGCTGATTCTCATCTTTTAGTTTTTGACTATCACTTATTTCTTCTTTTATTTTCATAGGTAATATTTTTGGCGCTACGCTTCCTTGCCGACTCTTTTCTTCTTTAGAATTGCTTACAGCTGCGATAGAAGTAGGCTCTTCTTCTATTCTTTTCTGAGGCCCATTTTTTACCTTTTCTAGCTCGTCATCCACTTCCTCAGATAATTCATTTATCTCTTGCAATAGACTCTTACTAAAAAACCAACTATCTTTTTCTCGTTTCTTCTGTTTTCTTGTCATATCCATATCAATACTCCTTTACTTATTTGATGTTTCATCAACTAATTTAAACGATTGTTTATCATCCTTACGATCATAGGTGCAGCTATAAACTGTCGTATTTTTTTCGGAACTATTATTAATCTGAAAATGTACCTGTGTTAATTTAGGAACATCCTTTGCTTCTACTACAAACTTTTTAATATTTTCCTCAATGATCTCTTTACTGGATGACTGATTTGAATCACCAACTAGGGATAAACTAAGCGTTTTAGTGGGAATATCTATCGATAATATACATGTAGAGTAGCCAAAATACGGAACTAATCGTTCACTTAAATCATTTTCAATACTTGATTGTAAATCAGTTTTCTTTTCTTCCTGAAATAATTTCTCCCATGAGTAATCTACTAAATTAAGCCCTTTTTTGGGATAGGTCTCCACAGGGATTTTTGTAATAAGCTGCTTTTGTTCCTTTTTTAATGCATAAGTTTCGTCATTTAAACGTCTACTTTCTGCTTGTAATACTTCTACATTTTTCTCTGTCTGAAAGGAGTACATAGACACACATAAGATGACTAATCCAATAAGAAATCCGTTGACTAAAAATACTTGGATATGTTTTGATTGCTCTTTTTCCTTAATATATCGCAGTTTTCTCTTTGCTTGGTGCGAGACAACTCCCTGTTGTTCCACTTTTCGAATACGTAAATTAATATAAAATCGATAACCATTCAAACTTAATATAATCAAAATCAAAGACACTATAGCTACTTTTAGAATAATCGATAGAAGCATGCGGAACCTCCTTTCTTAGTTAATTGGTCGTAACTTGTAAAATGGATAAAGACTGTACTGGACTTTTCCTTCTATATCTGATAATTGAACGAGTCCGAAAGAACGGCTATCCTTTGATACCGCTGTATGATCTCCTAAAACAAAATAATAATCCTTAGGAATTGTTGTTTTTCCTGAAAGTTGATGCGCCACTCTAGGATCTATCTCAAAGATATACGTTGTTGAAAACTCCTTATCTCCTATACTTAAAATTAAACGATTCCCTTGGATGAGCATAGCATCTCCAGGTAACCCTATAATCCGTTTGACAAACATTCCGGATTCCTTTGGCATAGAAAAACCAATAATTGAATACCGACTAATTGGTGATTTCTTATTCACTAATACATAATCTCCATCCTGCAGAGAGCCTTCCATAGAAGTTCCTGCCACAGGATGAATTAAATAATTTGTATGCACCCATAACAAAACAAAAGCAACCATACAACAACTAAAAATGGCTAAAAGTATTTCTTTTAAAGGGTTAGTCTTTTTCTTTCTTGTTCGTTTCATTGCGGTCTTATATAGGAAACTAACTGAGATTTTGCTAAATCATTTGGAATCACTCGATAGGAGATAACTGTCCCCCCTACAACATTCCCTTCAGAAATTAAAATACCTTGGTCTGTTACGGCCTCCACAAAAGCAACATGTCCATAGCGAGCATCTGAACCCGCTGTACCAGGACTAAAGGATATTAGATAACCTGCTTTAGGTGTCTGAGTGACTTCATAGCCTAACGAACGACCTTTCATTCCCCATTCTCCCCCATTTCCCATGTAATCATCTACATGACCGCCTAACTGAGCGACACGATTATAAGCGTACCAGGTACATTGCCCCACAGGGTATGATCCTGAAAGATTATAGTTCTTTCCATCGTAGTCTGGAAATGTCATTCTCTTCCGATAGGCTTCAGGAATGCTGTCTTTACTCTGCAAGACAACGCTCGTGGCTGCTCCTTCTGCTGGTAGCTTTTCATCATACTTTGTTAAATGATACGCTGAAATAATAGAGCTAATCTTGTGATGATATAAGGTATCTGTCGCATACTTTCCAGTGAGCGATTGGGCAGCTCTTAAATAATTTTTGGCTTCTGACCGCCAAGCTTCTTGATAGTACTCCGAATTTCCAGAAATCCCTTCTCTAATAAGCGTTACGTAGTCCCCAAGAGACTCTGCATAACTAGGATATTTTCGAAATGCTGCAGAGATTGTGTAAAGTTCGCCCGATCCATTATCTTCTTGTGTCGCCAAGTTAACGCTCTGCCCTTCGTAGCTTCCTTTTACACCAAATAGATTGTAATTAGGTGCGGAGGATAAACCACTTGATCCAGACCCACTTTCTAGAATTGCTTGTGCGATCATAACGGAGGCAAAAACATCATATTTTAATCCCAATTTTTGCGCATCTTTCCCTATTTGGTCAATAAATTGCTGCGTGTTTTCTGAAATATCTATTTTTATATTTGAGGGGTACGTTGATAATATCTCTTTCCCATACGTTGTTTTAGTGAAATTGTCTGTCCGTTTCCCGATAATCGTTTCCCCAGATTTTCTTTCAGATAGTAAGGCGACCTTCACACTGTTTTCTGTTTCATCGTTCTCTTTGGACTTTTCTTTTTTAACCGTTAAATAGTGATCTTCTCCTAAATACATCCCTATAGGTTTATTTTTTACTAGTAAAGTGTCTCCAGGTTGTAATCCTTCTAAATGATCGATCGATTGGCTCTCCATAGTCGTAAACTCTTGATCAAATAATTGAAGATACATTTCTGACAATAACTGTTCATTTGTATAGGTTTCTTCTTTTTCTCCCAATTTTCTCAATCCTTCATACACAAGAAGCCCTTGATTCTCGTTACCAAAAGAAGAAAGTAAGGGTAGTTCATAACCGTTTAAATCAGATTCTGCCACTTGACTCACTTTTAAATCTTCATCTAATGTCACCTCATGTTCTCCTAAGGGATTTGTATTTCCAATAGTAGGTAAGGGTGAATAATTTGTTGATACTGATCGTTGAGACGGATAAGGAACGATATTCGGTTGTTGCACGCTCGGGACAGTCGCTGGTTCATTTTTCCCACTTTCTTGATTAGGTTTTGTCGTACTCTCTGTAGTACTAAAGCTACCACTGCCAGGTTTGGTTGTACTCTCTGTGGAGTTTGAACTGTTGCTTGGCTTTGTCGTACTCTCTGTAGCACTAGAGCTACTACTGCTGGGTTTGGTTGTACTCTCTGTGGAGCTTGAGCTGCTGCTTGGCCTTGTTGTACTTTCTGTAACACTAGAGCTGCTACTACTTGGTTCGGTTGTACTCTCTGTGGAGCTGAAGCTACTACTTGGCTCCGTTGTATTCTCCGCAGCACTAGAACTGCTGCTTGGCTTTGTCGTACTCTCGTCACTAGATTGTGACACTAATTGTTCCGGTTCTGCAGGGGCTTCCACTACTTCAGAAGGGAAGTCAGGACTATCCTGCAGCTGACTATTGTCTGCAGGTGTCGTTGGTTCAACAGTATCCTCCACAATAGAAGCCTGCGTCGTCTCTACACTTGTTTGGCTGCTTTCACTCATAGTTATCTCATCACTTGCTTTAAGACTCTCTCCCTGGGCCATGTAAATAACCCCTCCTAAAGCGAGTACCATTAAACTACTTCCTAAAATTAGTTTTTTCATTTCTTTCTCCTATCTTATTAGTGCAAAAAATAGTATGGGTAAAACTAAGAAAATAAACATTGGTACCATTGTTTGAAGGGGCTCTGACACAAATTTCCCAGCAATCATCATGGCAAATTGCTGAAAAGGAGGAATCGGTTGTTTCTTTACTAACTTTTGAGAGCTTGCTCCCTTTTTTTTCTGAAGACCTAATTCCTTCAATCTTTCTTTAGGCGCCTCGTTCACAGATTCTTGGGTAACTAATTCCCCTTGGACGACCTCACGGTAGGGTGTCCCTATGTTTCCTTCACAGCGAAGTAATGTAATCAATGGTCCGCCATTGACCTGCTTTTCCACTACACCTACTTCTGTATCCTCGATTACTTCATTACGCACTACTTTATACGTATAGACATCTTGAAAATCAGTGGCATAAATCAAATCTCCGTCATTTAACTGCTTAATACGATGAAGTAAAACATCCTGATCATAAATATTATGGGCAAGTAAAACATAATTATCCTTCCCTAACTGTTGGTCCGAACGATAGGTAGCTGCACCTGTCAAAAGATTTTCATTAGTCAACCCCGCCAGAATAGGTAAATCAATGGATACCTGAGGGATCGCTAACTTACCTACTCCCCAATTATTTGTCGATTCCATTAACATACTTTTGGCTTTTGCGTAATCTGATACATTGACACTGGCAATTTGTCGCTCTTCATAGTTTGCTCGTTGAATTTTGTCCAAATTATAATTACTCAAACTCTCAGTTTCACCAATCTCTATAGGCGCAACTGCCGTGTCTTTTTGCATTGTAAGATACCCATACGTCGCAATTCCTAAGATCGTTAACATAAATAGAAAGATAATAATAAAGTATGACTTTGTTA
>NZ_JAFREL010000124.1 GCF_017377655.1 Candidatus Enterococcus ferrettii
TGTACCGACCCCCAAAAGTTAGACCAAAAATCTAACTTCTGGAGGTCGGTATTTTTATGGCTAAATATAGTCTCGAACTAAAGTTAAAGATCATTCATGAGTATTTAGAAGGGAAAGGAGGGTATGGATTTCTGGCAAAGAAATACGCAGTAAAGAATGAGATACAAGTGAGGCGTTGGGTAAATTCTTATCGAGAATTTGGTGAAGAAGGACTCTTTAGAAAACGGCAAAATCAAAATTATTCTGTTCAATTTAAGATGGATGCGATAGAGTTATATCAAACAACTGAGTTGTCCTATCGCGAAGTGGCGAATCATTTAGGAATGAATAATCCAGCTTTGATTGCCAACTGGATGAGAATGTTTCGTGCAGAAGGAATGAGTGGACTCTCAAAAACGAAAGGACGTCCATCCATTTTGCCTAAGAAAAAAGAAGAGAAGAAAACAAAGAAAGAAACACTGGAAGAACGCGATCGCATCAAGGAATTAGAAAAACAAGTACGTTCTCTTCAGATTGAAAATGCCTTTTTAAAAGAATTGAGGAAGCTGCGAAAACAGGAAGCCCAACAAAGACGAAAGAATCAATCGCACGAATCATCGACAGCCTCCGAGGATCGTTCAAATTAGTTGAGCTTCTT
Organism: Candidatus Enterococcus ferrettii; assembly: GCF_017377655.1. Classification (GTDB taxonomy): domain Bacteria; phylum Bacillota; class Bacilli; order Lactobacillales; family Enterococcaceae; genus Enterococcus_A; species Enterococcus_A ferrettii. The sequence continues at coordinate 638 of NZ_JAFREL010000124.1, forward strand.
GAAACCTTGAAATTTCCTAAATCAACCTTTATGTATTGGCAAAAACACTTTGATCGAGAGAATCCGGATCAAGAAATTGAAGATGAAATGCTTAAGATAAGAGAAAAACATAAGCATTACGGCTGCTTACGTATGACAAAAGAATTGCGAAATCGGGGATTTCTTGTAAATAAGAAGAAGGTTCAACGGTTGATTCGAAAGCTAGGAATTGAAGTCCGATCATTTACGAGAAAGTCCCGCCGCTATTATTCTTATCGGGGGAAAGTTGGAACGATTGCAAAGAATCGAATTCATCGACGCTTTTACACAAATATTTGTCATCAAAAAATTACGACAGATACGACGGAATTAAAATATTTTGAGCCAGATAAATTTGGTACCATTCGTGAAAAGAAGCTGTATCTTGATCCATTTTTAGATATGTACAACAGCGAGATTATCTCTTATCGTATTTCAGAGAAACCGAACGCATTGGCGATTATGAAGGCATTAGATGAGGCCATCCAAGTAACAGAGGACTGTATCTATCGCCGAACCTTTCACTCCGATCAAGGCTGGGCCTACCAAATGAAAGCTTATAACTATAAGTTGAAAGAACATAAGATCTTTCAAAGTATGTCCCGTAAAGGGACCTGTTTAGACAATTCGATCATGGAGAATTTCTTCAGCCTATTGAAACAGGAAATCTATCACGGAAGAGAATATCATAGCTTTGAGGAATTGAAACAAGCAATTGATGACTACATTCAATACTACAATCATGAGCGTATGAAGGGAAAACTAAACTGGCAGAGTCCAGTACAATTTAGAGAAGCGGCATTAAAAGTTGCCTAAAATCATCAATAAAAGCACAGAAAAACGGAGTGGATTTCTCCACTCCGAAAAAGTCTAACTTTTGGGGGTCACTACA
>NZ_JAFREL010000125.1 GCF_017377655.1 Candidatus Enterococcus ferrettii
GTATAATTCATAGAATTGTTTATATAGACAGGAGTGATAGCATGGATAGTATTGATTTAGAAATTATCGCTGAACTAAAGAAGAATGGGCGTTTATCTGCTTCACAGATTAGCAAAAATATTAACCTATCTGTCCCAACCATTTCTGAGAGAATGAAGAGACTTGAAGCAACCAATGTAATTGAAGGCTACACGATTAAGGTCAATCGCAAAAAGAACAACGAGAATCTTTTAGCCTTTATTTTAGTAAATTTAGATGGCAGCAAGATTTCTGAGGGTTTCCAGAAATTAGTATCTGCTAACAATGCTATTCTGGAATGTCATCACATCGCAGGAGCTTATGATTACCTTTTGAAAATTGCATTAGAAGATACAACTGCTTTAGATAATTTTTTATCTAACGTATTAAATAAGTCGAACGGAGTACGAAATTCAAACACAATCATTGTATTAAGCACCTTGAAGGAAGAGATGAACACATGACAAACATAACTAGCTTATTTAAAGGCTTACGTTTTGGAATGGTTTTACAATTGGCTGTTGGGCCGGTTTCTATAATGGTTTTTAGTACGTCTATGTCTAAAGGTTTGGGTAACGGTTTGTTAGTTAGTTGGGCTGCAGTATTAGTAGACACTGTCTTTATCTTTTTATCCTTTTGCGGTATTTCTTCAGTGATGGATAAGCCTAACATACACTTTTTTATAAAAATCATCAGTGGACTTGTTTTGATTTTATTTGGTTTGAATTCACTAACAACACTCCTAAAATTTTCGCTTTTTCCAGATTTATCTATATTATCAAGTATTACAAGTACTAATCCATTTTTAAAAGGAATTCTTTTGACCATTTCAAACCCTTTAACGATTATTTTCTGGAGTAGTCTTCTAACAAAGCAAGTAATCGAAAACCAATATAATAAGAAAGAATTATTCCTATTTGCGACTGGATGTATCTTGGCAACAATCCTTTTCTTATCATTTATTGCAATTTTAGGAAACTTAGCTACCCAATTTTTATCAGAGTTAATCATCACTTGCTTGAATGCTTTAGTTGGTTTAATACTTTTATTTTTTGGAATTAAGTTGCTTTTTAACTGATACGATCAATACAATATTCCTAAGATCATAGAGTAAGTTATCTGTCAGAGGTCTTACAATTGTTTTGTAGCTTAACATTCTTTATTCCGTTCAAAAACATTTAAGGTACAGGTATCTCAATCTTTGTTCCTTTCACTGGCATTTCTGATTTACCATCAATTGAAAAATACAGCGGCAGCCCTTCAGCCAATACAGGATACGGCACATCATTAGGGTTTTGCCGTTGATGGTGAATGTGTAAATGTGGTTCAGAGGTCGATCCGCTGTTTCCAATACGACCTAGTTTTTGTCCAACCGTTATTTCATCTCCCACTTCTACCAAAACTGAACCTTTTTTCAAGTGGTTCAGAAGAATATACGTACCAGTTTCCTTTACCTTTATGTAAACATGGTTTCCTTCGATAGTGACAAACTCTTCCGTTCCCGCCGGAATATCCTGCTCCGTATCCTTCGCAACAACAACTATTCCTTCAACTGGTGAGAGTACTGTTTGATCGTAAATTCCATAGTCTGAAAGTTCAGATGTTCCAACTTCATAAGGTTCCATTACTAAATCATAGGCCCATCTTTCAGAGGCCCACATCGCATGAGGGATATTTTCTGCCATTTTATTTCCACCCCAACCGACAATCGTGTCTTTTTCAAAAGGAAATGCGACTGTCAAAGCTGGCTTTGTCCTGTTCACATTTGCAGGATAGGGAATAGCAATCTTATTCATTGTCACTAAAATGGGACTGATTGTCAGAACACTTAATAGCAAAGAAATACACATTGCTAGATTTCTACTTTTCTTTCTAAAAATCAATAAAAGCAAAATTATCAGAAACAAAAACAGACCAATTATTGGTTGAACTAGTTTTATAAATGCCCAACTGTAAGCACTAATAAGATTTCCAAAAAATAAAGACCCTGCTAATACTGCGAGTAAAACAATCCAAATAAAATTTCTACTTCCAATTCTTCTTATCATGGTAAGGCTCCTGTCATTTCCGTCAATATTTGGTCAAATACAATAATCTACAAAAAAATGAACCACTTGTATAAAGCTTACCACACTCACGAACGACAAAAACCATACTTTAGGCTGACTACTTTTAAAAAATATAATCAGGAAGTTTTGAACTGCTGCTAAAAAAAAAGACTAATAAATTTCCCAATCCAAGACAGTCTTTATATACCATCTTCTGTCTACTGAGTTGTCTTTCACGAAATTACATGAACTAGTTCAAAAAAATTCGATATTAAAGCTGCCAAAGGATCATCCACTGAAACAAATAATAAGGTACTGCATTTTAAATAATGCGATTCGGAAAAATGTTGTCCTTCAATTGTTGAAAAGACTTAAAAAGAACATGTTAGTAGTTTATCACCCCAATATGGATGATCCATTTGAAGAGACCTATTTTATCAAAACAAGCACAACTCTTTATCCAAAAGACGTTATAAAATTCTTTTCTAAAGTGAATATATTCTTAGTCTGCAATTTTGTCTATATCTCTTATTTATTCAGATTCTTTTTTCACACTTATAGGAACAAAACTTATAATCCATATATATGAAAATCTATGCATTAGTATAAAATATTATTTTTCATTTTTTAAAATCTCCCCTTGACATCAACGAACTTGTTTTATATTATTTTTATGAAAACATATTACAACATAAAAATCTAAAAAGTGAATATATCAGAAATACTACTAAAAATAGAGATTTTCATTTTACAGCGAAACTAACTTTAAACAAAATGAAAACGCATAAAAGAGGGAGCAGCCATTATGACAACTACCGAACTTCACACCAGACAGGTCTTCAGCATGAGAAACAGAAAAAATTGCGAGCTAAAATTCACCGAATTCTATCAACAATCTGGAGATGTAGGCCATCTTGTTCAAGCGGCCGTAGCAGCGATGGTTCGTAACGCTTTTTATGTTGGTGATTTCTCTTATGTAGCAAAGGACTTGATTCGCAAGGTATTTTTGAACGGTGAAGTTCCAACTTCAGCGCGTCATTTGTGTATCTATTTTGAAGATTATTTCAGTACTGCCGAGTGGAATACCGCCCTGGGCCACCTATACAAAAATCAGGCAGAATATAAACAACTGACTGAGGTGACTCGCTTGCGTCTTGAACGCCTGCGGCCAGCTCTTACCTCTGGCGTACAATCCGGCGAACGAAAACTGAATTTAAAAGCCGCCTTCTTAGATGAAAATGGTAAGATGCATACTTGGGGTCTCAGCAATGTCGTATCTAACCTATCTTCAAAGGATCATATGGAGCTTCTAAATATCTTAGGCGAATTGACTATTTTCCACAAAAAAGGGCTGCGCCAATTTACCAAAGTTGTTTGGGTGGATTTTGCTATTGACGAACGCTATCGTAACTTTGATATTCGAAATGAAAACGATCCATTATACGAATCTAAGAAATCATGTGATGAACAGGCGGAAGAAATACCAGTTAAGGAATACTCCAAAAAAACAGCCAGAACAAATAACGTCATCGGAGAAAACTCGAACGCGACTCAGTCGACTTCATCTGTCCAGCCCCCTGTTGATCAACTAGATCATAGGACCCCGTCGAAGAAGAAAAAGATTGGTAAGACCCCAACGGATCGAATGCCCAGTTGGAAAAACTTAACTGCTTATGGTAAAAAGCCGAAAGAGGAGCGAAACCTCGAGATAGAAAAAGCCCTAAGAAAAAAAACCGGCAAGAAAAAGAATCGCAAACGAAAATAATTCTGTCAGTATAGATCTATGAAGATTTCCTATGATCAGTTTTTTTCGCAATAGCTATAATGGTTTCTGTTTTTTCAAGTAGAGTATTGTGATCAGTTCGTATCAAAAGCTTTTCCAATCATTTCCATTGTCTATGGAAAATAGACTGACCGATCAGTAGAGCATCAGCTATAGGTATTTTTAAGTGATTTTTCTGTTGTTTACTGAAAAGAAGGCACATGAAAATAAGCCTATTTTTCTAAAGGCCTAAAATTATTTTGGTGAAATTATTTTGAAATGGCTGAGATGAAATCCTTTGCTGTTTTCTTAGAGGTATTTTGAAAAGGTTGATAATCTTATCTGTTTAATTCTGTCTTTTTGGATTCATAAGAAAGGTCAGCTGCTTGATACTTTGACTAACAATTGATGAATTAATAATCAAATACGTCTTTGAAGCTCCAGCGTTCGGAAATTCCAAACGTTTATTTAGGTGGCAATAATCTGAATTTAGAGTCCTTGAAGGGCTTAGGATAAACCAATTCATTTTCTAATCATGCTTCAACTACTAACTTATCATGTCAAAAAAAACCAATGAATGGACAGCTATCGCCCTTATCATTGGTTCATTCATAAAAAACTCTATTTCCTCATTAGTCAGACAGTGCACAAATTCTTTTGATAGTATTCCTTTTTCTCATCATACACAAAATCATTTGCTAGTAACACACCGTTGGATTGGGCATTTTCTTTATCAGGTTGAACGATGATTGCTTCAGCTTTTTCTTCGTTGACCATTATTAATTCTACTAGTAGTCTAACGATTTCTTTGCCATACCCTTTGCCAAGAAATTCTTCCTCTCCTATCAAGTAGTCAATACTAAATACCTTTCCAGGCTCCTTCACATGGTACCAGTCTTCGAGATCCTTTGCAGCAAACACATCATAATACTGGCAAAAACCAATAGCCTTTTCTTGCGACATCACGATAAAATGATTTAGCCAATGATACTCCTCATGACGTTGACTGATTTCGGTCAACCAATCCTCTGCATCAAGATACCATTTGATAATATAATCTTTTTCCAGCCAGTTCTGCATTAGCTCACTATCACTGTCTTCAAACGTTCTAAGTCTAACCTCTTTAACCATTGAAAGATTCCTTTCTTTTTTAGAATAATGAATCTATTTAATTAATTTCGAAAATGCTGCCTGCTTTCTTTAGCTTCAATTTTTCATAATACTTATCTACTCCGCTTAACACATAGATTTCTGTTTTAGGAAATTCAGCTTTTACCTTGCTCATCAATAAATTGCCGTACCCTTGTCCTCGATATTTCTGATCCACTAATAAATCATACACATAGACTCCATTTCCATAATCATTATGACACCGGATATAGCCGCAAAGTGACTCATCTTGTATTAGAACATAAGAGATTGATTGGCCAAGTGCTTCTTTGTATCGTGTAAAACGATCCTCATCCGAGCAATAACAAGTCCAGCCCTCCTTACTAAGTAGTGAAAAAAGAGCCTGTTCATGTGCTAGCTGGTATCTTTCTATTGCTAAGTCTTTTCTAGTCATTCTAAGTACCACCTTCTTGTGAAATTTATTGAACTTCAGTACCTTAGGAATAAAAGAATGCACTCTATTTTAGCTCATTCTTAGCTGTTCAAAGTCAGTCGTGAGGCAGTCAACCCCATTTTCTGATAAAATTTAATAGCTTGAGGATTATTAGCTAATACCTCCAGCTCAAGATAGGCTAAACTTTTCGAAGTCTGCCACCGTTTTGCCGCAGAAACCAGCTGCTTACCTATACCCTTTCCCCGATATTTTTCCAGAACAAACAAATCGACAATCTGTCCAAAGGTATGCGCTGCAACCGAAGGATAATTTGGTGTTTCTGCTATAGCTAAATGAATAAAGCCGCCAATACTATTTTCATATTCAGCCAGGAAAAGTGTGTGGTCAGGCTGCTCCATAATCCACTTAATATACTCTCCGGTTTCAATAACAGCTATGCAATATTTCGGCTGCAGCGAAGCATTGTAGCAATAAAATTTTGTATATAAGTCGCATAAAAGCGGAATATCTTTAGTCGTTGCAGCTCGTATATGCATAAGCAAACTCCTTCTTTTATGTAATTTTCTTCGATTCTAAGGCACAACCATAGAATCGAAGGTCACTGCTTAAATCCTCTTAAATATTAAAGTTCTCTCGACTTTGCTGAATAATTTCCTAAAAAAGAAAATAGTATTCCTAAGAACAAGCAAGGAATAGCACTTATCAATACACTAAACCAAAGCGGTTCACTACTGACCAACAAGTTGGTCAGAAATCCACCAATAATTCCCAATAGAAAGAAAAGTGACACTGAATAAAAAATCGACCATCTCATCCGCAGCTGAACTACAGTAACGATCCAAAGCAGTGACAACCAAATCAAACTAATCGGCAAAGCCGTTGACAGAAAGAATGACTGATTTATATAGTTTGATACAAGCAACACTCGATCTAACAATCCTGAAAAGGCTATTATTATAAAACTACTTCCACCGACTAAGACTATTGGCGACCATAGATTTCTTTTTCCAAACAGGTACACTAATGCATCGATACTTATTAATGAAAGCAGTACAATCAAAGACCACGTCAGATTCTGATTTAATGCAAAATTGATAATCAGGCAAAGCAGTATGCTCACTCCTGTAATACTATAAAAGATTGTTCCCCACATTTTTTTGTTCATCGTTTTTTCAATTCCCTTCACAACATTTTGATCTTCTTTTAATAAGATATCCAAAGAGAGCTGATACAAATCGCTCAAAGCAATCACCGTTTCTAAATCTGGATAGTTCTTATCCACACC
>NZ_JAFREL010000126.1 GCF_017377655.1 Candidatus Enterococcus ferrettii
AGACGTTTGAATAAATCTGTTGAACATAAAATTTCACAATTCATTCGTTGCAATTTCTGGACTAGTGGTTCTTCTGCTAAGGAGTTTTTCGTTAAAATAAGTACATGTTGCATGGGGACTCACCTTCTCTTCAAATTTTTGGTGTTTTCTTCTCTTTTATAGGCGGCTTTGTCTCGGTTTCTTCAGTATCGATTAAGACATTCCACAGGATGACCAGCGTCACAACCACACAAATGGCTACTTGAATCCACAATTGATCAAAATACGATTCGGCTAGTTTGATACTGAAAATTGCCAACAGGAAACAAATGACTAAGATAATCGCTAATTGAACTTGCTTCAACTCCTGTTGAACACGGTAGGCTGTTTCAATTGGTACTCTTTTTTGTTGAGCGACTTGTCGAACTGAATTCTTCTCCACTAGCAGCCAGATCATTTCACGATAGAGCTTACGAGCTTCCGGTTCTTTACTAAACAAAGAGTAAGCATCTTTACTGCGGTCTCTCTCCTTGCCTGCTTTGACCAACACCGGATGAAGCAGTCGATCGTTGCGTAATGACCAGCGAAAAACTTGGCGCCATTCTTCTATCGTAAGCTGAGGCAGATTCAAAACATCTAAGGTTAGTTCTCGTGTTTCTAATTGATCTAAACAAGCTAACAGCTGGCGATAATCACGGGAAACGATTTCCCAAGAAGCAATCACCAAACGGTCCCCTGGTTGGGCAAAATTCATTAGCGCTTGAAATTCACTTGTTGGTGAATGCAGGGCTTCCACCTCCTGCGCACCATCAGAAAAGAGTTCATCCACTGGGTAATCTTCCAGCATATCCAATTGTTGGGTGAGTTGATACCCGCGTGCATAGCCTAGATTCATCGTGTCCTTCCTCTTTCTGTTGGAGTTTTTCGTCTGGCATTATTCGGTTGTTGCTTATTTCGCAGCAACCGAGTAAGTTTTCTTTGTAAGTCCCGTTGGCTTCGCATCAGCGAGAACAGCAGATAGCTTTGAACTAATACAATCAGGCCTAACACTAGTAATAAGAGATAGACCATATTCTGTCTCGCCTCTTTCATCTATTTTGTTTTTATTTTTCCCAAATCATTTTTCTTGTAGTCCCAGCTGTAAGGCTGAGGGGTCTTTGTGGTACCTGTACCATCTGTATTTGGTTCAATATATAAAGTTATCCAGAACTCGCCATCATTATTCAAGGTACTTTTAGTTAGCTTAGGATTCCCAGAAGTATAGGACGTGTTGCCTTGATGACTTGTTCCTTGGGGATCACTTTGTTGCGTTGTACAATGGTAGCCCAAATAATGATAAAACTCTGGTATCACAAGTGATAATTGCACTTGATCATTTATACTTTGCAAATGATCTGTTGGAATTGAGACTTCTGTGAATGCAGGGTTATCGGCTAATTTCCCAGATTCACCAGTAAGATTTGCTCGATAATTTGGATCAATTTCGGGACTTCCACTATTGTCTAAAATATTTTGGATATCAAAATAGCTTTTGCTTGGTACAACAATTTCGGCTGAAGAATCTAAAACAACCTGACGAACATGCCACAGTGTATGACCCGTTAATGTAACATCTAAATAGCCTATTGTTGTCGTTCCAAACTTGTGATTTCCGTCCGTTGACCCATCCCATGTATAGCTAACAGATGGAGTAATTACTCCTGGATCCAAAGCATTTTGGATGGGCGAAAAATCAACTATCAGTTTGTTTGAATTCTTTCCAGAATCTGCTAAAGTTGGTAATTCTGTAGCTGTTTCATGAGTAGAATCAAAATAGTCATAGACTTTAACATTTCCTCTAGTAAGAACTTCATCCCGATCTTGAGTTCCACGTAAACGGAATGGGATTGAATAGTCATCTGCATAATAGACTACGCCATTGGTATCCTTCGGTGTAACAACTGGATTTGTTTCGCTGTTTGGAATGGTGTTCTTTGTGGTTACGAATACCCAAACACGATTGGTTACTTCAACCCCTGATTCAGGTTTGTAAGTGACATCTACCGGGTATGGCTTCGCAACCGTTGCATCACGCAGAGCTTGTAATTGGACTGCACCTATTGTGACTTTATTCGATAATTTAGCAGCATCCGTTCCATCTTCATCAATATTGCCACTGGTTTTATTCCAGGCCATGGTTTTTGCTAATCTCTTAAAGGTGGCATCATTTGGTATAGCACTATCCAAACCAGACAATGGAATATGGAAGTTTTGAGCATCTAAACAGTAATCGGCTTTTTCAATAGTTTGATTGGTTTTTTGGTTGACCCAGCGTGAAGTGACCGAGGTCTGGCCCTGAGAGTCCGTTACAAAGTAAGTAACCTTTTGAGCTCCTGACTTTGTTTTATTAAATCCTAGCGATGCCCAGTCAATTGCCGAATCCACAGCTAAAGGATTCCGATTAATATTCATTTGTAAAGCACGTTCTCTGTCTTGAGGTGTTGATCCAAGTGAGATATCATTGCTATCCATTTGATCATAAACCTTAACTGCTCCATTATCGGACACTAGCCCACCTTCTTTACCAGTAATTAGCCAACGATCTAAAGTATTCCAGTTAAGATAGTTAGTAGTACTAGGATTAGCTACGGAGGCACTAGAAACGTCTATATCTATATTACCTTCAGCCTTGATTATTGGGGAATAATCATCATTTATTTCGAGCACCCCTATAAATGCCATACTTGCTGAAGGTTCTCCATTAGATGTTGGCGGAATAGTCGCAGAAGAGTAAAGTCTGAGATTATCTACAAACTTATCTTTATCCATGGTTGTCCCCCCCATAAATAGTTGATTATTGCCAGAATCAACTATTCTTGTTGGGTACACATAACCGTTTGTTTCAAGAGCACGTACAGAAATAGTCTCTAAAGGATTAGCATTTGTTAAATCCTTCATCAATCCAGATACAAAGAAATTGGTTCCAGTTAAATTATTTGTATAGTAATCAGAATAAAAAGCTCCAGTTAAACTTGTTGTTGATCCAAAATATGAGATGGTACCATCATTATTATCAATTAACTTGATTCGAGTTCCATTAGGAAAAGTTTTGATTGTTTCAGATGTATACGTATTTAAATTAACTCGAATAAGCTCCGTATCACCGGGATTTAAAACAAGAAAATATACATAATCATTTGTGCATATTTCTTCTAGAACTAGCATAGTGCTGTTTGTAACAAAAGAATATTTTCTTTTCTTCAATTTTTTTCCCGTAAAAGGATCTTGAGTATCTTCATTTGTGTCGAATATTTGAAAAGAAGATTTAGCCGTTACTGTTGTCCCATCATAAAAGCTATTATAGAACGTTCCATACAATTTTCCATCACTGTTATAAAAAGTGCTTGTCGGAGCTGTGGATACTTCTGATCCTACATTAGGTAAATTTATTTCTGGATCTGTATGAAGTAAGTTTTCAACAGAAAACAAGTATGAAGATGCCCCTGAAAAACCCGAAATACTCCAACCTGCAACATTAACAGTAGAAAAAGGAATTCTATGTTTCACGGCACCTTCATGTTCGGATCTTGTAGTATTTATTCTACCTACAATCATTGAATTGTCAGAATACGTACTAAAAGTGTTGACCTTTAGATGGAGATTAGCTTTTATATTTGTGTTAGGATCATTAGGTACTGTCAAACTAACTCTGTTAATTGTTGCTGCAGTATCGGATTCCCCACTTATCTCATATCTGAAAAATGATCCATTTTGCGTTCCAACTAGAAACCTATTGTTCGACATATTGTAAAAACCCGTATTAACTCTCAAATTAAATCCGGTTACCTCCCCTACTAAGTCTTCTGCTAATAAAACTCCTTCTGTATTAAATACCGCTAATTTGATTAAACCGCCTCTACCACTACCACTACATCCATACAGTACAACGTAATTCCCATACGTAGTTCTTTCAATTGATCTTATGTCAACACCAACCGCACTACCACTTTCAACAGTAGCTCCTGTTCCATCAACAACTTTCTTTTCCAATATAGGAACTATGTCATCATTTTGTAGATAATTATCAAATTTGGGTGATTGAGCAGTCAATATAGATTCAAAGACAGCACCACCATCTATCGGTACATCAAATGGATTGTTTCCATCTTCATCTCTTATCGTAATCGGATTCGTTGGATGTGCCGATACTCGTTCCTTCTCATCCAACATTTTCATGGTCGTAAATATCCCAACAAGCATCAAAATGGCCGAGCAAACCAATACTATTGCTCTTTTTGCTTGTTTATTCTTTGTTAAAATAAAACGAATTTCATCTATTTTCTTCATTCTGTTCGACTCCTTTTTTCAACACTTATCAAATCAATGTTTCATACGGTAAAGCACTCATCTCATAAGTGTTGCTCTTTAATATTTTGAAAGAGATACAGTGGGGAAGCTGTATCCTAGTTATCTACTTTACTGCTTAGGGCCGTATCAATACTTGCCAACGGATCTTCAGTCGGCGTATTTCCCTGCCACCAAGCTTGTCGATAAGCAGTAGTAAGGCAGTTAATCGTCTCCACTTTCAATGAAATAGAAAACTCTGCATTGTGGTATTGATCACTGATACTATTGGATAATCTAACCGATTCAAACAAGCTGCTTGTAGGATCATTCGGCTTCACGGCTTCCTTAATATAGTAGTAATAGCCATCGTCACCGTATCGCCAGTCTGTTGTGTTCAAATTTTCCAAAATCAAATCCGTACCAATAACCAACGACAGGACTTGTTTATTGTTAGGATCACCCGACACATTTGCTTTTACCTCCGGCAAGACCATCACTCGAATAAACTGATTGATTGTTCCATTGTTTTTGATGGAGACCTTTTTATTGATAGACTCATCCTTATTAATTTCCGTAGGCGCAATGAAGTTTTCTTCCATCAATTCAGTCTCAACTTGTCCCACTTGGAAATCATTTTCTTTTTGGTCTATTGCCGTCATTGCTGCGTAAACAAAATACCCACCACCAATCAATAGAAGGACAAGAGCAATAGTAAATCCTACATAAATGAGTCGCAATTTCTTTTTTCGATTTCTCATCTCTTCCCTCCTTGATTAGTGCAGCTTGTTTTGGTACATGTCGTAGGCAAAGTCTGTGGATGTAATTTCCCAATCAGAGATTAGACTTTTCGTGATATCATGAGCATCCATCAAAGGAACGAGCTTATACAAAGCGCCCTTGTATTGGTTGGCATATGTTGGGTTCAAGCGAACACTTTTCAATAGATCTTCTGTACTTTCGTTTGGTTGCAGAATCTCTGAATAGTAGAAATATCCGTTTTCGTAATACCAATAATTCGTATCTCCGGCAACCGGTTTCTTGGCTTGGTCAAACAGTTTAGTTGTTTGAAAGTTCAGCTCCATTGCTTTCAATGGCATGGTTCGCCCAGCATCGTTATACACGAAGGCCAATGAATGGTCATCCAGCGAATTGCAGATTGCCTGCTTGGCTTTGTAATATTTATTGGCAGACACACTATAGTAATTATTGATTTTCCACGTATCCATATCCTTAACCTTGATCGTATTATTTGGTAAAACACTGGTAGCTGGATAGACGACCAAATTGCCATTTCCAACTTCAACAGCTGGATTTTCTCGATGATTGTCTGCTACGTTCGTTTCAAAACTGACAAAAAATTCATGCAAGGAAAGTCGAACAATAGCTGGGACTTCACCATCGTTTATCACCCGGATTTCTTTCTTCTTCGTTGTTCCAGGAGACCAATGAAAGACCTGATCAAAATCTTCATCAATCACTGCCGATATCTTTTTGTCGTTTCTTGCTGCTCGGTTGACTCGCTCATCGGCAGAAGTAATCCAAGCATAGGTGCTGCCAAGAATTAACAAGAAACTTAACAAGAGAGAGAAGCAGGCAAACAGTCCTTTGCTGCGGACAAACGTTTGAAACAAATGCTTACGCTTTTCCTTTTGATTCATTCCTGCTCCTCCTCTCGGCGTTTTTTCCATAAGAACAGTACAATCAACACCAATAACAGCCCGGTCAAAAATAGATAGACCAGTTCTTCCCCGGTTTGCGGCAACAACTTACGTGTAGAAGGTGTTCCTTGACCTGTCGCTGGTAGATTGCCTGAACTGCTAGGGGAAGTACTCTGTACCGGTGACTCTGTTGAACTTGAAGGTTCGGTTGGTTTCGGCGGTTCAGTTGGTTGTGTGGGATCAGTTGGGTGATCCTTCGTACCTACAAAAGTCCAGATAAAATCCAACGTACTCTTTGTTTTCAAATTCTCATTGGTCAAATCGGCATCCACAGTAAAGCTCGCCTGCATAATTTTATCCGTTCCATAGGTGCAGACGCCTAATTCCAGTGGCGTCTTACTCCAGTCTCGACTGGCATCTCCTAACAAAGGTCCTCGGTAAATTTCTTTCCCATCCAAAACCAAGGTCAAAGTAATATGGTTCTTCCAGTCCACCGAACCGCTGGACTCAATTTCTTCTACCAACATGCCTAATGAAAATGGTTCTTCTAAATCCAAACTACGAATCGTGATTTCTTTTTCATACACCTCTCCCGGGAGAATCCCAATCAGATCAATGTAATATTCTCCCTCAGAGGTTGCATACATTCCATCAGAATCGCCAATCACCATGCCGGGAGGAAGTGCTTTGGCGGCTTCTGCGATGCTTTTCTCTCCAAACCCAATGAAGAGGCAGACTAGAATGCCCAATATTGTCATGAGCTTACGCAAAAGTTTCCACTCCTCCCTTTATCATGGTTGTGCTTTTCTGAAAATTATGGCGCCAATTTGTCACAGATCGCTTTAGTCATAACATTTGTCGCTGTAGTTGTATCCAATTCCCAACCAGCTGCATCCGTTAACGCTTCTTTAGTAGCTTGGATGGTTTCTAATTTTACAACCAAATCGTACGTAGCATTGGTATACTCTTTGCCTAAATCACTTTCAAAAACTAAACTTTCCATCAAGTTTGCAGTAGTTGTTCCACTAGTTAATGGTTGCGTATAGTAGAACCAGCCATCTTCTGGATTGTAAATCCAGTTGTTTGTTGCTGCGGCTAAACCAGCTGAGTCTACAACGGCAGCCGTATATTTCACTTTAATCGCACTCTTATTTAAACCAGCAATGTCTGCTTGAACTGAACTTTTTCCAGCACCTGTAGGAACAGGATCTAGCAGTGGATCAGTAGGATGTGTAACAGCTGGTGTTTCACCTGGAATAGCCGTTAATCCCAATGCAGCGATACGATAATCGTAATCCACACCATAGCGTAAGCCGTTGGTGCCAAGCAATGCGTTCCCAGTTGGGTTGCCTGCTGCATCTTCTAATGAAGATTTCGCCCAATTCACTACTTTGTTCGTATATCCTTTGTCATAGTAGCCATA
>NZ_JAFREL010000127.1:0-203 GCF_017377655.1 Candidatus Enterococcus ferrettii
CAAAAGAGAAAAGAAGAGAAAGACAAAGAATATTATAATTTACTTCCATAGGTAAACAAGACATTAATTTTATCTTAAAAAGAGAAAAAAACATTTGTCTCTTCGTTTATTTTGGATAAAATGTGAAATGTATTATAAAATGGTTATTTTCCTTAAAAATTGCAAAGAACCGAAAGGGGTGGTTAGAGTGAAAAGGAAGATCA
>NZ_JAFREL010000127.1:303-2325 GCF_017377655.1 Candidatus Enterococcus ferrettii
TATGAATGCTGCTCAGCTGCCTGCCTGGGCGGAAGAAACATCCACTATTGATACCTCTTCCACCGAACAAACAAGCCAAACGACGAGTACGGAACAAGAAAGCACAACTGAACTATCCTCTACGGAGCACGAAGCAGCGTCTTCAAGCACTAGTACAGAAGAGTCCATAACTCATGAAGACTCCACGGATAATTCAACCGAAAGCTCTAGTGAAGCTGAACAAGAAGTACAGGAAGCACCTACAGCTAAAGTTGCAGCACTGGCCGCAGCTGGAGATGGTACTGAAGCGAATCCGTACCGGGTAACAAACTTTCAGGAATTGAAGGATGCCTTAGGTACCTCGGTAGCGTCTGGACAAACACAATATATTCAGCTGCAAAATGATATTGTTTATAACACTACTGGTACTTCTATCAAACAAAATACAGTAATTGACGGCAATGGTTATGCTCTTTTGTACGATGGGACAGCTTACGGTACGGCTCACTTTGGTACAGGTGCAAACAATATAAGTGTTACATACAAGAATTTGACTTTTGGCAACAGTACTTATCCCAACAGTTCTTGGTATGGGATTCTCTATACCTCGAATAGCAATGTTTCATTCACCGTTGAGAATGTTAATTACACTATTCAAAGGGGCAGTCAACCTTTTTGGGGAAACAATAATGCTGGGAATACCTTAACCTTCAAGGGAAAAAATAATTTTAATTCCTCTGGAAATTCTTACGGTGGTGAATTTGTTGAGGGCTATCGTTCTGTTACCTTCGCTGAAGGCAGCGATACTACTATCTACAACGATTCAACTGATGCTACAGCGATTTTCTATAGTACCAGCCAATCAGTCACGGTAGAAAAAAATGCGTCACTAGCCATTGAATCCAGCAAGACGTATCTTTTTTATGGCGGTGCTGCCTTAAATGTCCAAGAACAAGGGAATTTCTCCTATAAAAATATTTACGGAGTCAACTCTACATCAAATACAGCAACCTTATCTACAGGAACGCTGACCGCGAATTTTGCTAAGGACTCAATTGGGCATTTTACAACGGATGTTAACGGCTTTTCCGGTTCCAATCCGATCATCAATCTGAACTCACCAGATTATGTTGTTTTTGATTCAACAAGCTCATCTAGACAAGTTCTGGGTTCAATGAATCCCATCTTTAGACGAGCGGATTCAGATACTCCTTCGTATAAGATTGCCTACTTAACCACGAGTGGACAAAAGGATTACGTTCCTAAAGTAGCTACGGGTTCAAGCTACACTGTTACATCCGGCAACATTGGCAGTGGTTATTCAGTCGCATACGCTAAGATGCCTACCATTGAAGATGTGTCGGCGACCCCAACTACTGGACAAGACATTAGTACTATTGATGCACAAATAAACAGTGCTACACCAGCAACTGCTGTAAGCAGCAAAGTTCAATATAAGCTAGCAACCAAGCAGCTCTATAGTGGGGATATTACTGCTGATGCTGCTCAAACCAGTATCGAACAGGCTGGAACAGCAGAAGGAGTCGCTCAGACAGCTGACCTTGCGCTGCCAGGAAATACGACACCAGCTGGAGCTGATTCGAAGCACGCATTTACCCAGCTGCCTGCTCAAAATTACTATTTATATGCCAAGGCCAACGATCAACGCATAACAGGTTATACCTTCGATACTTTGTGGAAGGAAACTTCAGCGGAAGTACCACCCTACGTGCAGATCTTATTTTCAACTAATGCGATGGCATTCGACAGTCCGATCCCTGGGCAATTTGGTAAGCAGCAAAATCTAGACAGCTATACCGTGCGCAACGCTGGCAATGTTCCAACAGAAACGCGCTTAACCAAGATTACTCGCAACAGCGACAGCTCAGAAAAGCTTTCCTTAGTTGATCAATTTGATACTCGCGATCAGGAGCTGATTTTATCACTGATTGCTGAAAAAGCAGACAGTGGTGAAAAAATAACCTTGGGTCCTTTAAGCGAACAGGATCCTTTAAGCCTAAATGCTGTTGCATTGAATCCTTT
>NZ_JAFREL010000128.1 GCF_017377655.1 Candidatus Enterococcus ferrettii
GGACGAATTCCATCTTGATTGTTGTTATCATTCCAAGCTTTCGTCACTGTAACACTTGTTTTACCTGGCGTATAGCTATTTGTGATTGTTGTACCTTCAATTTTTGTTGAATAGTCAGGAACACTATTTTCGGTAACAGTATAAACGATTTCATGCCCCTCGTTATACTTAGGCAAATTGGTGAACTGGTATGTCCAGTTCTCTTTTTCTGAGACTTCTTTCGAATCTATTTTACTCCCATCAGCCAGAAGATTTACCGTAATAGACTCAGGACGAATTCCGTCTTTATTATTAGCATCATCCCAAA
Source organism: Candidatus Enterococcus ferrettii (assembly GCF_017377655.1). Classification (GTDB taxonomy): domain Bacteria; phylum Bacillota; class Bacilli; order Lactobacillales; family Enterococcaceae; genus Enterococcus_A; species Enterococcus_A ferrettii. The sequence goes on from NZ_JAFREL010000128.1 coordinate 308, forward strand.
CTTTTTTACCACAAACTTCTGTTATCTCAGGTATATGAGTATTGGTAATCGTACTGCCATTTATAACTGTAGAATATCCAGGCACTTCCTGCTCAGAAACAGTATAGACGATCTCTTTTCCATCTTTATATTTAGGTAAATCATTAAACTCGTAACCCCATCCTAAATTTTCATTAGTGGTCACAGTTTGAACAACTTCTCCATCGGCTAACAAATTTATTAATATATTATTAGGACGAATTCCATCTTGATTATTATTATCGTCCCAATTTTTTGTTCCTGCTAAATTAATTTTTTCAGGGTCATTTGAATTGGTCAGAAGAATAGCATTACCATTATCTGTATCTTTTATCGTGAGATTATAGCCTGAATTTTCATCTAATTCTTCTCTAGCAGTATAATAGAATTTTTCTCCTTTATCATTCTCTGCAGGTAAATTTGCCCAAATGTATTCCCAACCATTCTCTTTGTTTAATACTTGTATATCACCGAATTTGTTTTCATTACCGGACGTAACAGCCTCTGTGTTTGTATATTCATATGGGCTATCACTTTGATACAATTGTACTTTTAAGGCTTTAGGCCTTTTTCCATCTTGATTGTTATTATCTTCCCAGTGTTTTAATACTGAAAATGATTTGTTAGAAGTGTTCAAATCAATACTAGCTCTCGTGGTCAGTATTTTTTTAATAGGTTGATATCCTCCAATAGGTTGTACAAACCCTGTAGTACCAAATACCAAATAATAAGGTTGTCTCGTCACAAGGGCAGTGTCTATATTTAAATAAATACTAGCATCTTCTGAAGGATTATTATCAATAATTTTTTTGGGTATTTCCATCGAAATAGTGCGATCATTATAATTATCTACAATTGTAATATCATTGGTAATATTCACTATAGTAGAATTTTTGTATAGTTGAACATTAATATTGGTCTCATTGCTATCAATTTTGAATAGTTTTTCCGTTTCAGCGTCTAAATTATCTTCAAATTGAAGTTGATAGAGATAGTTATCGCCATCTTCACCATGAGGAGTTATTTCGGTAGCATTTATTTCAACATTGTTCAATCTATCAATCATTTCTTGATAAGAATGGTCATCAGCTGGTTTTGTTTTTGCTTCAGTATATAATTCATTAACTATTGGATTCGATGTTAGTAACTTGTCATCAAATTTACCTCCAGTAAATTTCCATATAACAATTTGAATAGCAGCATATCTTGTCAGTTCATTTGCATCTTTGTAAGTCGGTACATTTTCAACATCTTCAATTTTTCCTTGATTTTGATAAAAAGTTTCCATTAACCATAAAACAGAGCTGGGTAACTTTTCATTCAAATTTGCTTGATAATCATTCCCGGTAGGATAATATCTGCTTTCATCTAGACAAAAATATAATTTTTTATCATTGTCCACTAAAGTATAAAGTCGTGAATTAAGCATATTCAGGTTATTCAACGTAACTTCTGCGTTATTTTTTAAATTTGTATCAATCCGAATATTCGTTATAGGGTTAGGGGGTAGTATAGTAGTTTCTGCATGTACTGTCTTTGGAAAAACCATAAAGCTAAAAAATAGTGTTAACGCGAGAATTAATTTCTTCATATGTATCCTCTTTCTTTTTTATTGTTTTATTGTAGTAAATTCAACTGCAATTAGGCTAGTCTATCAAAAAAACTAAAATCAAAAATAAGTTACAAGTGTTATTTAATTAAAATATAATTTTTTGTTTGAAGTCAATATGATAGGTTCTTATAGAGAACGTAAGTATAAATAGAATATTAGCAAGTAAACACTATATAGGTTATTTAACTATTCAAATGAAATCATTCTAATTAATCCAAGGTGCCCGCCCTATCTATTGACTTGATCAAGCGCCTTTTATGGATTAATGTTTCTGTTGCAAAGGTTTCTAACAAGTTAATTTTAAGGTTAAATAGCTAAAAAAGAACGCTTGGAGGAATGAAGAGGGCTCACTTTAAAAGGGAGCCGTTTCAGGAAGACGTAATTATTGTAGCCGTTTGCTACTATCTTCGTTATGATCTCAACTGTTGAGAAGTCCAATAAATTTTGTATGATCGCGGGATTAACGTTTGAAATACAACCATTTACCGCTGGGCACAAAAATACGTTTATATCGTGCGATTGACGCAGACGGACTGAATTTAGATGTTGGGTTACGTAAAAATACAGAGCATCGAACAGTAAAGGATCTCAATAAATTAATTGAGCAAGATCATAAACGTCGCAGTAAATCTTACAGAAGTTTGCGTACAGCCTCAACCACGATTAAAAAAGCATGGAAGCCATTCGAGGAATCTATAAGAAAAGACGAAAAAAAAGAACTTTTTTGCTTTTCAGTCTGCATAGAAATAAAGGGTTATTAAAAATTCCTGATTAATCTATCATCAGGGATATATCCCAGCACGGTTTATTACAAAACTATGCAGCAGAGCCTGTCACAGTCTTTTAGTATACACTCATCCATGAACATGGTTATTTCCAGAATGGGGGCACTGGAACATCCGTACAGAAATTAGCGGTAGCGAATAAAAGACGAACATTCTCTCTTTTTTCTACAATCTTCCACAATTGGCTGTTTAACGGATGCATACTTCCAGCATTTAAAGCCGGATCATATTTGAATGAATATTTTCCAACAAAATTTATGTGTTCATACATGAGGGGTGATAATTTTTTTGGATTTGAGTCAATATATTGTACACATTTTAGTAGAGACAGTTACACCATTTTTTCTTTTACCAACGCTTTAAACTCTTGTGGTGTTAGATAGTAAATCGAGCTATGAATTTGATTGCGGTTATAAAATCATTCAATGTAGCTAAATAACGCGTGATTCGCTTCTTCAAAGTCTGAGTAACTAGTCGTGTAGACTTCTACCTTTTTCAATGAGGCGTGGAAAGATTTGATTCCAGCATTATCATAAGGTGGTTCTTTTATAGGAGTGCCTTATTTTGTTAGTTTCAAGCCAGTGTTCCACTTCTCTTGCTGTATATTGGCTGCCCAAATCAGTGTGTAGGATCATTCCTTCTAGAATATGATACTGTAGTTTTGCTTTATTCAACGTTTGAAGGAAATGACTTATTTATATAGAAGCGAAGGCTTCTCAAGATGAGTTAGAAGATGAGATTAATGTACAACGCCAAAAAGAAGGCAAATGCCCTTTTATATGGGGCCTGGGAAGTGAGTTGACCTATCAGGGACTAACAGAAAAAAATTAATAAAGCCGATCCAGAAAGTGGCTATTACGTGAAAGGAGAACAAGAAAAACAATTTACCTACTCATCACATACGACTTGTGATGAGCATGGGTTTGTATTAGATGTGGTGGTTACACCTGGTAATATTCATGATAGCCAAGCTGCGGTTCAACTCGTCAAAAAAGTTAAACAAGGATTTCCTGAAATGAAACAGGTGGTAGCTGATGCTGCCTATAAAACGCCAATGCTTACCCGCTTTTTTCACGGATACATGTACGACCAGTTTTACCCTATACTAGACCAAAAGGAATTCCTCCCCCTAAAACTGTATATCTATGATGAGTATTATGATTGTTATCTATGTCCTGGCAACCAAGAATTGACCTTTTCTGCCACTAATTGCAAAGGGTATTGTGAGTACAAATCAAATCCGAAAAAGTGTATTATGTGCCCATTACTAAATAAGTGCACCCAAAGCGAAAATCATCAGAAAGTAATCAATCGGCATGTTTGGGCAGCGTATGTTGAAGAATCTGAACATCTCCGACATGCAGAATTAAACAGAAACTTATATCCTCGTCGGAAAGAAACCGTTGAACGGGTCTTTGCTGATACAAAAGAGAAGCATGGGATGCGATGGACGAAGTACCACGGATTGGAAAAAGTCGCCCGGCATACGAAGCTTACGTTTGTTGCGATGAATTTGAAGGAATTAGCCATTTGTCTACAGTCTGAAAAGAGTGAATCCACTCTTTTTTCTTTTGCCCTCTCAAAAAATGATAACGCACATTATTCTTCTCCATCCAATTCTCAACCGATCAAGCTTTTGTCAAATTAAAGCAGAAAATTTGTCTTATTTGAGATTCTCCCTTAAAATATGTCCAGTTAATAAGTGATTAACAAGATATATCATAATTTATTTCCGTTAGATAACAAAATGTTAATTTTATCTCAAAAAAATATTTGACTATGAACTGAAAGGGGGTGTGTAGAGTGAAAAGGAAGATCATATTCTTATTTACGCTTTTTTTGTTTATGAATGCTGCTCAGCTGCATGCCTGGGCGGAAGAAACATCCACCATAGATAACTCTTCCATCGAACAAACAAGCCAAACGACGAGTATGGAACAAGAAAGCTCAACTGAACTATTATCGACGGAGCACGAAACAGCGACTTCAAGCACTAACACAGAGGAAGCCCTAACTCATGAAGACTCCACAGGTAATTCAACCGTGAGCTCTAGTGAAATTGAACAAGAAATACAGGAAGCATCCACAGCTAGAGCGACAGTGCTGGCCGCAGCTGGAGATGGTACTGAAGCGAATCCCTACCAGATAACAAACTTTCAGGAATTGAAGGATGCCCTAGCTACCTCAGTAGCGTCTGGACAAACACAATATATCCAGCTACAAAATGATATTGTTTATAACACTACTGACATTTCTATCAAACAAAATACAGTAATTGACGGAAACGGCCATGCTCTTTTATATGATGGAACAGCATATAAAACTACTCACTTTGGCACAGGTGCAAATAATATAAGTGTTACATACAAAAATTTAACTTTTGGTAACAGCACTTATCCCAATAGCACTTGGTACGGAATTCTTCGGACGGAGAATACTGGTATTAAATTTACGGTAGAAAACATCAAGTACAATATTCAAAACGGCAGTCAGGCTTTTTGGGGAAATAACGGTTCCGAAAATATACTTACTCTTAAAGGAAAAAATGAATTTTACTCCTCGGGTAATACTGATGGTGGTGAATTTGTTGAAGGTTATCCTGATGTAATTTTTGCTGAAGGTAGTGACACTACTATCTACAATGATACAACGGATTCTAAAGCACTTTTTTACAGCCGCAGCCAATCAGTCACGGTAGAAAAAAATGCGTCACTAGCCATTGAATCCAGCAAGACATATCTTTTTTATGGTGATGCTACGATAAACGTCCAAGAACAGGGGAATTTATCTTATAAAAAAATTTACGGAATCAACTTCACATCGAATACAGCAACTTTGTCTTCAAGAGTGCTGACTGCTAATTTTGATAAGGATTCAATTGGACAGTTCACAACGGAAGTTAACGGCTTTTCCGGTTCTAATGCGATTATAAATTTGAATTCACCTGATAACGTTGTTTTCGATTCAGCGAATAGGTCTACACCGGTTTTATCTTCAATGAATCCAATTTTCAAACGAGTTGATTCAGATACTTCTTTGTATAAGATTGTTTATTTATCTGCGCGTGGTCAAAATATTTATGTTCCTAAAGTAGCTACGGGTTCAAGCTACACTGTTACATCCAGCAATATTGGCAGTGGTTATTCAGTCGCATACGCCAAAATGCCTACCATTGAAGATGTGTCAGCGACTCCTACTACTGGTCAATACATTAGCACTATCAATGCACAAATAAACAGCGTTACACCAGCGACTGCTGTAAGCAGCAAGGTTCAATATAAGCTAGCAACCAAGCAGCTCTATAGTGGAGATATTACTGCTGATGCTGCTCAAACCAGTATTGAACAGGCTGGAACAGCGGAGGGAGTCGTCCAAACAGCTGACATTGTTCTGCCAGAAAATACGACACCAGCTGGAGCAGACTCGAAGCACGCATTTGCCCAATTGCCTGCTCAAAAATACTATTTGTATACCAAGGCCAAGTCCAACGATCAACGTATAACAGGTTATACCTTCGATACTTTGTGGAAGGAAACTTCAGCGGAAGTACCGCCCTACGTGCAGATCTTATTTTCAACTGACGCGATGGCATTCGACAGTCCGATCCCTGGGCAATTTGGTAAGCAGAAAAATCTAGACAGCTATACCGTGCGCAATGCTGGCAATGTTCCAACAGAAACGCGCTTAACCAAGATTACTCGCAACAGCGACAGCTCTGAAAAGCTTTCCTTAGTTGATCAATTTGATACTCACGATCAGGAGCTGATTTTATCACTGATTGCTGAAAAAGCAGACAGTGGTGAAAAAATAATCCTAGGTCCTTTAAGCGAACAGGATCCCTTGAGCCTAAAGGCTGTTGCATTGAATCCTTTTTGGGATACCGATGCTCAGGCTGACCTGTATTTGGCTGGAGATTATTCCGGACCAATGATTGGTCCACAAAAATTCAGCTATCGTTTTTCTTTTGCTATTTCAGAAATTACGACAAATTAGAAGGAGGCAATCATGGAAGAAAAAAAGAAACGCAAAAAATGGTTGCTGCTTTTAGCTCTTTTGCTGCTGCTTATTGGCGGCTACGGCATTTACCACTTCTTTTTCGCACCGAAGCCGCAGGCGATGTCGGTGATCAGCGGTGACTTTTTACCCGAAGGAAAAGATGCGAAGAAAATGTCGGATAAAGAGCTGGCTGATCTTGCCCAGCAGAAAGCAGACGAAAGCAACTTTAATATGATGATTGCTTCAGAAGCAACCATCAATGGCGAAACACAGCAGGGGCAATTACCGATCAAGAACCCTGAAAGCAATGCCTATCCGGTCAATGTCGAAATCAAAGACGATCAAACCGGTGACATCATTTACACCTCAGGGGCAATTCTTCCCGGGGA
>NZ_JAFREL010000129.1 GCF_017377655.1 Candidatus Enterococcus ferrettii
CTTTTGGGGGTCGGTACATTATGCATTATGCATTCACACAGGCTTTTCTATTTAGAAATTTGTTTAATCCATAAAGTCAATTAAGTAATCTTTTTGCTTTGCAAGATCATCAGTCATTCTGTATTCTCTTTAAAGTACTTTTTCAGTGCTCAGTTAGCTTGACAGATCTTACCAAGCAGTTTACCTCCAATGCGTTCTCAAGAAAAAAGTTCATTCAATTACCTGTTTTTATTGTTCCAAAACAGCATTTTCTTTTTTACTGAATAGACTCAATCCGCCTTTTTCCTTCATAGTGATCAAATGAATGACCAAGAAGACTGCCGTAAAGGCGAGTAGAATCAAACACTGCTGCAGGAATTTATCTTTAAAAGCTTGATTGAATTCGATCGTTTTTCCTAACAATTCATTGTTTTGAACGAACCAATAGGTTGGTGTGAATGAACCAATCTTCATTACCACATCAGGCAGCATATCGGTTGGAACAAAAACTCCGCTGATGAAGCAAGAACCCATAATAAAGACATTGTTGATTCCGGCAATCGCTTCACTGCTCTTAATCACACTCGTTACCAAAATAGAGAAGGCAACCATGACCGAAGAGAAAACCAGAGTGTTCAACAGAAAATAGCCGGTCAATAGATTAAAGCCGCTGTCTGTAGCAAAGAAAACAAAAGCCATGAAAATCACAAAGCAAACAAAGGAATACACGAGACTGCCAATTGAAATACGGCGAGACAACTTCCGACGAGAGACTGGCGAACAACTATTGCGATCCTTGATTTCTTTTCGGTTAAAAGCGAGATTGATTACCGAGTAGCCGCTAAAAATAGTCATAAACAAACCATAAGCTAACAGATTGTAAATGCTGGCCTTGACTGTTTGACGACGCTTTTGATGATAGGTGTTATCAAAATGAACCGTCCCTTCTTCACTCAGTGTATCCTGAGTCATGGTTAGAATTTCTTTCTGACTCATTGAAGGCATTTGTTTTTGGAACGTTTGATAGGTGTTCAAAAAGTGATTAATTGTTGTATTAACTAGTGATTTTGAAAAAGTCCCTGGTTTCGTTTGACTGTCGACAGTTGCTTTATTTCCAGCAGCCAGATCCGCTCCAAAGTTTTTAGGAATGGTTAACACATACCCTGCTTTATCGAAATAGAGCGCATCGTCAATTCCTTTTTGACTATCATCCTCTAAGGTTACTCGTTCATGCTGTGTGGACAGCTGTTTGACCAAGCTGCGGCTGATTGCTGAATCATCCTTATCAAAAATTACAATCTTAGCTCCTCCCAGATCTTCTGGTTCAGCCTTTAACTGCCCTGCATAAAAAACTGTTATGATTCCCATAATAATAATTCCTAATAACAAGGAAGCCTTGTTTCGTTTCAAAAGTTGTAAGATCGCATTATAAGTGGTCATATTGAACCTTCCTCTCGAAGTAATAGTTTAGCAGGGTGAAGACTATTGCAAAGCCGATCATCCAAATCAAGTTTTGGTAGAAGGGCCGTAGTGACTCATAATAAAACAATTGATATAAGCTGTCGCTGATTAAATTAACAATATTCAGCTTGCCCAAAAGCGGCAGATGAAGATCAATCCAATACTTCACGGATTCGGAGCCCGTCAAGCCAGCAAAGAAACTCAGTGCCATCGAAATTCCCACACCAACACTGATCTTCTGCTGGAAGGTTATTTTAGTAAACGCATTGCCTACCAAGGTACCAAATGACAAAGTAGCCAACGAAGCAATAGCATAGATTAGGAAAATATATCCCCAGCGGTCCCCGAAATCTACGCCATAAACAAAACGGAAAACAGCTAGAATCGCCATACTTTGAATATAGAAAAGAACAAAGCTTGCTAACAAATTAGCCGTAGCTACTAATAATTTATTTTTTGGAATAATACATAGGCGAATCCCATTGGGTGATTGATTCGCCTGTTGGTCATTGGCATTCTTTAGTCCCCACATAAATCCATACATAATGGCCATTGCAACTAAGGTAAAGAAGTAGAAGGACTTAATGCTGAAGTTGCTTGATTCGTGACTTTCTGTCACAAAATCCTCTGAGCCAAAGGTGTCAGCCGACAAGTTTTGAGGCTGAACTGCGCCAGACGAAATCAGCGTTTCAATTTCAGCTGTTCGCTGCACATACTGGTTCAAAAATTCCTTTAGAACTGTTTGTGGAATCCCGCTTTGACTAACCGAAAGAGCAATGTCATCCGGTGTGATTTCGTAGTAGCCAGCAATTTTATCATCTGACAGCTGTTTAACAGCTTCCTTTTTACTCATCCGCTCCCCTTGGTAAACAGGTTTGCCATTGTCGTCCTCTATGGAATATAGGACATCTTCAAAGTTCTCTGTTTTTTGCTTATCGGTTGAAACGATCCCTACTTGAGTCGTTTCCAAGCTGTCCATGTTATCCAAGCCGCTAAAGGCTAAGTTGAACAACAAACCTAAGACTACGGGGAAAGCGAAGGTCCAGAATAGCAGGACTTTATTTTTTAGCATTACCTTGACACGGTAAACAAACAATCGTAAAAACATTTTCGACTCCTCCTAATCTCTCAGCTCTTTGCCAGTAATCTCTAGGAACACATCATTCAACGTAGCTTCTTCAGTGACTAAATTGGCATAAGGAATGTTTTCCTGTTCAAAATAACTTAATACCGGCAGCATGCTTTGCTTCAACTCTTTTGTATATAAGGTTAAGTACATTTCGTCGTAGCTGACATCGGAAACCCCTGGCAATTCACTGATTGCCTTTAACTGAACTTGAGAAATATCTGGTACTTCCATAATGACTTTTTCACTGGTACGAACCATATTCTTCAGCTGTTCCTTCGTTCCCTCTGCAATAACCTGACCTTGGTCAATAATCACGATTTGGTTACAAAGAATTTCAACCTCTTCCATATAGTGAGTAGTATAAACAATGGTCGCTCCCTGACGATTCAACTCCTTGATGCTTTCCAAAATCTTGTTACGACTTTGCGGGTCAACTGCTACTGTTGGCTCATCTAAGAAAATCAGCTCCGGCTTATGAACGATTCCACAGGCAATATTCAAGCGGCGTTTCAATCCGCCACTCAGTTGTGCAGGAAAGAATTTACAGAACTCTTCCAATCCAACCAAGGAAATGACTTCCTTTACGTATTGGTTCCGTGTTTTCTTGTCATTGATATACAACCCACAGTAATAGTCGATATTGTCCTTCACATTCAATTCTTCGAAGACAGCAATTTCCTGCGGTACCACACCAATTTTTTGCTTAATGTTGTATTTATTCGGACCCATTTCTTCACCAAAGATTTTGATATTGCCGCGGTCATAAGACAGCAGCGACAGGACGCAATTAATGGTTGTTGATTTTCCGCTTCCGTTTGGTCCTAACAGGCCTAAAATATCTCCTTGCTTAACCGACAAATTCAAATGGTTAATCGCTAAAAAGTCGCCATAGCGTTTTACTAAGTTTTCAATTTCGATCATCATGTGTAAAAACTCCTTTTCTTTTTCTTATTACCATGACTATAATGGAAAATGAGCAGAGGAAATAGTGAGATCCTGCTAAATGCCACATGACAAATGTCACATGATTAGGAGAAGGACATGACGAAATACACCTATTGGCTTGAATATCTCTTCCTATTTATCAGTGGGGCTCTCTTATTATTCAGCAGCGGCTTTCAGCCAGAGAATATTTGGTACGTGCTGATTGCAATCCTATTGATCGCTCCAGCTCCCTTGTTTCCTAATAAAATAGGTGCCTGGTTGTCATTTGCTGCAATCGTCATTACTGGAATGCTTGTGCCCAGTTTTCTGTTTTTCTTTCCAGCAACGCTGCGTATAATTTGGCGGAAACAAAAACCCTATGATTGGTTGATGCCTTGCGGAATTTTAGCTCTGCTGCTTCAACCTGAAATCACAATATTTGTTCGTGGGCTTCTTGCCAGCTTATCGCTGTTTGCCTTGTACTTATGTTTACGCGAACGAGAATATATTCAATTAAGAAGTGAACTGCTTCAGCTAAAGGATGACAGTTGGGAAAAGCAGGAATTATTGAAGGAACAAAATGATGAACTGATCCGCTCACAGGAGACCTTTGTTGAGCTGGAGATCGCTGAAGAGCGCAACCGAATTGCCCGAGACATTCATGATAATGTCGGACATTTGCTTTCCAGTGCAATTATTCAGTTAGGTGCTGTGGAAGCACTAAACCAAGATTCAACCGTCGGCAAACTATTGGAACAGCTGAAGGAAACCATTCACAGCGGGATGAATAGTATACGAAAAAGTGTGCATGATCTTCATAACGACTCCCTTAATTTGACAAAATCGGTCCCCCTTTTGTTGGCGGACTTCCGCTTTTGCCCAGTAGAGCTAGAAGGAACCATTCCTGAAACCTTATCCAAGACTCAGGAAAAAGTACTTCTGACAGTAATTAAGGAAGCCTTGTCTAACGTCATGAAGCACAGTCAGGCCACACAGGTTCGCTTAGTTTTTGATGAGCTGCCAGCTTTTTATCGCTTGAAGATATTAGACAATGGCAAATCTGTTCCTGAAAATCCTGAGATTACCAATGGCATGGGCTTAGCCAGCATGCGGCAGCGGGTTCAAAAAATTAATGGTCAGCTGCATATTCACCCTTCTCAAAAAGGGTTTCAAATCAATATAATTTTACCAAAGGAGACGAATGATGATACGGGTAGCAGTAGTGGATGATGATTGTCTGGTAACAGAATCGCTAAAAACAATTCTTGAAGCCAGTGGAGAAATTAAAATAGTAGGAACCGGTCATTCTGCCCCAGAGGCAGTGGCCTTGTTTCTTAAGGAACGACCAGATGTGTTATTAACAGATATTCGTATGGGAGAGAGCACTGGCATCCAAGCTTCTAAGGAAATACTCCAACAAATGCCTGAGGCAGTCATCTTACTGCTGACCACCTTCTCAGACGATGAATACATTCGTGAAGCCTTAGCTTTAGGAGTGAAGGGCTATTTAATCAAACAAAACTTATCCACCATCGTTCCCGCCATTAAGGCTGTAAACAACGGACAGTCCGTCTTTGGGACCGAGATTGTTGGGAAGCTGACCGAAATTTTGCAAAATACAACACCAAAAAAATCTAATAACTATCAATTGTCCGAACGTGAAGAAGCAATTTTGTTAGAGGTAGCAAACGGGAAGAACAACAAAGAGATTGCCAAAGCACTTTTCTTAAGTGAAGGAACCGTTCGCAATTATATCAGTCAATTATTAGAAAAGCTGGAGGTTCGCGATCGAACGCAGCTGGCAATTTTTTATTACCAAGAGTATCAATAAACTAAAATAGGAATCAGGCAGCAGCGACACCAAAAGCCTTACATTTGGTGGTCGCTATCCGTCCTGATTCCTAATTTTTATGAAAAGAAAAACAAACTCCAGCAGCAGATCAGTTAATGATTGAGGGACTTTACTAAACTAACTGTTTCAGCTACATCATCTTCTTCGCCAAAAGCAGAAACATATTCCTCTATCAGAAATTCACTCATGACTTTGGCAGTTTTTTATATCCGGCTTTTTCATATCTCCTTTAAATCAACCCCGCTTTTTTTAAGAAGGTATTCCAGGTTCCGAAGCGGTAGGAAGCCAAACTCGCACGCTCAAAATCCTTTACTTCCGGTATTTTCTCCAGCTCAACAGCTCGCTGCTTAATTGCTGCAATCAGCTCTTCGTCATTAAGTTGTGCTTTTAGCGGCTCACGTTTGGCAGGCTCCAGTCCCGCTTCCAGTAGAAAGGCTCTCCAACTACCAAAACGGCCGATGACTAACGTACCATATCGGAACTCTTTTGCGCTTGGGCTTCGACCTATTTGAACGGTTCTTTCCTTAACCAAGTCAAGCAGCTGTTCGTTGCTGATTGCTGTTTCATGCTTACCAGCTTCTTCTAAGCCCGCACTATTTAAAAAGGTGGTCCAATTACCAAATCGTTTGAGGATCAAGTAACCATATTTAAACTCTTTTTTTCGTGGTGTTCGGCCTAATTCGGCGGCTTGGGCTTGAACCAGCTCAATTAACTGCTCGTTGCTGATTTTATAACCTGATTTCACTGGCTTTGCTGGCTCTAGAGCAGCACTTTGTAAAAAATCAGCCCATGTTCCAAATCGGCTGGTTGCTAACTCACCACGCTTGAATTCATATCTTTTGGGTGTTCGACCTAATTCAAGGGCTCTTTCCTTAACCAAGTCAAGCAGCTGTTCGTTGCTGATTTTAGGTCTTGCCTTCACCGGCTTTACAGGGTCTAGCCCTGCGCTTTGCAAAAAAATGCTCCATTTTCCAAATCGGCTGGTTACTAATCGACCATGCTTGAATTCATTTCTTTTTGGTGTTCGACCTAACTCGGCGGCTCGGACTTGAACCAGCTCAATCAATTGCTCATTACTGATTTTAGTTTTTGGATTCATTGGCTTTACACGGGTCAGTCCGGCACTTTTTAAAAAAGCGTTCCAGGTTCCAAATCGGCCGTTTGCTAGCCGACCGTAGTGAAACTCTCTTATTGTCGGAGTTCGACCCAACTCGGCGGCTTTGGCTTGAACCTCTTCAAGCAATTGTTCGTTGCTGATTTTATAGCCTGATCTTCCGGGAAACAAAAGGTCTAGTCCGGCACTTTTTAAAAAAGCACTCCAGAGTCCAAATCGTTTAATTGCTACTGGCGCATGTTGGAACTCTCTTATTGACGGGGTCCGATCCAGCTCAGCTGCTTGGGCTTGAACACGCTCAATCAATTGTTCGTTGCTCATTTTGACTATTATTTCCGTTTTTTCTTCCGGTGGTTCTATCAGTTCTAAGCCTGCACTTTTTAAAAACCTTTCCCAGCTGCGAAATTTATCCTTCGCTAGGTCCGCATACTCAAACTCGATAATCGTTGGTGTTCGATTCAATTCCACCGCTTGAGCTTTGATCAATTGAAGTATCTGGTTATTACTGATTTTAAGAATATTTTTTCCCCTTGCGGCTGGCATCTGCTCCACCGCCTTCAAGAAATTGTACCACCCTCCATAGCGGTTAAACGCTACTTTACAATAGGGACTCTCTTCCATCTTCGGTACTCGACCCAATTCTACTATTTCTGCCCGAATCAATTCAACTAGTCGTTCGTTGCTGACCTGAATATATTTTTCTGGTTTCAACCCAGCCGCTAGTAAAAATTCGATCCAGCTGCCGTATCTGTTAACTGCTTGAGATCCGTGCTTAAACTCTTTTTTCTTCGGAGGACGCCCCAATTCCACTGCTTGCGCACGGGCCTCTTCCATCAGCTGTTCATTGCTAAGTGACTTCCGATACGGTTTAGGCTTCGTTGTTTTTAAACCCGCGCGATACAAAAAAATTTCCCACCCTCCAAACCGATCACAGGCCTGCTTATTCTGCGCAAACTCGTGTTTTTGAGGGATCCGGCCCAATTCAGCAGCTTGCGCTTGAACCAATTCCATCAGTTGTTCCTTACTCAGTGCTTTCTGTCTCTCTCTAGGCATCCCGGTTTCCAGTCCTGCGCTAGCTAAAAAATTTCGCCAACCGCCAAATCTGTTCGTGACCGTTGCCCCCTGAGCAAATTCATAACTTTTAGGGGTTCGACCTAATTCAGAAGCTCGAGCTTGTACCAACTCGATTAGCTGTTCATCACTGAAGTATTTTTCTGGTGTTTCGGATCTTTGCTGTTTTCTGCGTCTCTTCACTTTGGCTGGTTCTAGATTTGCTGCCCGCAAAAAGTCTGACCAACCACCATATCTGTGCGTGGCTGTCGCCCCCTGAACAAACTCATATTTCTTGGGTGTTCGACCTAATTCGGCCGCTCGGATTTGCACCAACTCGATTAAGCGTTTATCGCTAATTTGTTTGAATTTTTCTATTTCTGGTGGTTCTAGCCCTGCAGCCAGCAGAAATTTTTTCCAACCGCCATAATTTTTTATTACCGCTCTAAACTGAGTAACCTCATTCTGTTCAGGTGTTCGGCCCATCTCGGCGGCTTTGGCTTGAAACAAGCGGATTGCTTCTTCATCACTCATCGGAGCATTTCCGCTGTTCTTGGTTTCCAGACCAGCACTGGCAAGAAAGTTGTTCCAACTGTCAAAGCGCCTAATGGCTGTTGCAGCTGCGGCAGTCTCAACATCTTTATGTGTGGGGGTTCGGCCTAATTCAATAGCTTTCTGCTGGATTAAGGCAATCAATTCCTCATTGCTGCTATTTTTATTTCCATTTTCACTCATTTATCAAAGCTCCTCGCTTCTTATAAATTACTTTGAAACTTAGTGTTGCCAATACTTAGGCCAGCTAACTTTCCAACCTGATTGATTCAACTTTTTATTAACCAGCCTAGACCGCTGGTTTTAAGCCTACTCTATGTAAACAGTGCTCAAAAATAAACCGTTTAACTATTTTATTCCACTTATCTTAGAATCTTAGAAGAAAATGAAATACGTGACTTATTATACTTCATTGAATTCTTCGATAAAATAGAAAATTACATAATCTGATAT
>NZ_JAFREL010000013.1 GCF_017377655.1 Candidatus Enterococcus ferrettii
TTTGTCTACAGTCTGAGGAATCAGAAATTCTGATTCCTTTTTTCTGTTTAAATTAGTTTCTACGTTCGTTTCTTCTAACTTTGATAGGCTGCAGCTTTGGTTGAACAAAGTAGGCTGTTATTACTACAACAAATAGCAACATAATATAGGCTGTTTTAGCCATAAAAGAAGGTAACGCAACTATTGATAATGCTACTACAAACATTAATCCAATCCTTTTTATCATTTGACTCATCGTCTTCCCCTCCTATCAGGTCTGAAGCATATTGATTTGTCCATTTCTAGAGATTGATCTTTGATCCGCAAACACAACCATCAATCGATTTTTCCCTTTTTCTAACGATAGCTGAATAGTGTCGTTTTCTTGGCTAAGTTGTTGAACAGTTATATCTTTCAATTTTTGCTTTAATGCATCCACTGGAAAATCCTTAAAAGCGGTATCTGGAATAAAAAATTGTAAAATTGTAGTGTAATCTTGATAGCGTGTATCGGAAATTTCTAACTCAATCGCATCTCTTATATAATACTCATAAGCCGCTAAGCCTCGATCTAAAGTTCTTTCTGGATAAAGGATATGATAATTCATCATCTTCTCTTCCTCATCATCAATCCAAGGAAAATAGGCTAAGGCATTCAAGGCACCTTTCATGCGATGTACTCGGTACTGATCATTAATAAAATCATAGGTCCGAGTAACAAAATAGGAAGCCTTATTTTTTTCGGCAGGTTGAAATTGTTCATTCTGATATTGTACAGTCTGAACAACAGTGTCTTCAAAAGCGAATTCAATGTATGGTTGTTTCAACAAGCCAACGCCATTTGTAAAGGATAACTGTGGAACCCCTAATTGATTCCTAAATAGTCGTTGAAACCTTAAATTTGCTGGTTCTTCCCACTGAAAAGGATTTTTATATAACTCGATTTCTACACCAGTGCCTACTTCAACAACTCGTTCAACTTGTTGAATCTCTAACAACAACTGTTTGGGAAATAACTGCTTGTAAGCCTCTCCGAAAAACATTTGCCAACAAGAGGTTAAACAATGCCCTGTATGAAAAACGTCGTAGCCAGGAAAACTGTTACAGTCTACAATGATTTCTCCATTAATCCCACGCATTTTAGGAAGCGTTTGCGTTTTTTCTGCACTTTCAAAGCGTCTCCGCTTTTCAATTTCGCTAGTATTGTGGTACAAATATTCATCGTAAGAACGAATACAAGCAAAGAAACCATATGTTTCTAAGCGTTGTTTCAAATAATCGCGATAGACAGGGTGCCAATGATAATAAGTAGATTCATTTAACAAGCTTTTCTCAAATACGGTATTCCCAAGCACATGAATGGTTGATTCTTCATCCCCCTTTTTCACCTGTAACCACTTATCATCGTTTGAAGAAAGTTTATCAATAATTTGTTCCATTATTGGTAAATCAAATACTTCTTCTGCACCATTAATTGACATTTCATCAGGTTCAAACAACAGGCGCGCCATTATTAACCAATCTTTAACGGCTTTATTTGCTGCAGCTCCATCTAACTTCTGTAACTGACTCACACTATATAACTGACGTTCCCCCATTGCTCTCACTCCTATCTATATTTCAATTATACCGTACTGATGTAAAAATACATAAATAATTGTTTACTCCGTTTGTAATCTTCTACAAACGTGCTAAACTATGAAGATGGAGGTGAATTAACATGGGCTTAAAATTTGAACGCTCTGATGATCTAGATAAATTATTTGAAGAATTTGCTGTAGATCCTGACAAAAAAAAGGATATTCAAGAAAATAAAGATATTGAAAAATTCCTTAAACCAAAAGGCGACAAAAAGAAAGACGAGCAATCCTAAATCAGCTCGTCTTTCATTTTGTTCTCAATAGCCCGCCAGGCATCTTCTTTTCCCATCTTTGTTTCTGAAGAAAACATAATAAAATCATCGTTTGGATCGAAATCCAAAGCCTTCTTAATCACACTCACATGCTTATTCCATTTTCCACGAGGGATTTTGTCCGCTTTAGTAGCAACAAGAATAACCGGAATCTTGTAATATTTCAAAAACTCATACATTTGAATATCTTCTTTACTAGGCTCATGTCGCATGTCCACTAATGAAACAACTGCTCTTAGTTGCTTACGCGAAGTAATATACGTCTCAATCATTTCGCCCCATTTTGCACGCTCCGTTTTGGATACTTTTGCATATCCATAACCAGGGACATCAACAAAGTGCAAACAATTCTCAATTAAATAAAAATTCAATGTTTGGGTTTTTCCTGGTTTTCCTGAAGTTCGAGCCAGATTTTTCCGGTCAATTAAAGTATTAATAAATGAAGATTTCCCAACATTTGATCGTCCTGCCAAAGCAATTTCTGGAAGATTTGTCTCAGGATACTGTTTTGGTGAAACAGCACTAATGACAATTTCCGCCTGATGAACTTTCATTTTTTTCTCCCCTCTAAAAAAGAGCCACAATAAATTGCGGCTCACTTCTTTATTATCCAGCTTTTTTCTCGTCTAGATATACAATCACTGGTTTCCCTGTACCTTCAACTGAATCCTCGGTTATAATGACTTTTTGAATAGTATCATCCGAAGGAATATCAAACATTACGTCCATCATAATATCTTCAATAATCGAACGCAATCCACGTGCTCCCGTATTACGGGAAATAGCCTTATTGGCAATTGCTTTCAGTGCACCATCTTCAAATTCTAATTCTGCTTCATCGTAAGAGAGAAGTTTTTGGTATTGTTTAACCAAAGCATTCTTTGGTTCGGTTAAAATACGGACCAAATCATCAGTAGTTAATTTTTCTAGTGCAGTTGTTACTGGCAAACGACCAATAAATTCAGGGATTAGCCCAAATTTTAATAAATCTTCTGGGATAATTTGCTGCATCACACTAGCGTTATCATCAATTTTCTTATTGTTGGTACCAAAACCAATTGTCTTTTCACCTAACCGATTTTTAACGATCGTCTCAATGCCATCGAAAGCTCCACCAACAATAAAAAGAATGTTAGTTGTATCGATTTGAATAAATTCTTGATGTGGATGCTTGCGTCCACCTTGTGGCGGCACACTAGCAACAGTACCTTCCAGAATTTTAAGCAAGGCTTGTTGCACACCTTCACCAGAAACATCTCTAGTGATTGAAACATTTTCGCTTTTACGAGTAATCTTGTCGATTTCATCGATATAGATAATCCCTTTTTCAGCACGTTCAACATTATAATCCGCAGACTGCAGCAATTTCAGCAGAATATTTTCAACGTCTTCCCCAACGTATCCTGCTTCTGTTAAGCTCGTTGCATCAGCAATCGCAAATGGTACATTTAATGTCCGTGCTAAAGTTTGGGCTAGGAATGTTTTACCAGATCCAGTTGGTCCGATTAAACAGATGTTACTCTTTTGCAATTCAATTTCGTCCACCTCTTCGGCTTCCGTATTGACACGCTTGTAATGATTATATACAGCCACAGACAATGCACGTTTAGCACGATCTTGACCAATTACATATTCATTCAATACATCCAAGATTTCTTTGGGTTTTGGAACGTCGATGAATTCACGTATTGCTTCTTCGTGAAATTCTTCATCAATGATCTCTTTACAAAGATCAATACATTCGTTACAAATGTATACGCCAGGCCCCGCAACTATCTTTTTAACTTCTTCTTGGGTTTTTCCGCAAAAAGAACAGCGAACTGTATCCCCTGCGCCAGTGCTCTCATACATGGCTTTCACCTCTTGATTCATTTCCTACAAGTGTTTCCACGATTGCAGTCTTTATCTATAATACCATATTCATTGAAAAACACAAAGATAGCAAGTGAATTTAGTTGTTTTTTAAAGAAAAAAGAAGCTCTCAAAAGAGAACTTCTCATCAAAGTTATTTACCGTACCATGCAAGTCCTTCGTAACGCCAACCCAATCGCACTAAATTATTTTTTTCGTTCACATTCATTGTATAATGATGAGATCCCGCTTTAGCATTTGGATTATACAGCCTTAACAAAGTAATGTTTCCACCCGAATACCATGAAATACCTTCATAACGCCAGCCTAATCTTACCAAATTCTCTTTTTCATGAAAATTCAACGTGTAGTGATGATCTCCGGCATTAGGATTATATAGTCGATAGACTGGTGCTCCCGATGTTGGGGCATTCCAGCCAATACCTTCATAACGCCAGCCTTTTGACACTAATAGATCTTTCTCAATACCATTTTGTGTATAGAAGTGCTCAGAATTATTTGGATTGTATAACCGATGCATCGCGACAGTATCGGAAGCTTGAGGGTTGATGAATGCTCCAGTATAATCAGCGGAAATATCAAAGTTGCCACCTACATTAGGGAACCGCAGTTGTGAATTCCATTGCCAAGCTCCGTACTCCGTATACAAATTATTTTGAGATAAATTATACGGATAAGCGGCTACCCAAATATTTTTATTTCCTAAGACGCCTGTATTAATTCGACCATCTTTGATCCAATGCAGCCCCACATAGTGACGGACATTTGCAAATCCATGTTGATTTAATCGAGAACCGAATGCTCTGGAATTTGACGTATGATCGCCTTTTCCTGCAATACTGGGATCCTCAATATCATTAACCATAACAGTTCCCTTCGCTAATCCCAGAGAATTAGCTGATGTTGCAAAATAGTTGGCTTCGGCAATCGCCTGAGCATCTGTAGTAAATTCGCTATAATGATAAGCTGAAACCTTAAGACCAGCAGCTCTTGCATTATTAATCTGAGAAGCAGCCAGCGGGTTTTTATACCAAGTGCCTTGAGTCAATTTAACTACCACGCCAGTAACACCATATTTCTTCATGCTTTGATAAGCCTCGACGGAAATAGTCCCATTATGCGAAGAAACGTCAATAAAACTTTTAGTCGGTGTATTATTATTTGTTGCTTGAACTACTGGAATGGAAGCAGCAGCTCTCGCGGCTCTAAAAAGCGATGGTGCATCAGAACGCCCACTGGGCAAATAAAATGTTCCCTCTTCAGTAGTGATTTCCGATGGATTTATGTCCTCTTCATCCTGATTAGGTTCTTCTTGAGACTCACTCTCTTCTGAAGGCTTCACTTCTTCCATACTATTAGCAATCTCAGAAGACGAATCAGAAGATTGTATTACCTCCGTAGTTTCTGATGTCTGAACCTCAACCGAGTTTTCTGCAGTACTAGTATTCGTATTTCCACTAGAATTAGTTTTTGATACATCCTCAGCAAAAGCATTTGATGTTATATTCAGACAAAAAACAGCTAACAGACTCATACCTAAAATTTTTTTCTTCATTCTTTCTCTCCTTTTTTATTAAGATTTTCTCTTCTTCATTTTAACAAATATGACTGAGAATTTGAAGTTATATTATTGGTTTTTGTTTTTTTATTTTGGGGTACATTTTAATCATCGTTATATAAAAAGAACTTCACCGCTTAAGAGCGGCGAAGTTCTAAAGAAAAATTATTTTTCAATAGCTGTTCCAGTAACTAATTCAACAGCTTGTTTCATTTTAATGTCATGTTCCAACATATCTTCCGTAAGAACTTTACGGATTTGGTCTTCTGGCATTTGGTACATTTCTGCTAATTGTTTTACTTCATTTTCAACATCTTCGTCTGAAACTTCAATGTTTTCTGCCTCAACAATTGCTTCCATGACAAGATTCGTTTTTACTCGGCCTTCAGCTTCACCTTCGAATTGAGTGTGCAAATCAGCCTCAGTAGATCCTGTTAATTGATAATACATTTCTGGAGAAATTCCTTGGCGTTGCATATTGTTTAAGAATTCATCCATTGAACGGTGCACTTCATCGTGAATCATTACGTGAGGAAGATCTGTAATTTCAGCATTGTCTACTGCTTGTTTAATTGCAGCCTCATCTTTGGCTTCTTTCGCTGCTTGTTCACGTTGGTCAAGCAATTCTTTGCGGTATTTCTCTTTCAGTTCATCTAACGATTCAACTTCATCGTCAATATCTTTAGCAAACTCATCATCTAGTTCTGGTAATTCCTTCGCTTTTACTTCATGAATTTTAACTTTAAAGACTGCTTCTTTTCCAGCTAAGTCATCTGCTTGATATTCTTCAGGAAAAGTAACTGTTACGTCAAACTCGTCCCCAGCTTTGTGACCTGCTACTTGATCTTCAAATCCCGGAATAAATGAACCCGAACCTAGTTCAAGAGAATAGTTTTCACCTTTCCCGCCTTCGAACGCTTCATCGTTAATGAAACCTTCAAAATCAATTATAGCTGTATCACCAGTTTCAGCAGCTTCCTCTTCTTTGATTACTAATTCTGCTTGAGTTTCTTGGTCACGTTTCAAACGATTTTCAACATCTTCATCTGAAACTTCTACTGTTTGTTTTGGAACTTCTAGGTCTTTATATTTACCTAGTTTAACTTCAGGTTTTACAGTAACTTCAGCTTTGATTACCCAGTCTTTACCTTTTTCCATCGTATCAACATCGATTTTTGGTTGAGATACAGGCTCGATTTCTGCTTCTTTAACAGCTGCTTCATAGGCTTCTGGCAAGACAACATTTAAAGCATCTTCATATAAAGCCTCTTCGCCGTACATACGGTTAAATACCTGACGAGAAATTTTACCTTTACGGAAACCAGGTACTGATAAATCCTTTTTCACTTTGTTAAATGCACTCGTCAATCCTTTTTGAATAACTTCTTGATCGATTGAGAATGTTAATACACCTTCATTGGTGCTTGTTTTTTCAAAAGTTGCTGTCAAGTTTGTTCCCTCCGAATACTAAAATACTTGCTATTTGCATACTACTAAATAGTACACTAATGGCTATCAATTGTAAATATAAAGCTATGATTCTGCATACTTTATCCTTCATAAAACCCATTTAATTCTTTCTTGATTTTATGCCTGATCGATTCGACTTTCTGATCTAACGACAATTCTTTTTGAAGGTATTCTGAAAGATAGCTATTTATCCAAAAATCACTTTTATCATAAAGTTGATGCAATGGGTATAGAAGTGCCATCTCTAACTTTACTTCCTCTTGTAAATTAGCCAATAATACAGGATCTTGATTTTCTAAAAAATCGGTCAGTTTCTCCAAAATAGTTCGTTTCAGTGTGCTGTCATTTGAAGTTCCTATTTCATATGGATAAAGACTATGTTTGTAACCGTCAACGGCTAAAATAGAAACAATATCCTTGGTGCCTAACTTCACCAACTCTTCAAATAAAAAGTTTCGAACTAAAGGAGAAACCTGAGTATTTACCAATATTTTTTTTGACGTATCCAACAAATCTTTTTGTGGAAGTTCTCTGAATTTTTGAGCAGCTTGCAGTTGGTATACCTTTGGAAGCTTTGGCAGTTCCTCTAGTTCTTTCTTTATTTCTCTTATCAAACTTCGTTGCGTGTGCTGATAGAAGGCTTCTTGCATCTCTAACAAATCCGTAAAACTTTGAACCTTTTCTTTCTTTAATTTACCTTGCTTCTGTATTTCCCAAATTAATTTCCGAGCATTTAAAAAATTTTTTTGCATTAAAAGATTCTGCAGGTATAATTCCGCACGACTTTCTTCCTCTAAATAAAATTTGGGAAGCTCCTCTATATATGAAAGGCTTTTTGAATATTCACCTAACTCAAATGCCGTGCTTGATATCATCCAATTGACAATTGGATCATGTTCTATTTGGTAAGCTGCTTCTAGTTGAATTAAACCTTCAGCTAAATGGTGCTCCACTAGTGCTTCTTGTCCTTTTCGTAAATAGTTCTCATAGTTTCCAGGAAAATCAATACTGCTCATGATAGTTTAGTGCTCCTTCGTGTTCTGCAGCTTTCAGCATATTTAGAGTAACCACACTAGTTTCAGTAAATAAATCTCCTAAATGCTGTTTATTCGGAGTAAAAATAGCAACCAGGTAGCCTAATGAGAATAGCGTGTTCTTTAAAATAAACCGACAAGCGCCTTCACGAACCAGTACAGTTGACCAACTCAGTTTTTCCTCACTAAAACAAATTACTTGAATACCAAAAATCATCTTGCCAAGTGTTTGTCCATTATTTAATTTGGTTAGTAAAACAAAGTATGCCAGATATACAACTAAAGAAAGTATGCCATAAACCGAAAACAGCTGACTAGTTCTTTCCAAACCTAGTAGGTTAAAAGGCCCACCTATTATAATGGCAGTAAGAGCAGTAATGCACAGGTTATCAACTAAATAAGCAAAGAAGCGAATCCAAAAACCTGCATAAAAGTAATTAGGATAACGATGCTCATTTGTTTTAGGTGAATTACTTTTCAGCGTGGTATTTCCCTCTTGGTTAGCAACCAGTGGTGATACTGCTGGACGTCCTAATTCTTCATTTGGCATTTTTTACTCTCCTCCATAAAGATACATGGCCTTGGGTGATTGCGGTGTACCCACCTGTTCAATAATGTTAGCAATTTGTTGTTCTTGAGTAGGTTTTAAATTCTGGATTTCAGCCATTTGATTGCCTAACCAACTATTAATAAAGTCGGTATTGCCCTCACTATACTCAATTACTTGTGCATCAGACAAGCCTTTATCAGCTTTTAAAGCCTCCATAGCATCTTCAGGATAACCAATTGCGTCAATTAAACCATTATCTAAAGCTTGAGCGCCATCATAGATTCGGCCATCAGCTAATTCCTTCACTCGTTCTTCTTTCATATCTCTGCCTTCAGCAACAACTTTCACGAAACGACCATAGCTGCTGTCGATATAAGATTGTAGCACTTCACGATCTTGTTCAGTTTGTGGTCTTGAACTAGAACCGATATCTTTTAACGCACCACTCTTAACCGTAGCATCAGTAATTCCCAACTTCTCCATCAAACCAGAATAATTGGTGTTAGACATAATAACACCAATTGAACCAGTAACAGTATCCTCGCTGGCAAAGATTTTTTCAGCATTTGCCGATACATAATAACCACCGCTAGCTGCTTGGTTTTCCATTGAAACGTATACTGGTATCTCTTCTTCGATTTTCTTAAGTTCTTTAGTAATTTCAGCTGTTTCGTAAACGGCACCGCCTGGTGTGTTTACAACTAAAAGAACACCTTGAACAGTCGGGTCGTTTTTGACCAGTTCGAGCTGCTGCATAAAAGCTTCGTGATTGTAGCCGGTACTTGAAAATATACTACTAGGTCCAGTGTTCAATATAGTACCTTCAATCGTCAATTTAGCAATTTTCTGAGTACTGTTACCCTGTTCTACCACAATTTCCTGAGGCTCACCATTTCCGTAAAGCAGTTCATTTATTTGCCCCATACTTTCTTTTGTCTCTCTAATTCTGGTTACACTGGATGTAATTGCTGAGAAAATCAGTAAAAAAAAGGCGATTCCCACAGCTGCCCAACGACGTTTATTCATTTCTCTCCCACTTCCTATTTTGCTTGTTAGTACAAATTGCGAATAATTAACACTTTCTCAATTTGACCAGTTGCTTTCATTTTTTCAGCTTTTTCAAGCAATGAATATCCCTGAAAAATCTCATGATTTAACGGATCTTCAATTTGAAAAATTTTCGCTTCTTCAATACTTAACGCATTAGGAGCGATTTCCTGAATACTGTCCCACCCTGTATCTAAAAAGATTTTCGTATCTTCAGTCACTGCTTTTTGTTTTTCTAGTTCAGCTAAAAACCTGCGTAATTGTCCAACAGTTAAATTTTCTACTTGCTGCATACTCTGCCTCCTTTTTTTCTATATTCTACCTTATTAGCCGAAAATATGAAAATTATGCACGATCTAACCACCCATCTGACCTGTACCATTTAACACTAAAGATTAGACCAATTTATTTAATTTAGTCTACAGGTTGACTTAGTCTCTAATTTATATTATATTAATCAGTGTTTCCGTTAGCAATACCAAAAATCATTATTGAGTAGACCAATAATGATAGCGCCAGGTCTCTAAGAGATGACGAGGAAGAAGCTCATCGAAATATTCGGCGGATGGCTTCAGGGTGACCACGCTCTACAGACAGTTATAAAACATTTCTGAGAAGGAAAAACAGAGAAACTGTCACGTGGTACGGGAGCAGATAATGAAAAGAAAGTAGGAAAAGTCATTATGTGTGGAATTGTAGGAATTGTAGGAAATGAGCAAGCAGCAAATATTTTATTAAATGGATTGGAAAAATTAGAATATCGGGGATATGACTCAGCAGGCATTTTTGTTGCTGACGATCACAATGATTTCTTAGTCAAATCACAAGGACGTATTAAGAAATTGGCGGACAAAATGACTAATGATGTTCATGGCACTATTGGGATTGGCCACACAAGATGGGCCACTCATGGAGAACCTAGTGAGCAAAATGCTCATCCGCATACTTCTGAAACAGGACGTTTTGTTTTAGTTCATAACGGAGTAATAGAAAACTACGATGAATTAAAAGAAAGTTTTTTATTAGACGATGCCTTCTATGGCGAAACAGACACCGAGATTGCTGTTCATTTAGTCGAATACTTTGTAAATCAGGGCTTAGAAACAAAGGAAGCTTTCAGAAAAGCTTTGCAAGAAATTCATGGTTCTTATGCTTTCGGATTGATTGACAAGGAAAACCGCGATCTTATTTACGTTGCTAAAAATAAGAGTCCATTATTAGTTGGATTAGGTGACGGATTTAACGTAATTTGCAGTGATGCAATGGCTATGTTGGAACAAACCAATCGATTTGTCGAAATTAACGATGGCGAAATGGTAATTGTTGCAAAGGATCTTGTACAAATTGAAAATCAAGATGGCGAACAAATTGAACGCGCTCCGTACGAAGCAAAAATTGATCTATCGGACATGGAAAAAGGAACCTATCCATATTACATGTTAAAAGAAATTGACGAACAACCTGCTACAATGCGCCGAATCATTAGTGAATATACAGATAATGCTGGAAATGTTGTTATTGAAGACGAACTGTTAGAAAAATTACTAGATAGTGACCGAATTTATATTATTGCTTGTGGTACTAGCTACCATGCTGGCCTAGCTAGTAAGCAAGTCCTAGAAAATCTTGCACACATTCCAGTTGAAGCTCATTTATCAAGTGAGTTTGGCTATAATATGCCCTTGCTTTCAGAAAAACCATTTTTTATTTTCTTAACCCAAAGTGGTGAAACTGCGGACAGTCGCCAGGTATTGGTTAAAACAAATGAACTGAATCATCCTTCATTAACCATTACTAATGTTGCTGGATCAACCCTTTCACGTGAAGCAAGCTACACAATGTTGTTGCATGCCGGTCCGGAAATAGCAGTTGCTTCGACTAAAGCCTATACCGCCCAAATCGCAGCATTGACTGTATTAGCTAAAGCTGTTGGGGAAGCAAAGCAAGTAACATCTGCTAAAGAATTTGATTTTGTAAAAGAACTAGGAATTGCTGCAAATGCAATGGATGCAATGATAAGCGAAAAGGATTTAATCAGTCAGCTAGCCATTGATTACCTGAGTGATACTCGTAACGCCTTCTATATTGGTCGAAGCGAGGACTACTATGTAGCAATGGAAGTGGCTTTAAAACTCAAAGAGATTTCTTACATCCAAGCGGAAGGCTTTGCTGCTGGTGAATTGAAACATGGTACAATCGCTCTAGTTGAAGAAGGTACACCAGTAATTGGTATAATTACTGACGAGATTACTGCAGCTCATACTCGTGGAAACTTGCGTGAGGTAGAAAGTCGCGGCGCTCATACTTTTATCATTGTTTCGGAAGAACTAAGTAAGGATGGCGATCAAATTATTTTACCAATTGTACACCACTTCTTACGTCCTTTGGTTTCAGTAATTCCGGGACAATTGATTGCTTACTTTGCTACTTTGGAACGTGGGTATGATGTTGATAAACCACGTAACTTGGCAAAATCAGTTACAGTTGAATAAAAATTTTAGAAAGATCAGCTTGCTGGTCTTTCTTTTTTACACAATAAAAAGCTGCATTCATTAAATACAGAATGCAGCATACATTTTTTTAATCTAGTCCGATTTCTTGGCGAACAACAGCAGCAATTTTCTCAACGTAATACTCTACTTTCTCATGTGTGGGTGCTTCAGCCATGATCCGTAATAAAGGTTCTGTGCCAGAAGGTCGAACCAAAATACGGCCTTCACCACCCATTTCAGCTTCGGCTTCATCAATTACTGCTTTAATAGCAGGTACATCCATAGCCCCATACTTATTACTTACCCGAATATTTACCAGTTTTTGCGGATAAATAGTTACTTCTCCAGCTAATTCAGATAGCTTTTTACCAGTTTGTTTCATAATATTTAATAATTGGATACCTGTCAACATACCGTCTCCAGTAGTATTGTAATCTAGGAATAGAACATGCCCAGACTGTTCACCACCAAGATTGTAGTCATTTTTACGCATTTCTTCAACTACATAACGATCACCAACTTGAGTGATTACATCCTTAAGCCCCATGTCCTCCACTGCTTTATGAAACCCAAGATTACTCATAACTGTAGTTACAACAGTATCTTTTTTCAAACGTTTGCGCTCTGCTAAGTATTTAGCACAGATAAACATAATTTGGTCGCCATCAATAATACTACCTTGTTCGTCTACAGCGATAACCCGGTCACCGTCACCATCAAAGGCTAAGCCAGCATCTGCTTTTTTCTCGACCACAAGCTCGGCTAACTTTTCAGGATGTGTAGAACCTACTCCATCGTTAATATTCAAACCGTTTGGAGATGTTCCCATAGTGTAGAAGTCTGTTTCCAAATCTGCAAATAATCGATTCACGCTAGTTGAAGTAGCACCATTAGCAGCATCAATACATACGGTTATACCTGATAGGTCACCAGGTATAGTTTGAACTAAAAATTGTGAGTATTTTAAAAGTCCTTCATGGAACTCATCTAGCGATCCCAAACCTTCTGCAGAAGGACGTGGTAGTTTATCTTCATCAGATTCTAACAACGCTTCAATTTCTGCTTCTTGATCATCGACTAATTTAAAGCCGTCACACCCAAAGAATTTGATTCCATTGTCTTCAGCGGGATTATGGGAAGCAGAAATCATTACTCCAGCAGAAGCTTTTTGTAATTTTGTAAGGTAAGCTACACCAGGTGTTGAAATTACACCTAGTTGGAATACCTCGATTCCTACAGAAAGTAATCCCGCAATTAGAGCTGCCTCTAACATCTCTCCTGAAATACGCGTGTCACGGCCTACCAAAACTCTTGGCCGTGTTTCCCGTTCTTCGTGCTGACTTAAAACGTACCCGCCATATCTCCCTAACTTAAATGCTAACTCTGGCGTTAACTCCTTATTGGCAATCCCGCGGACGCCGTCTGTTCCAAAATATTTACCCATGATTCAAAATTTCCCTTCTTCATCTTCTAATTTGTTGAAGCGGTGGTCGATTCACTGTTCGTAGTTGTTTCTTCAGTCGTAATTGAAGTGGTTGTACCCTTAGTAGTACTCGAAGTGGTTTGACTAGTAGTTGTACTAGACCCTTTTGAACTACTTGAATCAGAGCTACGAAAAACTGGTGTGATTCTAGCAGTCGTAGCCACAGGATTAATTTCTATTCCATTATCGATTGGAATATCTACTTGTCGGCTAACTGGTTCTGTAATGTTTGAAATATTCACTGGTACTTCAATTGTATCAATCCCATCAATTGTTGCACTAGTGCCACGAATAGTAGCTAGCGTTTGATCAAGCTCAATAGTATATCGCTGAACGCTTGCTGGCACAGTCCCTTCTTGCTTAGGTTCTAGTGCAACTTGTTTGCTTGATCGTTCTACCTTAAAAGAAACCGTTACTGTTTGCGGATTTGCTTGAATAGGCAAAGCCTCTCCATTAGCATTCAGTGCTTGGACCTGAGTTCTTACAGTGTCTTCTTCTCCGACTAATTGAGTTGCATCAACACTTGCGATCACTTGACTAATCTGCTGCATCGTCTCTTCACCAGTAGTTATTTCTATCATACTAGGATCAGTAGCCAAGCTATCCACTTGTATCCCATTTTCCTCAACTCCATTACTTACAACTGGTGTAACCTCAAAAGATTTTGTTTCCTTTTTCTCGATTGTAACCGAAATTGTCTGCGGCTCCATAGAAGCATAAATAGAACTCTGTAAATTACGCGTTTGCAATTTCACTTCGTGTGTACCTGTACTTAGCCCATTGAGATCTGCTACAACACTAAATGTCCGAGTATCTTCATCAGCCTCTCGATCTAATTGTATTCGATTCGCACTGCTTAATCTTACGGAGACAGTTGTATCAAAGCCATGAACAAAATATTCATCTGAATCGTACTCTAAGGTTACTGGTACATTTTGTAA
This sequence comes from Candidatus Enterococcus ferrettii, assembly GCF_017377655.1. Lineage (GTDB taxonomy): Bacteria > Bacillota > Bacilli > Lactobacillales > Enterococcaceae > Enterococcus_A > Enterococcus_A ferrettii. Next base: position 14,338 of record NZ_JAFREL010000013.1, read on the forward strand.
AGCTTCTTGATAGGTGGAATTTGATGAAAAAAATTGACTAACATTCTGGCTGTTGACATTAAAAAACAGCATCAAGCTAAACAGCAAAGAAATCAATAGATAGGGCAAATTAGATTTTTTAAATTTTATCATCATCTATTATTTGCCTCCTTTGCTGACACCGTCAATAAAGGCTTGTAATAGATTTTTTTTACCACGGTCTTTTTCGTCAGAAATCAATTCTCTACGCAGGATAGCTAAGTATTCTTCCTGGTTCAAATCATGTAAAAAGTCCGTATTGAAGGTTAAACTAACCCCGCCCGTCTCTTCAGAAACTATGATAGTCAGAGCATCACTAACTTCACTAATACCAACAGCCGCACGATGGCGTGTACCAAATTCTTTTGGTATCAACATACTGTCTGACAATGGCAAATAAGCTGAAGCTACTGCCAATTTACCTTTTTTTACAATTACTGCACCGTCATGCAGCGGCGTATTTGGGATAAAAATATTGATCAGCAATTCTCCAGTAATGTCAGCATCTAACGGAATCCCGGTTTCAATATATTCATCTAAACCAGTGTTGCGCTGAATAGTGATTAGCGCACCTATTTTCCGTCGAGACATGTACTGGATCGCCTTATCAAACGCCAAAATCATCTTCTCATCTTCGTGCTCTTCTTTTTTAGTAGGCTTAAAAATTGAGCTTCTTCCTAAGTGTTCCAATCCTCTGCGAACCTCTGGTTGAAAAATAACTACTCCAGCAATAACCCCATAGGTAATTATTTGATTCATCAACCAAGATAAAGTATGCAGACCTGTATATTCTGCTAAAATACGAATCCCAATAAATACTGCGACACCCTTAATAAGTTGTACCGCTTTAGTTCCTCGAACTAGCTGAAACAGTTTATAAATTAGAAACCAGACAACAACAATATCTAAAAGATTCGCGATAATGTCCCAAGTTGAAAGATTCTCAGAAAAGAAGCTCAGCCAATAATCCGAATTAAATAACTCGCTTAAACGACTAGGCATAGGCAACCTCTCTTTCTATACAGTTTCCCTACAATTATACCATAAGAGTAGAAAAAAATAGATAAGGCTTAACCGTTTCATTAAGAAGAAAAAAGAGTCTCAGAACAACTTGTTCTGAGAGCTCAAAAAAATTACTCTTTATTCTGATGCTTTTCCGCACGTGCAGCTCTTCTTGCAGCGCGACGAGCTTCTGCTTCAGGGTTCAGCTTTCTTTTTTGTCGTTCATGCTTTGGTTCATCAGAAACTTCTTCTTTCACTCCTTCAATTTTTGCTCGTAATTTTTCTTCTTGACCAGCAATTCTAGCGTAATTGAAGAAACGAATCTTAGCATCTTCTACCGTTTTCTCATATAAACTTTCAGCAAATTCAGGCTGAATAGACTGAAGTGCAGCGAATCGTACCTGATTTTTCATGAAGCCAATCATTTGATCGAAAGCTGGTCGCTTGAAATCCAAAGACATCGGATTCTTGTTTTCTTCTTTTGCTAGTGGATTGTAACGATAAAGAGACCAATATCCAGAGTTCACAGCATCCTTAGCTTCTTGAAGACTCTTGCTCATACCACCACGCAAGCCATGATTGATACATGGTGTGTAAGCAATAATCAACGAAGGCCCTGGGAATTTTTCTGCTTCTTCAAAAGCTTTAATTGTTTGTTTTTGATTAGCACCAGAAGCTATCTGAGCAACGTAAACATTCCCATAGGTCATCGCGATCATACCTAAATCTTTTTTCGATGCATATTTTCCGTTAGCTGAAAATTTAGCAATTGCTGAAGCAGGAGTTGCCTTAGAGGTTTGTCCACCGGTATTAGAATAAACTTCATTATCCATAACTAAGATATTTACATCTGCACCACTGGCTAAGACGTGATCAATTCCACCAAAACCAATATCATAAGCCCATCCATCTCCACCAAAAATCCATTGACTGGTTTTGACAAATAGATCCTGATCCGCATAGATATTTTCTAAACGCTTATTTCCCGCCTTTTCCATTTCCAAAGCAGCTTTCAATTTTGCAGCTCTTTGCTGGGTTCCTTCCGAGTCATGCAAATGATTCATCCAGTCTTCCATTAAATCCTTCAGCTCCTCTGAAACGTCATTAAGAACTTGGGACATTCTGAAAGCTAGTTCTTGACGGCGCGTTTGATTGGCCAGCAGCATTCCATAACCAAATTCCGCATTGTCTTCAAATAGAGAGTTGGACCAAGCTGGTCCCTGTCCTTTTAGATTCGTAGTATACGGACTAACTGGTGCCGCTGCTCCCCAAATAGAAGAACATCCCGTAGCATTAGCAATCATCATCCGATCTCCATACATTTGAGTCAGCAGTTTTACGTAAGGCGTTTCTCCGCAACCAGCACAAGCACTTGAAAATTCCATCAGGGGTTGATTGAACTGGCTGCCTAACACAGAATTAGGTTTCACTGGATTTTCCTTTTGTTTCAATGTCATCGCAAATGCCCAGTTAAGAGCTTGTTCCTTTTGTTCTTGATAAGGCTTCATAACCAAGGCTTTTCCTTTAGCTGGGCAAGCTTCTACACATAAACCACAACCTGTACAATCTTCAATTGATACTTGAATTCGATATTTCAACCCATCAGCGCTGCGCATTTCCCGAACAATATATCCTTCCGGTGCTTCTTGCATTTCCTCATCATCGGCTAAGAATGGGCGAATTGCTGCATGAGGACACACAAATGAACACTCATTACACATAGTACAACGGTCGCTAATCCATTCCGGAACTTCTAAGGCCACACCACGTTTTTCATAGGTTGTTGTACCCACTGGAATTGTACCAGTAGTCATTCCATTTCTTACCAAAGTTCCTACTGTAAGACTGTCGCCCTCCAAAGCATTGACTGGCTCTAAAACTTCTTCAACGTAACGGGGAACAGTTGTCGGACGAACCTTTGCAGGAATTTCAGCATAATACCAGTCATCTGGAACTTTATATGGATGAAGCAACTCGATCGTGCGATCCATTGCCGCAATATTCTGTTCAACGATTTCAACAGATTTTCGACGATAATTTCGGTCTGCATCTTCCTTTAAAATATCTAAGACTTCCTCAAAAGGAATGATACCAGTCAATTTAAAGAAGGCTGTTTGCATGATTGTGTTAATTCGCTGGCCTAAACCAACTTCCATTGCCAATCTTGCAGCATTAATAGTGTAAAACTTGATATCATTTTCAGCAATAAAGCGTTTTAAGCGTGCAGGCAACAATTGATTGATCTGTTGATCATTCCAAGTAGTATTTAGCAGAAAAGTTCCTCCTGGCTTTAACCCTTTTAACAAATCATAATTATGAATATACGCAGGTGTATGACATGCAACAAAGTCAGCACTTTCAACTAAGTAGGTTGAACGAATCGGCGTATCTCCAAAGCGCAAATGAGAAACCGTCAGCCCACCAGATTTTTTCGAATCATAGTAAAAATAGCCTTGTACGTATTTATCCGTATTATCGCCAATAATTTTAATTGCTGATTTATTCGCTCCTACTGTTCCATCAGAGCCAAAACCCCAAAATTTTGCTTGGAACGTAGAAGAATTTGTTAAGTCTACCACTTCTTCAGTGTCTAATGATAAGTGAGTAACATCATCCACGATTCCAATAGTAAAACGGTTTTTTGCACTTTTTTTTGGTTTCAACAATTCATTGTACACAGCAATAATTTGATCAGGAGTTACATCTTTTGAACCTAGTCCGTAACGGCCACCAATAATCATTGGACGAATATCAGCATCGTACATAACACTTTGTACATCTAATAGTAACGGTTCTCCATCAGCACCAGGCTCCTTAGAACGATCCAACACTGCGATACTTTTAACTGTTTTTGGTAATTTTTCTAACAAGTTTTTAACTGGGAAAGGACGATATAAATGAATATTTAGAAAACCAACTTTTCGACCTTTCGCATTTAGATAATCAACAGTTTGTTCAATGGTCTGTGCCACTGATCCCATGGTAATAATAACTTCTTCCGCATCCAGGGCCCCATAATAATTTACTAGGTCGTAATCCGTTCCACGTAATTCATTAATGGCTTTCATATATTTTTGTACAATTGCTGGCAGCTTTTGATAAAACTGATTCACTGTCTCTCTTTGTTGAAAGTGGATATCCGAGTTCTGATTGGTACCACTGATTGTTGGGTGATTTGGATTCATGCTACGCTTACGAAATTCAGTAAGCTTTTCTTGATTAATCAACGGTGCAAGCTCTTCATAGTCCAATACTTCAATTTTTTGAATTTCATGACTGGTCCTAAACCCATCGAAAAAGTTCATGAATGGCACACTAGCTTCAATTGTTGCCAAATGAGCAATCGCTGAAAGATCCATAACCTCTTGTACACTGCTTTCCTGCAACATAGCAAAACCGGTTTGACGTGCTGCCATAACATCTCCATGATCACCAAAAATGTTAAGAGCATTCGTTGTAATCGCACGACTAGCTACATGGAAAACTGTTGGCAACAATTCACCAGCAATTTTGTACATATTGGGAATCATTAATAATAAGCCTTGAGAAGCAGTATAAGTTGTTGTCAAAGCCCCCGTTTTTAAAGCCCCATGAACAACACCAGCTGCTCCGGCTTCTGACTGCATTTCAGTTATATTAACAGGCTGACCAAAAATATTTTTCTTCCCCTGAGCCGCCCATTGATCAACAAGTTCAGCCATCGTTGAACTTGGCGTAATTGGATAAATTGCTGCCAATTCAGTAAATGCATAAGATATATATGCGGCAGCAGTGTTTCCATCCATTGTTTTTGTTTTTCGCATGCGTTTCCTCCTCGTAATAAGTATTCGCAACGGTTTTATTATAAACCAAGCACAGCTCTTTTTAAATGCTCGTTTTCCCTAATTTCAGTAAAAAAGAATTTATTTGTTTTGTATTCTTAGATTTTTCTTGTACACTAGTAGAAAAGGAGGAATTAATCCATGGATATCTCAGTAATTAAACCCGAGTTTGTAAATGATTGGAATGGTATCAAAATCGGTTCTGATCACGCTCCTAAAAGAATTATTGAATTTATGAACCTTCGCTGTCCGTTTTGTAAGCAATGGTTTGAAGAATCTCAAGAAATGTTGGCACAGGCGGTCACAGATGAAAAAGTGCAGCGTATTATAAAACTATCAGACAAGGACAAAGAAAGCCTTCAACGTGGAAATATCATGCATGAATATATCAGTAATGATCCGGCAGTAGCTCTTCAACAAATTCAGCAGGTTTACTTGTCTCAAGATGATTGGAAAGAACTTAGCTTAGAACAAGTTGCTGACTACGCTGAAAAAACATTGCATCTTAAGCAACAACCTAATCAAAGCTTGCAACAAGAAATCCGCAATGAAGCAGAACAAGCAAATATTAAATTTGTACCAACCGTTTTAGTGGACGAGCATATTTTTGATGAGTCTGTTACAAGGGAGCAATTAAGAGAGTACCTATCGTTATAGTCGGATAAGTGTGCCACATGCTTCCTTTCATTGTCAAAAAAACGTTAGTGGAAAAGAGATAGCCTCTGAACCACTAGCGTTTTTACATACTTCTCTTTTTCAATTCTTCTGCAAAGTCATTGATCTTACGAATCCGGTGATTAATCCCAGATTTTGAAATTCCACCAGATGGAATCATCTCACCTAACTCTTTTAAACTAACCTCTGGATGTTGAATTCGCAGCTCTGCTATCTCTTGTAATTTCTCCGGCAACGATTGAAGTCCAACTGTCGTTTCAATGAAATGAATGTTTTCAATTTGCTTTGAAGCGGCATCAATCGTCTTATTCATATTTGCGGTCTCACAATTCACCAATCGATTCACGGAATTTCGCATGTCCCTGACAATGCGAACATCTTCAAATTTTAACATCGAATTAGTTGCCCCGATCAAAACTAAGAAATCTGCAATTTTTTCGGCACCTTTCAAATAGGTAATATAGCCATTACGGCGAGCCAAAGTTCGGGCATTTAAGTCAAACTGATTTAGAAGATCACAAATATCCTGATTATGTTCTTCATAAATCGAGGATATTTCCAAATGATAACGACTTGTTTCAGGGTTGTTAACCGACCCTGATGCTAAGAACGCCCCTCTTAAGTAAGCTCGAACTTTTTCGTCCTCAGATTTTAGTTCTTCTGAAATATGTGATTGAAACATCATGCCATCCATAATATTCAGATCTGTTAAAATGCTTTGCGTTTCTTGTTTTAAACGAACAATGTAAACATTGTTCTTCTTTAACTTCATTTTTCGGCGAACTAGCAACTCGCTACGTACACCGTAATTTTCCTTTAATAATGTAAAAAGTCGGCGTGCAATGGCAGCATTTTCCGTTTGCACATTTAACACAAACTGGTGGTTACTTAAACTAAGCGAGCCATTCATACGAATTAAGGCGGCTAACTCAGCTTTAGCTAATTCTTTTTGTACGGCCAATCCAGTAAGCTCTTTTTTTACTTCTGCCGCAAATGACATTATCTAAGCCCCCTATTAAATTTTAGCACCGAAAACAATTCGAAATAACTCATCCACTACTTTATCTCCATCATGAAAAACACCGCCGTCTCGTAGTTTCAAAAAATCTGTAGAAACAACTCGACATCCTTCTTCTCTCAGTCCGTTGAAATCATGGGTTACTTGCACCAAATATTCATCATAGATTTCAGGATTCATGTAATCTTCTGGTACTTTTTCGGTATTGACTAAAACCGTATCAACAAAATTATCTGCTAAATGCTGATGAAGCACTTTTACGTGATCTGCATCGCTAAAGTGTTCGGTTTCACCTTTTTGAGTCATGATATTACAAATATAAACCACTTCCGCATTTGTTGTTCGAACGGCTTCGCCGATCTCGCTAATCACTAAATTAGGTAAAATGCTTGTAAACAAGGACCCAGGTCCTAAAACCACCATATCAGCATCCTTGATTGTTTGAACAACTTTTCGGGCAGCATGGATATCATGGTCATTGTCATGTCCGGTAACATAAACCCTTTTAATAATTTTACGGTCTAACGCAATTTTCGATTCGCCTGCAACGGTAGTACCATCTTCAAATTCTGCGTGTAAAATTAGAGGCTTCTCAGAAGATGGAAAAACATGACCATCCACATGCATCATATGAGATAAGAGTTGGATCGCTTCATAAGTACTCCCTCGCATCTCAGAAAGGGCAGCAATGATCAGATTGCCTATTGTATGGTTTGCGAGAAACTTATCTTCTTCCCTAAATCGATATTGAAACAGATCTTCATACAATTTAGGCATATCTGATAATGCTGCTAGCACATTTCTTAAATCTCCTGGCGGTGCCATGTCGATTGAATTCCTTAATTCACCGCTGCTTCCACCATCATCTGCTACCGTAACAACTGCTGTAATATCCGCACTCTGGTTACGTAAACTTTTTAGTATGACTGGTAAACCAGTTCCGCCTCCAATCACAACAATTTTAGGTTTACGGATTCGATAGGTTTTCATTCTCATGAACGATTCACCGTCTCTTTCCGTTTGTCTTTATCGCGATGAGTGATGTTGACTCGATAATCTAATTCTTTTAAAGCTTTACCAACCCGCTCGCTTAAAGCCACAGAGCGATGTTGACCACCGGTGCAACCAATAGCAATTGTTAACGAACTTTTGCCTTCCTTAACATATCCAGGTAAGATATTTTTGAGTAAATGTACAAAGTCATTATAAAAATCGCCTGTCTCTGGAAAAGACATTACATAGTCATAAACTTCTTTGTCTAAACCAGTTTTAGGACGCAGTTCAGCAATATAATGAGGATTCGGTAAAAACCGCACATCCATCACAATATCAGCATCAATCGGCAAACCATACTTAAATCCAAATGAAAGCATTTCAATATGGAAGCCAAGATCATCGGTTTGTTTGAACTCATGATTTATTTTTTCTCTCAATTGGCGCGGTGCCAAATTTGTTGTGTCAACTACCAATGTTGCTCGTGTTTTTAAGTCTTCTAAAATCGCACGTTCTTTTCGAATACCCTCAGTCACTAATCCATCCATTGCCATTGGATGTGTTCTTCTAGTTTCTTTGTACCTGGAGACTAATTCTTCATCAGAAGCATCTAAAAACAGTAAACTAGTATCGATGAAACCTGTATTATCAATCTCGACTAACATATTTTGAATTTCTTCAAAAAAAGCTCGTGAGCGTAAATCAACTACTAGTGCAATTTTTGTTACTTTTCCTGATTCGCGGATCAGTTCCCAAAACTTTGGAATTAATCCGGGAGGCATATTGTCTACGCAAAAATACCCCATATCTTCAAAACTTTGAATAGCTACAGTTTTACCTGCTCCACTCATTCCAGTAATGACCACTAAATGTAAACTATCTGTCATTTGGTGTCACTCCTCTCTATCCTGTACATTGTATCATTCCGGGCGTGTCTTTACTACATATTTAATTATTAAATTCCTTTAAAAAAAGGAAATCATAAAAAAAGACCTTCTTTATTTAGAAGATCTGTTTTCCAAAGCTAATTCAATTGTCCGATCAGCTAAAACTGATTGGGCATCAATCACAGGATAAGGATTCTCTCCTATATTCTCTTGCACTAATGATAACTCTGTACAACCTAGAATCACATTCTGACATCCTAATCCATCAAAAACATCAGATAAGATTTCCAGATAAAGATTCGTGTTAATATAATCGTTCTCTTTTACATCTCGGTAAATTAAGTTGTTTACTTTCGTTTGTAATTCCTTATCAGGAATGAGTACATCAAATCCTTGATTTTCCATTTCACTCTGATAGATACCCGCTTTGACACTTCCTTCAGTTCCCAAAAATGCGACTTTTCCACCATCTGGGTTTGTCTGTTTCAATTTCTTAGCAGCTTCTCTTGGCATGTGCAAAACTGTTATATCGGTAGCTCCTTGAATAGCATCAAAAAAATAATGCGCAGTATTGCAAGTCAACACAATAAAATTAGGCTTTAGCAAATTTTGCTTTTCGATATCATCCAGCAGAAATGGTAGTGGGCTATCCACAGTATGATCTAAAATATAGGCCGTTCTATCTGGAACCGTCGCATGATTAAATAGAACATAATTCAAGTAATCCTGATCTTTGTGTGCTATAATCCGATGATTAATTAAGCGAACAAAGCTCTCAGTTGCCATGGTGCCCATTCCACCTAAAATGCTAAAGAAGTTCTCCAATCCTTACCCTTCTTTCTCTTTAAAGAACATTTCAAACCGTCCTTTGTATTTACTAAACATATATTTCATCAACATCCAACGCATTGGAGACATGTCTTTCTTATAAAAAACTGTTGTTCCCCACTTGTCCTTTTGGATAAGGTCAAGCGCTCGCCTTTTATCCTCATTATCTCGTGCAAACTTTGCAAAAACTTCTTTCGGTACCCCCATCCAGAGCATCTCAGTATCCTCTTGGGCTTTTCCGTAAATTGTTTCAGCATAAGGTATTTCAAAAACACGATCCTCCGTAACAAATTGAGCCAGGTTCAGTCCATTCAAAGTAACAAAGAAACTGCTGCGGCCCTGACGAAGGTTAATTTCAAACAACTTGTACTCCCCATCCCGAGGATCATATTTCATATCAAAATTAGCAAATCCAGTGTAAGATATTTTTTCTAGAAAAGACTTAATTGTTTGATAAATTTTTTCATTGTATTCAGGCATGATCGCTACATAATTCCCAATTGCTTCGGGTGAAGGATCTTCCAGAAGAGGATGGCCCAGACACATCATTCGAACTTGATTTTGCTGATCCACATAAGCATTCAACACGCGCATATTGCTGTCATCACCAGGGATGAAATCTTGAGCAATCATTTCGCTTTTGTAGCCTGCTTGATAAATGCGTGTTAAAATTGTATCGAATTCTTCTCGTGTATCAAAAATAAACGCCTTTTTACGTCCTTCAAAATCAACCGAGAGCCACTCTACACTATTCGCTGGTTTCAATGCCACTGGGAATGAGAAAGGTAATTCTTGATTTAACAAACCATTTTCTAGCATATCTTCCCGAATAATCAATGTGTTAGGGTATGGAAGCTGATATTCTTCACAAATGTCATAAAAACTAACTTTGCTGATTAAACGTTCCAACAAAGAAAAATCAATATAAGGACAAATAAACCACTCTGATAATTCATTTTTGTGTAAAGAAACTAATTCAGCATAACCATCTCCACAAGCTATCAATAAATATTTAGTATCTGGATCGTTAAATTTTTCTTTTCCCAATTTTCGCATTTCTTCGATGAAAACAGGATCTTTATCGAAATCTCGTAGAGTATGGACATTTACTATTTTTGAGTGTTTTGTTGGAGCCAATTGCAACCCAGCATAAGCCTCGCTAACTATTCCATAAGCTTCATGAAAAGAGCGGGCCATTCCATAGACATTGATATCACTTCCTAGTAAAATTGGTACAAATTTTTGCTGTTTATTCATTTTCACTACACCTTCTCGTCTTAATCCTTGATTATCATACCATAAAGAAAAATGCAAGCAAAGCTAAGTCTTTGAATTGCATTTTTCTTTAAAACTATTTGGCGTTTTCTAACGCTTTTTTCAAGTAATGACCTGTGTAGCTTTCTGATACTTCTGCAATTTCTTCAGGCGTTCCAGTGGCCAAAATCGTTCCTCCACCGTCACCGCCTTCAGGGCCTAAGTCAATAACGTAATCGGCAGACTTAATGACATCCAAATTATGTTCGATAACCAATACCGTATTACCAGCATCAACAAACCGCTCCAACACCTTCAGCAAACGAGCGATATCGTCTGTGTGCAAACCAGTAGTTGGTTCATCTAAAATATAGAAGTTTTTACCATTGGAGTTCTTATGCAACTCACTGGCTAACTTCATACGCTGAGCTTCGCCTCCTGATAAGGTCGTTGCTGGTTGCCCCATTGTAACATATCCTAAACCAACATCCACAATTGTTTGTAATTTACGATGAATTTTCGGAATGTGTTTAAAGAATTCTACAGCATCTTCGACTGTCATTTCTAAAATATCAGCAATATTTTTCCCTTTGTAATATACTTCTAAGGTTTCGGAATTATATCTTTTTCCATGACAGACTTCACAAGGCACATATACATCCGGCAAGAAATGCATTTCAATTTTAATAATTCCGTCTCCACGACAAGCTTCGCAACGTCCACCTTTAACGTTAAAACTAAAGCGGCCTTTTTTGTATCCGCGAATTTTGGCTTCATTGGTTTTAGCAAACAGATCGCGAATATCATCAAATACGCTAGTATACGTTGCAGGATTACTTCGTGGTGTCCTTCCGATTGGACTTTGATCAATATCAACTAGTTTTTCAATACTCTTGTAGCCAGTAATCTTCTTGTATTTTCCTGGTTTATTAGAGTTTCGATTCAACTTTTGAGCCAACGCTTTTTTCAAAATTTGATTGACTAGTGTCGATTTCCCAGAACCAGAAACGCCAGTTATCGCAACAAATTTTCCTAATGGAAACTCTACATCCAAATTCTTCAAATTGTTTTCTGCTGCTCCAGTAACCTTAATGTTCTTACCGTTACCCTTGCGACGCTCTTTTGGAACTGGAATTTGTCGTTTACCAGATAAATATTGTCCTGTTAAAGAATTCTCATTTTTAGCAACTTCAGCAGGTGTTCCAGCCGCAACAATCTCACCGCCTTGGTCTCCCGCTCCTGGTCCCACATCGATTAAATAGTCTGCTGCTCGCATTGTATCTTCGTCATGTTCAACCACAATTAATGTATTTCCTAAATCTCGCATTTTTTGCAAGGAACGAATTAAGCGATCATTATCCCGTTGATGTAAACCAATTGAAGGCTCATCAAGAATATACAGTACACCAGATAAATTAGATCCAATTTGCGTGGCCAAACGAATTCGCTGCGCTTCTCCGCCTGATAATGTCCCAGCAGCACGGCTTAAAGTTAAATATTCTAATCCAACATTCTGCAAGAAAGTTAAACGATCCCCAATTTCCTTCAGGATTGGACGAGCAATTATTGTTTCTTGTTCACTCAGTTTCAAGCCATCAAAGAAATTCAATGCTTGATTAATTGAATCTTCGCTAACTTGACCAATGTTGGTTCCATTAACCTGCACTGATAATGCCTGAGGATTTAACCGCAAACCGTGACAAGCCTGGCATGTCAATTCAGTCATGTATAGGCGCATTTGTTCACGGGTAAAATCACTATTGGTTTCTCGATAACGCCGATCAATATTGGGTAAAATGCCTTCAAAGGGAACTTCTACGTCTCGGACTCCACCAAAATCATTTTCATAGTGAAAATGGAAATGTTCACCATTTGAACCGTATAAGACGATTTCTTGATGTTCGTTTGGTAGATCCTCAAAAGCGGTATCCATATCAATACCAAAGCTAGTACAAGCTTGCTCTAGCATTTGAGGATAGTATTGAGAACTAATTGGATTCCAAGGTATGAGCGCTCCTTCTCTAAGTGTTTTAGTCGGATCAGGAATCACTAGCTCTGGGTCAACTTCCAGCTTTACACCTAGCCCATCACACTCTGGACAAGCACCAAATGGCGCATTGAAAGAAAAGAGTCGAGGTTCCAATTCACCAACAGTAAATCCACAATATGGACAAGCGTAATGTTCACTGAATAACATTTCTTCTTGATCAATCACATCGACTAAAGCATAGCCATCCGCTAATCGCAAAGCTGCTTCAAAAGAATCGAACAATCGAGAACGAATCCCCTCTTTTACAACAATCCGGTCAATAATAATCGCAATATCATGCTTTTTGTTTTTTTCTAGTTCAGGTGCTTCGGATACATCATAAACTTCGTCATCGACACGCATTCTTACGTAGCCCTCACGTTGGATCATTTCAAAGATTTTTTTATGCTGGCCCTTTTTCTTAACTACGACAGGAGCTAAAATTTGGATTTTTGTTCGCTCAGGAAGCTCTAAAACTTTATCAACCATTTGTTCAACTGATTGTGAAGTAATTTCAATGTGATCATTAGGACAGATAGGGTGCCCTACTCGCGCATACAGTAGACGAAGATAATCATTGATTTCAGTCACAGTCCCTACGGTTGAACGTGGATTTTTACTGGTTGTTTTTTGGTCAATTGAAATCGCTGGGCTTAAACCGTCGATGCTATCTACATCTGGCTTATCCATCTGTCCTAGAAATTGACGAGCATATGCTGATAGACTCTCTACATAACGACGTTGTCCTTCAGCATATAGCGTATCGAAGGCCAATGAACTTTTTCCTGAGCCAGATAATCCCGTGACAACAACCATTTTGTCACGGGGAATAGTTACATCAATATCTTTCAAATTATGGGCTCTAGCGCCATGAATTACTATTTTATCGTTTGCCATAATTCTCTCCTTTGCAAATAAAATGACTATTTTTATTCTGCTGCTTTTAATTCTAGGATAGTATCCCGCAAAGTAGCAGCTGTTTCGAAATCAAGTGTTTTCGCAGCTTCTCGCATTTCATCTTCTAGTTTTTCAATCATCAAGTTACGTTCTTCCTTAGACATCTCATCATAAGAACTAAGGTCATAAGCACCGACTTCCTCAGCAACCTTACTGATCGCGATCAAATCGCGGATTTCCTTAATAATTGTTTTCGGCTCAATTCCATGATCTTCGTTGTATTGATTCTGAATTTCACGACGACGTGATGTTTCATCCATTGCTCGTTGCATTGAATCGGTTATTTTGTCAGCGTACATGATTACCTTACCTGATGAATTACGGGCAGCTCGACCAATCGTTTGAACTAATGATCGTTCGCTTCGCAAGAATCCTTCTTTATCAGCATCTAAAATGGCTACGAGTGACACTTCTGGCACGTCAATCCCTTCTCGAAGCAAATTAATACCAACTAAGACGTCAAACTTACCTAAACGCAAATCACGGATGATTTCGGTCCGCTCTAAAGTTTTGATATCACTGTGAAGGTATTTAACTTTTATACCTAGTTCTTTAAAATAATCAGTCAAATCTTCAGACATTTTCTTAGTTAGAGTCGTCACAAATACTCGTTCGTTTCTTTCAGCGCGTTCATTAATTTCACCAACTAAATCGTCAATTTGACCCATAATTGGACGAACTTCAACGACCGGATCTAATAAACCCGTTGGTCGAATGATTTGTTCAACTACAGTATCTGTTTGGGTATCTTCATACGGACCGGGAGTAGCCGACACATAAACGATCTGGTTAACGCGTTCCTCAAATTCCTCTAAGCGTAAAGGGCGGTTGTCCAAGGCAGAAGGTAAACGGAATCCATAATCAACCAACATTTGCTTTCTCGCACGGTCACCATTGTACATTCCGCGAACTTGCGGCATCGTAACGTGGGACTCATCAATAACCATTAGAAAGTCATCTGGGAAGAAATCAATCAGAGTATATGGAGGCTCCCCTTCTTTACGCCCGTCCATATGTCGCGAATAGTTCTCAATTCCTGAGGTATAGCCCATTTCTCGCAACATTTCAATATCATAGTTCGTACGCTGTTCTAAGCGTTGAGCTTCTAAAAGCTTATTTTCACCACGTAAAACAGCTAAACGGTCCTCCAACTCTTTTTGAATACCGCTAATAGCAATTTCTAAATTATGTTCATTAGTCAGAAAGTGTGTAGCTGGAAAAATTGCAACATGCTCCGTCTCACCCACCACTTCTCCAGTCAAAGCATCAACCTCACGAATACGATCAATTTCATCGCCAAAAAATTCTACCCGCAAAGCTCGTTCATCCCGAGATGCTGGGAATATTTCAACCACGTCTCCACGAACACGAAAACGTCCGCGTTGAAAATCAATATCGTTCCGTTCAAACTGAATATCAATCAGGCTCCGCAGTAACTGATTGCGGTCCATTTCCATGCCAACTCGCAAAGAAACCACCTGCTCTTGATATTCCTTAGGGGATCCTAAGCCAAAAATACAAGATACAGATGCTACCACAATAACATCATTCCGCTCAAGTAAAGCACTTGTTGCCGAATGACGAAGCTTGTCTATTTCATCGTTAATACTAGAATCTTTTTCTATATAAGTGTCACTAGATGGTACATAGGCTTCAGGCTGATAATAATCATAATAACTTACAAAGTATTCAACAGCATTGTTAGGGAAAAACTCCTTAAACTCACCATATAGCTGTCCTGCTAAGGTTTTATTGTGCGCAATGATTAACGTAGGCTTATTAACTTCCTTGATTACGTTAGAAATGGTATAGGTTTTACCTGTACCGGTCGCTCCCAAGAGAATTTGGGCTTTCTTTCCGCTCACAACACCTTCTGATAATTGGCGAATCGCCGTTGGCTGATCACCCGCAGGTTCGTAATTGGAATGAAGGTCAAAAGTGTTCTCTGTTTCTCTTTCTATCACACAAACGTCCTCCTTTTTCTTCATTCGAGAGAAGAATTTCTCAGTCACAAATTATAGCATACCGAACATATTTTCGCCATTTTTTCTTCTTATTTTCCCATTCATCTTACAGTTTCCTTAAAATTAGATATGTAAGATTTCATGACATTACGTGTTAGGATTATTTTATTTTTTTCGTTTCAAATGCTGGAAGCACTTGTTTTCTTTAGGTGGTCTAACATATAATAGATCAATGATAAAACTATAGGAGGTTTGTTATGAAAAAACGAAGACTTTTATCATTCTTAATACTGTTGGTGGCGAGTATTATAACACTTAGTTTCAGTGAGAAAAGTCATGCTGAGACGGCCTATAAGATAGGAACTGACCTAACTTTTGCTCCCTTTGAATTCCAGGATTCAGATGGTAATTATATTGGGATCGATGTGGATTTACTTAATAAAATAGCGGAAGATCAAGATTTCCAAGTTGATTTACGTCCTTTGGGCTTTGACAGTTCAATACAGGGCGTTCAATCTGACCAATTAGATGGAATGATCGCCGGAATGAGCATTACAGATGAGCGAAAAAAAACATTCGATTTCTCCGATCCCTATTTTGACAGTGGAATTCAGATGGCCGTTCATAAAGATAACAAAGACATCACAAGTTACGAAAATTTAAAAGGAAAGACAGTTGCTGCAAAAATTGGAACTGAAAGTGCTACATTTTTAGAAAAAAATAAAGATAAATATGGCTATAATATTAAGCAGTATGAGGCAGCCGATGCTTTATACAATGCGTTAAGTAATAACAATGTTCAAGCTATTTTTGATGACTACCCAGTCTTAGGTTATGCGGTAAACAATGGCCAACCTTTCAAAATGGTGGGTGACTATGAAGTCGGAAGTTCTTATGGTTTCGGTGTAAAAAAAGGGCAAAATAAAGAACTGCTGGAAAAATTTAATCAAGGATTGAAAGACTTAAAAGCTGATGGAACTTATGATGAAATTGTCAGCAAATATATTTCGACTGGATCTGGTACTGCTGCTCCTTCTGGTAAAATGAAAAAAGTGGCACCAAAAAAAGATACTTACGTAATCTCCAGTGATTCCGCTTTTGCTCCATTTGAGTACCAAGATAGTGATGGCAAGTATAAGGGAATCGACGTGGATTTGTTAACTCGTGCAGCTGAAATGCAAGGATTTAATCTTCAATTCAAATTTATCGGTTTCTCTTCTGCTATGCAGGCATTAGAATCCGGTCAAGCGGATGGAATGATCGCCGGAATGACGATTACTGATGAACGAAAAGAAAATTATGATTTTTCTGAGCCTTATTTCCAAAGCGGCATTCAATTAGCTGTTTCAAAAGATAACAACGACATTAAATCCTATAAAGACCTTGATGGAAAAACGGTCGGTGCTAAAGTAGGGACTGAAAGTGCTGATTTTCTAAAATCTCATCAAGATGAGTACGGTTATAAGGTTAAGAATTTTGACGCTGCCGACCAATTGTACGATGCATTAAAGGTTGGTTCTATTGATGCTATGATGGATGATTATCCAGTTATTGGCTACGCTGTTCAGCAAGGTCAAGACCTTAAAACCCCAATCGAACGGGAGTCAGGCGGCTCTTATGGATTTGCTGTTAAAAAAGGAGAAAATCCAGAACTATTGGAAATGTTTAATGAAGCATTAGACGAAATGCATCGTACTGGTGAATATGATCAAATCCTTAGTGAACATATTGGTGATGGTAGTACTTCAAATAGTAAAGACAGTGTTGACGAATCAACAATTGGCGGCTTGTTAAAAAATAACTATCCCGCTCTGCTGGAAGGCTTATGGAAGACGATCGTTCTTGCATTAGTTTCTTTTGTTCTTGCTTTAGTTTTAGGTGTCATTTTTGGTCTGTTCCGTGTTTCACCAGTTAAGGCACTTCGCCTATTTGCTGGTATTTATATTGATGTAATTCGTGGTATTCCTATGATGGTATTGGCCTTCTTCATTTTCTTTGGTCTTCCAGGTATTACCGGAATCACTATCCCTGACTTTATAGCGGGTATCATTACTTTAACCCTAAACGCTAGTGCCTATATTGCTGAAATCGTTCGAGGTGGGATTAATGCTGTACCAATTGGGCAAATGGAAGCCTCGCGTAGTTTAGGTTTATCCTACAATAAAACGATGCAAAAAATTGTTTTACCGCAAGCAATTAAGATTATGATCCCTTCTTTCATCAATCAATTCGTTATCAGTTTGAAGGATACGACCATCATTTCAGCAATTGGTGTAGTAGAATTGCTTCAAACAGGGAAAATTATTGTGGCCCGTACTACACAAAGTTCGTACGTTTACTTAATCATTGCAATCATGTATTTAATATTGATTACTCTGTTGACTAAATTGGCGAATCGCCTAGATAAGAAGGTGAACTAAGATGAGTGAAAAAATTGTTGTTAATCATTTAGTAAAAAAATTCGGTGACAACACTGTATTGAATGATATTAACGTAACCATAAAAGAAGGTGAAGTTGTCTGTATCATCGGCCCTTCAGGTTCAGGTAAATCAACCTTTTTGCGTTGTATGAATCGTCTGGAAGATCCGACAGACGGACAAATTATCATTGACGGTCAGGATTTAACTGACAAAAATACCGATATTAACTTAGTGCGTCAGCATATAGGTATGGTATTTCAACACTTTAACTTGTTTCCTCATTTGACTGTATTGCAAAATATTACTTTGGCTCCGCTAGATTTGAAGGGTGAAGCAAAAGAAAAAGCGAATGAACGGGCGATTGAATTATTAGAACGTGTTGGACTTGCTGAGAAAAAAGATGTTTATCCTGACAGTCTTTCTGGGGGACAAAAGCAGAGGGTTGCAATTGCGCGAGCCTTAGCAATGAATCCGGATGTTATGCTATTTGATGAACCTACCTCTGCTCTCGACCCTGAAATGGTTGGAGATGTGTTAAAGGTTATGAAAGATTTAGCTCATCAGGGAATGACGATGGTCATCGTTACTCATGAAATGGGCTTTGCTAAGGAAGTAGCAGATCGAGTAATGTTTACTGATGGTGGAAAAATCTTAGAAGACGGCACACCAGAACAAATCTTTAATAACCCGCATAATCCGCGGACAAAAGACTTCTTAAATAAAGTATTGAATATCTGACAAAAAAGCGAAGTTGCCTGCAAATAAAGGCAACTTCGCTTTTTATTTAAATGTTTGGATTGCTTCAATTAGTTCAGATTTGGTTATTGTACTGCCACTCCGTGCAATCCCGTCATTGGCAGTAAAGGCCAACTCTGCGATTCGCCCAATTGCAGCATCATCTAGTTGAATTCCTAACTCTTTAATCGTAATGGGTAAAGAAAGTTTTTGAAATAGTTGCTGATACGCACTCAATTCTTTTCTGGTTTCAACCTTTAAATGAATCAGTGTAGTTACTGCAATTATTTGTCCGTGACTGGCTTTTATTTTCTTTCCAAACTTGCTCATCAAGGCATTGTGCAAAGAATGAGCAATGCTTAGTCCCCCTGATTCAAAACCAGTACCGCTTAATAATGTATTAGCTTCCACTACTGCTTCGAACTCCGGGGTCACTTTTTGCTCTTTATTTGCCTCAACTGCGTCCACTGCATTAGCTAATAAGACGTCTTTACACTTTTCTGCTAGAGCTTGTGCCGCTATAGTTGGCCGAACTCCTAATGTATTAAGTCCATGATTTTCCCAAACAGTTCGAGCCTCAACAAAAGTTGATAGCCCATCTGCGATTCCAGCAGTTAAAAGGTGAATTGGACTATTGACTAGAATTGCTGTATCAACGAAAACAAGATCCGGTCCTTTAGAAAAATAGTGATATTCTTGAAAATAACCTTTTTCATCATATGCTACTGAAATACGCGAAACTGGCGCATCTGTTGATGCAGATGTTGGTAGAACGATATACGCTTTCTTTTCTCGCAAAGCTATTGATTTTCCAAGGTCAATAGCTCGTCCTCCACCTATTGAAAGCACAAAGTCAGTTTTTTCAGGTAAATCAATTTGGTCTCCCGTGTCCACTAGCCAAACAGTCAGCTCGCAACCAGATTTTGTCATACGATAGATAATATCTTCTCCAATTAGTTGATAAACAAAAGTATCCGTTACAATTAAGCCTCGTTTGCCATATTGCAATAATTCTTCAAAACGAGACGTTAAGATATTCTCCCCTTGCAAATACATTCCGGGACTAACAAAGACTTTTTCCATTACTTATCCTCACTTTTTATTTTAATCATAGCTTAGTTTTTGAGGGAAGAAAAGAAAAAAAGTGCCGCCTAAGCGACACTTTTTATATTAACCTTCTATTTCTGTTACGATACCTGAACCAACAGTCCGTCCGCCTTCACGAATGGAGAAAGTTGTTCCTTTTTCTACCGCAATTGGATGAATCAAGTCAACATCGATAGTTACGTTGTCTCCAGGCATTACCATTTCAGTGTCAGCCGGCAAGACAATGTTTCCTGTTACATCTGTTGTACGGAAGTAGAATTGTGGACGATAGTTATTAAAGAATGGTGTGTGACGACCACCTTCTTCTTTCGACAACACATACACTTCAGCTTTGAACTTGGTATGTGGTGTAATTGAGCTTGGTTTAGCAATAACTTGACCACGCTCAATTTGGTCACGAGTAATCCCGCGCAACAAAATCCCCACATTGTCTCCAGCTTCACCATAATCCAATGTTTTACGGAACATTTCTAATCCAGTAACTACTGCTTTTTGAGTTTCAGGTTTAATCCCAACGATTTCAATTTCATCACCCACATTTACTTTACCACGATCGATACGACCAGAAGCAACAGTACCACGACCAGTAATTGAGAACACATCCTCAACCGGTAACAACAAAGGTTTGTCATTATCACGTTCAGGTGTTGGAATATATTCATCAACTGTGTCCATCAAATCCATGATTACTTGTTCTTGTTCAGTATCGCCTTCTAAGGCTTTCAATGCAGAACCCTTCAAGACAGGAATATCATCACCTGGGAAACCGTATTCTGATAACAATTCACGAACTTCCATTTCAACTAAGTCAATTAGTTCTTCATCGTCAACTAAATCAACTTTATTTAAAAAGACAATCAGATATTTAACACCAACTTGACGTGATAACAAAATGTGTTCACGTGTTTGAGGCATAGGACCATCTGTTGCCGATACAACTAAGATTGCTCCGTCCATTTGTGCAGCACCGGTAATCATATTTTTTACATAGTCCGCGTGTCCTGGTGCGTCAATGTGAGCATAATGACGTTTTTCAGTTTCATATTCAACGTGCGCAGTATTGATAGTAATTCCACGTTCACGCTCTTCAGGTGCAGCATCGATACTTGCATAGTCCTGAGGGTTTGCAAGACCTTTTTTGCCTAGTACCGTTGTAATTGCTGCCGTTAATGTTGTTTTCCCATGATCGACGTGACCAATGGTTCCAATATTAACGTGTGGTTTACTTCTATCATAATGTTCTTTTCCCATAATAATACAAACCTCCTAGATGAATTGAGCTCCTATGAACTCACGGCTCTATTATAAAGCTTTTCGTGAAAAAATGAAAAGATTTATACTTTTTTACTAACTGTAAGTAACCGTGAACATATAATACATCAAAATTGGTCAAACTCAAAATATTTTGTCTTAAAGTTTAAATAGACGAATATTCAAGAGTGAGAGATAATAGAATATAAAAAGAGGTGTGTTATGACAATTGATAGAATTCTACAATACTTACAAGATGAAGCTTCCGACAAATACAAACAAAATATAATAAAATTAGGAATCCCTGCTAGAGATGCTATTGGTGTTCCTACTTCAGAACTAAGAAAATTTGCTAGAAAACTACCGAAGGAAAAAGGCTTCCTTTTTAAACTGTGGAGAACTGGTTATCACGAATGTAAGATTCTAACCGTCTTATCGTTAAAACCACAGGAGTGTACAAAAAAAGATATTACTGCTTTAATAGACGATGTGTATTCTTGGGATCTTTGTGATCTTATCTGCAAAACAATCCTTATTAGGATAAACTTTGATGAATACATTCTTAACTGGATTGATTCAGAGGAACTTTATAAGAAACGAGCGGCTTTTACTTTAATTGCCAGTACTTCCACCCATGCTAAGTTGTCCCTAGACGAAATTGACGACTATTTGAATCTCATTAAAGTTTATACAGATGATGAGCGTCTTTTAGTTAAAAAGGCTGCTTCCTGGGCCTTAAGAGAGTTAGGCAAAATCAGTTTGGAAAGTAAAGAACTCTGTATTCAATCGGCAATGGAATTGCAACAAGAAACTTCCAAATCAAAGCAGTGGATTGCTACTGATGCTTTGAAAGAGCTAACCACTTTAGTTCAGCTCGAAGGTCGGGCCCGCTTAATATCCAATAAATCAAAAATGGGAAAGCAAACTCTTTGATAATCGAAAATGCACTTAATAGGAGGAAACTAAATGAAATCTTTTGAAGAACAACTGGCGATGGTTCCATCAGAGATTAAAAATGCTTGGAGTTCAAACTTTGTATTTATCCTAGATATAGAGAAAGAAAAATTCTGGCATTTTCCTGCAAGACAATGGTCAGAAGAACAAATCAAAAAATATTTTTTTGATCGCTATCAGGCGGATAGTCATTTTATCACTTATCCTGCCTATCAAGTTAAGCATCTGATAATTGAGAAGCACCCTGAATTATTTGTCATTATTCCAGTATAAGTAGAAAGGATTTTTTTGATGCCTTTATTAGAAATAAAAAATATTAGTTATCAACCCGATCAACAACTAATTATTAATCACATCAATATGTTGGTTGAAGCCAACGACTTCTTAACCATTTCTGGTCCTTCTGGTGGTGGAAAAAGTACACTTCTCCGCTTAATTGCCTCCTTGGCTACACCAACCTCTGGTGAAATCATTTTTTCTGGAAGAAATCAATCTGATTATCCTTACACTGAATATCGAAGACACGTTTCTTATTGTTTTCAACAACCTACCCTTTTCGGTGACAGTGTCCGCGATAATCTAATTTTTCCATACCAAATACGAGGGAAAATAGCGAATGAAGAGTCTATGCTCGAACACCTCCAAATGGTAGATTTACCTAAATCTTATCTTGATAAACCGATTACCCAACTTTCTGGTGGTGAGCGGCAACGTGTTGCTTTAATTCGCAATATTTTGTTCTTACCACGAATTTTATTATTAGATGAGGTTACAGCAGGTCTGGATGAAAGAAATAAAGCAATTATTCAGCAGCTGATTGCACAGATTCATCAAAATAAGGTAACTATTTTGCAAGTTACTCATGATGAGGCTGAAATACAGGCGGCTGATACAATTATGTGGATCAAAGGAGGACAATTAACAGATGAACCTGTCCGTCAATAATTTATCACTAGTTCTTTCTTTCGGGTTAGCGCTTATCGCTATAGCAATAAGCCAAAAAGAAAAATTAGATTTGTCAAAGGATATTTTCTATAGTATCTTTCGAGCGGTTATCCAATTAGTCATTGTGGGTTATGTATTGAAGTACATTTTCCAGGTAGATAATAATTTTTTAACGACTGCTATGAGTTTATTTATTGTATTTAACGCTGCTTGGAATGCCCACAAACGTAATCCTAGTCGGCATAAGAAATATATACATTCCTTGTTAGCCATTCTAATTAGCACTTATGTGACTTTGGGCGTATTGATTCTGTCGGGAGCTATACAATTTATCCCTTCACAAATTGTTCCTATTACTGGGATGATTGCCAGCAACTCGATGGTTGCAATCGGCTTGTGCTATCGCAACCTAAATACACAGTTTCATGATCAGCGGCAGCAAGTTTTGGAAAAACTAGCTTTAGGGGCCTCCGTAAAACTAGCCGCTCAGCCAATTCTACAACACAGCATCAAAACGGCAATGCAGCCTACCATCGATTCTGCTAAAACAGTAGGCTTAGTAAGTTTGCCGGGTATGATGTCCGGGTTGATTTTTGCAGGTTTAGATCCTGTCCATGCCATCAAATATCAGATCATGGTTACTTTCATGCTGCTGTCTGCTACTAGTTTAGGTTCAATTATTGGGGGCTATAGTGCTTATAAAAATTATTTTAACGAAATGCATCAACTAGTTGATTAGGTTTAGAAAAAAAGGTTTACGATCCTTTTACCGATCGTAAACCTTTTTTTAGACTAATAATCCATATAATGTTTGATTCTCACTTAAATCAATGTAGTTAGGATCAAATTGTTTAATATTTTTTAGCAGAGCAGGCAAATCCTCTTTACGTTTAAGTAAAATCCCTAAGATAACTGGTCCAGCACCTCGATTAATTTTCTTCGTATATTCAAATCTAGTAATATCGTCATCTGGTCCCAGAACCTCGGTAACAAATTCCTTCAATGCCCCTGGACGTTGTGGGAAGCTTACTACAAAATAATGTTTTAAGCCTTCATACATTAATGAACGTTCTTCAATTTCTGCCATACGATTAATATCATTATTCCCGCCGCTGATGATGCATATGACCGTTTTCCCTTTGATCTCATCCTTCAACGGCTCCAAAGCTGCTACACTCAAAGCACCTGCCGGTTCAGCAACAATCGCTTGTTTGCCATACATTTCTAGAATTGTTGAACATACTAAACCTTCATCTACTGTTACTAAATTGTCAACGTATTTGTTAGCATGGACATAGGTAATCTCTCCAACCCTTTTAACTGCAGCGCCATCAACAAATTTATCGATTTCGTCTAGTTCAATCGGTCCTTCATTATCAAAAGCCGCTTGCATTGAAGGAGCCCCTGCCGGTTCAACACCAATTACTTTAGTTGTCGGCGAAGTGTTTTTTACATAGGAAGAAACTCCACTAATCAATCCCCCGCCTCCAATAGCTGCTAAGATATAATCTGGCTTGAATCCCTCTCGTTCAGCATCAGTCATCATTTCCAAAGCCAAGGTTCCCTGACCAGCAATGATATTAGGATCATTAAAAGGATCAATAAATGTCATTCCATTTTCTTCACAATACTTCTTTGCTGCTGTTGCAGATGCATCAAACGTATCCCCTACTAAAAAAATTTTGGCGTTATCTCCACCAAAAAATTGAACTTGAGACACTTTTTGCTGAGGAGTTGTGCTAGGCATAAAAATCGCTGCTTGAGTATTTAACTCATGACAGGTATATGCAACACCCTGCGCATGATTTCCCGCACTGGCACAAACAACCCCTTTTTGCAATTGAGCTGTTGATAACTTTTTAATTGCATAGTAAGCACCCCTTAGTTTAAACGAGCGAACCTTTTGCAGATCCTCTCGTTTAAACAGAACATTGGCCTGATACTTTTCTGATAGATAACGATCATATTGGAGCGGGGTATGTGTGACTGCGTTTTTCAACAGCTGATAGGCAGTTCGCACATCACTATCTTTGACGATTTCCATCTTCCACACTCCTTGTCTAATTAGTCTTTACGAGAAACAAATGGCATCATTTTACGTAATTCAGCACCAACTTTTTCAATTTGGTGTCCAGCATTTTCTTCACGCATTTTCTTGAATTCAGGGAAGCCTTTTTTGTTGTCTTCAATAAATCCGTTCGCAAAGTTACCATTTTGGATATCTGTCAGAACTTCTTTCATATTTGCTTTTGCTTGTTCAGTGATTACACGAGGTCCTGATACATAGTCACCATACTCAGCAGTGTTAGAGATAGAATCACGCATTTTCGCGAATCCACCTTCATAAATCAAGTCAATGATTAATTTCATTTCATGACAAACCTCAAAGTAAGCCAATTCTGGTTGATACCCTGCTTCAACTAACGTTTCAAAGCCCGCTTCGATCATGCTTGTTAAGCCGCCACATAATACTGCTTGTTCACCAAACAAATCAGTTTCAGTTTCTTCTTTAAAGGTCGTTTCCAAAACACCCACTCTTGTCGCACCAATACCTTTTGCGTAAGATAATGCAACTTCTTGAGCAGCTCCTGTTGCGTCTTGATAAACAGCGAATAAAGCTGGCACAGCAAATCCTTCAGTGAAGGTACGACGAACCAAGTGACCGGGTCCTTTTGGAGCTACCAAGAATACGTCAACATCCTTTGGTGGTTTGATAACATCAAAATGAATGTTAAATCCATGAGCAAACGCTAAAGCATTACCAGCTTCTAAGTTAGGTTTTATTTCATTTTCATATAAAGAACCTTGAATTTCATCCGGTGCCAAAATCATTACTACTTCAGCTTTTTTGGTTGCTTCACTCACTGGTAATACTTCAAAACCATCTTCCCGGGCTGCATCGGCTGATTTCCCTTCGCGAGCTCCAATAATTACTTCATGACCTGTATCACGTAAATTTTGAGCATGGGCATGGCCTTGAGAACCATAACCAATAATTGTAATTGTTTTTCCTTCTAATACGTCTTTTGCTACTGCATCATCATAATAAACTTTAACCATAAATTTATTCTCCTCCGTTTTTCAACTATCTATTAAAAGCAAAATTTGCGATTAACCTCTGGTAAATCCGGTAACTCCGGTACGAGCCATTTGTTTAATTCCATATGGCTTTAAAACATCAATACATGCATTCACTTTATCGGTCGATCCAGCAACCTGGACTACTATAGATTTTAGTGAAACATCGACAATATCAGCACGAAACGGATCAATCATTGCTTGAATTTCAGAACGAATCGGGGCTGGCGCATTAACTTTAACCAAAGCCAACTCTCGTTCTAAATGCGGTTCATCAGTAATATCTGAAACTTTGATTACCGCAATTTGTTTGTTAAGCTGTTTCGTTACTTGCTCTACTTCAGCAAGTGTATCCGCCTGAATAATCATAGTTAGACGCGAAATTCCCTCTACTTCGGTTGTACCAACTGAAATATTTTCAATATTTACTTGTCGACGATTTAAAATACTCGTAATTCGACTTAGTGTTCCTGATTGGTTGTGAACTTTTGCTGTAATCATTCTTCGCATTCTATTCCACCCCCAACATTTTATCGTTTGGTTGTCCGGCAGGAATCATAGGAAGGACATGCTCGCGATTATCAACCACTACTTCAATCAGCAGTGAACCTTTTGTAGCAAATGCATCTCGCAACTGCTTATCCAAAGTTAACGGATCAGTGATCTTAACCCCGTTAATTCCATATGCTTCCGCCATTTTCATGAAGTCAGGCTGTACATCCAGAACCGATTGAGATCGTCGTTCATTGAAGAATTTTTCTTGCCACTGGCGAACCATACCTAACGAGTGATTGTTCATCAAAACAAATTTGATATCTAAGTCGTAAATATTTAAAATCGCTAATTCTTGATTCGTCATTTGGAATCCGCCATCTCCAACAAATACAACTACTGAACGATCCTTTTCACCAAACTTCGCACCAATTCCAGCCGGTATACCATAACCCATCGTTCCTAATCCACCACTAGTAATTAACTGGTTAGGAAAACTGAATGGATAAAATTGCGCAACCCACATTTGATGC
Source organism: Candidatus Enterococcus ferrettii (assembly GCF_017377655.1). Classification (GTDB taxonomy): domain Bacteria; phylum Bacillota; class Bacilli; order Lactobacillales; family Enterococcaceae; genus Enterococcus_A; species Enterococcus_A ferrettii. Next base: position 41,300 of record NZ_JAFREL010000013.1, read on the forward strand.
TGGCCTACATCTGTAACTACATAAGCATCCCCTTCAGTAATATCAGCTACAATTTCAATTACTTTTTGTGGTTTGATGACCTCAGAGCTATCCTTATAGTGCAACGGATATTGTTCTTTCCGCTCATGGCAAAGTTCTAACCACTCACTGCAGTCAGGTTTATCTACCTTCTTTTCCAGCATTTGCTGCAACGCAATTTTTGCATCCGCTACAATTGGAATATCGGTAGGCATGATTTTTCCAATTTCTACTGGATCAATATCAATGTGTGCAATCACTGCCTCTTTTGCAAAAGCTTCGGGGTTACATGCCAACCGATCATCAAAACGACAGCCAATGCTCAGTAGAAAGTCTGATTCCATCATGGCCATATTTGCAGCGTACGTACCATGCATACCACCCATTCCCAAAAATAGTTCATGGCTATTAGGAAATACACCCAGCCCTAACAAACTGGAAACTACTGGTACTTGGTAATAATCAATTAGCTTACGGAGTTCTTCACTACCTTCCGCCGCAGCAACTCCTCCACCTATTAATACAATCGGCTTTTTAGCCTTTGAAAACTGCTTCATCAATCGATCAATTTGAATTTTCGAAGGAACCGTATTGGGCTGGTAACTTTCTAAATGGACAACATTGTCACATTCTGCATAGGCCTCTAGAACCGTCATATCCTTCGGCAAATCAATAACAACTGGACCTTTTCTGCCAGTGGTAGCAATATGGAATGCCTCATGAACAATTTTAGGCAATTCTTCAATATCACGAACCTGGTAGTTGTTCTTAGTAATTGGTAAAGTAATTCCTAAAACATCTGCTTCCTGAAAAGCATCCTTTCCAATCCCAGGGGTTGTTACCTGTCCAGTAATAACTACGAGAGGAACTGAATCTCCCATGGCATCAGCAATTCCAGTTACTGCATTCGTAGCTCCTGGACCACTAGTTACAATTACAACACCTGGCTTTCCTGTCGCTTTGGCATATCCTTCAGCCGCATGGACCGCGCCTTGTTCATGACGAGTCAAGATATTGGGAATCGTTGTTTCATCATAAAGAGCATCGTATAGAGGCAATACGGATCCTCCAGGGTAGCCAAAAATAATTTCTACGCCTTGCTTATGCAAACAATCTAAGAGCAAGTGAGCCCCTGACATCTTTTGCCGTTGCTGTGTTTGAGTCTCTACTTTTTCCATAACGATTCCTCCTATTCTTCTGGTAGTTTCATAACTCCACCGGTATGAGCCGAAGTAACAAGTGCTGAATAACGCGCCAACCATCCTTTTTTCACTTTTGATTTGAACTTAGGTAATTGATCCTTGCGTTTCATCATTTCCTCTTCAGAAATATCTGCATTTAATGTACGATTGGTGAGATCAATAGTAATCGTATCCCCATCTTGTACGAAGGCTAAAGGTCCACCTGCTGCTGCTTCTGGTGATACATGTCCTACCGCAATTCCTCGAGTAGCTCCTGAGAAACGCCCATCCGTGATTAAAGCAACATCTTTTCCTAAACCTCGTCCAACAATACTTGAGGTTGGTGCCAGCATTTCCGGCATTCCTGGGCCACCTTTTGGTCCTTCATAACGAATTACTACTACATGGCCTTTACCAACAGTATGGTTATCAATCGCTTCAACTGCTTCATCATGAGAACTGAAACAAATTGCTTTTCCTTCAAAGACCTTGATGCTTGGATCAACACCACCGACTTTAATAACACTTCCTTCAGGAGCAATATTACCGTACAGAATAGACAAACCGCCTACTGGACTATAAGGATTTTCCTTAGGATGGATGACTTCTTCATTTTTGATCGTCCAATCTTTAACACTTTCTCTTAATGTTTCTCCTGTGACTGTTATGCGATCTGGATGGATTGCTCCGTCAATTGAAACTAACTCGTTGATAATTGCTGGAACGCCTCCCGCTTCATGTACATCATGCATAGAATATGCTGAAGATGGTGCAATTTTAGATAAATAGGGAACTCTTTTAGCTATCTCGTTAATATCTTCTTGGTTGTAGTCAATCTCAGCTTCGTTAGCAATTGCCAATGTGTGCAATACTGTATTGGTTGAACCTCCCATTGCCATGTCTAATGCAAAAGCATCATCAATTGCTTCTTTCGTCACAATATCTCGTGGTTTAATTTGCTTTTTAACCAATTCCATCAATTGAACTGCTGATTTTTTCACTAATTCCCGTCTTTCATCAGATACTGCTAAGATAGTTCCGTTACCAGGAAGAGCCAAGCCTAACATCTCAAGTAGGCAATTCATCGAGTTAGCAGTAAACATTCCGGCACATGAACCGCAAGTAGGACAAGCATTTTGTTCCATGAAAGTAAAATCTGCTTCTGACATTTGACCTTCCTTAAAGGCACCTACGGCTTCAAACATGGAAGACAATGTCGTTTGGTGACCAGTCGGATCAATTCCTGCTTTCATAGGACCTCCGGAACAGAAAATTGCAGGAACGTTGGTACGCATAGCAGCCATTATCATTCCTGGTGTAATCTTGTCACAGTTAGGAATGTAGAAGACACCGTCAAACCAATGAGCATTGATTACTGTTTCAGCAGAATCGGCAATCAGCTCCCGACTTGGTAAAGAATAGCGCATACCGATGTGTCCCATTGCTATACCATCATCTACACCAATTGTATTAAACTCGAACGGAATGCCACCCGCTTCACGAATCGCTTCTTTAGCGACATCAGCCAGTTCTCTCAGGTGCACATGACCAGGTACAATATCAATGTAGGAATTACATATTGCTATAAATGGCTTATTCATATCTTCGATATTCTTGACTTGTCCAGTAGCATAAAGTAAACTACGGGCCGGTGCTGCATCAATTCCCTTTTTTATTTGATCACTTCTCATATGTTTCATCTCCCATTCAATTTAAAAAAGCATCCCAACAATAAAGTGGGATGCTTTTGCAAGAATCCCATTCCTTAACGCAAATAGGACTCAAACATTCGGATAAACATTCCTCCGGTGTTCTAAGTCCTGTACTCAATAATTAATAAGACGATTTGATTCATTTGAGTGTACTTGCGCATAAAAAACGGCTCCTTATCATTAAGTTTGTCTAATGATTTTCTCATTAATTTCATTAACTATACCGCTAACAAAATTAAAAGTCAATGAGTTTTCAGAATATTTTTTACACTTGCGTAAAATGGGATGATTTTTTTCATTTCGTAAACGAAAAAAGCGTTTTGACAAATCTTCCTTTGAGATTTTGGCATAAGAAAAAGCCCAACAACTGTTGAGCTTTTGTCTTACGATTGGGCGAATTGGCTATTGTAAAGATTTGCATAAAAATTATCTTTTTCCATCAAGCTATCATGACTACCTTGCTCAATGATTGATCCATTCTTCATGACTAGAATCAAATCAGCGTTTTTAATCGTTGATAAACGATGAGCAATTACAAAACTTGTCCGCTCACTAGTCAACCGATCCATTGCTTGTTGAATCATTTCTTCTGTTCTGGTGTCCACACTTGAAGTTGCTTCATCGAGAATTAAGATTTGCGGATCAGCTAAGATAGCACGAGCAATCGTCAGCAATTGTTGTTGTCCTTGAGAGATTTGCCCATCCTCAGAAGAAATAATTGTGTCGTAACCACTTGGCAATGTACGAATAAAATGGTGACATTGTGCAGCTCTCGCTGCCTGAATTACCTCTTGACGAGTAGCTTCTGGATTACCATAAGCAATATTTTCTGCTACTGTTCCTTCAAACATCCAAGTATCCTGCAGCACCATACCAAACTTGCGACGAATAGCTGCACGTGAAAAGTGATTAACATTCTTGCCATCAATTTCAATCCTCCCACGATTTAAATCGT
>NZ_JAFREL010000130.1 GCF_017377655.1 Candidatus Enterococcus ferrettii
TACATAATCTGTTCTTTTTTTAATGAAACTAATTATATTAAAAAATTACTCTGTATTATAATGAGTGTGAAGAGATTTTTTGAATTATTCCTTGCTAGATGTTCGCAGCATCTAGTGAGGATTTTTGCTTTCACCACACCATAATGAATATTTTAAAAAGATGACCTCGACGATCGTACTCATAAATTCACTTCAAATTCCTATACTCTCATTATTAGCGAGCCCTCTTTGCTTTCCTCCACTGAATTCCAGCGACCTCTAAGAAGCTGAGGGCGAGAAGTAATTATTTTATTGACTCCTTATACTTTCCTTATATTCTCCCAGTATAGTGAAAGCATCAAAGGAGGACTTCCCATGAAAAACATGATTTTAACAACTGAAAACCTGACAAAAACTTATCACCACCAAAAAGCGGTGGCTGACCTTTCTTTAAAAATTCCAGAAAACAGTATTTATGGACTTTTGGGTCCAAATGGGGCTGGAAAATCGACTGCCTTGAAGATGATTACTGGAGTAGTTCAACCCACAGCCGGAAAAATTATTTACCGGAACAGGCCATGGCAGAGACAAGACCTAAATGAGATCGGTGCCTTGATCGAGAGTCCCCCACTTTACGGTAACTTAACTGCTTATGAAAATCTGCTGGCTCGAACAACTGCTCTTGGCTCACCCAAGTCTCGGATTCAAGAGGTACTTCAGCTGGTAGACTTAACAAATACCGGGAAGAAAAAAAGCCGACAGTTCTCTATGGGGATGAAGCAGCGTCTAGGAATTGCCCTAGCTCTTTTGAATCATCCCAAGCTGCTGATCTTAGATGAGCCGACGAATGGCCTTGACCCCTTAGGCATTCAAGACCTGAGGAACCTGATTCGTTCATTTCCTGCTAAAGGAATTACCGTGATTTTTTCCAGTCATATTCTATCAGAAGTGGAAAGTACTGTGGACACAATCGGCATCATTGCCAATGGCAGATTAGGCTACCAAGGGACTTTACCGGAAAGCAGTGCTGCCTTAGAAAATTTATTTATGGATGTGGCCCGATCACATCGGGAATTTGGGGGTGAATAATATGGGAAAGCTGATTCAAGTAGAATATATTAAAGGCCGCCGCAGCTTTGGCCGCAGAAGTTTACTCATTTTCCCACTTTTAGTATCCCTGATGGCCATCTTTTTGATGGGGGGTCAATTTACTCAAATAGGTGCTTATAACTGGTGGTATATGATGCTGCTTCCGGCAGTAACTGCGTTGGTTTGTATTAACTTAATTAATCCTGACAAACGTTTGGATTTTTTCAACACATCGATCCTGCCAACTCCGCAAACAAAAGTCTGGCAAGCGAAAATCTGGACTGGCTGTTCTTATTTATTGTTAGCAAACGGTCTGATTTTTGGCCTAACAACTTTTTCAGGTTGGCTATTCAATACTCAATATCCCGTATGGAGCGGCTTAGCAGCTGGTTTAGTGCTAACCATTACCTGGATCTGGCAGGTTCCGTTAGCTATGTTTTTAGCAACACAATTCAATTCGGTTGTGACCTTTCTGAGTATCTTAGCTTTAAATATCGGCTTCTCTGGTCAGCCGACTGCTGGCGGGGCGCTTTGGTTCATCCCCTTCGCAATTCCAGCCCGATTGATGGCCGCCATCCTCGGGGTCAATCCGAATGGCGTCCCCATGGAAGCAGCTAGTCCACTCTACAATACAGATGTAATCCTACCAGGGATAGTCATCACCAGTACGTTATTTGTACTGCTGTTTATCGCAACAACCAAATGGTTTGGTCAAAGGAGGAAATAGCCATGTTGAAGCAGCAATTGCAGGCCGACAAGCTCAAACTAAGTAAAACACCTTTTTTTATCTTACATCTCGTGATTCCTCTATTAGGTTTGGTTGCTTTCATTAGCTATCAATTAATAACCCATTATTCGGCGGAAGCACTGACGATCAATTATTATCAGCTATTAACCCTGATCTATCCCTTGATAGCTACTTGGATGTGCACGTTGACAGCTGATCAAGAAATCGAAGCTGGTGGCGGCTTCTTTCTACTAAATACTACCTCACGCAGCAGTACGCTGTTATCTAAGCTGCTGTTTCTGATCGGCTCAGGCCTATTCGCCTGCCTTTTGCTAGTAGTTGGTTATCGTTTTATTATTGGTTTTTTCCTTACCAATTATTCTCTACCATTTAATGCAAATCTGGAACTTGCTTTGGTGATTTGGGGTTGTGCCCTCTTTCAGTACTTTTTCCATTTCTGGATCGGATTGTGCTTTGGTCGGAACGTTAACTTTGCGGTAGCAACCTTCGAACTGCTGCTGTCAGCCCTGTTAATCACTGGATTAGGTGAAACGATTTGGTTCTTCTTTCCCTGTGCCTGGGGTATTCGTTTGATCCCACTCGTGGCTGCTTCCCAACCTGCGATAAAGTTAGGATTCGGGGCATTAGGGATCGGGACTTTATTGATGTTGGTTTTTCTTTTCAACTGGTTTCAGAGATGGGAAGGACGTAAAAATGAAGAATAGCCCCCTTGTCTCGTCCTTCATTTCAAAATATACTTAAGCAAGGAGGTGCTCAGATGGCACAGATTTTAGCAATTGATGATGACAGCGAAATTTTAACTTTTATCAAAACTGCTTTAGAAAGACAGGGCCATCAGGTCACTACGGTTACCTCAACAAAGGAAGTGACTCCAGAAAAGGCAGCTTTTGCGGAATTGATACTGTTAGACGTCATGATGCCTGAAGAAGACGGCTTTACCTACTGCCAACGAATTCGCCAACTGGTAGATTGCCCGATTCTTTTTGTGACTGCTCGGACAGCCGAGAATGATTTAGTCCATGGCCTGGGAATCGGTGCTGACGATTACATCCAAAAGCCCTTTACCGTCGCAGAACTACGGGCACGCGTCTCCGCTCATCTTAGACGAGAATCGCGAACCCACAGCCATGTTCTACGAGTAGACGATTTAGTCTTGGATTTAACTAGTCAACAAATTCTGTATGACGAAACACCTATCAATTTTACCAAATCAGAATATGGCATTTGTACCCATTTGATGGAGCATGTCGGACAAGTATTCTCCAAGGGCCAATTATATGAAGCTGTTTTTGGTTATGAAGGAGAGTCCGATGAAAGTGCCATTGTCGAACATATCAAAAATATTCGAGCTAAGTTGAAAAAGCTTGGCGCAGAGCCAATTGAAACAGTCTGGGGGATCGGCTATCGATGGAAAAAAAGAAAATAATCAGCCTGACCGGTTACGTCACCCGAATTCTGCTAATGGCATTTATTGGCGTATTCATTCTATTGGCAGCTGCCCTTTTTCTCTTTCAGTTAATGATTCAATCTAGCATGATTGCTCCTGCTAATGCCGGGGAAACGGCTGCTCGTGGGGAAATTGAACGACTAAAGCAAATGAACAAATTCCCTGATGATTTGCAGCCAAGCTATTATGATTTTGTTTATTTTGATCAGAAGAATCAGGTAGTCGCTTCTTCTTTGAGTGGAGATAAACTAAAACAGGAGATTGATAAATACACTCCTGACAATGATACTTATTCAACCGGTGCTTATGTTCAATTTGATGACGGCAGCCGTTGCCTTTTGTCTTGGAAATATACTGCACAATTTACTAACGAGACCCTTCGGCGTATTTTACCAAGCGCGGAATTAATTTTTATTATTGGAACTGGACTTGCATTAGTTCTTTTCTTTCTTTTATACACCCGCAGAGTCAGCCAAAAGCTGCGAGAAAAGCTGGTGCTGGTAGAAGCTGCCAGTCAGCAAATTACCGCACAAAACCTGGAAGAACCGATCACCACTTCTGCCGGTATCCTTGAATTCAATGAGACTTTGCAGTCAATGGAAGATATGCGAGAAGCATTAAAATTTTCGCTGCTTCAACAATGGGAGACCCAGCAGCAACGAAAGCAAGAAATTGCTGCCCTGACTCATGACATCAAAACACCACTGACAGTAGTGAATGGCAATGCTGAGCTTTTACTGGAGGATGAGTTAGAACAAGAACAACGGAACTTGGTTCAAGCCATTTATCACTCAGGAAATAAAGCCAAACAATATGTGGGTGCCTTGCAGCAATTATCCAATTTCGAAGTAGTCAATGAAGAAAAAGAACCCTTGTCTATTGATCATTTGATTCATGAATTGAATGAATCACTTGCCCCAATAGCTCAGTCAAAGGGAATCAACTTAGACTATCATTCCAACCAAGACTTACAGCAAATTGTTGGCTCGACGTACATGCTGACTCGTGCCTTAATCAGTATCGGCGAAAATGCTATTCGTTTCACCCATTCAGGCACAGTCAACATTCAAGTAACACAAACTAAAAACGAAACCCACTTCATCTTTGAAGATCATGGTCCCGGCTTTAGCAAAGAAGCCCTGCAGCATGCCAAGGAAATGTTCTGGCAGCAGGACAAAAGTCGAACTCCTGACAGCAATTACGGGATCGGTTTAGCCATCGCTGAAAAAGCTGCTCAGTTGCATCACGGTCGATTGGTATTGGAGAATACTGATGATGGTGGGAGAGTTGTGTTGGTGGTGAAAAATTCTACAAAGACCCAATAGCAACAATGATCTCACTATATATTTATCCCTTCCACCCTTTAAAGTTTGTTACAGATTAGTTGCCATATATTGACTGTAACAGCCCTGGTAGCGAGACGATCGCATTATGGGACACTGCCGGACTATCTGTATTTGCCAGACACATCCGTTTGGTTTCCTGTTGAGCAAACCGCCGATTTTACAACAATTTCCCTTTGAGTCCGGGATTTATTATCATCAATATTCAGCTCGCTGGACGACCCACTATCAGGCTGAAGCAGAGAGAACTCGCGGCTTTGATGCCTTTCCTTTGGATGAACAGACCGTATGATCAGACAAAAATAAATAACTAAAAAATAGAGGCAGTTTCCCTTTTACCAGGTGAAGCTGCCTCTTTGTTTGTTCTTCCATTTACTGAGTTTTGTTATTTTATCTTTTTTTCGAAATATCTCAAACCGTCTTTTTCGTTGATATACCAGGGGTTATCGACTTTTTTCCGCAAAAGGAGGACACCCTGATTAAAAAAACTTTTCTGGTACCCCAGCCCCTTTTTTCACTTTCTCAAAAATCAAAAGCCTATTA
>NZ_JAFREL010000131.1 GCF_017377655.1 Candidatus Enterococcus ferrettii
CCAGAATAAACAGGTATTGCCATTAAAAATTGGTACAGACTTGATACTGGAAGAAATGACCGCAGCAGACTGGTTGGATGGTGAAGACGGCTATTACTACTACATCAAAGAAGCAGTCGAACCGAAAAAAGCAACCAGCAAGCTGTTCAAGAAGGTGAAGCTTTCTGATCAATTACGAGATCGGTACCATGACGCAGAATTAATCATTACGATCAAGGCAGAAACGGTCAATTGTACAGAATTTGCTTATCGTGATGCCTGGTGGCAAGGCAATACGCCGACTTCCGGACCGTTAAAAGATGCCGACGATGTGTTGAAAACGAAGGTAGATAACTAGGGATGCAGCAACTTCTGTATCCCTTTATAAAAAGTGCAGCACTCATGAGATGAGTGTTTTATCGAGTAGAACATTGATTTGATAAGTGTTGATGAGGGGGAGGAATAATGAAAAAGAATATTGATAAACGGACAATCATCCAGTATGGCCTTATTACTTCATTGATAGGACTCTTAATTGCTTGCATTGGCTACTCTTCTTATTTGAGAGTGCCATCAAATAAAAAAATAGAAGCATCTACTGTAGTAACAACGAACGATTTTCGATTAACAGCAGATAATAAGTGGGATAATACAGCAAAGCAAAACTATGCAAAATTAGGTTGGGATGAAATTTCAGAGTTAACGCAGTCAGGATATAAATTGTATCAATCAAAAGCGGGCAATACTTGGGAGAACCGCTCCTTATCCTATGGTAAGAGTATCAAGGTATTGAATGTTTATCCTGATAATGAGAAGTCCAATACATTGAAATCATGGATGGATGGACTGGGATTACAAGATTCTGAAGGAAACAACTTAATCCAAGTCACACCAGTAAAAATTACAGACTATAATAATGATCCAAATAGCTATTTGAAGAGTAGTTTATCCGGAGAATATCAATACGATGTCATAATGTTCGGTAGTTGGGATTCAAATGACGGAAAGGACATTTCAACTGATGGTGCTGAAGCTGCTAGAGAGTTTATACTTTCAGGTAGGGGTGTTCTGTTTGGTCATGATACTGTAATAACCGCGGCTGGATGGAACTGGTGGAAATATTTTCATGACGAAGAAAATTATTTAGGAATTGGTCATGAAGACGATATGATTGTAAATGGGAATGTGGCAATGAACTATTGGTCAATTTCTGACAAGGTAAAGATTATCAATGATGGGTATCTGATGAAATACCCCTTCGAAATGCAAAATGAGTTAATTTTAGATGTACCTGAAACTCATAGCGTTGAATTATCTGATAAATCAGAAGGAACTACTTGGGCTGAATTTGTTACAGATAATCCAATCTATGAAGATGCAGTTTGGCGTGGAGGATGGTATTTAAAGACGCAGGGGAATGTTGCCATGATTCAAACTGGTCACCGTAATGGAGAATCAAAAGAAGATGAAAGAAGGATTATTGCGAATGTATTATACAACTTGGCCCAAGTTTCTTTAGAAAGTAATTCAACTGACTATTCTGTAAGGGATAGTCAGGCGCCTGACGAACCAGAACTTGACATACGCTGCGGAGATTCTGGGAACCTGAATATCCGAGTAAATGCACAAGATAATGGAGAAAGTTATCAATGGTATATAGAAGCAGATACAAAAGACCAAGGAAAATTAACTTCAGATATAGTTGAAGAAAAAATTATAAGTAATATTGCGGGATATTTTTACAGAGTGGTAGATGATCCTGCTAGCATGACTGACTTTAAAGTAGAAATAGAAGGATTAAAAGATGAGTTTGGGAGAATTGATCCTGCTGAATTTGATGTTTATGTAGCTCCTAATGATAATTCTGTGACGTACAATACGAGAGATTCCTTTACTATAAGTGAACCTGTTAATTCTACACGATATATTCAAGCGATTGCTGTAGATCGAATGAGCAATGTAAGTGATGTAAAAACGGAGCGAATAGATACTTTAACTCAAAATGTAGACTTTGAAATCGAACGAACAGGTAATGAGGCGAAATTAATTGAAGTGGCTTTGAATGCTTCATTAGACAATAAGATGAAATCAATTGAAATCCAAATTCCCAAAAATACTGGGATTAAGGATTTCTCTTCGCTAACTTTACCAACAGAATGGTATTCTTTTGAAAATAGTGAAACAACTGATTATTACTCTTTTAGTTTTGCTATGGAAACAAATAATAGTACAGCCACGATTAAAACATTTTTAGAAAGTTTGCGATTTACTATTAAGAATTCGGTGAATACGTCTGGAAGTATTAAAGTGATTCTTCATGAGCGAGTGTATACTTCATGGATTGATGGAGATGGGAAAACACATTATTATGTTTTTGTCCCAGAAAATAGTGCTCCGGGGAAAAACTGGTTTGAAGCATATAATGGTGCAAGAAAAATGAAATATAGAGGTCTCACTGGTTATCTTGCAACGATAACTTCAGAGGAAGAGCATGATTTCATTTACGACAATATAGCCAAAGAACCAGGCTGGCTTGGAGGAACAAGGGGAGTCCTCAAAAATGGTAGTAAGATAAACGATGAACTTAACGTTTCCCAGAATAAGGATGACTATGATATAGAGAAAAATGATTGGTATTGGGCAAATGGACCAGAAACAGGAAACGTATTCTTCATTGGAAAAAGAAGAGTTGATGGAGGTTATGCACCTGCAAATGTTTATGATGGATTTTCTTCAATAGAACCATCAAATAGTTTATATGGTGTTAAAGAGTATGTTTTGCAATTTGCTGTCGCAGGAAGCAAGTACTGGAACGACTTACCGGGTGAATTAGGATTTGATAACACTTTTAATCACGGCTACTACGTCGAATTCTCCGAATACGGGGGTCAAACCGAAAGCGAAGAAATTACCGATGTTTGTTGGAAAGCAGCTATTCCGCAAAAGATTTCTTTAGCAGCTTACGATGAACAAGGAAATGCTGTAACAGAAGGAGATCTTGTTCTCGATCAACAACTGCGACTGGATAAAATGGTCACGGCACAACCTAAAAGTCTAGAATTTTACAGCTTTGTTGAACTTCGAGAGTTGGATGATACATCAAGAGGGATGAACTATACAGTTTCTGGAACCTATCAAGAAGGAAAAGTAATTTACTCTTTGAGAGAAGCAATCCTTCATGTTCGCCAAGTAGTGATGAAGCCATCCAATGAACTGGTGGTGCCAACAGAAGGGTATATAGAGATCGAGAACCGACTGTTTAACAGTGGCAGTCCAGCTATTGATCCAACCTATCAAGCCAATACGATTGTTAATTCGGGGAAAAATGCTGACAATCCGGCATTTACCAATTTTATTTTAACCACCAAACCGTTGACGGATGATTCAGATCAAGTGTTGATTCAACCAGTGATTCCGTCCTTTTATGAGTACCTCGGTCATTATGTGACTGCAGAATCAGCCAGTCATCAGAACAATACATCAATCACTGCTAGTCCTGTGATGCTGAATCGAGGAACGATTGATGCCACCAATGAGTTATGGCTGACTCTATATCTTCAACCGAATCAAACAGCTGATGGGGAAAATAAAACTCCTCAACCTTACAGTTGGGACTACAAGAAAAATGACCTAGGAAAAATTAAAACAAAATAGATGAAAGAGGCGAGACAGAATATGGTCTATCTCTTATTACTAGTATTAGGCCTGATTGTATTGGTTCAAAGCTATCTGCTGTTCTCGCTAATGCGAAATCAACAGGATTTGCAGGAAAAGTTAACTCGACTGTTGCGGAATAGGCAACAGCCGAGCAATACCAGACGAAAAACTCCAGTGGAAAGAGGAAGGACACGATGAATCTTGGCTATGCACGCGGGTATCAACTGACCCAACAATTGGATATGCTGGAGGATTACCCAGTGGATGAACTCTTTTCTGATGGAGCGCAAGAAGTGGAAGCCCTGCATTCACCAACAAGTGAATTCCAAGCTTTGATGAACTTTGCCCAACCGGGAGACCATTTGGTGATTGCCTCTTGGGAAGTCGTTTCCCGAGATTATAGACAGTTGCTGGCTTGTCTAGATCAGCTAGAAACACGAGAGTTAACCTTGGATGTACTGAACCTGCCTCAGCTTACGATAGAAGAATGGCGCCAAGTTTTTCGCTGGTCATTACGCAACGATCGGCTGCTTCATCCAGTACTGGTCAAAGCAGGAAAAGAAAGAGACCGCAGTAAAGATGCCTATTCCTTGTTTAGTAAAGAACCTGAGGCACGTAAGCTTTATCGTGAAATGATCTGGTTGCTGGTGGAAAAGAACTCCGTCCGACAGGTAGCTCAACAAAAAAGAGTACCAATTGAAACAGCCTATCGTGTCCAACAGGAGTTGAAGCAGGTTCAATTAGCGATTATCTTAGTGATTTGTTTCCTGTTGGCAATTTTTAGTATCAAGCTAGCGGAATCCTATTTTGATCAGTTATGGATTCAAGTAGCTATTTGTGTGGTTGTGACGTTAGTTATCCTGTGGAATGTATTGATTGATACGGAAGAAGCTGAGACAAAGCCACTTATAAAAGAGAAGAAAACACCAAAAATTTGAAGAGAAGGTGAATCCCCATGCAACACGTACTTATTTTAACAAAAAATTCTTTGGCCGAAGAGCCGCTAGTCCAAAAATTACAGCGGATGAATTGTGAGATTCTTTGTTCGACAGATTTATTCAAGCGCCTGAAAACAGGCACTGTAAGTCCTTTTCTTTCCTATTTTCAATGGATTGTCTTGAGTGAAAGTCTATGTAATTCAGAAGTAGAACAGATTTTACAAATGTTGAAAAATCATCCGTTACTAGTTTTACGGGTGGTGGAAAACATTCCTAATGAGGAAGAACAGAGCTATTGGCAAGAGCGAGGTTTAGTAGATTGGGTAGCAAAAGAGACCAGCTATGAACTTCTGCGAGAAAAAATGAACGAGCTTCAACAACAAGTGAAGCAAGATGTGGTAACTGGTAATCAAATTCTGACTTTTCCTACTACGCAAGGGGAGGATACTACTCCGAACAGTCTGAAATTGCTAATCAAGAGTTTGTCCAAAACAGAAAAGCGTGTCTTTGAATGCTTGATCCAGTCTTACTCAACTAGTGGCGTCTTGTCCCGACAAGAATTATGCGACTGTTTATGGCAAGACGGCAGCACGTCTTCAAATATGAGCCAACTGTCTTGCTTGATTAACAAATTGAAGCACAAATTTGAAACCCATGGCATTACTGGCGAAACCATCACGACCTTGTGGGGGAGAGGATATAAATTAAGCAGTGCTTTTTATGAATACTGGTTAGAAGGTTCGCAGCAACTAGAAGAATTGAAGTACTATTCTGCTACAAATTAGTGAACGAAATGCTCAATCGCTATGATTGAGCGTTTTTTGTGATAAACGTGTTAGCTCCGATTGAGCTAAAAGAAGGAAATGTTAGAAATAGCGAATAAATGAACCTTATCAGTAAAGGAGACTCGTCAGTTGCTATTCTGTCGGGAGTCTATTATTTCAAGGTGGACAAAGAGAAAAAGGATTTGCGAATGACTTTTGATTCGTAAATCCTTTTTTTGTTGAATAAAGTTGAGATCAAACCATGAAACCTGCATATATGACAAGATTATCTTTAATCAAATTATTTGGTG
>NZ_JAFREL010000132.1 GCF_017377655.1 Candidatus Enterococcus ferrettii
TTTGTCTACAGTCTGAAAGCCCTTGTTTTCAAGGGCTTTTTTTTGTTTAGAGTTTATAATTTAGGTGAAGCATTTAAAAAAATGATGCTCAAGTGATTTCGAAAGTACAAAGAAAATTTGGGAACTAGTGGTTCGCACCAGAATATAGAAATAATCAAAATATTCTTAATAGCCCAATCCTCAGAACACATGAAAAAAGGTTATTCCTGCTATACTGAAAAGAGTAAGAATCAGGAAGGAAGTGAGCAATAATGAAAAAGGCAGTATTGATTGTAAATCCTAGCTCGGGTAATGAGGATGCACAAGAATACGAAAAACTGGCTAAAGAAAAATTAGTCAATATATTTGACGAAGTAGAGGTGCGGCATACAGAAGATGCTGGCGATGCTACTAAGTTTGCTCAACAGGCAGTTGAAAGTAAAGTGGACAGTGTATTTGCAATGGGTGGTGACGGTACGGTGAATGAGGTAATCAGTGGGTTGGCTGAGCAGGAGTATCGACCGAGATTTGGTTTCTTTCCTTTAGGTACGGTAAATGATTTAGCTCGTTCACTGCATATTTCGATGGATCCTGTAGAAGCAATTGCAGAATTGGATTTAGATCGCCGAATGTCTTTAGATATTGGAAAAGTCAATGAAGATTATTTCATGAATATTGTTGCTGTAGGTGGAATTCCTGAAGCTATTAGTGATGTAGATGTTGAAGAAAAAACCAAGTTCGGCAAATTAGCTTATTTTACATCAGGATTCAAGCAAGTAATAAAGGATGAAAGTTATCATTTCGACCTGGACATTGAAGGGGAAAAGCGAAGTGTGGAAAGCAGTGCAGTTGTAGTCGTCCTAACTCAAACCATTGGTGGCTATAGCCATATTGTACCAGAAGCTAAACCTGACGATGGTAAAATGTACTTGCTATATTTAAAAAATCATAATGTTGCGGATATGCTTAAAAGTGTGCCTGATATTTTAAAGGGGATTGATCATTCTACGGATTACATTGGTTATGAGACTTTCACTGAAGGAAGTCTGGCAGTGAAAGAAAAAGTAGAGTTGCATCCGAGTGTGGATGGTGATGAAGGTCCGGGTTTGCCATTACATTTCAAGATTTTGCCTCAACATTTAGAAGTTTACTATGGATCTGAAGCAGAATAAATATATAAAAATAGATCTTGACCATCATTGGTCAAGATCTATTTTTATTCTTCGTTTAATACAAATTTGTTTTGACAGAAATTCCAAAAGTCTCGAACCAATGCCGTGTGCAAATGATTTCGCTTAATTGCTAAATAGAGATTACGATCAGGCAAGCGATCTAAAATCTTAATCTTCTTAACTGGATAGGAAGAGATGGATGGAATATTTGGCATTAAAGCCAGGCCAAAACCATGTCCTACAAATCCTAAGACACTATGATCTTCATCTAATTCCAAGGCGATACGTGGATGAATGGCTAAGTCTGCCATAATCTCATCCAGATAAGGGCGCAAGCCGCTTTGCTTCCGGTAATATACCACCGGATAGCGAATGATCCTTTCTAAATAGATCGCGTCCTCGGCAGCTAAAGGGTGATCTTCAGGAACTACAACCACCATTTCTTCTCGTGAAAGAACGGAAAACTGAATTTCAGGAACATTTTTTACCTTCGAACAAATCCCTACATCAATCAGATCATCTTTTAACAATTCAACAATTCGATTGGAGTTTCCCTGATGGAAATCAAAATGAACATTTCGGTGCTCTTTTTGACTAAGAAATTGTTGTGTAATTCTTGGGGCGATAACTGATCCTACTGTATAAATGAAACCAAAACGAACTTCCCCGGATATGGGGTTAGCCATGTCACTTAATATTTTTTGTCCCTTATAAATTTCTTTCAAGGAAGGGGAGATATAGCTGTAGAATAGTCGTCCGTACCTTGTCAAACTTATATTTCGCCCGTTTTTCTTAAACAAAGGAACACCTAGTTCTTGTTCCAATGTTGACATAGCATGACTAACATTTGGTTGGGAAGTTTGGAGCTGCTTAGCTGCTTTAGTCATATGTTCAGTTTCAGCTAAAGCTAAGAAAAATTCAAGTTGTCGCAGATTCATTGCTTTCACCTCATCTATAAATTTATTTTATCAATAAGATCAAAAAAATGCATCTTTTTTTTGTAGAAATCAAAATACGTCGAGAGGCTATATAAACTGATAACTTTAGTGCTATGAATAATAGAAGAAAGTGCTATTGAATCTTACTAAGGAAATACCTTAGAATAGGGAATATAAAGAAATTGTGAATTACTGAATTTGTGCTAATTTATTTTTAGTTCAAAGAACAAACAACCTTTTGGATAGAATAAATGAGTAGGGACTAAATTTTGTTTAAATAAAAATGTAGGAGGGAAAAAATGAAATATTGTCAGATTAAAGGATTGGATGCAAAAGTTGCACGAATCGCTTTAGGAACCGGTTGGTTTGGTCCAGATAATGAAGAAGTAATCTTCGAATTGCTGGATGCATATGTAGCAAACGGTGGGAACGTAATTGATACAGGGCGTTTTTACAATGGTGGTAAAGCTGAAATAGTGATTACCAAATGGTTAGAGAAACGAGGCAATCGAGATCAATTGCTGCTAGTAAATAAAGCCTGTCACCATTACGTAGATGAAAATAATGTACAGTTTCCAGATGAGAGTCGGGTTGGTGCGGATTACATCACTGAGGATTTAGAATATAGCTTGAAAAATATGAGCGTTGACCATTTTGACATGTATATTATGCACCGAGATAATGAGGAAGTGCCAGTTGAGGAATTAATGGATTGCTTTGAACAGCATCGTCTAGAAGGAAAAATTGTAACCTATGGTGTCAGTAACTGGTCAGTGAACCGGATTAAGGAAGCAGATGACTATTGTAAAGAAAAGGGTTATTTAGGATTAAGCATAAATAGTCCGTCTTTTACATTAGCTGACATCAATAAACCACGCTGGTATCGATCAGTATATGTGGATGCCGACTATGTGAAAAAGAACAATGAAATGGGTATTACCGTTATGAGCTGGGGTGCTCAAGGCGCTGGATTCTTCGTACCATTATGGAAAGATATGGATGCCGATGCTCCTAGAGATATTAAAGAGGCATTCTTCACTGAAAATAATTTTAAAAAGCTTGCTCGAGTAAAAGAAGTGGCGAAAATACGGGGTGTAGAGCCAATCAATATAGCGTTAGCCTATGTATTGAATGACCGCTTTGATGTTTTTGCTTCGATTGGACCTCGGAATAAAAAAGAACTGCTTTCTAGTTTGAAAGCACAAAACGTTCACTTAGCATCAGAAGAAATTGCTTATCTGGAATTGAAATCACCTACACTCTAAAAATAGAAGGCTGAAATCCTGGTTACATAACAGGATTTCAGCCTTTTTAAAATAGTGTTAACTGTTGTTCTTTTTGTTCAAATTTATTTAAATAGGCAAAAATCTCATCGGTTCGCCACATGATTTGATGCTTTTGACAAAAGTTTATGAATTGCTTCATAAGTTTACTATGGTTAGGACTGTTGCAAATATATTGATTACCAAATGCTCGCTGGTACTTTTCCTTTATGCCAGGAAAATGACGTTCCAGTTTTTGATAAAAGTATTCACGATTGCCTTCCCGCAAAGTCATCCCAAAACCAAAGCACATAATCCCCTTAACGTCAGCTTTCAAACAATAATTAAGTACCCCAGCCAGATTCTCTTCACTATCGTTAATAAAGGGTAGAACTGGGGATAACCAGACAATTGTCGGAATTTGCTCCTTTTGGAATACCTGCAGTGTTTCAAACCGTTCATAAGTGGTAGAAACATAAGGCTCCAGAATTTTGCAAAGTTCTTCATCATAAGTAGTCAATGTCATTTGTACGACAGCCTTAGTTTTTTTGTTAATTTGTTTTAGCAGATCGAGGTCTCTTAAGATACGCGTCGATTTTGTTTGAATCGAGACGCCAAAGCCATACTTATTAAGTAGAGCTAGTGAATCTCGCGTGATATTCAAACGTTCTTCCAGTTGAATGTAAGGATCAGTCATAGCGCCAGTAGTGACCATACAAGGTTTGCGTTTTCGCATCAATTGGCTTTCTAAAATTTCAAGGGCATCCTCTTTTACTTCAATGTCTTCAAAAGGATGATTGATCTGATAGCAGTCGCTTCGGCTGTCACAATAAATACAACCATGCGTGCAGCCGCGAAAAAGATTCATATTATTATTTGGGGAAAGAATCGTTTTATAGCTGGAATAGTGCATAAGAGCCCTCCTTGTTTCAGAACGTTTGTTCTCTTTGATTATCCCACAAAATCCTCCTGACAACAAGGAAAAGTACCAGTATAATGAAGAAGTTAGAGGAGGAAAGCTATGCTAAAAATTGGAGAATTTTCTCAATTAGGCCACGTTTCAATTCGCATGTTGAGGCATTACGATGACATCGGACTTTTACGGCCTAAAAAAATTGATCAAGAATCTGGGTATCGCTATTATTCGGTAAGACAGCTTGGACAACTGCATACCATTTTATTATTGAAAGAATTGAAATTTTCTTTGCAGGAGATAAAGGAACTTTTGTCAGCGGAATCAATCGTTTTAAAGAAGCAATTGTTAAGTAAGCAGATGGAGATTGAAGCAGAAATTGCTCAAGATCAGCTTCGGATTGAAGCGATCCAACGGAAAGTTGATCAAATTGATAAACCAGTTTCCTATCCGATAAGGCTATGTGGAATCCCCGACTTTCCGGTAATTGGTTTGCGTAAAGTTATTCCAAGCTTTTATCACGAAGGTCAGCTTTGGCGCGATTTTTATGATGAAATGGCTCAGCAAAAGCTTGCTGCTGCTCTGGAGGACATGGGAAGCACTACAATTTTCTATGATCAGGAATACAAAGAGCAGAACAATGATATTGAAATAGTTTTGAAAACCAAGGAGATTGTTCCAGTATCTTCACCGCTGGTAAGCTACGTAATGCCCAAAATACCTTTGGCTGCTAGCATTATTGTTAAAGGAAATTATCATCAATTACCAATTGTTTATCAAAGCTTTGCTTGTTGGTTAGACCAACATCCAGAATATCAAATGATCAAGACAACACGCCAAGTTTGTCATATTGGCCCTGATGAAACCGAAGATTCAGAAGAATATATCACCGAATTGCAAATTCCGTTAATTGCCCTTGACTCTCACACTACGTGAGGGATTATCCTCTTATTACAGGAGGAATGTCAAAATGAAATTACAGGCAATTGGCAAAGTAGCGCAACAAGCAGGAGAGACCACACTGGTACTGGAGGAGGAAATGAGGGCTGGTTTAACTGGACTGAGTGAATTCAGTCATGTTATGATTCTATACTGGTTTGATCAGCTGGATGTTCCAGAACTTAGAGAAGAACGGTTAATAGAAAAACCCTATGTTAATGGTCCTGAAACATTGGGTATATTTGCTACAAGAGGACCTGTCAGACCTAACCCAATCGCAGTTTCAGTTGCTGGAATTATTGCATTCGATCAGGAAAAAGGGATTATTACTTTGGATTATTTGGATGCCGAGGATGGTAGTCCACTGTTGGATATCAAACCCTACACACCCAGCTCTGAAATTGTCACGAGTTATCGTAGTCCTGAATGGTGTTCTCATTGGCCGCAAAGCTACGAAGATTCAGGATCATTTGATTGGTCGCGAGAATTCAATTTTGAAGCATAGTAGAAAAAACTCAGGTGAAAGAAATTTCACTTGAGTTTTTTTAAAAATAAAAGTTTATTTTAATACAGTTTATAAAAGTGTTACTTGTTTGATAAAATCAGATATCGGTGCTATATTTCTTGTTGTTGGTAATACAGAAAAGCAGAAGGTGTATAACAGTGAGTAAAAAAGGATCAAAAGTTATTATAGAAAGTTTGATTAACCATCAAGTACCATTTGTATTTGGAATTCCTGGTGCTAAAATTGATGGTGTATTTGATGCGTTAGAGGATAAAGGCCCGAAACTAATCATTGCAAGACATGAACAAAATGCGGCTTTTATGGCACAGGCTATTGGTAGACTGACTGGTGAACCAGGTGTGGTAATTGCTACCAGTGGACCAGGTGCAAGCAATCTTGCTACTGGACTGGTAACTGCGACAGCTGAAAGTGATCCTGTCCTAGCTATTGCTGGACAAGTGAAACGATCTGATTTGTCTAAGTTAACTCATCAAAGTATGAACAATGCGGCTTTGTTTAGTCCGATTACGAAATTTAGTACTGAAATTCAAGACCCTGAAACAATTTCTGAAAATATTGCGAATGCTTACCGAATGGCTAAAACAGCTAAAATGGGTGCAAGCTTTTTGTCAATTCCTCAAGATGTAACAGACGGTCAAGTAGCGGGCGAGGTAATTGGCCCCTTATCCGTTCCTAAATTAGGAGGAGCAGCTCAAAAAGACATCCAAATTTTAGCTGATAAAATTAATCAAGCGAAGCTGCCTGTGTTGTTAGTAGGCATGCGAGCTTCAGCAGAAGCACCAACTGCAGCAATTCGGGAATTAATTGAGGAAACCGAATTGCCAGTTGTAGAAACATTCCAAGGGGCGGGGATAATCTCGCGCAAGCTGGAGAAGCATTTTTTCGGTCGAGTAGGCTTGTTCCGTAATCAGCCAGGGGATATGCTGTTAAAACGCAGTGATTTGGTTATAGCAGTGGGTTACGATCCGATCGAGTATGAAGCGCGAAATTGGAATGCAGAAAAGGATGCTCGGATTACTGTATTGGATGAGGTTTCGGCTGAGATTGATCCTTATTTGCAGCCGGAGGAAGAATTAATTGGTGACATTGCTATTAATATCGGTTCATTAAAAGCTGTACTCAAAGGGTATCAGCTGCCTGAAGATGCGCTAAAGTACTTAGCAACACTGCACGAAAAAATAAAAGAAACGAGTGAGCCCGTCACGAACGGAGTAAATGGTCGAATTCATCCCTTAGATGTGATTCATACCTTGCAGAAAAAAGTAACAGATGAGATGACGGTAACAGTGGATGTAGGGAGTCATTATATTTGGATGGCTCGTCATTTTAGGAGCTATGAACCACGTCATTTGTTGTTCAGTAACGGAATGCAGACGTTAGGTGTAGCTTTGCCTTGGGCAATTGCATCTGGCCTTGTTCGTCCAAATACTCAAATTATTTCAGTATCCGGTGATGGTGGATTTTTATTCTCAGGACAAGAGCTAGAAACCGCGGTCCGCTTAAAACAAAAAATTGTGCATTTAGTTTGGAATGACGGCAGCTACAATATGGTCGGTTTTCAAGAAGAGCTGAAGTACAATCGCTCAGCAGGAGTTAGCTTTGGTCCGGTTGATTTTGTGAAATACGCTGAAGCCTTTGGAGCAAAAGGATTAAGAGCGACGAACCCAAAAGAATTAGATTTTGCCTTAACAGAAGGCATGGAAACAGAAGGTCCTGTGATTATTGATATTCCAATTGATTATCGAGACAATAAGGAATTGGGTAAGATTGTATTACCTGATCAATTTTATTAAGGGGTGGAGAGAATGAGTTACTTATATCAACATGGCACTCTAGGCGCACTCATGAGTGATCTAATGGATGGTACTGAGAAGATAGGTGAATTAGGCAAATACGGTGATTTTGGTTTAGGCACTTTGTCAGGTTCAAATGGGGAAGTAATTATTTTGGACCATACGATGTATCATGTCAACGAATCAGGAAATGTTACTATTCTGACTGGCGATGAATGGACACCTTATGCAGCAGTTACAGAATTTAAGTCTCTTCAAAAAGTAATAATTGACAGACCAATGAAAGCGGAAGAAATGATTAATCGATTGTTAGCGAAAATGAGTAATAATCTTTTTGCAGCAGTGAAAATTTCAGGTGTCTTTTCTTCTATGCATGTGAGAGTCTCTCCTAAACAAGAAAAACCTTATCCAAAATTTGTTGAGGCAGCGCGCAATCAACCAGAGTTTTCTGAGGAAAAGGTTGAGGGAACAATCGTTGGTCTTTTTACTCCTGAATTGTTCCAAGGAGCAGCCCAAGCAGGCTTTCATTTACATTTCATTAGTAAGGATCGAACTTTTGGTGGACATGTAATGGATTATACTTTGAAAGAGGGTACTGCTGAATGGATGGAAATTGAAGAATTTCGTCAACATTTTCCGATCCACAACAAGGAATTCTTAGAACATAAGATCAATAGTGACGAAATTGCAAAGGATATTGCTGAGGCAGAATAAAAAAAGCCATCCAATGTTGGATGGCTTTTGAATTATACACCTAATAGTGGTGCTGGATTAACAAATCCAGACCAAACAGCTGTAGATACTCCGAAGTGTAAATGAACACCAGTTGAGTTGCCAGTAGTTCCCATACCACCAATAACTTGACCCTGGCTTACTTGCTGACCGACACTGCAGTTCGGTGTAGAAATCATATGCATGTAGTAAGAATAGTAGCCATCAGAATGTTGAATGATGACATAATTACCAGCTGACCAATGGAAACCAGCCTCGACAACTGTTCCAGCTTTTGCTGCATGGATGGATGTACCCGCAGCGCCAGCAAAATCGATACCATCATGTTGTGAACCAGACAAGCCAGTAGGATCAACTCGTGGACCAAATGGACTGGTTACAACTAAACCAATTGAAAGTGGAGAAGCCCAGCCGCCACTATTAGTAGCAGGAGTGCTTGCTTCAGTATTTGGAGCTGAGGGCACTTGAGCCGCTTCGGGATTTGTAACAGTTTGAACTTGCTGAGCCTGTTGCTTAGCTTGTTCTTCTTGTTGTTTTGCTTCCAAGGCTGCAATTTCAGCTTGCGCTTTTTGCTGCGCATTCTCAGCCGCCGCCTGTTCAGCTGCCGCTTCTTCCAAAGCTTTTTGAGCTTGTTCAGCGGCAATTTTTGCTTGCTTTTCAGCTTCAGCTTGCGCTTTTTCACGAGCTTCAGCTTCTTTTTTCTTTTGTTCTTCCAAAGTTTTTAATGCTTCTTGCCGTTTCTTTTCAGCGTCTTCCTTTTGTTGCTGGAATTTATCCTTCTGTGCTGTTTCAGAAGCTATACTTGCTTGGATCTCATTTACTTTTACTTGTTGGTCTAGCTTGGCTTCAACTAGTTGCTCTTGCTTCACCTTTAGTTCTTCTGTTTTTTTAGTAACAACTGCCAAACGTTGTTGTGCTTCTTGCTGTAGTTTTTCAAGCTCAGCTTTATCACGGGTTTGCTGTTCCATAGCTTCTTTGTTAGCAGACAGAATAGTGGATACAGCCATGGTTTTCTCAACAGCTTCACTAATGGATTTAGCTTCCATTACAGTATTTACTAATGCTACTGCACTGTTGTTGGTTTGAACGTTTCTTGCTTGTTCTTTCAACTGTAATTCACGTTTTTGAATTTTTGCTTGAAGATCTTGAATCTTAGCAGTTAATTCGCTTAACTTTTGTTCTTCTTGCGTTTTTTTAGTCAACACATCTTTGACTTCTTTTTCAACGGCTGCAACTTCTTGCTCTAATGCTGCTTTTTGTGCTTCAGCAGATTGCGCTGTTTGTTGTAGGCCCTCAATTTTTTTTTCTTGATCGGCGATTTTTTGGTCAAATTCAGTTGCACTCGCACTCAATGGCGCACCCAGAGTGACAGCACATAAAGCTAGTGCTGTGTATTTTTTCAACTTGATCATTTCGTTCCTCACTTATACTTATAGATTCTAATTATTATCAACGTTTTGAT
>NZ_JAFREL010000133.1 GCF_017377655.1 Candidatus Enterococcus ferrettii
CCATTAATATTACGCGATAAATTGCTATATCTTGTTAGCGTCGAAGATTATATAGTAGGTCGAAATACGGATATCATATTTATTTAATATTATTTAGGTGCAATTTTAAAGGACAATGATGAGACGATAACATGCAAAACATGTATGACACGTCAATGATAAAAAAGTCAAATCGCATAGAAATTTATTGATTATTATGGACTTTTAGGGTGTGAAAGTGATTTCGTATTTTTTGTTTGAGATTGTATTATAATGAAAAAGATGCTGGCTAAAGAATCAAACGGGTTTAAGTATTAGAAATGCTTAAATAGATATAATAGATACTAGTTTTATAGTAAAGTTTAAAAGTTGTATAGTTTATACTTGCAAAGTAAGTTTCATAATGAAAACTTAAGCAAGTATATTTTAAATGAATGAGCAAGGCATATACGGGGCTTAACTAAGAATGGGCATTATTAAGATTTTCCGCTTGATTTTTATCTAGAAAAGTTCTAAAGTGAGATTAATAATTTTATTGCTACCGAGCAAGGGAGCCAATTTCGTTAGGTCTTAGAAGAAATTGGACTCCCTTTTTTTGCGCAAAAATTTTACTACTAGGAGGAATAGAAATGGCATGGGTAGAGCTAATAATTGCGGGTTTTTTTGAAATGTTTTGGGCAACAATGATGAAGTTGAGCGAAGGATTTAGTAAAGTGAATTACTCCGTTTTGACTGTAGTAGGAATGGTCGCAAGCTTTTACTTTTTAGCAAAATCCTTGCGTGCTTTGCCTATAAGTCTTGCATACCCAGTTTGGACAGGGATTGGAGCAGTCGGAACTATTTTTATAGGGATTTTTTTCTTTAAAGATCATCTTTCGCTTACAACTAGCTTCTTTGTCCTTGTGCTAATTGCAGGTATTATTGGAATTAAAGTAACAAGTGGAAATTAAAGCGAAGGTAGAGCTGCTTTGATTGAGATTTTTGCTAGTAAATATAATTCCGCAACCACTTATAATCAATTGGGATGTATGAATTCTCAATTGATTATAAGATTAAATATTTTGTCTCAAGACTTAAAGGAGATGGACTGAATTGATTGATAGGGTGAAAGTAGCTGCAGATATACTCAATGATTATGGATCCATTGCTTTGATGAAAGATGAAAAATGTATTTTTGAATCGGGAACAGCAAAGAAAGAAATTTTAAATTCCTTTGCTGAAAGAATTCAAATTATTGCAAAAGAGCAAGAAATTGTTGTGAAGCCTTTTATGCATTTTGTGGTGCTATTGATAAAATTCAACAGTTTTAAGTCAACATATTATCTACTACTCGTATGTAACCAAGAGGAATTCCTTTCTTTGGGAAAGAAGAAAAGGGAACAACTTTATAAGAAGTTTAATAGTGTAATTGCACTACTGAGTGAGAACAACAGATATACAGTTGAATTTAAAGACGAAAAAATGCTTTCTTACATAGATAGAAATCAGATAGCTGAATTAATCGAAAAACATGAAAATATTATATCAAAAAACAGATATCAAGTAGAACAGGTATTACTTAGCGAATTAAAGTCTGGAAATATTTCTTCGATAATTAAACTACTAAAAAAATTAGAATACAATGCTAATCAAAAGGCCTTATCAAAAGATTATTTGCAAGGGAAAAAATATCAGTTGGTGGCATTAATAACGTTGGTTGCAAGAGCAGCCATTGTCCAAGGATTCCCTCAAAAATGCGTCTACCGATTATCTGAAGATCTTATAGGAAAACTGCACACTATTAATAATAAATCAGATATTTCTCCTTTTGTGAGCTATCTAATTATAGAATACCGCTCCTTGTTGAATAAAAACAATACTCTCTATGATTCTGACAAGGTTAATCAAGCAATTGAATATATCTATGACAATCTGTACAAGCCAATCACCAATAAGGATATTGCTGATTATGTGTCCGTACATCCAATGTACCTGTCAAAATTATTCAAAAGTGTTACTAGAAACAAATTGCATGATTTTATTATCGAATCAAAAATTCGTGAAGCAGAGTACTTGCTATGCAACACAGAACTTCCATTGAAGGAAATATCGATGGCACTTTGTTTCAGTAATCAGAGTCATTTTTGTAAGCTGTTTAAAAAAATAACAGAACATACGCCAAAAGAATATCGACAAATTTTTCAATAGCAGTTTCTGAATCGATGGAAGCCAAAGGACCAATCTTCATTTTAAAGACAGACTATTAGTCGAATAAACATGAAAGCTCATTTTATTGTGCTTTTTGTATTGTTGAAGAGTTGCTACCTCCTAGTAATTTACTAACAAACTTTTTATTTGTCACTACACATAGGTCACTTGACTAAAAAGGAGAGGATTATTTTGATTGAGAAAGCTGATTTAGCCGCTTCTCTATTAAAAAAAGACGGATCAGTTGCGATATTCGAAAATGATAGATGTATCGCTGAGTATGGTATTGCTGATAAAGAGTTATTAGAATCCTATGTAAACAACATCAGACTTTCTTCAGAGAACAACAAAATAATCATAAAATCATTCATGAATTTTACTGTTTTTTTATCGCAGTATCAGGATATGAATAATATCTATCTTTTTTTATTTCTTTGTGAAAGAGATGACTATCAATGTTGGAACGAGGAAAGAAAAAAAGATTTACTGGGGAAACTAAAGAGTGCGCTTATTATACTTAAAGAAAATAGAGACTACCCGATAAAAATTGAGAAACGAGATCGTTATCAGTATACAGATATCCGTCGAAATGAATCAAATTTTTATTCAGAGTTGGAAAATGAATTATCTTATTTTGATAACTATCAACTAGAGGTGCTTTTGCTGAATTTATTGGATTGCGGAGATATTTCATCTGTGATGCGACTATTTAAGAAGTTAAGTTCTGCTACAGCAACAATCATTTCAACGAATAAACTGCAGGAACAAAAATTTCGAATTGTTAGTTTTCTTACGTTAGTCACTAGAATGGTTATCGAAAAAGGATACCCGCAATCACATGCCTATGAATTATCTGATAAATTTATCGGGCAACTTGATGAAATAAGTGAGCGTGATCAACTATTACCTTTTGTTAAAACGGCTGTACTAGAATTTTTTACTTTGGCAAAAGAAAAAAGGTTTTCTTATGATTCAGCAATTGTTAATCAGACAATAGAGTACATTTACGACAATATTGAAGGACCAATAAGCAATGATTGCATTGCTAGACATGTATGTGTGCATCCGGTTTATTTGTCTTCTCTTTTCAAGAAGAAAACAGGTATCACACTCTCTAAGTTTATAAAAGAAGCTAAGGTGCAAGAAGCAAAGTTTTTGCTGGTTAACACAGACTTATCTTATTCTGAAATTTCAAACAAGCTAAGCTTTAGTAGTCAAAGTCATTTTTGTAGAGTATTTAAAGAGTTGACAAGTTTCACTCCTAAAGAATACAGAGTGTTTAAAAGTAGAAAACAAGGCATGCCTTAAATGAAAAATATAAATATTATTCAATTTAAGCAATTGATGAGATAGACGAGCATTTTATGTGAAATGCTCATCTATTTGTGTATCAACTAATAGATTTTTAATAGAAGAGAAGTAATCGACAAGTAATGATGCAATGTATAATTTTCATTCTGTCAGAAAATTTGTAAATTAGTCTTTTGATGAAGAAAAAACTGCTTTCTAATAGAAATAGCTGGATATTGTTCTAGCATAATAGCTATATATTCTTGTTAAGAATAAAAACATTAGTTACTTGATATGGACATTAAATATTTAACATACAAAGATGTTTCTTAATTGTACACTGTTTATTG
>NZ_JAFREL010000134.1 GCF_017377655.1 Candidatus Enterococcus ferrettii
TACGCGGCAAAAGCACTTCCTCCCGGCATGGTGATCGGGGATTCCGATGGTATGTATGCCACCTCTGAGGGAGAATACTACATTGATTTAGTAGATATTCTCCCTGGAGATGTCTTTGAAAAGGAAATTACGATTCGCAGTTTAGATCTGGAGTCTCCATTTTCTTTAGGGATGCTGGTAGAGGAAATTGACTCCAGTGGATCGGTGGATTGGAAGAATCATATCACAATGATATTGGTTTTAGACGGCAAAGAAATTTACCAAGGTCCTTTGTTAGGAGATGCCAGTCGTGACTGGAGTAAAACGCCTCTGGAATTGGGTATTTGTACCTATGGGACAGATAAAATTATGCATGCGACTTTTACTATCGATTCGAGTTTGACTAATAAGGACTTAAACGCACAAAGTACCTTGAATTTTTCTTGGAATTTTGTGGGAACCAAAGATCAACCAACGGAGCCCACAAAGCCGACTGAACCGACGAAACCAAACGAGCCTTCAACAGAGCCAACTATAGCAAGTACTTCAACTAGCAGTTCAGGCACATTGCCAGCGACCGGTCAAGGAGCACCGACTACGCGTAAGCTGTTGCCACAAACTGGTGAAGAATTGGTCTATCTATTTCTGACCGGGCTGCTGCTGGTATTGATTGTCCTGTTCTTATGGAAAAAGCGCCGAGAGGAGGAGCAAGAGTGAATCAAAAGGAAAAACGAAAACATTTGTTTCAGACCTTTGTCCGCAGTAAGGGCCTCTTCGCCTGCTTCTCTCTGGTATTAAGCCTGTTATTAGTAGTAGGCAGTACCTATGCGTGGATTACTTCTGCCGATGAACGGGTGAATCGAACGGATGCCAATCAACGAAAGTTGTCGGCCATGGTGGAGGAAGACTTTACGCAAGTCTTTCACTGGTCACCAGGGACATCAAAGAAGAAAGAAATACGCGTGACCAACAATGGCGAAGTTCCAGCGATTGTTCGACTTTCCTTGCATGAGTTTTTTGTTAGTTTTGAAACGAATGTGGCAGACAATCATCGAGAAAATTCCGCTGTTGAGGAGGGCAATGGTAATTTAGTTGTTTATCCAGCTACCAGTGTGCAACCGAATAATACGATCAAGGTTAAGGATACAGATACGTGGAAAATCAATAATTACTATAGTGTGTCTGCCAATAAATATTACAAAGGAAATCAGGTAATCTGCAATTCGTTGGATGATCATTCATTGGCCTATGTCTATAACGATACTGGTCGGACGATGCCGTTAAAAGCCATGGAGCTGAATTTCCAAACAACTAAGCTGTTTGACCAAGCTAAGAAACCGATTGCCGGAGATGCGGATTATTGGTATTACGAAAAGGGGTATTTCTACTATTCAGAGATTCTTCAGCCAAATGAAAGTACTGAGGACTTGTTGGAGAGCGTTACGCTGAATCCAACTTATGCCAATCAATATAAAGGCGCTTTGTATAAGCTCGTTCCTTTGATGGATGCCCATGATATCACGAAAAGTCTAATCTCTGATTGGGGAATTACATCCACAGACTTTGCCTATGACATGTATCAAACTAAGCTGCACTAATCGAGGAGGGAAGAGATGAGAAATCGAAAGAAAAACAGGCGACTCATTTATGTAGGATTCACATTAGCTCTTGTCCTTCTATTGATTGGCGGCGGATATTTTGTCTATGCGGCAATGACAGCACAGGATCAAAAGGCTAATGATTTTCAAGTTGGGCAAGTAGAGACGAAGCTACTGGAAGATTTTACTGATATTACTGAAATAGAAACAGGTAAAGACGTTAAGAAGGAAGTCCTGATCGAAAATACTGGAACCATCAAACAGTTTATTCGAGTGATGGTTTTACCAGAAGTTCGAGCACCGATTGCGGGCGATACCAATAAACAAGTATTACCGCTAGTAATTGGCAAAGATCTTCTTTTGGAGAACATGGCAATAACCGATTGGAAAGATGGCGGCGATGGTTATTACTACTACACCAAAGGGGCCGTGGAACCCCAAAAAAAGACCAGCAAATTATTCGAATCCATCAAGTTATCGGACAGTTTAGCAAAACAATACGATGCAACAGCGTTCTCCATTTATTTAAAGGTGGAAACGGTCAACTGTGCAGAGTTCGCTTACCGGGATGCCTGGTGGCAAGGAAACACACCCGCCGATCAACCGTTAAAGGCAATTGATGATGTATTGAAAATGAAAGTAGAAAATAAAACATAAGGACATAGGAACCTATGTCCTTTCTAACTAAATCAACACTCATGAGGTGAGTGTTTTACAACTAAAGCATTGATTTGATGAGTATTGGAAAGGGGCGATAACAATGAAAACGAGACGATTCAAAGTAATGAATAAAAGTAAAAAAAAGCTGCTCATGTTGGTATATCTGATTAGCCTGATTGTATGTGGTATTTTTTTTGGAGCAGATTATTCCCATAAAAAAGAACAAGTAGAGGCCCATCCAACTAATACGATTAAGTTAGATGAAGGAGGAAGCAATGAATTCATATTGCCTATTGATGCCAGTAAGTTAGAAGAGCAGGCTTTAAAAGATTTAGCTCCAAAGTTTAATGATTATGTACAAGGAGATAATGTGGTACCTGTTTTGGAGAAACAAGATATTGATATTTTTGGGAGCGCGCAGGCTAGCAATGGTTATCCTGTATATTGTAGTATTTTAGGTGTTGAAGAAACTAATGGAGGAAATTATTTCATCCTTTTTTCAGTTAATGGCGCGAGTTCAGGTGGGATTATTCGTACTGCTGTCTATAATAAGGATGGAGAAGAACTGGCTTCAAACAGTGTTGGGTCGCGAAACGATCCATACTTACGAGTAAATACAAAGCTTTTCAATGCATCAAACAATAACTATTTAGTCTTTACTCAAAACGAATCCTTTTTTAGATACACGGTTACTGAGAGTGGAAATACAGCATCCATTCAACGTAATCAATGTAACGTTACAGGTAGTCCTAATGGAGAACTGCTAGCAGATGCCTTTCAAATTGTTAATCAATTTGGGGATTATTCTAATAATGTATTACTCAGCGGTCGGATTTATCCATATTCAAAAGGAGCTGGCAGAGGAATCTATAAGAACCGTCTTTCTTTCGGAACAGTAAACACTTCTGGTTGGCTGGGAGGAACATTTAATGGGGGAGCAACTTATCAGTACAGTGTTCAAAATTTACTTTTGCATGAAGATTTAGATATGGCTGAAGATGGGCTTGCTTCTCTATCAATGACACCGATATACAGGAGAAATGGACATATTTTCGGACGTATTGGTTACGCAGATATAGTATCAGTTGGCTCAAATACCTTCCAAATATTTAGTGATGAAGAAATTACGGATACAGAAGTTGGAAATAATGGTGGCTTAAAGGCTAAAAAAGTGAAAAGAAGAGTCTATC
Organism: Candidatus Enterococcus ferrettii; assembly: GCF_017377655.1. Classification (GTDB taxonomy): domain Bacteria; phylum Bacillota; class Bacilli; order Lactobacillales; family Enterococcaceae; genus Enterococcus_A; species Enterococcus_A ferrettii. The sequence continues at coordinate 3,428 of NZ_JAFREL010000134.1, forward strand.
ATCATTTAAGCCTTAACCAAATAAAAGCAAATAATGCAAGTGGTAAAATTATTGGATATAGCGTTGTCGAAAATTTATGCAGTGATGATTATGTCTATTTTTTTGCTGATGATGGGGAAAAGTGTGAATTGATACGAGTAAATTTAACTACCTACCAAGATGAAATTGTTAAGACATATCCTACGGGGATTTCTTTAAACTTTATGAAAAATACTGATGGAACATTTTCTTACTATGGTAGTTCCACAGAATTGAGTGGAGAATTAAGTTCCAATTACTATCCTGAACAGCCAGTGTCTGGTACTCATTACTTTATTAGTGGAATCATGAATGGTATCACAGGTGCTGTGGATGATTTGAAAGTAAAAAGTCTAAGAGCTTTTGAAGTCAATGGAGGTATAGGTGCTCAATTTGCGATAGAAGGACAAAATAATACGATCTTTGTAGCGGGTTACTCTTGGGATTATACCAATTTTCCAACAGAAAAATTTATGATTGATGAGCAATCACCTAATTATACAAGAACGATGAATCAGAACGAAACTCCATCTGGATATGCAGCTTTTATTGGAAAAATGGAAATAAAAGACGACTATTCTCCTATCGTCAAGAAAGCCTCTGATATTACAGTTAATTTGGATGATCCTGCTATCAGTACGCCAAGTAATTCAAGCTATCTCGATTGGACTACTCTGGATCGATGGTTAATAACCGGTTCGAAGGCTGGAGATGTTACTGACGCAGCATCTATCAAAGTCTATGATCATTTTGATAGCAACGACAACTTAATTGCAGGAACAGCTGCTGAAAGAGCGGAATGGCTTCAAAAGCGGATCAACCGTAATCCAAATGATATAGGGGCATCAATCGAATGGGGTAAACTTGGATTTGACGCAACTACCACAGGACCGCAACTAGTCACTTATTTTGTTGCAGATTCTCAAAATCAATCTGGAGTCACTTCGCGTTGGGTAAATAAAAAGAGTGCTGAAACCATTGTTGATGAAGATGATAAGTACGCGTTAGATGCACAAAACTTCCATGTCCCATTAACGGGAATCGACTCAACAATTCCTGATGAAAATAAATTTAAAGAATTAGCAAAAACAATGGCTTGGAGTTTAACCAAGCATGAAAGTACAGATGGAGATCAGGGCAGTGGGTTAGATGAAGACGGCTCTGATTCCAGCAAGCTTTCAACAAAGGTGACAGTGGATACTGTCCAGTTAAAAGCCTTAAGAGAAGCAACAGTTGCAAAACCTTACCCAGTAGATGTGACCTATAAACCAGAAAGTGGTATTGAAATCAAAAATCGAGTTTGGGTCTTTGTTACTACCAAAAATACAGTACCAAATAGTGAAACAAATCCAAAAGTAACCCCTGCTGATACCAATGGTGTGGTCTATTATGCAGATGATTATTCTTTGCCGTTTCGTTTAAGAGCCGGACATACTACGGCTGATGTTTTGGATCGAGGTAATGTACGTGTTTATGACTATTACGATTCTAGTCATGAAACAGATGCTGAATTACCTGTGTTGGCAGATAAAGATACCAATAGTAATCATTTGCAGGTGCTTCAATTAGGGCAAATTCATATAGCTTGGCAACCAGGGATCCTTGATTTTAGTCCGCCAGATGGTCCTCCAATGATTCGATATGAATGGCAAGGTCCCAGTGATGGGAATCATCAGGCTGGAGATTTCACTTTAGGTGGGCTTGATGTGACGTTGAGTGGTGATGTATTATTGCATGTTCGGCAAGTAATTTTAGGTGACTCTGATAAATTAATTGTGCCAAAAGAAGGGTATTTGAGGTTGAAGACGAACGAATATGATTCTGGTACTGGAACGGCGAATGAAAATTCGGATTACTTACTACAAGTAAAAATACCTTCTGGTACAAACGCAGATAATCCGGGTTTTGAGACATTTGCTGTAAGTACAGCTCATATGAACGATGAACAAGATGAATTAGAACTAGAATTGGTTTTACCAGAGTATTATGAGCAAATTGGTTATTATTTGACACATGGCCAGTTTGATCCGAATGGAGCTGAACATCAGGGGAAAACGGAAGCAGATATTTTTCAGAGCGAATTAGTATTTCATCATATTGGATTGGTCAATGACGGAGAATATTTCATCACCATCTATCTAAAACCAAGGTTGAATCAAGAAGGCCCACAGCCTTATAGCTGGGATTACAAGAAAAATGATTTAGGGAAAATCAAAACCAAGTAGAC
>NZ_JAFREL010000135.1 GCF_017377655.1 Candidatus Enterococcus ferrettii
GCATATTGTAACGGTGTAGCAGTCTTTTCAATTTCTTCATCTGACAGATGCCCATCTCCATCATCGACTGCACTGCCTTCAACGTATTTAAAGAGTCGAATCGTTGATAACCGAGTGAGACCTGCGTTGACATCTGTCACATGGTGGACATACTTACCAGAACCAAGAGCTGTTGGCAGGTCATCCAACACTGGGTTTTTGTATCTGCCTTCATCGGTCTTATAGGTATTTGGATCAGCCTTAGAAGTTATCGTTTCATCAGGGTCCTGATCTTTTTTCGTAACGATGACAATTTTTTTAATTACCAGATCGCCAACCATAAACTCTGCAATGTATTCCCCTTCAGGTAGATTTTCGAATTTGTACTTGCCATTTGTACCAGTTTTAATCTTGGACTCACCTGTGACAGGATCAATGAAGTCTTCACCACTCAGACTTTTCTTGACTAATTCTTTGTCGTACGTGCCATCTTTTTGACTGGTTCGATAGAGCTTGACAGGAATATTTTCTACCGGGTCTTCAGGCGAACCGTCTTCTTTGACTCCGATTTTGCCATCGTAGTCATCGTCGTACCAGACATAGCCGGTTAGGTCGCGGCCATAGACATGTGTCCAAACAGATTGCGAAGTGACGGGTAAATTAAGTTGAGAGTTCATTTGCGCGTTATTGACAAGAACATCGCCCGCCCTTTGACCTGTTGCTTTAATTGTAATTTTTATTTTGACTTTTTCATTCACTTTAATCCTAGGTGCGGATACTAGAATTGCTTTCGCATTTTCTATAGCACTGCTTGGCGATATACCTGGATTGTAAACTGCCCATCCGCTAATCGTATTAGGATCTGTTGCGTCGTTAATCGCTGTATTCGAATACGACACCGTTGCGGCTGCTCCTGATATTTGCAAATCAATCACTTTAAAGGTTCCATTAAAAATTGTTCCTCGTGAATCACCTTGATAAGGTAAAACATCTAACAATCTGCCGTCAACAATGTCATCAAAGCTGTCATTTTGAAGATTTATTTCATACGTGACAGATGTGTCTTCACCCGCTACACTATCATCCCCAACTTCAATCAATGGTTTGCTTACTTCTTTGCTGAGAATGACTTGCTGCATTTTCTGGACCATGAAGGTATCTCTCGAGCTTCGAACAGCTGCAGGTGATTCATCCCGGCTAGTTTCAACCCCAGTAACCCACATTTCTCCAACCGTTTGGACAGGTATTCTCTCGGTATATCCAGTAGCTTTAAAATCAAGTTGGCTCTGATCTAAATTGCTTGTGAAGTTTACCTCTATGCCATTTTTGAGTGAGATCTTGGAAAATATCCACTTCAATGTAGTTTCTCCAGTAGCTGCATTCACCGTCACCTCTGGATCAGACAATGAATTATCTAATCCATCCTTAGAAGAACCTACATGATAAGATATTCCTTTAGGCAAGGTTGTAATCAAGGCTGCATCATAAGAAACTCCATCGCTTCCGCTACAAACACCCGTAACTTTGATATTCAAGTTTTCATTAGATTTATAAATAGTTTTTTCTACGTCCGTCCGAGTTGTAATAGCCATTTTTTTAATGAAGGCGGTATCCCCTAAATGGTTCCAATATTCCATTGGAAGAGGCAATTTAGGTTCTCCATTGGATGTGAATTCCGTTGGGTTATAGTGTCCAATTTTTGTTCCATTAGTAGAACCTGTTCCCGTTTTACCAGCACTACCATCCACGTTAGATTCAAAATACGTATTTCCTTCTTTATTAATAAATTTTTGTGAACCTAACACTACAATCGGATTGCCTTTAGGAGTTCTAGCTCCAGGTGCTCCTATAACAATCACTGGAGTTAATGTATATTTTTGCAAAGAAGCGTGGTCTGCAGGATTATGAATATAAGAACCTTTATAATGAATTGCGCTTATATCTCCATGAGTTTCTGCTTCTTCTGGCGTGTCATACCAATCATATAGCACCATATCTACATGAACTTGAGCCACTTTCATTGTAACTGGGGGAGTAGCACCGAATTTACCGGCTTTGACAACACCGTATTTTATTTTATAGCTATCGTTCTGTGTTGTATCTCGGTTGAATAAAACTTTCTGAGAAGTATCGTACTTAAACACGCTAGAGTCCCACATTGTAAGGTGTTCACTACCAGAAACTTTGCTAGCAAAAACACTGCCCGACACATGTCCATAATTGGACAACCATATACGACTTCCTGCAGAAATCTTTGCTGTTCCGTAGTTCATTAAAAAACCATCCGCTCCTGGAGTACTTGCATTCCGTAGACCAATTCCTTCAGGCGCAGTTGGATCATAATCGGTCAACGCGTATTGACCACCTACCTCTTCGTTCACAAAAGTTTGATTAGAATAATAACCTCCTGGTCCTGATAGTAAGGTTGGATACTTAACACTTGTCTTGTTTGCATAAGTTTTGTTCTCATACGTTATCGAGTCCACAGACAATTCCATATCAAAACGTGTCCAGCCATTTTTAGTTGCTTCATCCACCGTTTTTTTCTTATCCCAGCTGAAAACAATTTCCAAACTTGAGAAGCTTTTTGCAGTTGCTGTTTGACTTCGATCTCCAGTCATTAGATACGTATAAGGATTATATGTTGGAGCATAATTTTCATTCTTCACCTCAGCATTTCTAGTAACGGTGAAGTCACCTGAATTGAACACTCCTATACGTGATTTGTCTGTCGCCTGGGGTTCTTGGTTGTATAGCCGAAATGTCTTGCCATGAGGTGCTGATAGTTCACTATCAAACTGAGAAATTTCTACCTCGCGGCCTCCAACAGTCTCCTTCCAAGTTTCTGATGTTCGGGGAATTACTGCTGGAGCATAATATTCTGCATAAAAAGGATCTAATGCAATCGAAGGAATATCTACATTACTTCCAGATCCTATTTGATAGGTTCCTTTTTGCGAAATTTTATATGTGATTTCACCACTCGGGAAAGTTGAACCACGATAATCCCCAGTTGCTCTATTGTCAAGTTCTTTCAAAACAGTAACAGCAGCAACATCATAGGCGTCTTCAGTTGCAGTTGTGATTGCTTGATCAGTAAAAATGCTATGATTTTTCACTTCACCTTGTACTAGTTTGACTGAAACTGATGGTTTTGCAGAAACTTTAGTAATTGCTACATTTAAATTAGCTAGGTCATTGCTGTTGTATACTTTATTAATGGTTTCAATTTCGCCAGTTTCTTCATTCGTGGCTTCAATAATTTTCAATTCAAATTCTGGCTGAACTTCGGTACCATGCTTTGGCGCAAAAACACTTAGCGACACAGGCACAAAAACTTGTCCGGTATTACTAATAGTGGATTCCATGGTTCCCTCAGAATATTCTTCTGGATTACCCGGTGCTATTTGTTCATTTCGACCATTCGCTATCTCACCAATGTTGACAAGCGTACCACCTATATTCTTCAATGCATTCGGCAATCTACTTCTTACTTCGTACTTAATATTTTTATAATTCTTTTCCTTACTTTCATTTTGAACAGAGAAAGAAACCAGATAAATAACCTCATCAAAGGTTCGAACAAGATTATTTGTATCCGCTGAGTCATTTCCAGGGTTATCATCTAAATCAAAATCATCTGTCCCTGTCTTAACAATGACCCTGGCATCTCTTATACCCACAGTTCCGCCAGCTCGTCCTTTTTTGGAAGAATTCACTTGTTTGTCTGGTAATAATTTAGGGTTTCGCAAGGAATCACTTTTTTTGTATTTCTCAGATTCCAATTCCTTTAGTGTTTTCTTTGTTTCTTTTGTCGGAACAGTAACAACTTGTTCCACTTTCTTTTCTTTTTGTTTTTCTTCAGCCAGTTCCTCAGTTGTTTCATCATTGACCTCTTCACTTAGCTCTTCTTGCTTCTCTTCAGAAACAATTTTTGCCTCTTCAGCTTCTGCTTGTTTGGGTTCTTCTTTTTCCACCGCTGTTTCCTCAATAGACTCAGCAGTTTTTGTTTCTTTACTCTTCTCTTCACTTGAAGAAGGTTCTTTTGGCTTTTCTTCCAATTCTTGCTCAACAGATTCCGAAGATTTCTTCTCTTTGGCCTGCTCTTTACTTGAAGAAGTTTCCTCTAGAATTTCTTGATGCAATGCGCTGTTCAATTCCGCAAACTGTAAGAAGGTTTGCCTGATTTCTGGCTTTGCTGCATTAACAATGTCTACATTGATCTCTTGACTTGCATTTCGGGTGATTTTTACATTGTGTGTCTGACCCTTTTCTAAAAAAAGGAAAAGAGACTCTGTCTGATCTTCATTGATAACGCGAAAACAAGCGGCTTTGTCGCCTTTGCTTTGTTCATTGTATTCTTTGATGCGTTCCTCTTTGTTTTTATTAAATTCTGCCGATGCAATCTGCTCAATGCTTAGCCCCTCCATCTTTTCATCCAGAGGATCAATTGAAAAATTTTCATCGTATGGAATTTCCAACAATAATGTTTCTTTTGCTTCAAGCGTTAATTTGACTGTTTCTTTATCGGTCTTAAACTGATCAAATACTGCTTCTTTACCTTCAAGAGTTACCTTAACTAATTCGTCTTTGTTTGATGCTCGTAAGAGTTCTCCTTTAGGAATTTGCAGAATCGCTATTCCAATCAGAAATATTATAGGAAGAAGGATGGTGACTAATTTTTTTGCTTTGATTTCTTTTCGCATCGTCTTCCTTTCCTTTCCACCATCAGCTTTACTTTTTAATGGTGCCTTCTATTTCAACAAAAAGTTGAGAACTTAATTTATTTACTGAGGATAGCTGCAAGCCAGCCTCAGTAAAAGATGATGCTACTTTGTTTTACGCTGCGCGACGTTTTTTATCGATTGCAATTGCTACTGTACCGATTGTGATTGCTCCTAAAGCGATCGCTACAAGAAGCATCGTGCCTGTTCCACCAGTAAATGGCAGGTCAGTTTTAGGATTATTAATTACTGTCAATTCAATTTCACCATCGTCTTCAGTTCCTGGTACCGGCGGAACAGTTGTTGGTGTGCCTAATTTAACCGTTACTTTCTTAGGATCCTTCAACAATTCATAGCCAGTCGGTGCTTTGGTTTCCACTACCCAGTAATCCTTTTCAATCTTGTCATGAGACCACGTTGCTTCGGTCGGATCATTCGGGTCTTGTTTGCCATCATTCGCGTTCGCGCCAGTCGTATTATCCGTAAACCAATTCAATTTCAATCCATCGAACTCGGCAATCCCTGGTTTCGTTGGATCTTCCCCTGCTGTTGCTTTTAGGAAAGTCACTCCAGTTGGCAACGTATCTGCTGCACCGAATTTGTCCGTATCTTTTTTGTATGATTCGCCATCAGATGCTAAGAAGATGCCTTTTTCAGCATTTTCTTCATTTTCTGCAATATGGAATTCTGCACCATCCAAGGTAGTTGTTCCGTCAGTTTTTACCTTTTTGATGTCGAATCCGCCATTGTAGTATTCCGGCTCATCACTTTCGCCTGTATCTGGTGTGCCACCAGGCAGCAGGTAATCAATGGTGTATTTATTCGAGATCATTCCATTAAAGTCTTTGTTCGTGTTTACTTTGTAGACCACTTGAAGTTTTGGATGTTCATTGACGCCGATTGCTTTCATTCCGGCTTTGGTTAAGCTAACAACAACTTTTTTCGCTGTTCCCTCAGTTAAGTCTTCGACTTTATTTGGAGGAGTGATGGTTGTTCCATCTAAAGTAACAGTATATTCAGTGCCATTCGTTAACTTCACTGGCGTGCCGGTCTTATCGATTGCATAGACTTCAACGTCTGCTAATAACAAGTCTTTACTGATTTCATCGCTTACTCTGAAGTATGAAGCGTAAATCTCATCCCCTGCAGCAAAGAATTTGTCCGCACCTGGTGCAGCTGGTGTATCTGGGTCAACATAGTTTGTGACCGTCATATCTCGTGGCGCAAGTGCGTATAACCCATCAGGCAGTTCCGTAGTTGCTTCCCATTGGAAAGCATTTCCTGCTTTGATGGAGTAGCCTTTCCCACCTTCAACTGTTTTATCCAATTTAGTGTTGGTTACAATATTTTTCGGATAAACATGCACGTCATAGATCAAGCTTCCCGTATCATCCCGCTTTGTTTGAGGGATATAAACGAAGAATGGATCCATCGGCTTGGTTACCTTAATACCTGGTTCAGCAGCAGTTGGTGGTACTGCGGTTGGATCTGCTGGTTTCGTATAGGTATAGTTGCCAGACGCATCAGGAATTTCACGAACGATATAAATCCCATCCGCAAGTTTTTTATCAGTTGCCGCTAAATTTTTACTTACATCAAATACTAACTTACCATTTGAATCAGTTACACCCTTATCGCTAAAGGCATTAGTCGTATCAACTTCCCAATCCGTACCCTCGACTTGTTTCAAAGGATCGGTTAATTCTGCCGAGCCAATTGGTTTGATTTTAATGATTTCAAAATTGACATCTTCCATCATTTTTTTCCCAGCAAGATTAGGTGCTTGGCTAGGATCGGGATTAATTCCGTCGCCACGCTCGCCTAATTCAGCTGAACTATTAATTTCATATTTCCAAAGTGTAATCTTACGATCCGATGTATCATCTGAAACTGGGTTGTTGCTAATGTCTTGATCAACCGCATAAGCTGCACTCCCAGCACTTAATGCTACGCCTCCCAACATCGTTAATAACCCTAAGCTAACCGCTACCTTGCTTATCCATCTTTTTTTCTTTTTCATAATAAGCTCCTTCTCTATCCTTTTTTTTGTTCACTTGCTATAATTTAATTAGATATTTTGTGGATAATTGACGGCGAGGTCGATTTTCTATCCTTGTTTCTTTTTCTTTAGCACTAAACCCTTATTAATACTAATCGTTAATATCTAATTAAAATTCTAAACTGTTCTATCTTTGCGATAGACATCCCCCCTCCGATGACTTATTACGTGGTATTCATGATTGTTGACACAAGCAGAATAGTCCGCAGATTTTTCCTGAACTGTTTAATTCTAGGAAAAAGCCGATACAGTCAAGGGTTCAGAGGATATTTGACGGCGAATGGACGGCGTATAAATCCAAACCAACTCTCTTAATCGAAAGAAAAATAGCCTATAAAATAACGAATGTTATCTGAAAAAGACAAAAAAGCTCCCCCAATGGAAAAGCTTGATTTTTTTAATTTAATTTTCATTTTTGTTTCATCGCAGCCTTCCCTTTTATTCAGATCATTCAACTTAAACGCAGCCTGAAATAAGACTAGATCATCCAGCTCATTTCTAAACGATTCAGCATTTTACGCCGCTCAGTTAAATCAGAGCCTGTATAGATATCTAAAGTCATTTGTGTCGATGAATGCCCCAATAAAGCACTGATGCCCGCAATGGTTCCCTGTTTTTCCAGCAAGCGAGTGGCAAACGTATGGCGTAATTTATGAAAATGGCAGTCTTGAACCCCCGCCTTTTTGCAGATTTGTTTGAAATGATACGTAATCAAGCGCGGCTCCATCGGATGCTCCTTCACCTGAAACACAAAAGATTGATTCTCTTCCTGCTTCAAGGAGAGCAACCATTTTTTCACCCCACCAGCTAAAGGAATGACGCGTTCAGAAGCCCTTGTTTTAGGTCTTCCCAATTGCAATTCAGTGCCTTGTCCCGCGGTTAGAATGCGTTGATAGGTGTGACGTACATGGATTAAATTGGCCGAAAAATCAATATCCTGCCACTGCAAAGCAGCCAATTCACCAATGCGCATCCCTGTTTGTAAAGCAAGCAGGACAGGCGCACCATTTACCTCCTGAGCAGCAACTTTTTCTATCTTTCGCTGTTCTTGAAGGGTTAGTGGTTCCACCTTTTTGTTTACTTTTGCCGGTAGACAAATCTCTTGGCACGGATCTTTTTTTAGGTACCCTTCTTTGAACGCTTGGTTTAAAAACCGTCGAATCATCTTGAAAACTGCATGGATCGTGGCACTGCCTAATGAGCCCTTCTCCAAAGCCTCCACCCAGTTTTGAATGGTCCGCTTCGTCAAGGTACGAAGGGGGTGTTCGCCAATATAGGGCACGGCATATTTTTCAATCTTGTATTGATAGGTTGCCAAGGTTGAAGTTTTGACTTGATCCTTTTTTTGGTGAATACAATACATCAGCCAGTCCTCGACACTTCCTGAGTACTCTCCTTGATCTGCTTGAATCTCTTGATAGTTGAATTTTAATTTCAATAAAACTTCTCGTACTTTTTTGAAGGTTCGACGGTAGACATAGCCGTAATGAATCTTACCATTGGCTTTTCTTCCTTTGATGTACCGACCTTCCCAGCGGCCATCTTTTCGTTTGTAAATATTTTCTCCTCTGCGAGCCATGCAAAACACTCCTTTAATTTGATCGTATCCTGATTC
>NZ_JAFREL010000136.1 GCF_017377655.1 Candidatus Enterococcus ferrettii
CCTTTGTGAGAGTAGGACGCTGCCACGCGTATTATTATTCCGGCATAGCTCAGTTGGTAGTAGCGCATGACTGTTAATCATGATGTCGTAGGTTCGAGTCCTACTGCCGGAGTTCTCGCAAGAGACAATTAAGGGTGTAGGGCTTTTATGCTCCAGTCTTGGAGAGTTGTCCGAGCGGCCGAAGGAGCATGATTGGAAATCATGTAGGCGGGTAATCCTGTCTCAAGGGTTCGAATCCCTTACTCTCCGTTTCAATCTACTTTTGGCCCGTTGGTCAAGCGGTTAAGACACCGCCCTTTCACGGCGGTAACACGGGTTCGATTCCCGTACGGGTCATTAATTAATTATGGGGGTTTAGCTCAGCTGGGAGAGCATCTGCCTTACAAGCAGAGGGTCAGCGGTTCGAACCCGTTAACCCCCATTCGGTTCCGTGGTGTAGGGGTTAACATGCCTGCCTGTCACGCAGGAGATCGCGGGTTCAAATCCCGTCGGGACCGCCATTTAATTAAATTAATTTAAACTATTCATTATGGCGCGGTAGCTCAGTTGGTAGAGCAACGGATTGAAGCTCCGTGTGTCGGCAGTTCGATTCTGTCCCGCGCCACCATGGAGGAGTAGCGAAGTGGCTAAACGCGACGGACTGTAAATCCGTTCCTTAGGGTTCAGTGGTTCGAATCCACTCTCCTCCATATCTTTTTAGGGGCATAGTTTAAAGGTAGAACAGCGGTCTCCAAAACCGTTAGTGTGGGTTCAATTCCTGCTGCCCCTGTTTTTATTATGGCGATCGTGGCGAAGTGGTTAACGCACCGGATTGTGGCTCCGGCACTCGTGGGTTCGATTCCCATCGTTCGCCCTTTTTATTGGGGTATAGCCAAGCGGTAAGGCAAGGGACTTTGACTCCCTCATGCGTTGGTTCGAATCCAGCTACCCCAGTTACTTAATTTTTAAGTAAAGTGAAATTAAATATGGCGGTATAGCCAAGTGGTAAGGCAGAGGTCTGCAAAACCTTCATCACCGGTTCAAATCCGGTTACCGCCTTAGTACTCATTTATCAACATGCCGGCGTGGCGGAATTGGCAGACGCGCTGGACTCAAAATCCAGTGCCCTCACGGGCGTGCCGGTTCGACCCCGGCCGCCGGTATAAACTAAGATGCGTAATTTCATCTTAGTTTTTTATTTGAATAACGTTATGGCGATCGTGGCGAAGTGGTTAACGCACCGGATTGTGGCTCCGGCACTCGTGGGTTCGATTCCCATCGTTCGCCCTTTTTATTGGGGTATAGCCAAGCGGTAAGGCAAGGGACTTTGACTCCCTCATGCGTTGGTTCGAATCCAGCTACCCCAGTTACT
>NZ_JAFREL010000137.1 GCF_017377655.1 Candidatus Enterococcus ferrettii
GCTACACCGTTACAATATGCCGAGTTTGATTTGTTTGAAGGAAACAGTACGAAGCCAGCGGATAAGATCGGCTCAGCGACGACCGATGAATATGGCTGGTTAGAATACACAGGTCTCCCTCCAGGTGATTATACATTGGTGGAAACCAAAGCGCCTTCTGGCTATGAATTGATTAAAGAGCCAATCAAAGTGAATGTTCCCAAATACAATTATATTGTGAAGGTGTATGTTTCTGATTCTGGAGCGACTCTATTGCCGTTTACGGGTGGAAACAAAGCCATGCAAATTGTTCTAGTGGTTGCTGGAAGCCTTATGCTGATCGGTATGCTGGGGATCGTGCATCAATTTCACCCAATTAAGAGACGAAAGAGGCGAGTAAGATGAAAAAATTAAGTCGTATAGCGCTGCTTCTTATTCTCTCTCTGTCGTATCTGATGCAAGGGGTGCCTGTACATGGACAAGAACCTGCAACTGATACTGAATCAGGCTACAGTGTCCACATTCAGAAATACAAGGTGGAAGATGCCGCAACGATTCATGCCCTTCCTTTAGATGGACTCAAGGTAGATCAGGTAACCGATGAACAAGGCAAGGCGTTTGAACCGATGAAGGGAGTATCCTACAATATCACCCGGGTAACCCCGATGCAAGGTGGTACAGGATTCGAACCGTTAAAAGGGGAAGGGGCCTTCACGACTACCGTAACGACGGATGATAAGGGCATGGCCAGCGTCACGGGTCTTGCTCAAGGGATGTATGAGATTGTTGAACAAGACCATGAGCAATTGCTGGAGGTTATGGAACCGGTCATTGTGGAGCTGCCGTTCCCGCAACAACAAGGGGAAGCGTTACACGGTGTTTATATCTATCCTAAATCAAGTGCAGTCAGTGATCGTCCAGGGTTACCTGGGACGAAGGGGGATACTCCTTCGCCGGGGACAACTGGAAATGATCCTGTGAAAAAGCTGCCGCAAACCAGCGGGAATATCGGAACGTATCAAACCCTGCTGTGGATTTTAGCTATGGTGCTTGTCATGGGATTGGTTGGCATGGTAAACATTCATCGAAAGAGGGATAGTTTCTAGTAAGGCCATGCAACGATAAGCAAGACAAAGAATCTGGGATACTTGCAGAGGTGTCCTTGATTCTTTGTTTATAGTGTAAAACGAACCTATTGGAAAGAAGGAACCAGTGTGAAGCGGGAAAAAAACAAACGAAGAAATTCGCTACTTAAAAATTTTGCACTGTTGATGATCTTCGGAGGGATTTTGACACTCTTGTACCCAATTGCCGGTAATTATTTAGCCAATCGAGAACGCAGTCAAGCGGTCAGCCAATACGACGATACGATGAGAAAGATGTCAAACGCAGATAAAGAGAAGCAGCTGCAGCTGGCACGAGAATACAATCACTACATATTCAATAAACAAGAAGGAAAAGCCGCGGGTGAACCGATTGTTTACAACAGCATCATGAAGCAGGGAGATGTGATGGGAACCATTGATATTCCTGCTATCGACATTAAACAGATGCCTTTTTATCATGGGACCTCTTTTAAAACCTTGGATAAAGGCCTGGGGCATTTTGAACCTACCTCGATTCCAATTGGCGGTAAAAATACGCGTGCGGTAATCACGGGTCACAGCGGTGTCCGCAATCAGGTACTCTTTACCGATATCCGCAACTTGGAAGAAGGGGATTTGTTTTTTGTAAACATTTTAGGCAAACGGTTGGCCTATGAAATTGATTCCTTCGAAGAAATTCTGCCGAC
>NZ_JAFREL010000138.1 GCF_017377655.1 Candidatus Enterococcus ferrettii
TTCGAAGAAATTCTGCCGACAGACGCCGATAAAATCAAAATTCAATCAAAAAAGGATAAGGTGACGCTATTAACCTGTACGCCTCCGGGTATCAATACCTTTCGGCTTCTAGTAACCGGACATCGGGTGGATTACAACGAAGCGACACAGCGGAAAGTGAAACGACGTAACCAATGGAGCTATCAAAATATTGTTTTAGCCACATTGGGCAGTAATGTCGCAATCTTTCTTCTATTAATGGGGATTTATCAATACAATATTCGCCGCTTTCGCTCGGATGATCCACTGGTCGTACGTAAGGCAAGAAAGCGCCTGAAGCGGTTGTTTTTTGTCACAAAAACCTTATTCATTTTACTATTTATTAGTATGGTGGCGGTCATGTGTACAGCAATTTACGGCTATCTTCAAATGGAACAAGAACCAGCGTATGCGTCGGTCAATATCGGCCAATCAGAAGAGCTGAGCAGTTTTAATCTGGACAAGATCTCACAGGCTACTTATGAGGAGAAACAAATTGCCAGTGTGAAAATTTCAGACTATGCGAAAGCAAAATCAGCCATTCAGACGACCACCAATAATTGGGGAGTGGGTAAAATTGTGATTCCCAAGGTATCGATTGATTTGCCGATCCTGGCAGGTTTAGCCAATGAAAATCTTCTTAGCGGGGCGGCGACGTATCGTCTAGATCAGCAGCTGGGCCGAGGAAATTATGTGCTGTTGGCCCATAATATTTTTGATAAAGATGTTCTGCTGCACCGGATTCAGCAGTTGAAAAAAGGGGATCTGATTTACACGACAGATTTCAAAGATATTTATGTTTATGAGGTTTCCTTAAACAAAATTATTGAGGAAACAGAAGTGGACTATGTTGAGAAGAATCCGGCGAATAATCGCGCCTTACTGACTTTGTTGCGGTGTGAAGGAGACATTGGCACAATCTATCGCCGGCTGGTGCAAGGGAATCTAAAAAGTATTTTACCTTTGAGAGAAGCAGAGGCTGAGCTATTTGATCAAATGAATTTAACGAGATCAAATACCAAGGTGAATGGCGAGATTTTGAAAGAGGATCCGATTACCACAACGGATCATTGGAGTATGACCTTGGCAGCTAAGATCATTAGTGATCCATTACAAACCGTCGTGCCATTATTTTTATTGTTCTTATTGCCCATTTTATTTTTCAGTTTGATTTAAAAAAGGAAGACAGGGATAGGAGAAGACAAGATGAAAAAAACTGCTGGAGGAATTTGTGCGGTGTTGTTGTTAGGTGTTTCACTCTTTAGTTTAAGAGGTGGCGTCTTGAAGGCAGGAGAGCTGGAAACAGTACGCCACTCTTCAGAGACAACCGCACCAGCGACTGCCCCCTCAACGGAACTTGTCCAAGAGGCACCGACAGTCACCAAAGAAGAACCGCCAGCATCACAAGTTGCTGAACCGATAGCTGAGCCAACCGCAGAGTCTGCTGTAAAAGAAGTGAATCCAGAAACATTAACGGAATCGAGTGAGCTAATCAGTAGTACGTCTAGTGAAGCAAGTGTGACCGATCCTACGACCGATTCAACGGCCAGCTCAAGCCGCGAAATCACAAGTGAAACAAGCAGTGGATCAGTGAGTGAGTCAACAACAAGCACAACCAGCAGTTCAATTACAGAATCATCGACGGAAACAACTACGACTCAGGAAACATCCAGTTCAACCGAAACCAGCAGCAAGGAGGAGACGATTCCTTCAACAGAAAGCAGCACTAGTACATCGACTTCAGAGGAACAAGAACAGGTACCTCCCTCCAGTGAGCCAGAGCTAGAAACATCACCGCCAGCTGGGGTAACACCAGTACAAGTGCCGTCAGCAATTCCGTCTACGGTCCAGGCACCTCGTTTAACTAATGGAACACGAGACCAAGCGTTGTCAGCTACCGGGACGCTTAACCTTCCTAATGAATGGAAAGCAGAACAACTGGCCGAATCAGATTTAGGGTTATTTGAACTGCCACTATTGTCTACGTTCGAACGCCAAGAAATAGCTGTATGGATATATGGTGCAATTAAGCAAGTGGGGTATCCTCAAGAAGAAGCCTTGGAACCAGTCGCATTTTTCAACGAGTTGTATCAAGACTTGTATGGAACAACCTTACCAGCAGAAAACCAGAAAATAAACGAGCAAGACCTGCAAGCAGGAATGCTCCTTTATCAGAGCCAAGGAGAGAAGTTGGTGGGAATCTATTTAGGCAACAACAGCTATCTTACGTTGGCAGATATTGAGGTAGAAAAAGAAAGTAAAGACAAAGAAGAACCGCTGGAAGAAAACGAAGAATCCACTAAATCAGAAAAATCAATAGAACCAATCAAGGAACGACAAGCTGTGGTTCGTTTACTTAATGAGCTGGAGGAGGATCTTTATGCGCAGGCATTACCGGAGGTTCAGCTCACCGCAGAAGGTCAACAGGTTCTTGCCAGCTATCCTGCTGCTAAAGAGTTTCGAGCTAGTGCAGCAACACAAGCCTTCGTGGACTCAATTAGTGAGGATGCACGAACGCTAGGATTGGAATACGATGTGTTTGCCTCAGTAATGATTGCACAAGCTATTTTGGAAAGCGGCTCCGGTACAAGTGGACTTTCCTTACCTCCTCATTACAATTTGTTTGGTGTTAAGGGAACCTATCAAGGACAATCGGTTTCTTTTTCGACCAGTGAGGATCGAGGAAATGGCGAATTGTATCAAATTCAATCGGCTTTTCGGAAATATCCCAATTATGCGGCGTCTTTAGGCGATTATGTCAGCTTGCTGCGAGGAGGGATTTCTGGAAACAGTGCCTTTTATCAACCAACCTGGCGCTCTAAAGCTAAAAATTATTTAAATGCCACCACCTCTTTAACCGGAAGCTATGCGACCGATACAGAATACAATCAGAAGCTGAATTCTCTGATTGCAGTCTATCACTTAACGGAATTTGACCGGCCCAAAGCGACGGATTCCAGTGTATTTATTAAGGGAAAATCAGAAATTCCTGCTGAGTATAAAGAACGGATGAAGCTCCCGGATTATGATGGAAAAAATTACAACAGCTCAGGCTCTTATCCAGTCGGCCAATGTACTTGGTATGCCTACAATCGAGTGAAACAGTTAGGTAAATCAGTCGATGAGTTTATGGGCAACGGCGGCGAATGGGGGGCAACAGGCCAACGTTTGGGATACAAGGTGAGTCAACAACCAAAAGCTGGTTGGTTGATTTCCTTTAGCCCAGGGACGGCCAGATCAGATACTCGTTATGGCCATGTGGCTTTTGTGGAAGCGGTGGGATCAGAGGGGATTCTGATTTCAGAAGGAAACGTCTATGGTGGGACAATCATTTCCTATCGCGTTATTAGCAACGACTTGGCTCGCTCCAATCAAGTATCCTACATTCAACCAAAGTAAGAGGAGCGGTACATGAGCAGAAGATCGAGACAACACTCACAAATCGACGCGCGCAAAAAAAGAAAACTAATTAAAGTCGTAGCGATGCTTTACCTGTTGGTTGTGGGGGCAACCAGTTTCTTTCTGATCGATGCCCAGCTGCGTAAACATTTTAGCATTCACTGGGTTTCCGGCACATCGATGGAACAAAATTTACATGATGGAGACGCTGTGCTGGTAAGAAAACAAAGGACCATTCGCCGCTATGAAGTGATTGTATTCAATGTACCGAAAGAACCGGATATGTTTGTGAAACGGGTAGTTGGCATGCCAGGGGATACAATCCTGATTAAAAATAACCGGATGATCCTAAATATTGGAGAACCGGAAAACTTTGAAACCATCTATACGTTTCAAATGAACCCTGCAGCAGCCAAAACCATGCAACCTTTAACGAAGATTCCAGAGGATTGTTATTTCGTGATTGGCGACCATGTGGATGTCTCCAAGGATAGTCGAAGTTTTGGTTTGGTGAGGCAGACCGAAATCGAAGGAATTGTCCAATGGCAGCTTGCTGCAATAAATTAATAAAGGGCAGGCGCAAAGAGAAGAAGGAAGAGAAGGGGAAGCCACATGTTTATTATCAACATTCTAAGTGTGGGACTGGTGATTGTTGCGTTCATCATTGTCCTTTATCGCTTTGTAATGACCTCACGTCTAAAAAAAATTGAGAAGCAAAAGGGACAGCCGCCATCATTTTACAGAAAACTGGCCTATGTGAAGTATCTGGAACAAGAAAAACATGTGTCTTATCTGTTGTTTTTATGTTTTCTTTTGGCCATGGGGGTACTATTAAGTACTTATAATCTTTTTGAATTGGAAAATCAGCTGTACACCATCAACCAGAAAAATGCCCAGACTAAAGATGAGCTCTACAAAATGCGGGAGGAGCAACGACGCTTTATTAATGATCTGCCGATTCAAGCCTACCCTGAAAATGGATTAGGTCTGGGAACGTACGATTGGCCAGCACTTTTTGAACATGAAAATCGCAAGCAACAGTATGAGATAGAAAACGAGTTGTCCGCCAAAGCAGAACCGTATTTCGGCTTATCCTCTACCTTGATTGTATTGGATATTCCTTCAAAAACACTGAGTATTGCTCTGATGGGGCATTCGGTGACACAGAATCAGCAGGAAACACTAGAAAGTAACCAGTTGGCCTTTGTCAAAGAAGCCGAAGCGGTACCTCATTTAACACAGATCACCTTCCAAATGCATCTTACTGGAGCTGATCAAAAGGGGCAAACGCATCATCGTACGTTTACCCGGACTGGTGATGATCAAGAATTTGTACAAGTGCCAGAAGATTAAAGAAAGAAGGGGTCCTATGTCGTCAAACAAGAAAAAGAACAGTTGGTTTTTCAATAAAAGTATTGTAGACGAAATCAATGCCATTCCAGAAAATCGGATCGAAGAACTGGGATCAAATGTTTACTCAATGGAAAAGAACGGAGAGAAGCCTGTGCAACGACCAATTGAAAGAACGAGTGAGAGACTGGCAGAGCAAACCACGAAAAAGGCAAGTGAGAGAAGCAATCAGCAAGCAGAAGCAACTACGTCAGAGGTGATTCGTTTACAAGATGAATTGCAGCGCATGGTAGAAGAGCGGGAGCGGGAAATTATTCAGCAACAAACAGATCGACGGATCGAAGTACAAAAATTGATGAATGAGCAGGAACATTTGCGCAGCCAATTAAGTGTAGTAGAGACAGAAAAAGAGCAAACCCAGCAGCAAGCACAAAAATTGAAAAGTGATGTCCAGAAGCTGAAAGAAGCCTTGAAGGAGCAGGCTAATGCCGCCGAGATGGAGCAGAAGAATCAGCAGCTACAAGCAGAACTGGCGGATAGGGACCAAAAACTAAATGAACTGAAACAGATGATCATAGAAAAAGACGCAGCTTTAAATTCTATACTAGAAAGTTCAGATCAAGTGATTGATCAAGCAGCTATTCAACAGATGCAGCATCAACTGGAAGAGCTGCAAAAAGAAAACAATGAGCTGAAGGAAGAAGCAATTCGGTCTCAGCTGGAAATTGGGGAAGTATTGGTTTCGGCTCGCAAGCAAGCGAATCGAACCATTGAAAAAGCCAAGATGGACGCAGAGATGATGATTCGTTCGGCAGAAGAAGATTTAGAAGTGGTTTACGACCGGGCAAAAGAAATTTCCTTTGAGGTCAATGAATCCAAACGTGATGTACTGGAAATTTTCAAAGAATTACAGCAGCGAGTCGACAAGCTGGCCACTAAAAAAATTACACAAAAAGAAGCACAATAAATCTGATGAAAGAAGGAGAAGCCAATGAGTCAAGCCTTGCTTTTAACAAAAAATATTTTAGCAAATCAAACATTACAAAAGAAAATACAGGGATTAAATGATGAAGTCTGGTGTTCCACTTGGTTGTTGGATCAAATTCAGCGTTTTGGGGTACCTGTATTTGTTTCCCAACAATTTCAAACGGTTATTTTTGGTAAAACCATTTGTGATGACGAAGTACAGAGTCTATTGGAGGCCTTTCTAGACTATTCACTGGTTGTCCTGCGGGAGGTTGAACAGGAGCCCTCTGAAGAGGAGCGGAAAAAATGGATAGAGTTAGGATTGCAGTGCTATCTATCGGAAGAAGATTCACTAGAGACTATTCGAGAGAAAATTGCTTTAGCTACTATAAAACGAAGCCAAATGCGTGAGCCTAGTCAACGTGTGGTTCCTTTTCCCTATTCAGAGAGCAAGAGTGATTTTGATTCATCCAATATTCGTCTTACCGGCAAGGAACAAATGGTGATGAATCTTCTGGTTCGAGCACAGGGAGAAGTTATAACACGAAAAGAACTCTGTGAAAAAATTTGGGCAGAGGGGGATACTGCCTCAAACATGAGCCAGCTTTCGTGTATGATCAATCGAATTAAGCGTAAATTTGAAAAACAAGGGGTAGATGGAAGAATTATCGTGACTCACTGGGGAAGAGGGTATCAGATGAGTGACTACTTCTATCAGCAGTGTGCCTCTTATGCCCAAATATTTTACTAAGTCAATTAATCTAATGCTGAAAAACTGTGCAATAACCATTTGTTTTAAAAACGAAGAGGTTGTGCGCGGTTTTTTTGGATGGTTAAAAGATAAGTTTTCAGTTTTAAAGGTTCTTGATAAGTAAGATAGATACAATGTGAATCGTATGATAGTAAGACGACTAGCGAGTCGAAATACCTCTTGCAATACTTGAAGCACAAAAAACAGGCTTTGCTTTATGGAAAAAATATTTTGATCACTCAGGTAGTTGATCAAAAGGTTTAGGTTTAGCAATCGATAAACTAATCACAAAGCAATACAATGGAAAATAGGTGTTACAAGTGCATTAGGAAATGAAGTGAGTTTAGTATAGCGCTATCCCAAAAATAAAAAAGTCTGTTGGTGCGTATGTACCGACCCCCAAAAGT